>NZ_JBIVHY010000007.1:0-341181 GCF_044749445.1 Pseudomonas sp. NPDC089408
TGTAGGAGCGGCCTTGTGTCGCGATGGGCTGCGAAGCAGCCCCGGCAATTTGTGCGATAACGCTGAAACCCGGGGGCTGCTTCGCAGCCCATCGCGACACAAGGCCGCTCCTACACAAAGCACGCATCAGGTCCTCTACCCCGGCAGGCTGTAGCGCTCGGCAAAATACTGCCGGAAAAAATCCACCGCCACCCGCACCTTGGCCGAGCTGGCCAGCGGCGAGGTGTACACCGCCCAGATATCCGCCGGTTGGTGATAGTCCTCCAGCACCTGCACCAGCCGCCCGTCCTGCAGGCTGTCGTGCACGTCCCACCATGAACGCAGCAATATTCCGCGCCCGTCCAGGCACCACTGGTGCGCCACTTCACCATGGTTGGTCGACAAGCCGCCAGTCACGCGCACCCCCTCTTCACCGTCCGGCCCCATCAACTGCCACACACCAAACGGGTGGTCGCGTTCCTTGATCACCAGGCAATCGTGGCTGGCCAGGTCGCCCAGCACTTTGGGCGTGCCGCGCCGGGCCAGATACGTCGGCGCGGCGCACAATACACGGCGGTTGCGCGCCAGCGGCTTGGCGATCAGGTTGGGAGCAATGGCATTACCCACGCGGATATCCAGGTCGACACCTTCGGCAATCAGGTCCACCAGGCGGTCGTGCACGTCCAGGCGAATGTCCAGCCGCGGGTAGCGCTCGGCGAGCTCCGACAGGGCCGGCGCCACGAAGCGTCGGCCCAGGCCCAGGCTGCTGGCAATGCGCAACTGCCCGGCCGGCTCACGGTGCTGGGCGCTGATGTCATCGCCCATGCGCTGCACCGCATCAAAAATCTGCAGCGCCCACTGGTACACCCGCTCGCCCTCCTCGCTCACCGTCACCCGCCGGGTGGTGCGGTGCAGCAGGCGTACCTCAAGGGTTTGCTCCAGCATGCGAATGCGCTTGCTGATGTAGGCCGCCGACATGCCCAGCTCGTCGGCCACGGCCGCAAAGCTGGCGCGTTTGGCCACCTGCAGGAAGATGTTGAGGTCTTCAAGGTTGGGCAGATTGTTCACGTAACGTGTTCCAAGAATCCATGATCGGCCGGATTATCTCCGGAGCAAGCCCTTATAGCATGGCCAGCACCTGTTCCCTAGACAACGAGTGCACCCCATGAGCAAGACGTTCAGAATCGCGGCAATCCCAGGCGATGGCATCGGCAACGAAGTACTGCCAGAAGGCATTCGCGTGGTCGAGGCTGCGGCACGCAAGCACGGCCTGGACATCAGCTTCGAGTTCTTCGAGTGGGCCAGCTGCGATTACTACCTGGCCCACGGCAAGATGATGCCGGACGACTGGTTCGAACAGCTCAAAGGCTTCGACGCCCTGTACTTCGGTGCCGTCGGCTGGCCAGACAAGGTACCGGACCACATCTCGCTGTGGGGCTCGCTGCTCAAGTTCCGCCGCGACTTCGACCAGTACGTGAACATCCGCCCGGTGCGCCTGTTCCCAGGTGTACCGTGCCCGCTGGCCGGCCGTGAGCCAGGCGACATCGACTTCGTGGTCATCCGCGAAAACACCGAAGGCGAATACTCGTCGTTGGGTGGACGCATGTTCGAAGGCACCGAGAACGAGTTCGTACTGCAGGAATCGGTGTTCACCCGCCGCGGCGTCGACCGCATCCTCAAGTACGCCTTCGACGTGGCCCAGACCCGCGAACGCAAGCACGTTACCTCGGCGACCAAGTCCAACGGCATGGCCGTGAGCATGCCGTACTGGGACGAACGCACCGCGGCCATGGCGGCCAATTACCCGGAAATCAGCTGGGACAAGCAGCACATCGATATCCTCTGCGCGCGCTTCGTGCTGCAACCGGACCGTTTCGACGTGGTGGTGGCCTCCAACCTGTTCGGCGACATCCTCTCCGACCTCGGCCCGGCCTGCGCCGGCACCATCGGCATCGCGCCGTCGGCCAACCTCAACCCCGAGCGCAAGTTCCCGTCGCTGTTCGAACCGGTACACGGTTCGGCGCCAGACATCTACGGCAAGAACATCGCCAACCCGATCGCGATGATCTGGTCGGGTGCGCTGATGCTCGACTTCCTCGGCAACGACGGCGCCGACCCACGCTACCGCGCCGCCCACGACGACATCCTCAAGGCCATCGAGCAGGTCATCGCCGCCGGTGACGTAACCCGCGACATGGGTGGCCAGCAGTCCACCCAGCAAGTGGGCCAGGCCATCACCGCGCTGGTCGAAGCCTGATGCTCAAGGGGCCGATTGTCAGGACTGTCTGACAATCGGCCCCTTGCCTCTTGCGAGCGGCGTGGATTGTATGCAAAATCTGTTAACCATTAGATATTTGTTAATTAACAGTTAACAACCAAGGAAGGAGTGGTACTGCAACACCCCGGATGCCTGCCGGGTATAACAAGTACGCCAACGTCCCAGGAGACGATGATGTCGCACAAGAATAAAAAGATTGATGTGTTCCTGATTACCGTGAGCCTGATTGCCGTGCTGCTCACCGTGATCGGCCTTGCAGCCTTCCCCGCCCAGGCTGAAAGCGCTGCAAACCAGCTGTTCGAACTGTCCACCCGCACCTTTGGCACCAGCGTGCAGATCCTGGTGTTCGGCAGCACCCTGGCCGTGCTGTACTTGGCATTCAGCAAGTACGGCAATATCCGCCTGGGCAGTGGCAAGCCTGAATACGCCACCGCCACCTGGGTGTTCATGTTCATCTGCGCCGGCATGGGTTCGTCGACCCTGTACTGGGGCGTGATGGAATGGGCCTACTACTACCAGACCCCAGGCCTGAACATTGCCGCCGCTACCCCCAAGGCGCTGGAGTACAGCATTGGCTACTCGTTCTTCCACTGGGGTATCAGCGCCTGGTCGATCTACGCCCTGGCTTCGCTGGCCATGGCGTATCACTTTCATGTGCGCAAGAAGAGCGGCCTGAACCTGGCCTCGATCGTCGAAGCGGTGACCGGCTTCAAGGCTACCGGCCCGGTAGGCCGCAGCGTCGACCTGATCTTCCTGCTGACCATGATGGGTGCATTGACTGTTTCGCTGGCCCTTACGGCTTCGACCCTGACCCGTGGCCTGCATGACCTGACCGGCACCCCGGACACCTTCACCGTGCAACTGATGGTGATCGGTGGCGTGGCCGTGATGTTCTCGCTCAGTTCGTACATCGGTATCGATGGCGGCCTGCAGCGCCTGAGCAAAATGGTGTGCATCGGCGCGCTGGTATTTGCCGCCGTGGTCCTGCTGGTCGGGCCTACCCAGTTCACCATCAACAACACCGCCAACTCGATTGGCCTGATGATGCAGAACTACGTGCACATGAGCCTGTTCACCGACCCGGCCGGGGACGGTGCCTTCACCCGCAACTGGACGGTGTTCTACTGGCTGTGGTGGGTGTCGTACGCACCGGGCGTGGCCATGTTCGTGACCCGCGTGTCGCGTGGTCGGCAGATCAAGGAAGTGGTCCTTGCGCTGCTGCTGGGCGGTAGCTTCGGTTGCTGGTTCTTCTTCGGCGCACTGGAAAGCTACAGCATGCACCAGTTCATCACTGGCGCAGTGGATGTACCGAAGATGCTCGCCGAACAAGGCGGTGAATCGGCGGTGACCCACCTGCTGCTGGCGTTGCCATGGGGCCAGCTGTTCCTGGGCGTGTACCTGTTCATCATGGCCATCTTCTGTGCCTCGCACATGGATGCCGCAGCCTACGCGGTAGCTGCCACCAGCACCCGCAACCTGCGCGAAGGCGACGATCCGACGCCCACCCACCGCCTGTTCTGGTGCGTGGTGCTGACCCTGGTACCGCTGGCCATGCTGTTCGCCAAAGCGTCGCTGTCGACCATGAAGACGGCCGTGGTACTGACTGCGATCCCGTTCATGGTGATTCTGCTGGTGAAGATCTACGGCTTCTTCAAGTGGATGTTCGCCGACTACGGCCAGGTTTCTGCCCATGTCATCGAGGAAGAAGCGGCACGCTTGGCTGGCGAGGAGCCCGCCGAGCGCGCACCCCGCAGCGCCGCTGCGGTGCACTGATCAACCTGCACTGACCGACACTGTAGAAGGGGCTGCCCGGCAGCCCCGTTGGATGGCTGCAAATTTTTTTGCCTGATCTGTTAACCAACAGATACGCGTTAACCAACAACTATAAACCGAGCTTGTGAGACCCTGTCATGAATGACTTCAAACGCCTGCCCGCCGATTTCTGTGCGAACGCCGAAGAGGCCTTCACCCTACCCGCCAACTTTTACACCCAGGCTTCGGTGTTCGAGCATGAGAAGGAAGCCATCTTCGCCCGTAGCTGGATCTGCGTAGGCCACCGCAGCGAAGTGGCAGATAACAACGCCTACATCACCCGCGAAGTGATTGGCGAAAGCATCATCGTCGTGCGTGGCCGTGACAGCGTGCTGCGCGCGTTCTACAACGTCTGCCCGCACCGTGGCCACCAGCTGCTCAGCGGCAGCGGCAAGGCCAAGAACGTGATCACCTGCCCGTACCACGCCTGGACCTTCAAGCTCGACGGCGAACTGGCCCACGCCCGCAACTGCGACAACGTGGTCAACTTCGACAAGGAAAACTCCACCCTGGTGCAGCTGCGCGTAGAGGAATACGCCGGCTTCATCTTCATCAACATGGACATGGACGCCGGCTCTGTCGAAGACCAGCTGCCAGGCATGCAAGCGCGCATGCGTGAAGCCTGCGCGGTCATCGACGACCTGCACCTGGCGGCGCGCTTCGTCAGCGACACCCCGGCCAACTGGAAGTCGATCGTCGACAACTACCTCGAGTGTTACCACTGCGCCCCTGCCCACCCGGGCTTCTCCGACTCGGTCGACGTTGGCCAGTACAGCCACAGCATGCATGGCAACTGGACCCTGCAATACGGCCTGGCCAAGCCGTCGGAGCAGTCGTTCAAGTTCGATGAAAGCGTGAAGGACCCGTCGTTCGCCGGTTTCTGGGCCTGGCCATGCACCATGTTCAACGTACCACCAGGGGCTAACTTCATGACCGTGATCTACGAGTTCCCGGTCGATGCCGAAACCACCCTGCAGCACTACGACATCTACTTTCTCAACAAGGACATTACCGAAGAACAGCAGAAGCTGATCGACTGGTACCGCGAAGTGTTCCGCCCAGAAGACCTGCGCCTGGTCGAGAGCGTGCAGAAGGGCCTGAAGTCGCGCGGCTACCGTGGCCAGGGCCGGATCATGGCCGACCGCGAGCGCAGCGGCATGAGCGAACACGGCATTGCCCACTTCCATAACCTGATCGCCGTGGCCCACCTCGACGATTGATGGCAACCGCTCCACGTTTATTGGCACGTAAAGGTGCGCGGCAGGGCCTGCCGCGCACCCAGGCAGTCGAGGTGAACCATGGCCAACCCATATGAAATGTTCAGCGTCCGCGTCACCGACGTGGAACAAGCCACGCCGCTGATCAAGCGCTTTACCCTGGCCCGCGAAGACGGCGCGGCGATGCCCGCCTTCACCGGTGGTAGCCACGTCATCGTGCAGATGCAGGGCGCCGACGGCAGCCAGTTCAGCAACGCCTACTCGCTGATGAGCGACCCGCGTGACACCCGCAGCTACCAGATTGGCGTGCGCCTCGAAGAGCAGTCCAAGGGCGGCTCGGCGTTCATGCACCAGCAGGTGGAAGTCGGCACCCGCCTGACCATCTCCTCGCCCAACAATCTGTTCGCCCTGGACCCTGCGGCCGGCCGCCACGTGCTGATTGCCGGCGGTATCGGCATTACCCCGTTCCTGGCGCAACTGCATGAGCTGGAAGACGGCAGCGCCGACTATGAACTGCACTACGCCTTCCGCGCGCCGGAGCACGGTGCGTTCCAGGACCAGTTGGCCAGCGGCCCGCACGCTGAAAATACCCGTTTCTACATCGACAGCCTCGACCGCAAGCTCGACCTCGCCGCGCTGTGCGCGGGGCTGGATGAGCAAGCGCACCTGTACGTGTGCGGCCCCAAGCCGCTGATCGACGCCGTGATCACCTGCGCCGCCCAAGCCGGCATTGCCGAACACCGCGTGCACTGGGAACAGTTTGCCGCCACCCCAGTCACCGGCAGTGCCTTTACCGTGGTACTGGCGCAGTCGGGTATTGAACTGCAGGTGGAAGAAGGCATGACCATCCTGCAGGCCATCGAGAAGTCCAAGGCCGCGAAGGTCGAGTGCCTGTGCCGCGAAGGCGTGTGCGGTACCTGCGAGACGGCCATCCTTGAAGGTGAAGCCGAGCATTACGACCAGTACCTGAGTGATGACGAAAAGGCGGCGCAGCAGAGCATCATGCTGTGCGTTTCGCGTGCTCGGACTGCTCGCCTGGTGCTCGACCTCTGACTGACGCGGCCCCCTGTAGGAGCGGCCTTGTGTCGCGATGGGCCGCGCAGCGGCCCCTGCTGTGCCAAAGCAAAGATTCTGGGGCCGCTGCGCGCCCCTTCCGACCGGTCCGGCGCCCCGGCAAGGCCGCTCCTACAGGGATTTGCATATAGCTCAGGGTCGTCAACCAAAAGTTGACAGCTTGGGTATACTGGCAGGCTCTTGCCCAGATCAGGACACCTGCCGATGTTGGAAAACAACTTCGCCTTCCGCCTCAAGGAACTGCTCGAGCACCACAAGCTGACGCTGCAAGCCGTGGGCACGGCGCTGGGTATTTCGCGCACCGCGGTGCACAAGTGGACCCGCGGCGGCGAGATCGACTACGACAACCTGCGCAAGCTGGCCGACTTTCTCAAGGTCAACTGGATCTGGCTGCGCTACGGCGACGAGGCCCTGCAGAACATCCAGCAACCGCAGGTGGTCGAGCTGCCGATGACCGACCTGCGCCGGCGCCTGACCGCCGAAATCATGGAAAGCGAAACGCGCATGAAGCTGGCCCAGGAAGGCGCGCGCATCGTCACCTGGGAGTGGAACCTGATCAGCGACGAAGTCACCTACTCGCCCAACGTCGAGCAGGTGTATGGCTGGCCGGTGCACCACAACGAAGACTTCTGGAAACACCTGCCGAACGAAGACGTGCAGCACATGCAGGCGATGTACGCCGAGGCGGTGGCCAACGGCAGTGGTTGCGAGTGCGACTTCAGCATTACCCGCCCCGACGGTGAAGTACGCTGGATTTCTTCGCGCGCCACGGTGGTGCGCGACAGCGCCGGGCGCTCGGTGAAGATGGTCGGTATCAGCATGGACAACACCGAACGCCAGGTGGCCCAACAGGCGTTGAGCCAAAGCGAAGAACGCTTCCGGGCGATCTTCGAACTGGCCTGGGGCGCCCTCGCCTACATCGCCCCCGACGGCACCTGGCAAAGGGTCAACAACAGCCTGTGCGAACTGCTGGGTTATCGGCCCGATGAGCTGTACGGCATGACCTTCCAGCAGATCACCCACGCTGACGACCTGGCGCAGAACCTGCAATTACTGCAGCGCATGCTGGCTGGCGAAACCGAGCGTTACGAGGTGGAAAAACGCGTGCGCCACAAGAGCGGCGAGTACATCTGGGTACGCGCGCGCACCTCGCTGCAGCGTCGTGACAATGGCGAGCCGGAGCACCTGATCAGCGTGTTCGAAGACATCAGTGCCGAGCGCCAGGAGCATGAGCGGCTGCAGGCGCATATCGCCGCCCTGGAGGCCCGCCTGGCGACTTCGTAGCCTGCCGGCTGCGCACGCCCCTGTAGGAGCGGCCTTGTGTCGCGATGGGCCGCGCAGCGGCCCCAGGATTTTTGCCATGTCACAGATTGCCGGGGCCGCTGCGCGCCCCATCCGACCGGTCCGGCGCCCCGGCAAGGCCGCTCCTACAGGTTCACCGCAAGCCTGAATCCAGGTGATCGCCGCGCAACCAATCGATAAACCGCGCAAACAACTCCGACTGCGAGTTGATCGCCAGCTTCAAATACAGATTCTTCCGGTGCATGCGCACCGTCTCCGGCGAAATACCCAGCTCCAGCGCAGTGGACTTCACCGAATGCCCACGCAGAATCATGTGCGCCACCTCCCGCTCACGGTCGGTCAGCACCTGGCAGCCGAAGCTGTCGAACGCCGCCTGCAAGCTGCCCCTCTCAGCCGAAACAATTCCCGGCTCCAGGTTATGCCGGGCATAGCGCCCCAGCAGCTCGCGCACCATCGGCTCCAGCGCACGCAGCAGGTCCACCTGCCCGGCGCTCAGGGGCGTGCCGCTACAACCCTGGAACAGGCTCAGTGACAGCTTGCGGCCAGCGCTGAGGTCGACGATGTAGTAGCTGTCTTCACTGCAACCGGTGCCCAGGTAATAGGCCTTGTAATACTCACTGTCGAAGAAGTCGTCGGGGGCGATTTCCTGCAGGTGGTAGAAACCCTCGGCCAGGCCGCTTTGCACCGCCAGGCAAAACGGGTCAAGCAGGTAGCCGGCGCTGAAGTAGCGCTCCAACACCGCAGCGCGGTGCAATTCGGGGATGCCTTGCTGGTACAACAGCTGCGGCGCCTGCCCTTGGCACTCCAGGCTGATCATCATCGATTCAACCTGCACCAGCTGGCCAATGGCGGCAGCCACATGCACCAGCGCCTCGGGTGTTTCGCTATGCCCCAGCGCGCGCTGCAGCGCCGCGTGCCATTGCTGCAGCGCGCCCACGGTCAGGGTAAGCGGGGTGTCGGGAGAGGCCTGGGTCATGCCCGGCAGTCTAGCCTGCCAGGCACGCCCGCGCACAGCCCTTTGCGCCAGGCTCATCGGCCCTGATACAGGCCAAGCGCGGTCAGTTCCCGCGCGGTTTCGATGATGCACTGGCGCAGGGTATCGACGATCTCGTCCACCTGCGCATGGGTGATGATCAGCGGCGGCGACATCACGTTCAGGTGCATGATCGGCCGCACCAGCAGCCCTTTGGCCTGGGCCTTGCTGTGGATACGCTCGCCGATGTTCACCTCATCGGCAAACAGCGCCTTGCTGGCCTTGTCGGCAACGAACTCGACGCAGGCCATCAGCTTCATGCAACGCACATCGCCCACCAGCGGCAGCTCGCGCAGACTGTGCAAGCGTTGCTCCAGGTAGCCGCCAACGTCCTTGACGTGGTCGAGCAAGCGTTCGCGTTCGATGATCTCGATGTTCTTAAGCGCCGCCGTGCAGCACACCGGGTGCCCGCTGTAGGTAAAACCGTGGGTGAAGCAGCGGCCCTTGCCCGGCTCGGCAATCACCTGCCAGATACGTTCGGAGAAAATACATGCCCCCAACGGCAGGTAGGCCGAAGTCAGGCCCTTGGCGGTGGTGATGATGTCCGGGGTAACGCCAAACAGCTCCTCGCTGGCGAAGAAGGTGCCCAAACGCCCGAACGAGGTCACTACTTCGTCGGCGACGAACAGAATGTCGTAGGTCTGGCACAGCTGCCACATGCGCAGGAAGTAGCCCTTGGGCGGAATGATCACCCCGCCCGAGCCCATGATCGGCTCGGCAAAAAACGCCGCCACGTTGTCGGCGCCCAATGAGAGGATCTTGTCTTCGAACTCGGCCACCAGGAAGTCAAGGAACTCGGCCTCGTCCATGTCGTCCGGCGCGCGGTACGGGTTGGGGTTGGAGATATGGTGGATGAGGTCGTGGTGATAATCGAACTCCGGCACCCGGTCGGCGGCCTTGTTGCCGATCAACATGGTCAGGGTGGTGGAACCGTGGTAGGCATTGTAGCGGGCGATGATGTGCTTCTTGTGCGGCTTGCCGCGGCAGTTCTGGTAGTACTGGATCAGCCGGTAGGCGGTATCGACTGCGGTCGAGCCCCCGGTGGTGAGGAACACATGGTCGAGGTCGCCCGGCGCCAGTTGCGCCAGCTTCTGGCACAGCGCGATGGCAACGTCGTTGGCCATGTCCGAGAACGGGTTGGAATAGGCCAGCTGGCGTACCTGGTCGGCGATGGCCTGGGCCATTTCCTCACGACCCAGGCCAATGTTGGTGCACCACATGCCGCCAACTGCATCGAGGAAGCGGTTACCGTGGGTATCGCGGATGTAGGCGCCCTCGCCGGCAACGATGTTCAGCGCACCTTGCTCGCGGTGCTCGTCGAATACGTGGTAGCCGTGCATGTAGTGGGCCTTGTCGGCTTCCACCAGCGGGTCGTGGGCAATCGCGAATGCTTTGCTTGGGGTGGCCATGGGCAGCTCCTTGGGGAAATCGTTGGGCAGTGTTCAGAAACCGGTTTTGACCGTGCTCCAGACCCGGGTGATCGCACGCATGTCCTTCGGGCTCTGGGTTTTCTGCGCGAACAGGCGTTCGCGTGTGGAGGCGTCGGGGTAGATGGCCGGGTCCTGGCGGATCTCGTCACGCACCAGCGCAGTGGCGGCAGCGTTGCTGTTGGCGTAGTGGATGTAATCGGTGACCTTGGCCATGGTCTGCGGTTGCAGCAGGAATTCGATGAAACGGTGGGCGTTGGCCGCGTGCGGCGCATCTTTGGGGATGTACAGGTTGTCGAACCAGATCAGCGAACCTTCCTGGGGGATGAAGAACGACAGCTTGATGTCCTTCTTCGCTTCCACCGCACGGGCCTGGGCAGTGGCGTAGTCACCGGACCAGGTCAGCGCCAGGCAGACATCGCCGTTGGGCAGGCTGGTCAGGTAGTTGACCGAATCGAACTTGCGAATGTACGGGCGGATGCCCAGCAGCAGTTGTACGGCGGCCTTGAGGTCGGCTGGCGAGGCGCTGCGCGGGTCCTTGCCCAGGTACTGCAGGGCCAGCGGGATGACTTCGGTGGGTGCGTCCATCAGCGTGACGCCGCAGTCGGCGAAGCGCGAGACGATTTTCGGGTCGAACAGCATGGCCAGCGAACCGATTGGCGCATCGGGCATGCGCGCGGTGATCTTGTCGACGTTGTAGGTTACCCCCGAGCTGCCCCAGGTGTAGGGCGCCGAGTATTTCAGGCCGGGGTCGTAGCCTTGCAGGTTGTTCACCACCTGCTGGTCGAGGTTGTGCCAGCTGGGCAGTTGCTGCTTGTCCAGCGGCTGAAACACCCCGGCGCTGATCAGCGGTGGCACCAGGGACGCATTGAGCATGACCAGGTCGTAACCGGAGCGGCCGGTGAGCAGTTTGGTCTGCACCGTTTCGTAGCCGTCGAAGGTGTCGTAGATGACCTTGATGCCGGTGGCCTTCTCGAAGTCGGCCAGGGTGGTTTCACCGATGTAGTCGGTCCAGTTGTACAACCGCAACGTGTTACTGCTGTCCACCTCTGCTGCCTGGGCCAGGCTGACGCCTGACACCAGCAGCAGACCACCGATCACCTTCAGTACCTTGCGCATGGCAACTCCATCGTGTGAATGCTCCGGATCGAGCCGATGGGGTCACTATCGAGGGATTTGCCGAAGGCGGACATACCCCGAATGTGTGGGTGGTCGTTTTCAGTGCATGCTCTCAAGGCCGATACGGTCCCTGTGTAGGAGCGGCTTTAGCCGCGAACACCGGCACAGCCGGTGCCATCCACCGCGCTGGATTGTTCGCGGCGGTTCGACGCCTCGATAAACCCGCTCCTACAGGGACCGCGTACAGCCCGAGGCTGGCGGAGAGCCTGCAGGACCGCGCTCGGCTCAGGGGAGCGGGTAAAGCGCCTCATCGAACTGCGCCAGCTGCGGGAACACCAGCGGCTGGTCATCGGAGAGCTGCTCCAGGCGCTGCCGATACTGCTGCAGGAAACCCTGCCGCGCTTCATCACTGATATACGGCACATGCCAGGCCACAAACGGCGCCAGCACGTCAAAGCCAACATAGGCCAGCGTGCCACGCAAAATCGGCCGCAGCATGTCCTCCAGCGGCCCGTGAATGGCCCCCTCGCCAAACATGTGCTCGCGCCCGCCCAGGGTCACGGTCACCAGCGCCTTCTTGCCGGCCAACCCGCCCTGGTCGTAGAAGCGCTTGCCGCCATAACACACCCCCGACACCAGCACCCGGTCGATCCAGCCCTTGAGCATCGCCGGCGCCGAGAACCAGAAGATCGGGAAGTTCAGCACCAGCAAATCTGCCCACAACAGCTTGTCCAGCTCCTGCTGGATATCCGCGGCAATGGCACCACGCTTGACCCCCTGGCGCTGCTCCAGGGCATACACCAGGTAATCGGGGTTTTCGCGCTGGGTAAAATCATCGGCACTGGCCACCGGGTTCCAGCCCATGGCGTACAGGTCGCTGACCTGCACCTGGTGGCCCTGGGCGCGGAAGGTTTCCACCGCCTGGTCACGCAGGGCAGCGGTGAACGATTGCGGCTCGGGGTGAGCGTGGACGATCAGTACATTCACAAACATTCTCCTCACACAAAACAGGTTGTCTTGTCGCTGTCACTCAGCACTGCACAGCCTTGATCTCGACGAACTCCGCCAGGCCCTCTTCGCCCCACTCACGGCCGTTGCCCGACTGCTTGTAGCCGCCGAACGGCGCCTGGTAATTGAAGCCGCCACCGTTGATGAAGCACTGCCCGGCACGTATCTGCCGCGCCAGGGCCAGGCCCTGCTCGCGGCTGCCGGCCCACACTGCGCTGGACAGGCCAAATGGCGAGTCATTGGCCAGCGCCAGGGCCTGCGCTTGGTCGGTATAAGGAATCAGGCACAGCACCGGGCCGAAAATTTCCTCCTGGGCAATGCGCATGCGGTTGTCGACATCGGCAAACAACGTCGGCGCCACGTAGAAGCCACGCTCGAAACCACCGCTGTCACCCCCGCACAACAAGCGCGCGCCCTCCTCCTGGCCCAGGCGAATGTAGTCGAGCACCGTGCGCCGCTGCCCGGCGGAACACATCGGCCCGAGGAAGCTGCCTGGGTCGCGCGGGTCGCCCATGACCAGCGCACGGGTTTCGGCCTCGGCCATTTCCAGCGCCTCGGCATAACGGCTGGCCGGCAGCAGCATGCGGGTCAGCGCCGTGCAGGTTTGCCCCGAGTTGATCATTACGTCCTGCACGCCGTGGCGCACCGCTGCGTGCAGGTCGGCGTCGGCGGTAATCAGCAGCGGCGACTTGCCGCCCAGCTCCAGGCACACACGCTTCACCGTTGGCGCTGCCGCCTGCGACACCCGTACCCCGGCGCCGGTCGAGCCGGTGAACGAGACCATGTCCACCTGTGGGTGCCGGGCCAACGCCTCGCCGACCTTGGCCCCCGGGCCGCTGACCAGGTTGAACACCCCTGCCGGCAGCCCGATGGCTTCGATCATCTCGGCCAGCAAGAACGCGTGCAACGGTGTTTCCTGGCTGGGCTTGACCACCACCGTGCAACCGGCGGCCAACGCTGGCGCCAGCTTGCCGATCAGCTGGTGCAGCGGGTAGTTCCACGGGTTGATGAACGCGCACACGCCAATGGCCTCGCGGTACACCAGCGAGTTGCCGACTTCGCGTACCTCATCCATCAGCCCGGCCAGTTCGGCATATTGCGCCAGCCCGGCAATCGGGCCCTCGACCTGCACCGCCTGGCACCACTGCACCGGCATGCCCAGTTCGTCGGTGATCAGCGAGGCCATGTCGGCCACGCGGTGTTTCAGCTGCGTGGCCAGTGCCCGAATGTACCCCGCACGCACGCTGGACGACGTACGCGACCAACCATCAAAGGCCCGACGCGCCGCCAGCACCGCCCGGTCGACATCGGTTTCATCACCCAATGGCACGCGGCCGACGACCAGCTCGCTGGCCGGGTCGATCACCTCGGCCATGCCCTGCCCACTCGGCACCTGCCAGGCGCCGTCGATGTACAGCCGCGCATACTCACGCATTGGCCTGCTCCTGCATCAATTCAGCGGCACAGCGGGCGATGCGCTGGCAGGCGTCGGCCAAGGCCTCAGTGCCCAGCACCAGGCCCAGGCGAATGTGCCCGGCGGCACTGGGGCCGAACGCCTCACCGGCCAGTACCGACACGCCCTGGCTGTCCAGCAGGCGGTCGGCGAAGGCCTGGGCGCTAAGGCCGGTCTCGCGGATATCGACCATCACGAACATGCCGCCATCAGGCTTCAACGCCTTCAACCCCGGGCAACCCGCCAACTGTTCGCACACCCGGTCGCGGCGCTGGCGATAGGCCTCGCGCATGGCCTCCAGCTCGGGCAGTTGCTGCTCCAGCGCAACCACGGCAGCGTCCTGGATAAAGTCCGGCAAGCCGTACAGCATGCACAGGGCGAGGTTTTCCAGGTGCGCGGCCAGCTCGGCCGAGCCAACCACCCAGCCCACCCGCCAACCGGTCATGGCATGCGATTTCGACAGGCTGTTCAGCGTGGCGGTACGCTCGGCCATGCCCGGCAGGCTGGCGGGGCTGACATGCTCACCGTCGTACAGCAGCTCGCTGTACACCTCGTCAGAGATCAGCCACAGGTCATGCGCGACGCACAGCTCGGCCAGCGCCTCCCAGGTGGCGCGCGGCAGGCTTGCCCCCGAGGGGTTGTGCGGGCTGTTCAGGGCCAGCGCGCGGGTGCGCGGGGTAATACGGTCGGCAACGTCACGCGGGCATACCCGGAAACCGTTCTCGGGCTTGACCGGCACCGGCACCACCTTGGCGCCACAGGCACCGAACACGGCCTCGTAGGTTACGTACATCGGTTCGGCAACGATCACTTCATCGCCCGGGTCAAGCACGCACTGGGCCACGCAGAACAGCGCGCACTGCGCACCTGCCAGTACCGTCACCTGCTCGGCGTTCACCGTTTGGCCGCTGCGTAGTCGGTGGCGGTTGGCGATGGCCTGGCGCAGCGCCTGCTTGCCGCGCACATCGGCGTAATGGGTGTGGCCGGCGCGCAGGCTGTCGATGGCCGCCTCGACGATTGGCGTGGGGGTATCGAAGTCCGGGTCACCCACCGACAACAACAGGATGTCCTTGCCTTCGGCCTGCAGCGCCAGGGCGCGGTAGTGGATGTCCCAGGCAGCAGCCCCGTCGCCGGCGATGCGTTGGGTGAGCTTGGCGTAGCGCATGGCTATCTCCCTTCAATGGCGGTTTCAGTCGACGAGCATCTTCGGGTTGGCGCTGCCCCACACGGTGTACAGGTCGGCGAGCAGCGCGTCGTTGATTTCTTCCATCTCGGCCTGGGTTATTTCAGCCCCGGCCTGCTTGCCGAACAGCACCACTTCGTTGCCACCCTTCACGTCCGGAAAATCGGTGACATCCACCATCAGCGTGTTCATCGAGACCTTGCCCACCACCGGCACGCGGTGGCCGTTGATCAGCACATGGCCCTTGTTGGTAAAGACCCGGCGGTAGCCGTCGGAGTAGCCGACGGTGATGTTGGCCAGCCGCGAGTCCCGGGCCAGGGTGAAGGTGCGGTCGTAGCCAACGGTGTTGCCGGCCGGGTAACTGTGTACCGCTGCCACGTGCGACTTGAACTGCATGGCACGTTTGTATTCGGTGCGCGCCGGCACGGTGTCACCGAACAGCGCGCCACCGGTACGTACCATGTCCAGGCGCGCTTCCTGCACCTCCAGGGTAGCGAACGAGTTGGCCGCGTGCAGGGTGAGCTTGCTGCGGTCGAGCCTGGCGTGCTTGATCAGCCAGTCGGTCTGTTCGTTGAACGCCGCCAGGCCCTTGCGCACATCGTCCTTGTCCTCCACGGCGAAGTGAGTCATCAACGCGACCAGCTTGAGGTGTTTCTGGTCGGTGATCTGCAGCGCTTCGCCACGGCCGGACCAGGTGGTCATCTCCACCCCGTTACGGCTCATGCCGCTGGAGTTGAGCGCCATGTGAATGCGCAGGGTCTTGCCATGGCGTGCGGCAATGGCATCGACCTGGCGGGCGAATTCGGCGCTGCCGACCAGCTCTTCCATGTCGTACTGCAAGCCGTCCTCCAGCTCGCTGAGGCTGGCCAGGCGAACCCGCACCAGTTGCCCGGTAAAGCCGCTGGCGCGGACCACACGGGCCTCTTCGTTACTGGCCACCGCCACGCAGGGCACGCCCTGGGCGATGATCGACGGCATCACCAGGCCGATGCCATGGCCATAGGCGTCAGCCTTGAGCACGGCGCACAGCCTGGACTTGCCGCCCAGCTCGGCTTGCAAGGTGCGGATGTTGTGTTGCAGGGCGCTGGCACTGACTTCGACCCAGGCGTTGCTGTTCTGCACGGTCAGGGCGTTGGTGCCGTTGTCCATCGACAGCGGTGGTGCAGCGTACAGCGGGGCCTGGCCGGTGATCAGCAGGGCCAGGGATGCAGCCAGCAGGGTGCGGCGAAATGGCATGGTGGTTTCTCTTGTTATTTTGGTTATGCGCGACTTAGCAGACGCAAGTGTGTTTGAGTTCGATGAAGGTCACGCCGGGTGTGGCGAAACCGCTGGCCAGGTCGGCCTGCAGCCCGTCCAGGTCACGCGGCTGGCGCACCGCGCAGCCAAAGGCGCGGGCCAGGCCGATGAAGTCCGGGTTGCGCGGCAGCACGCCGACCGGCTCGATATCCAGGCCGAGCATGTCGTCGCGGATCTGGCCGAGGGCGTCGTTGTTCCACAACAGTACCACCAGCGGCCGGTCCAGTTCCTCGACTGCCGTGGCCAGTTCCTGGGCGGTGTAGAGGAAGCCGCCGTCGCCGACCAGCACCAGGCCGGGGCGATGGTCAGTGGCGAGCATGCCACCGATGCCGGCCGGCAGGCCGTAGCCGAGTGTGCCGTAGCCGGTCGGGTGCAGCCAGCTGCGCGGCGCCTGGCTGGCAAAGGCGTAGTTGCCGGTGTAGGCCAGTTGGGTCATGTCGCTGCTGATGAAGGCGTCGCTGGGCAGTACCGCGGCAATGCGGTCCAGAATCGCCTGGTGCGTGGCCTGCAACGATGCATGGCCGTTGCGGATGGCCTGGCGCAGGTTGGCCACCGCCTCACTGGCCTGGGCCGGGTCGCGCTTGAGTTCCGGCAAGTGTTCGAGCAGACCGGCCAGGGTTTGCCGGGCGTCACCGTGCAGGGCCATGGCACAGGGGTAGAAGTCGTTGAACTTGCGCGGGTCGATATCCACGCGCAGCAGTTCGCCATTGAGCGGCAAACGCTCACGCCAGTAGTCGGTATCGGCCATTTCGGTGCCCACCGCCAGCACCACGTCAGCCTGGCTGATCAACTGCCAGCCGGGCTCCACGCACAGGCTGGACCCGGCATTCAGGGGGGCGTCCGGCGGCAAAAGGCCTTTGCCGGCCACGCTGGTGAACAGCGGCGCAGCCAACCGGGTGCTCAGTTGCTGCAATTGTTCGGCCGCGTGCAATGCACCGCCACCGGCAATGATCATCGGCCGCTTAGCAGCGGCCAGCTTCAGGGCCGCCTGGTCAAGGATTTCGCGGCACGGCTGGCCACGACCGGGGCGGCGTACCACGTCATGGCTCCAGTCACGGCTGACCGGCGCAGCCAGCACGTCCAGCGGCACCGAGATATGCACCGGGCGCGGCCGTTCGCTGTCGAACACCGCCCAGGCCCGGGCGATCAGCTCGGGCAGGTCTTCGCCACGCAACGCCACGGCAGAGAACGCGGTGATCGGCGCGGTCATGGCGCGCTGGTCCTGGGTTTCATGCAGGCAGCCCCAGCCCTTGCCCAGGCTGGCGGTGTGGTTGACGCTGGAAATCACCAGCATCGGCACCGAGTCGGCGTAGGCCTGGCCGATGGCGGTGGCGGCGTTGGTCACGCCCGGGCCGGTAATGACGAAGCACACGCCCGGCTTGCCACTTACCCGGGCATAGCCGTCGGCCATGAAGCCGGCGCCTTGCTCGTGGCGGGTCAGCACATGGCGTATGCCGCTGCCCGGCAGGCCACGGTACAGCTCCAGGGTGTGCACCCCGGGGATGCCGAACACTGTTTCCACGCCGTAGTTGGCCAGCAGGCGCACCAGCGCCTGGCCGGCGGTCAGGGTCAGGTCATTCATGTCGTTCTCCTTGCGCCTGGCCGAGGCGGATCAGCGCGTCGACCGCGGTGGTGCCGTGGGCACCGACCATCAATGGGTTCACATCCAGCTCCAGAAGCTGCCCAGCGTTTTCGCAGGCATAGTCGGCCACCGCACGGATGGCCGCGACCAAGGCGTCGAGGTCGGCAGCCGGGCGGCCCCGGAAGCCTTGCAGCAGGCTGGCACTGCGCAGGTTCAGCAGCGCCGCTCGAATGGCGCGGTCGGTGGTGGGCAGCAGCAGGCTGACGCTGTCTTTCAACAGCTCGACCAGCACACCGCCGGCGCCGATCACCAGGGCCAGGGCGAAGTCGTTCTCGCGCTTGATGCCGACGATCAGTTCGGCCAATGGCGGCTCGGCCATCGGCTCCAGCAGTACCTGGTCGAACGGCACCTGCGGGGCATAGGCGGCGATGCGTTGGCGCATCTGTACCAGCGCGGCTTCAAGGGCGGCGGCATCGCGCAGGTTCAGCGCCACCGCGCCAGCTTCGGTCTTGTGTGGCAGCTGCGCACTGACGGCCTTGAGCACCAGCGGGTAGCCCACCTGGGCGGCGTCCGTAACGGCGCGCTCGGGCGTGCTCAGCACGCCGGCCGGCACCGGCAGGCCGAAAGCACGCAAGGCTTGCTTGGATTGCCACTCGTCCAGCAGGCGGGTTTCACCGGCCAGGGCCTGCGGGCACAGCGGTACCCGTGCAGCCTCGCCCTGTTCCAGTAGCTGCGAGCGATTGCGCTGGTAGGCGACAATGCGGCCCCAGGCTGCCATGCCGTCTTCCACGCCCTGCAGGGCAGCGATGCCGCGCGCATGCAGGCGCTCGCGCGCGCTGGCAGGCAACAACTCGGGGAAGGCCGAGGTGACGAAGCCGATTTTGCCGTGGCGCTCGAGCGCATCGCAGTACAGCGCCAGCAGCAGGTCACACTCCTTGCGCTCGCCAGTGAACTCCGCCGGGTAGTCCAGCACCAGCATGGCCGCGTCGGCAGCACCGCCAAGGGTGCTGTCGAGCATGCGTTGCAGGGCTGCTTCATCCCCCCAGATGGCGGTGGTGAAGTCCAGTGGGTTGACCAGGTTGGCATAGGCCGGCAGCACTTTGGCCAGCGTTGCCACCTGCGTTTGGGCAAGCTTCGGCAAGCTCAACTGGTTACGCTCGGCATAGTCGGCAATCAGGCCGGCATCGCCACCCGAACAGGCCAGCGCGATCAGCTCGCCGTCTGCCGGCAAGCGCCCACAGGCGGCAGCTTTGAGGGTTTCGACGAAGCTCACCGGGCCGCTGACGCGGATCACCCCCAGCCGCTGGAACAAGCTGTCGTACAGGGCATCGGAGCCGGACAGCGAACTGGTGTGGCTGAGCGCCAGTTCGGCACCGATCTGCGACACACCGGTCTTCAGCGCAATGATCGGTGTACCCTGCTGCAAGGCTTTGCTGGCAGCACGGGCGAAGCCCGGCACGTTCTTCAGGCCTTCCAGGTGCAGGCCGATGGCGGTCACCCGTGGGTCGTCGAGCAGCACGTCCATCAGTTCGGCCACGCCCAGTTGCGCCTGGTTGCCGACCGAAGCCATATAGGCCACCGGCAGCGAGCGGTCGCACATCGACAGGTTGTAGGCGAAGTTGCCGCTCTGGGTGAGGATCGCCACGCCCTGTTCCACCTGCTGGCCGCCGTGCGCCACCGGCCACAGCGCGGCGCCGTGCAGGTAGTCGAGCAGGCCGTAGCAGTTGGGGCCGAGCAAGGCCATGGTGCCGGCGGCATCGAGCAGGCGCTGCTGCAGCTGGCGGCCTTCCTCGCCGCTTTCGGCAAAGCCCGAGGCGTAGCAGATGGCGCCACCGGCGCCGCGTGCGGCAAACTCGGCAACGCACTGCAAGGTCAGCTCACGGTTGGTGGCAATGAACACCGCGTCCGGGGCGTAGGGCAAGTCGGCCACCCGTGCCACGCAGGGGATACCCTCGAGGCTTTGGTGCTGCGGGTTGACCAGCCACAGCTCGCCGCCAAAGCCACCTTCGGCGCAGCGCTTGAGCGCCCGCACCATGCTGCGCCCGCCCACGAAGGCCAGGTGCCGGGGCGCCAACAGGCGCTTGAGGTTGTCACGTATCGATTGCGACATGGGGGTTCTCCTGGCAGTCAGCGCAGCAGCGGGCGCAGCAGTTCGCGGGCGATGATGTGTCGCTGGATCTCCGAAGTACCTTCCCAGATGCGTTCGATACGTGCGTTACGCCAGATGCGCTCGACCGGCCCTTCATCCATCAGGCCCATGCCGCCGAAGATCTGCACGGCTTCATCGGCCACCTTGCCCAGCGTCTCGCTGGCGAACAGCTTGGCCATACCGGCCTCGCCGTCGGTCATGCTGCCTTGGTCCATCTTCCAGGCGGTGTGCAGGGTGAGCATTTCTGCGGCACGAATCTGCGTGGCCATGTCGGCCAGCTTGAACGACACGCCCTGGTAGCTGCCGATGGCCTGGCCGAACTGTTTACGGTCGGCGGCCCACTGCAGCGACAGGTCAAGCGCACGCTGGGCCTGGCCCACGCAGTTGGCCGCAACCATCACGCGGCCGGCCGTGAGCCAGGCATTCGCCACTTCCCAGCCCTTGCCGACTTCGCCCAGGACCTTGCTGGCCGGCACCCGGCAATCGTCGAAGAACAGTTCGTAGGTGTGGTAGCCACGGTTGCTCACGCACTTGGGGCCACGGCGAATGGTCATGCCCGGGGTGCCCCGGTCGACCAGCAACGCGGTGACCGCATTGCGCTTGCGGCCGTTGTGCTCGTAGGTGTCGGTCACGGCGAAGACAATGGCGAAGTCGGCATGGCCGGCGTGGCTGATGAAATGCTTGCTGCCGTTGATGACAAAGTCATCGCCCTGGCGCACGGCACGGGTCTTGATGGCATTGGCATCCGAGCCGGCACCGGGTTCGGTGAGAGCAAAGCAGTCGGTTTTCTCGCCCTGCACGCACGGCAGCAGGTAATCGTTGACCTGCTCGTCCTTGCAGGCCATGAGGATTTTCGACGGCCGCGCGACGAACACATGCAGCGCCCAGGACACCTTGGACAGCTCGCGCTCGATCAGCGCCTGGGACAGGTAGTCCAGGCCACCGCCGCCGACTTCCTCAGGCATGTTAAAGGCATAGAACCCGGCAGCTATAGCCTTGCCGCGGATCTGCGCGGCCAGCTCTGGCGACACCGCGTCGGCGCGGTCCACCGCTTCCTCGTGGGGCAGCAGCTCCTTGGCGACAAAGCTGCGTACCGCTTCCACCAACATTTCTTGTTCTTGGGTCAGTTGGAAATTCATCTGCGAAGGTCCTGATGAGGGTCGGGTATTGGCTTACTGGCCGGTGAAACGGGGTGCGCGGCGTTCCATCGAAGCTTGCAAGGCTTCGGCGCCATCCTGGCTACGGCCGCACAGCAGGCCGGCCAGGCGTTCAGCCTCCAGCTGTTCGGCCAGGGTGCGCCGGGCGCCGTCGCGGATCAGTTGCTTGGTCTGCGCGTAGGCAAAGGTCGGGCCGTTGGCCAGGCGCCCGGCCAGTTCGGCGGCAACGGCGGGCAGTTGCTCGTCGGCGCAGACTTCGCTGACCAGCCCGGCGGCCAGGGCACGTTCGGCGCCCCACAGTTCGTCGAGGAACAGCAGGCGCTTGGCCTGCTCGCTGCCGATCAGCCGAGGCAGGTGCCAGCTGGCGCCGGCATCGGGGCTGTAGCCCATGCTGGTGTAGCCGGCCTTGAAGCGTGCCGACGCGGCCGCGATGCGCAGGTCGCAGCAGAGGCTGAGGTCCATGCCACCGCCCACGGCGGTGCCGTTGATGGCGGCAATGGTCGGCTTGTCGAGGCTGTGCAGTCGCAACATCAGGGCGTGGGCGGTTTCGGTCCAGCCGTAGCTTTCCAGGGTGCCCTGGGCTTCGGCTGCGGCCCACTCGGCCAGGTCGGCGCCGGCGCAGAAACTGCGGCCGCTGCCAGTCAACACCACCACGCGCACGGCCGGGTCACCGTTGCAGGTTTCCAGCAGCGCGTGCAGTTGCTTGAGGGTGGGGATATCCAGCGCATTGCGCTGCTCGGGGCGGTTGAGGGTGATCCAGGCAACGCCGGCTTCGACCTTGCTCAACAGTGACGACGACGGGGTGGTCATGGGGGGCCTCGGGTTGTTGTGGTGGTTATGGGGAGGGCTTGATGAGGGAGATACTAAACGAGTGTTCAACAAGGCGGCAATTGGGGGGAAATGGGCCTGTAACAGCGTTTAAAATCTATTTAACTTATTGTTTTTAAAGGTTTTATTTTATTTATTAAGCGCTAGGTGGGAGGTGGTTGTTACAACTTTGTACAACTGTGGGATTGCCGGGGGCGCGTTGCGCCCCTTTCGCGACACAAGGCCGCTCCTACAGGGGGAACGCATTCAGATTCAGCCGGACACGGTCTCCTGTAGGAGCGGCCTTGCGTCGCGATGGGCCGCAAAGCGGCCCCGGCAATCCAACGCCCTACACCTGGATTACACCCCAGGCGCACTCGGCGCAAACGCCCCCTGCCGACGCCGGTTGACCAGGTAATACGCCGCATAGCACAGCGCAATAAAACCAAAGCCCCAGTACAACGACGGCCGCTGGGTCTCATCCAGCGCCAGGAACACGAACAGCGAACTGCACAGGGTGATGCACAGCAGCGGCACCAGCGGGTACAGCGGCGCGCGGTACTTCAAGTCCTGCAGCTGCCCGCCGTCACGCAGGTAGGCCTTGCGAAAGCGATACTGCGCCAGCGCAATGACGATCCAGGTCACCGTGCCAGACATGCCGCTGATCGCCATCAACACCATGAACAGCGTGTCCGCGGCGACAAAGCTGGTCATCAGCGAGATCAGCGCAAAGCACAAGGTAATGCTCAGCGCGCGCAGCGGTACGCCACGTTTGCTCAGCGGCGACAGGCTTTTCGGCGCCATGCCACTCTTGGACATGGCCCAGAGAATGCGCGTGGAGGCATACAACCCGGAGTTGCCCACCGAGAGGATGGCGGTAAGGATGACGAAGTTCATCAGGTCGGCGGCGTACGGGATGCCGACCATGTCGAACACTTGCACGAACGGGCTTTCCATCAACCCGGCCTGCTCGTACGGCACGATGGCCGACAGCACGGCAATCGCCAGCACGTAGAAGATCAGTACACGGAACACCACGTTGCGCACGGCCCGCGGAATGCTCTTTTCCGGGTGCTCGGTCTCGCCGGCCGCCACGCCCATGATCTCGCAGCCCTGGAAGGCATAGACCACGGTCATCATCACCGCGAACACTGCCGACAGCCCGTGCGGGAACAACGATTCGCCCACCAGGTTGTTCAGCATCGGTGCCGGTGCGCCGCTGCTTAGCGGAATGGCGCCGAAAATCACCAGCAGGCCGATGACGATAAAGCCAAGGATGGTCGCCACCTTGATCCCCGAGAACCAGTACTCGGCCTCGCCAAAGGCGCGGGTGGCCAGGGCATTGAGGCCGAACAGCACCACCACGAACAGCGCCGACCAGTACCAGATCGGCACCTCCGGGAACCAGCGGGTCATCAGCATGCCGGCAGCAGTGAACTCCAGGCCCACGGTGGTAGCCCAGCTCATCCAGTACACCCAGCCGATCATGAAGCCGGTGGCCGGGCCGATGAACTTGGTGGCATGGGCCTGGAACGAGCCGGACACCGGCATCTGCACCGACAGCTCGCCCAGGCAGACCATTACCAGGTACATCAACAGGCCAGCCACGAGGTATGCCAGGATCGCACCCACCGGCCCACCCTGGTTGATGGTCACGCCCGAGCCCATGAACAAGCCGGTGCCGATCACCCCACCCAACGACAGCATGAAGATGTGCCGGCTTTTCAGGGCACGGGTAAGCTGGATTTTCTCGTGGTTGTCAGTCATGGCACACCTCGCCCTTGCGGCCGGTGCAGGGCCACGCGGCGAGCCCGCGCGGTGTGATGTAGAAGAGGGGCTGAGTGCTACGGCATGTCATTATTGTTGTCTCCAATAAGCCTCATGGACCGCGTACGACGCGGTTGCCATGGATTATTGGAAACGGATGTAAGGTGCCGTTGTACGAACGGATCGAAGATGTAAAAAGTCGTAAGTTTTTTGTACGTCAGCTCTGGATCAACTGTTCCAGGATGGTACGGGCCTGCGCCAGCTGGCTGGCCAGCGGCTCGTCGAGCGCTTGCAATGCCTGTGCGTCGTGTTGCCGGGCCGCGTCTTCGAGGCGACGTAACACTGCAGCGAGCCCGGAAAAGCCCAGCGAATCACAACTGCCGGCCAGGCGATGGGCCAGGTGCTGTACTTCGGTAAAGTCCTGGGCCGGCAGTGCCTCGGCCAGCGCCGTGGCGTGCTGCTTCAGCGACTGGCGCAGCACCGTCAGCAGGCCCTGCAGCTTCTGCTCACCCAGCAGCGAGCGGTGGGTGTCCAGCAGTGGCCAGTCCATGTGTGCGTCAGTGCCAGCCACTTCACGGGGGGCGACTTCAGCCAACGCCTCGCGCAGGTTGGCCAACCGCAAGGGTTTGGCGAGCACCCCCTGCATGCCGGCGTCCAGATAACCCGGCACTTGCCCCGGCTGCACGCCGGCCGTCAGCGCCAGCATGCGGCTGTGGCGGTTCGGCCCCGGCGTGGCGCGCAACTGCTGGCACAACTCCACCCCGCTCATGCCCGGCAGGTGCACGTCGAGCAGGATCAGGTCGAAGCGCTGCAGGGCACAGGCTTGCAGGGCCTGCCCGGCATCTTCGGCAAAGCTGACCCGGTGGCCCTCGCGCAGCAGCAGGCCCCCTGCCACCTCGCGGTTCAGCGCCACGTCTTCGACCACCAGGATATCCAGGCTGGGCAACGGCAGCGGGGCGACTGAACTGGCTGGTGCGGGTTGCCCACACGCCATGTCGAGTTCGAACCAGAAACAGCTGCCCTGCCCTTGCACGCTCTGCAGGCCGATGCTGCCCCCCAGCTTTTCCACCAGGTGCTTGCAGATCGCCAGGCCCAGGCCAGTGCCGCCATAGCGCCGCGCTACCGCCTCGCTGGCCTGGACGAAACGGTCGAAGATCCGCGCCTGCACATCGGGTTCGATGCCAATGCCGTTGTCACTGACCGACAGCCGCAAACGCTGTGCGGTTTCGCCGCTGGCCAGCACCTGCACTTTGAGCTGCACCTGGCCGTGCTCGGTAAACTTGATGGCATTGGCCAGCAGGTTGCTCAGCACCTGGCGCAGGTACTGCTCGGCACCCTGTTGGTAATCGGCCAATGTTTCATCGATCACCAGTTGCAAGGTGTCGCCGTTATCCATAGCCATGGGTTCAAGCAGCGTCAGCACCTCCTGGCACAACTGGCGCAGCGAAAACCCGACCCGTTCGGCGCGGCTCTCGCCCTCTTCAAGGCGGGCGAAATACAGCACTTCGTTGAGGATCGCCAGTAGCCCCTCGCCAGCCTTGTACAAGGCTTCGACACGCTGGCGGTCGGCCGCCTGCAGCCGGGCGCCACGCAGCAACTCGGCCATGCCGAGGATACCATTGAGCGGCGTGCGCAGCTCATGGCTCATGGTTGCCAGAAAGCGCGACTTGGCCAGGTTGGCAGCCTCGGCGTCGTCCTTGGCCCGGGCCAGGCTGGCGGTACGCCGCTCGACCATGGCCTGCAGTTCATCACGTTTGTCCTGCAACGCCAGGCGGTCGCGCTCGCGCCGTTCGATATCACTGAGGATGGCCCGGCGCATGTCGTCCAGCGCGTTGGCCACCGTGTCGATTTCATCTGCGCGCGCCGACGGGCGACGGCCCAGGCGCAAAGGCTCCTGCCATTGGCCGGCGCCAATACGGCGGGCGAACTCGGCCATCACCTGCAGGTGGCGGGTGACCAGGCGGTAGAACAGCCCCGACAATGCCACCGCCAGGCCACACAGGAACACCCCCATCCACAGCAGGCTGGCCAAGCCGGTGGCGTACAGCCGACGGTGCACCGCACCCAGGTCGATGCTGACCTCCAGCTCGCCCAGGTGCCTGGCCGGCCCTGACGGAGGCTGGTAATCAAGCGGAAAACGCTCGATGCGCAACGGCCCCTTGGGCTCGGCCACGCCGCGCAACAGCTGGAAATCATCGCTGACCAGGCGCACCCGCGCCACGTCGGAAAAGTCCACCAAGCCACGCAGTTGCACGTCCAGCTGTGCCTCGTCCAGGTCCCACAGGCTGCGCTCCAGGCTGGCCAGGTAGCCGGCGCGGATCAACGCCATGCGCGCCTCGATATCACGCATCTCGCGGCGGTATTCAAAGTACAGTTGCACCGAACTGGCCAGCACGGTGAAACACAGGCTGAACAGCAGAATGAACAGCAACAGCCGGCGTAACAGGCCATCGGTGCGCAGGCGGATCATCGGGCATCCGCCGGCAGGTTGATCATGTCACGGTAGGTGACTTCGCTCTGCTCCAGCCAGCGCTGAATCTCGCCGGCCTGGTTCATGCGCTGCAGCTGTGCGTCGATTTCAGCCATGTGCCGGCTCAAGGGCGATTGCCGCGACACGGCCACGCGCAGGTAGTCCACGCTGAGCGCGGTGGGCAAGGCGCGAATGTCCTGCGCGCCGGGCAGGTGCTCGATGAACAGCAGGCCGGTGCGCCGCTCCTGGATCACGTAATCGATGCGCCCGCGGATCAACTTGCCAAAGTTCTGCTGGCTGGAAGACACCCGCTCGATGTTCTGGTGACGGGCGACAAAACGGTCGAACTCGGCGCCGTAGCTTTCGCCATACAGCAGGCCACCGCGGTAGCCGGCCAGGTCTTCCAGCTGCTGGAACTGCACCGGCCGCTGGCGGTTGTAGAACACCGCCACTTCCTCGCGCAGCACCGGCACCGAAGAAAAACGCATGCGCTGGTCGCGCTGGTCGCTGTTATAGGCCAGCACCACGTCCACCCGCCCGGCGGCGGCGTCCATCAGGCAGCGCTTCCAGTTGCCCAGCACCACGGTCTGCACCGGGTAGCCCATACGGGCAAACAACTCGCGCACCACGGTCGGCGCCACGCCACGCACCTGGTGGCCGTCGCTCCAGGAAATCGGCGGGTACACCGGGTAGTCGCAGTAGCGCACCGGCTCTGTGGCACTGGCCTGCGCAGCGAGCAACGCCAGGGCCAGCAGCCAGGCGCGGCAGGTCATGCCGCCACGCTGGCGGTGAACAGGTAGCCGGTGCCATGGATGGTGATGATCAGTTGCGGCTCGGCCGGGTCGTCATGCAGCTTGCGCCGCAGGCGGCCGACCAGCACGTCGATGGAGCGGTCGTTGGGCACCCATTCGCGGTTGCGGATCTGGTCCATCAACTGGTCACGGCTAAGGGTGTGGCCGCTGTTGCGCAAGAACACGCTGAGCAACTGGAACTCGCCGTGGGTGAGCAGGGTTTGCCCGCCCCTGGCATCAATCAGCCGCCGGCGGTCGGTGTCCAGCGCCCAGTCGGCGAACTGCTTCAGCGATTGTGCGCAGGCCGGCGCCGGGTGTACTTCGCGGGCATGACGCACGCGGCGGATCAGGTTCTTGGCGCGGGACACCAGCTCGCGGGGGTTGAGCGGTTTGATCACGTAGTCATCGGCGCCGCATTCCAGGCCGACAATGCGGTCGATGTCGTCGTTGCGCCCGGTGATGAGGATGATGCCGACCTCCGAACGCACGCGCAGTTCGCGGGTCAGGGTGAGGCCATCCTTGCCGGGCAGGCGGATGTCCAGCAGCACCAGGTCAACGTCCTGGCTGCCCAGCAGGGCTTCGGCCTTTTCTGCGGTGTCGGCGCAGTGTACGTCGTAGCCTTCCTGGGACAGGTAGGCCTGCAGCAAGTCACGAATAAGCGGATCGTCATCGACGATCAATACCCGAGGCGTCATTGCGTGTTGTCTCTTTTTTATTGGTGTTGTTCTACACACTCGCGACAGCAGCGTACTCGTTACTGAACGGGTGATCAACAGCCCTCGGGCAGGCTGAAGCGCCGCCGGCCACCGGCCTGCAGGCCGTCGACCCAGGCTTCGCAGATGACCACGCCCTGCTCAGGGGTGAAGGTGCCGGGGTTGAGCCCCGACTCCAGCCACAGGCCATCGAGCAAGGCGCTGAGGCTGATGGCCGCCAGGTCGGCATTGAAGCCCTCCCAGCCTTCCTCTTCAGCCAGGCTGGCCAGCAGCCGGCAGAGTTCGTTGCGGTACTCGCCGTAAGAGTGGTCGTGCACCTGGTTGATTGCCTCGGCGGTTTTCACCGCGCCCCAGAACGCCAGCCAGGCGTCGAGCAATTGCGGGTCGAGCAACTCGCTGCAAAACGACGCACGGAAGAACGCCGACAGCCGCTCGCGCGCATTGGGCGCAGCCTGGGCCATGGCCTCGCGCAGCAGGCCCATCACCCGGCCGGTGACGGCCATGTAGGCTTCGGCCACCAGTTCGTCCTTGCCGGCATAGTGATGGCTGATCAGCCCGACCGAAACCCCGGCCTCGGCCGAGATCTTGCGGATCGAAGCACCCTGGAAGCCATGGCGCTTGAGGCACACCAGAGTCGCCTCGACCAGGTTGGCTTTGCGCAGTTCCGGCAGCATGCGGTGGTAGCGGGCTTCCTGATTCATCGGCGGGTCTCTTCGCAGGGGCTGGCGGTAACAGGCTGGACTGAACGACTGTACAACAAGCCGGACCGCATGATAAACCCTGAGCACCCATGCCCGACCGGGCCAACCACAACAACAAAAGCGGCTGCCATGAACGACCTGATCACACGCGACCTGGACCAGGGCCTGCTGACCCTGGCCTTCAACCGCCCCGACAAGCTCAATGCGCTGAACAACGCCATGTACCAGCAGTTGGGTGACCTGCTGCTGGCAGCAAGTGAAGACCCCGCTGTCGAGGTCATCCTCATCACCGGCAACCCGCAGTGCTTTACTGCGGGCAACGACCTTCGCGACTTCCTCGACAACCCGCCCAGCGACCTGGACAGCCCGGTGTTCCGCCTGATGCGCGTGGTCATGAGCCTGGACAAGCCGTTGCTTGCTGCGGTCAGTGGTGCGGCGATCGGCATCGGTGCCACCTTGCTGTTGCACTGCGACCAGGTGCTGGTCAGCCGCTCGGCCAAGCTGCGCATGCCGTTTGCGCCCTTGGGGGTGTGCCCGGAGTTCGGCTCCAGCCTGTTGCTGCCACGCTTGCTGGGCCAGGCCCGTGCTGCCAGCTTGCTGCTGGGCAACACCTTGCTTGATGGCGAGCAGGCGGTGGCCTGGGGGCTTGCCAATGCGCTGCACGAAGATGGCGAACAGTGCCTGGCTGCGGCGCGCACGCTGGCGCGGCAGTTGCAAGGGTATCCCCAGGCGGCGTTGCGGATCAGCAAGCGCTTGCTCAAGGAAAGCCAGCGGGCAGAGCTGGAGGCGACGGTAGCGCGGGAGAGCCGGTTGTTTATCGAGTGCTTGCGTAGCGAAGAGGCGCGTGCCGTTTTGCGCGGGCTAATCAAGGATTGATCAGGCTGCCGCGGCCCCCTGTAGGAGCGGCCTTGTGTCGCGAGAGGGGTGCGAAGCGCCCCCAAGATTTTTGCATTGCCGCAAAAATCGCCGGGGCCGCTTCGCGGCCCTATCGCGACGCAAGGCCGCTCCTACAAGGGACCGCGTAACGACCGAAATGTAAGTTCCTAATACCCGGTCATCTCCAGATACCCACGCCCACCCGCCCCCCCGCTCAAGCGCACCGGCCCTTCCCAATACGGGAAGCGGGTCTGCATCCACGCCTGCGGCTCCACGGCCTCAACCTGCACATCCACCCCACGCCCAGGCACCTGCACCCGCCAGCGCGTCGGCACCTGCTTGCCGTTTTGCAGCCTCGTCCAAGCCAGTGCCTGCAGCTGGATCTGCGCCCCTTGCAACGCCACCACCTCTCCCTGCGGCCCGACCCAGGTCCCGGCACGGTACGGCTCCCCTTGCGCCTCACGCACCTGGAACAGCATCAGCCTGGCGCCACTGTCCAGGTGCAGCGAGAACCAGTCCCAGCCCGTCTGCCCGGCGGCCAATGGCTGGCTGCTCCACTCCCGATCCAGCCAGGCCTGGCCCGTCACCACAATGCACATGCCGCCACGCTCCACCTCCCCGCGCACATGGTAGAACGGCTGGCTGTAATAGTACGAAGCTTGCCCCTTGCCAGACTTTTCGCTGTAGCCCTGATCCCCATGCAGCACCAGCGGTCGTTCGCTACGCAGGTGCAAGTCGTAGCGGAAACCCTCACCACCCGCCGTCATGTGCAGGTCGTCGATGGCCTCCCTGCCCTGCAGCGACCAGTCATTGATCCACGCCCGAAACGGCTGGGCCTGCACGCCGGCCTGACCGATGCCACCACGCGCCAGGGTTTCAGCCGACTGATGGCCACCGGGGCCAGTCAACGCCGCGTGGCCCATCCACAGGTTCGGGCTGTTCCAGCCGCCGGTCTCCGGGCCGGGGCGCAAGGCCGAACGGAACAGTGTCCACTGCGCGCCCCAGTCACGCCCCTGGGCATCCTTGAGGTTGGCCGTGACGTACCACCACTCGATGCGAAAGCCATTGTGGGCGCCATGATCGCGTGGAAACACCAGCGGATGCTCGCGGGTCACCTGGCTGAACTCGCCCGCCTGCTGCCCGAGCCCGGCATAGCTTTGCGGTGCCGGCTGGTCACAGCCGCACAGCAACCCGCAGAGCAACAGCCAGGCATTACGCTTCATCGGCAAACGGCCTCAACAGTTCACGCGGCTGGCGACGCGCCAGCTGCCACACCGGCCAGGCGCTGGCCAACAGGCTGGTGAGCAAGCCCAACATGGCCAGTTGCAGCAGCTGCGCAGGGAACACGTAGAGCGGCAAGCGCCAGCCGAATGCTTGTACGTTCACTACCGCGACCAGGCACCACGCCAGCAGCACACCCAACGGCATCGCCAGCAACACGGTAAAGCTGCTGAGCATCAGCGTCTGGCCAAGGCTCAACCATGCCAGCCGTGCACGCCGTACACCCAATGCCCATAGCGGTGCCAGCTGGCTCAGCCGGGACTGGCCCAGCGTCAGCAAGTTGATGAACAGCGCCACGCCGGCCACGCCCAAGGTAAGGCTGTTGAGCGCGGCCGTGGCGGCGAACGTGCGGTTGAACACATCGGTCGACCAGCGTTTCAACCGTGCCTGCTCGACCACGCGGCTGTCGTCCAGGTGGTAGCGCTGTTGCAACTCGGCCTTGATGGACGGCCCCTGTTCGGCAAGCAGGTCGACGCTCAACCCTGTCAGTGCTGCGTCTGGCCAATGTTCACGCAGCCAGTGGGCATTGACCAGTACGTGCCCCTTGGGGTTGCCGTAATCAGCATAGATAGCCACAACCGTCAGGGCTGGCGAGGTACGTGCAGGCATTGCAAAGCTATCGCCCAATTGCAGTTTCAGTCGCCTGGCCAACTGCTCGCTGAGCATCACCGCGCGCCCGCTGGCCAACTGCTCCCAGGCGTGAGGCTGTTGTTGCAGCAACGGCCAGCGGGTTCGATAGACCGGGTGATCGACAATGCCCTGGATTTGCACAGGCCAACCTTGCAGCTGCATTTCGACACGCCAGCCAGGCAGGACCACACCGACAGCCGGTTGCTGACCAAGCCATTCGGCTATCTGTAAGCCCTGGTCTGTATCGCGTGGGGACACGTACAGGTCGGCGGACAAACGCTGGTCAAGCCAGCTGACAAAGGTCTTGCGAAAACCCTCGGTCATGCTGCCCACACCAACACTGGCAGCCAGCGCCAGCAGCAAGGCCATCAGCGCCAGGCTCAGGGCAGGCAGCTGCTGGCGGCTGTCAGCGACAAACCATTGCGCCAATGGCCGCTGGCAACGGCGCGCCAGCCAGGCCAGCACCCGGTCGAGCACGGCCGGCAACAACAGCGCCGCCGCCAGCAGCAGCGCGGCCAGCATGGCGAAAGCACTGGGCAGGCTATTGCCAAGCACACCACAACCCACGCCCAGCAAAAGCAACAAGCCTGCCACCACCGCCTGACGTTTCAACAACTGCCCCTGTGCCAATCGCCAAGCCTGGGGCTGCGCCAGCGCCAGCAGCGGTAGCCGTGCTGCCCGCAATACACTGCTCAGGCCTGCCAGCAATGCACCGAGCACACTCACCAACAGCCCGGCCAGCCACCACCACGCGGGCAGGCTCAGCGTGCCGGCGACCTGGGCGCCATAAAGGCCACGCAGGCTGGCGGCAACATCGGGCAGCAACCCTGCAGCCAAGGCATAACCACTGGCCACGCCGGCCAGCCCGCCCATGACTGCGAACAGGCCCAGTTCCAGCACCAGAGCCCACAGCAGGGTTTGCAAGCTGACGCCACAGGCGCGCAAGTTGCGAATCAGCCCCCGCCGCTGCTCCAGCGCCAGACCGATCGCGGCATGGGCAATGAACAAGCCGACAACGAACGCCAACAGGCCGAGGGCAGTCAGGTTAAGGTGGAAGCTGTCAGTCAGGCGCTGCAAACCACCGTCGTCATGCTGGGGTTGCAGTTCAAGGTATGGCGCAATGCCTGGTGGCAGAAGCCCCGGGCTACCGGCTACCAGCAATCGCGACAACTGCCCGGGAGCCTGCAACAACGCCTGCGCATGCCCGATATCGACCACCATCACCCCGGGCGCTAATTCAGGCCGCAGCATCACCGGCGGCAGCGCCTGCCCCTCGCTGTCGTATGCCACCTGCCCGGCGTTTACCTTCAACTGCCGCAAGGTGTCAGGCCCAACCCAGGCTTGCCCGGGCGCCCCGATGAACGCCTGCAGGTCGAAAGCTTGCGGCTGCACCCCGGCAATGCTGCTGGCCGGCGGCAGGCTTAACGGCTCGATGCCGATCAGGCGCACGCTGCGCGCCGGCTCGCCCGGCAGGCGCAAACGCCCTTCCAGCACCGGCGACACTGCCCAGCCCAGCCTGCGCAGCTGCACGTACAGCGCCTGGTCAAAGCGCTCGCCCTGGCGCGGCAGCAGTTGCGCCTGCAGCGGCCCGGCCAGTACTGCACTGGCCCGGGCATAGTCGCTGCGCGCCTGGCTGTTAAGCGCCTGCACACCCGTCCACAGCGCAGTCGCCAGCCACAGGCCGGTGAAGATGCTGACGCACTGCACACGATGGCGCCACCAGTGGCTGAGCAGCGCCAACAGGGCCAACGATAACAGCCTCATCAGCCCGGCTCGGCCCGCACGCGACCGGCGTGCAAGTAGCATCGCTGCTGCAAGCGCGCCGCCAGCCGCGGGCTGTGGGTCACCATCAGCACACCGCTGCCGGTTTCAGCGACCAGTTGCAGCAACAGGCTCAACACTTCATCGCTACTGGCTTCATCGAGGCTACCGGTGGGTTCGTCGGCCAACAACCAGGCCGGCCGCCCGGCCAGTGCACGGCCGATGGCGACGCGTTGCTGCTGGCCGCCGGATAGCTGTTCCGGGTAACGCGAAAGCAGGTCCGCCAGGCCCAGGCGTTGGGCCAGGTAGGCGACCCAATCGGGGTCGTGCCGGTCGGCCAGCCTGGCCTGGAATGCCAGGTTGCTCCCCACATCCAGGCTGCTGATGAGGTTGTACTGCTGAAACACCAGGCCAATCCCCTGCCGCCGCCACTGGGCCAGCGATGCCTCCGAACGGCCGTCGAGGGGAATTTCGTCGATCAGAATGCGGCCGCTGTCGGCACGGTCCAGGCCGGCCACCAGGTGCAGCAGGGTGCTCTTGCCGCTGCCCGACTCACCCATCAGCGCCAGGCTGCTGCTGCGCGGCAGGCGCAGGTCGACGCCCTGCAATACCGGGAGTGGGCCTTGGGGGGTGGGGAATGACTTGTAAAGGTTTTCGATGACCAGCATCGAGAGGCCTTGGTGCGGTGCGTGTCCTTTTAGGAATAGCAGATTCGCGCAGGGATACCCGGACATTCGCCCAGACGGCTCGTCGATCCACCTGAAAGGATCCAACACGATGCATGGCACCAGCCGGCCTGCATCACCTTCAAGGCATGCACAGAACCTGTAGGAGCGGCCTTGCGTCGCGATGGGCTGCGCAGCAGCCCCAGGGTTTGCGCACAGATGCATACATTTCCGGGGCTGCTTCGCAGCCCATCGCGACGCAAGGCCGCTCCTACAAGTGTCCCTGCTAATTCAGTGAATGTTGCCCGCGAAAAAAGCGACGCGGTGGCGGGCTCAGGCTGAACAGCTACCCCGGCTGGCACTTGCCCGTACCGCCTCGGCCAGCTTGCGCAGGTTGGCCTGGTGCGCATTCACCAGGCTGGCGATGCTGTTGTCCGCCGCGCTTTGCACCGAGGTGCGGCACGTCAGTTCGGCCTGCCCCGCCTGCTTCAGGCGCCACACTGCCTCGAGTGTGGCGTAGCGCCCCGGCACCGTGTCAAAGCGCTGCACGTCCACCCGTAGCGCCGCGTTGGCGCCCCCCGCAGGGCCGCCTAACTGGTCCTGCAAGGCGCTGCGAAACTCATCCACCAGGTTAGCCCCCCACCACTCCGTCTCAAGGATGGCCAAGCCGCTGGGCCCCTGCCGCACGACGAGTTGCGGGCGGTCGACCTGGGGCGGTACGACCACACGGGTCACCTGAATGCGCTGGCCACTGCCGCGCACCGGCTCGCTCGGCACCAGCGTATGGTAGTTGTTCGGCGTACTGCTGCAGCCCCCGAGCCACACCAGCAGGCTGGCCACACACACATTGCGCAGTCGTTGCATCGGCTGTTTCCTCAGGGTTCAAGGTCGGCGGCACCGGCCGCTTTCGGCCGGCCACGAATCAGCGACTCGGGGTGGCGGCCCAGGTAATCGGCAAGGTCACGCAGCGAACGCGACATGCGCTCCAGCTCGTCCAGGGTTTCGCCCATGCGCTCGCGCTGCGGCGAGTCTTCGGAGATCGCCGAATTGGCCGTACGCAGGGTCTTGTGCACTTCCTCCAGCGCCACCTTCACGTCTGGCAAGGTCTGGCCGTTGAACTGTTTGAGGCTGGCACGCAGCTCGCGCAGGCTGCCGTCGAGGTTGCCGGCGATGCTTTCCAGCGGCAGCTGGGCAATACGCTCCACCACCCGCTGCAGTTGTTCCTGCAACTGCTCCAGGCTGCCGGGCAGCGTGGGGATCATGATGGGGTTGGCGGCCATGTCGAACGTGACCTTGGGCACATCCGGGTAGAAATCAAGGGAGATGAACATTTGCCCGGTGATCAGGTTGCCGCTGCGCGCCTGGGCCCGCAACCCGTGTTCGACGAAGGTGCCGATCAACCGCCGCGCACCGTCCATGTCGCCTTCGGTGTGCTTGAATACCGCTAGCATCTTGCGGTGCACCGGCCCTAGCCGCTGTGGGTAGATCACTGCGTCAACCACTACCGGAAAGGTCTGCCGGTCGGCATCGTAATCCAGCTTGATCGACGTGACCCGGCCAAACTCCACCCCTTTGAACTCGACCGGCGCGCCCACCGACAGCCCGCGCATGGCCTGGTCGAAGCGCAATTGCAGGTACTGGGCCTGGCCATTAGGTGGTGCCAGCGCGGTGTCGCGATCGGCAAACAGCTGAAAGCGCGCCTGGTCGGCAGCCGGTTCGGCTTGCGGGGCAAAATCCGGTGAGCCGAAGGCCAGCCCGCCGACCAATATCGATGACAACGATTCGGTATCGACCTTGAGCCCGTTGGCGCCAATCTGCATGTCGACGCCACTGGCATTCCAGAAGCGGCTGTCGGCGGTGACGAAGGTGTCGTAGGGTGCCTGCACGAACACGCCAATCTCCACGCCCTTGCCATCGTCCTGCAGGGCGAAGGACACCACCTCACCCACCGGGATCTTGCGGTAGTAGATCGACGAGCCGACATCCAGCGAGCCCAGGTCGCTGGCAGTCAGGACGAAGCGCTTGCCCTTCTCGTCATAGGTAATCGGTGGCGGCAGTTCGAGGCCGACGAAGGTCTTTTCCGGGGCTTTCGACTCACCCGAGTCGGCGCCGATGAAACTGCCCGACAGCAGCGTATCCACGCCAGAAACTCCACCCACGCCGATGCGCGGGCGCACCACCCAGAAGCGCGCGCCCTCGGTGGCGAACGCGCGGGCGTCGTTGGACAGCTGCACTTTGGCCACCACGCTCTTCTTGTCGTCGGCCAGGTCCACCGTGGTTACTTCGCCTATCACCACGCTGCGGTACTTGACCTGGGTCTTATGCGCCACCAACCCTTCCCCGCTGTGGAAGGAGATGGCGATCACCGGCCCTTGCTGCATCCAGTTGCGCACCACCAGTGAGGCGCCGATCAGGATCGCCAGGATCGGCACGATCCACACCAGCGACACGCTCCAGCGCCGGGTGCGCACTTCAGCCTGCCCCGGCCCCTCGTGCTTGTCAGTCTGTTGCCCCATCAATGCGGCCTCCCCTCGTTGGCATGGCTATCCCAGATCAGGCGTGGATCGAAGCTCATCGCAGAAACCATGGTCAGCACCACCACCATGCCGAAAAACAGGATGCCTACCCGTGGCTCGATGGTGCCCAGCCCGCGCAGTTGCACCAACGCCGCCACCAGCGCCACCACCATCACATCGAGCATCGACCAGTAGCCGATCAGTTCGACGAAACGGTACAGCTGCGAGCGCTGCCGGCGCGCCCAGGTAGAGCGGCGCTGGGCGGTGTACAGCAGCAGGCCGAGGGAAAAGAACTTGATCGCCGGCACCCCGACACTGGCAATGAAGATGATCAGCGCGATGTCCCAGGCGCCGGCCTCCCAGAACTCCAGCACACCACCGCCGATGGTGCTTTCGCTGCCACTGCCGAGCATTTCGGTGCGCATGACCGGTAGCAGGTTGGCGGGGATGTAGAAAACCAGTGCGGCCAGCAGAAACGCCCAGCCGCGGCTGATGGCATTGGCCTTGCGCCGGTGAATGCCAGCACCGCAGCGGTTGCAGGTGTGCGCGCCGCTGCTCAGGTCGCAGGCCTGGCCACAGCCATGGCACAGGCACAGGCCCAGGTCGTCAGCGTTGGCCGGGGTGGTCATACCTGCTCCCACAAATCGCGGATGTCCTTGCCGGCGATATGAATGATCAACATGCTCAGCGCGGCCAGGGCCACCAGGCCGATGCCCGGGATCACATCGAGCAACCCCGCCAGCTTGATCACCGCCACCATGGCCCCCAGCAGGCAAACCTCCAGCATGCTCCAAGGCCGCAGACTCTCCAGGCCGCGCATGCACAGGGCAAAGCCAGGGGCACGGCGGCCAGCCAGGGCGAAACTCAGCACCCAGCACAGCACGGCAATCTGCAGCACTGGCGCAAAGATGATCGACAGTGCCATGACCAGGGCGATGAAGGTGATGCTGCCGTGGCTGAGGATCAGCACCGAGTCCCACAAGGTGGCGGAATGGGTGAGCCCCTGCATGCCGATGGTCATCACCGGGTAATAATTGGCGAACACCAGCAGGATGCCGCCGGTCACGCTCAGGGCCAGGCGTTGCTCGATCGTCAGCGACCGATGCCGGTACAGCACCCCGCCACAACGCTGGCACAGGGCGCGCTGGTGTTTATGCAGCGGCGCACGGTGGTACACCGTGTCGCAGTATTCGCAGATGATCAGATCGCGGGTCGGGCTCATGGCGGCTCCACCGGCGGCCCGGTTGCAGGCCATGATGCGAAGGAACAATGTTTGATATCCGGTTTAGACCATCTGGGCAAAACTGCCATCTGCAGCGCTAAAGCCGAACTATCCTGTGAGACGGGCTTTCCGCCCGGTGGAGGTGTGCCATGCGTACGTTCACGTGGAGTTACCTGCTGGTGCTGCTGTGTGCGGCAACCGCAGCCCAGGCGCAATCGGTGGTGCCGCTCAAGGGCCAGAGCAGCCAGCAGATGCAACTGGATATCAACGATTGCAATACCGTCGCCATCAACGCTGCGAACAGCACGGCGACGTCCAGCGACCCGCATGTCGGCGGTCGGGTACGCGGTGCGGCCGCGGGTGCCGCAGCCGGTGCAGTGGGCGCTCAAGTACGCGGCAACCGGCACGACGAGCTGTATGACCGTGTGGGTGACGATGCCAAGCAGGAGTACCGGCAGAACCGTGCCGGTGAAGTGGCCGCCGCCGGTGCAGCGGTCGGCGGCATGCGCCAGCGTCAGGATCGCCGCCAGGATCGCCGCGGCCAGGACCAGGCGAAAACCCAGGCCCATGCCAGTGCCTACAGCGGTTGCCTGCAGGGGCGCGGCTATCAGGTCAACCCCTGAGTAGTGGGGGCTGCTGCACAGCCTGTCGCTGGCAGCCAGCCCCACCTCACCCAAATAAATTTCAAGCCAAGGTAATCGGGCTACTGCTGCCACATCAGTGGGTGACGCCCTGGCTTAGGTAAAGCGCATACTCCGTACCAATGGATCCATAGCGGTCCGATAATCGCACGAAACCCATAAAAATAAAGGCATATTTATTGACCATGCTTGTGCGACAGGGCTCTAATGGATCCATTAAATAAAAACAATCATCCCGGAGAGCCTCCCTATGTACCCCAAAAACACCTGGTACGTCGCCTGCACCCCTGACGAGATCGCTGCCAAGCCCCTGGGCCGGCAGATCTGCGGGGAAAAGATCGTGTTCTACCGTGGCCACGAGAACCGTGTAGCGGCCGTCGAGGACTTCTGCCCGCACCGTGGTGCGCCACTGTCGCTGGGCTACGTTGAGGACGGCAACCTGGTGTGCGGCTATCACGGTCTGGTCATGGGCTGCGATGGCAAGACCGTGTCGATGCCAGGCCAGCGGGTACGGGGCTTTCCTTGCAACAAGACCTTTGCTGCGGTCGAGCGCTATGGCTTCATCTGGGTCTGGCCCGGCGACCAGGCGCAGGCCGACCCGGCGCTGATCCCGCACCTGGAATGGGCTGTGAACGATGAGTGGGCCTACGGCGGCGGGCTGTTCCACATCGGTTGCGACTACCGCCTGATGATCGACAACCTGATGGACCTGACCCACGAAACCTACGTGCATGCCTCCAGCATCGGCCAGAAGGAAATCGACGAAGCGCCTCCGGTCACCAGCGTCACCGGCGATGAGGTAGTAACCGCCCGCCACATGGCAAACATCATGGCCCCGCCCTTCTGGCGCATGGCCCTGCGCGGCAATGGCCTGGCCGACGATGTGCCGGTGGACCGCTGGCAAATCTGCCGCTTCACCCCGCCCAGCCATGTGCTGATCGAAGTGGGCGTGGCACACGCCGGCAAGGGCGGCTACCACGCCGACGCACAGCACAAGGCTTCGAGCATCGTCGTCGACTTCATCACGCCGGAAAGCGACACCTCGATCTGGTACTTCTGGGGTATGGCGCGCAACTTTGCGGCTCACGATCAAACGCTGACCGACAACATTCGCGAAGGCCAGGGCAAGATTTTCAGCGAAGACCTGGAGATGCTTGAGCGCCAGCAGCAAAACCTGCTGGCCAACCCCGAGCGCAACCTGCTGAAGCTGAACATCGATGCCGGCGGCGTGCAGTCGCGCAAGGTACTGGAGCGGATCATCGCCAAAGAGCGTGCGCCGCAGCCGCAACTGATCGCCACCAGCGCCACGCCTGCCTGAGGAACCGCCAACATGATCGATGCCGTAGTGGTATCCCGTAACAATGAAGCGCAGGGCATCTGCAGTTTCGAGCTGGCAGCAGCGGATGGCGGCCTGCTGCCGGCGTTCAGCGCTGGTGCGCACATCGATGTGCATTTGCCCGACGGGCTGGTGCGCCAGTATTCGCTGTGCAACCACCCTGAGGAACGCCACCGCTATGTGATCGGCGTGCTTCACGATCCGGCTTCGCGAGGCGGCTCACGCTGCCTGCACGAGCAGGTTCAAGCCGGTGCCCGGCTGCGTATCGGCGCGCCGCGCAACCTGTTCCCGCTGGCCAAGGGCGCGCAGCGCAGCCTGCTGTTTGCCGGGGGCATTGGCATTACCCCAATCCTGTGCATGGCCGAGCAGCTGTCCCACAGCGGCCATGACTTCGAGCTGCACTACTGCGCCCGCTCCAGCGAGCGTGCGGCGTTTGTCGAGCGGATTCGCAGCGCGCCGTTTGCTGATCGGCTGTTCGTGCATTTTGACGAACAGCCGGAAACGCGGTTGGATATCGCCCAGGTACTGGGCACACCGCAACAGGATCTGCACCTGTATGTGTGTGGCCCGGGCGGGTTCATGCAGCATGTACTGGACAGTGCCAAGGGGCTGGGCTGGCAAGAGGCCAACCTGCACCGCGAGTACTTTGCAGCGGCGCCAGTGGATGCCAGCAACGACGGTAGCTTCGCGGTGCAGGTTGCCAGCACAGGGCAGGTGTTCGAGGTGCCCGCCGACCAGACTGTGGTGCAGGTACTGGAGCAGAACGGCATCGAGATCGCCATGTCGTGCGAGCAAGGTATTTGTGGCACCTGCCTGACCCGCGTGCTGCAGGGCACGCCAGACCATCGCGATATGTTCCTTACCGAAGAGGAGCAAGCGCAGAACGATCAGTTCACGCCCTGCTGCTCGCGGTCAAAAACACCGATGCTGGTGCTGGATATCTGAGCGGGTTTACGCAGTCGGCAGGATGACCTGCATGCCCGCGTCTGCAGCGGCCCCGCCGAAGGTTTCGGCGTAACGCAGGGTGGCATTGGCGTGCTCGCGCATGATTGCTTCGGCGCGGGCACCCTGGCGGTTGACCAGGGCGTCGAACACCGCGTGGTGCTGCATGTGGGCGAAGTTGAAGCGCCGGTACTCGCGGGCCAGGTCATGGCGGTCCACCGCCAGCGCAGTGACTGAGGCGAATGGCAGGTGGTCGTTGCGCGCCAGGGCGACGGCAATGGCCGGGTTATGGCTGGCTTCGATGATCACATGGTGAAAGCGCATGTTAAGGTCGTGGTAGGCCTGCAGGTCGTCTTCGGTCACGAAGCCCTTGTCGAACAGTTGGTCGCCATCGACCAGGCATTGTTGCAGCGTTGCGCGAGCGTGCGCAGACAAGCCACGCTCGGCAGCCTGACGGGCAGCCAACCCCTCCAGCACGCCACGCACTTCGACCGCACCGGCAATGTCATCGGCGCTGACCGAGCGCACCTGAAACCCCCGGCCACCAAAGCGAACCAACAGGCCTTCCTGCTCAAGGGTGCGGAACGCCATGCGCACCGGCATGCGTGAAACGCCGAACAGCTCGGCGGTAGGGACTTCCATCAAGCGCTCGCCGGCCGCCAGCTCGCCCGAGGCGATCATCTTGCGCAACGCGACCAACACCATTTGACCGGGCTTGCTCATCCAGGCGACATCCAGAGACAGAAGCGGGCATCTTAGCGCAAGCCAGAAGCTGTTGCTGGCCTGTTGGGGCTAGCTGGATTGCAGGAGCGGATTTACCCGCGAAAGGGCCAGACCTACCGGCCCATTGCCACCGGCCATTCACCGTTGCAGCCACCACCGTATTCGCGGGTGAACCCGCTCCTACATTGATCGGTGGTGCACACATCGGTGGCGCGGCACCGCCCTTTGTAGGAGCGGGTTTACCCGCGAATGGGCCGGACCTGCCGGCCCATTTCCACCGCCATTCACCGTCGTCGCAGCCACCGCATTCGCGGCGGCTCGACGCTTCGATGAACCCGCTCCTACAACGTCAGCGGATAACTGACGATCAACCGTGTCTGGTCAAAGTCGCTGTTGAAGCTGCGTCGGTTGGTCGAGTTGTTGAGGCGGATGTTGAGGTTTTTCAACGCCCCGCTCTGGAAGGTGTAATTGACCTCGGTGTCGCGCTCCCACTCTTTGCCATTGCTGCCCGCCGCCGTGGTGGCGTTCTCGCCATGACCGTAACGCACCATGGCCAGCAGGCCCGGCACGCCCAGCGCAGCAAAGTTGTAATCGTAACGCGCTTGCCACGAGCGCTCGTCGGCGTTGCTGAAGTTGCCGTTGAACATGTCGTTACCCAAGGTGCGGCCGCTGCTGCCATACACCGACATCCACGGGCTGTCGCCACTGACCTTTTGCAAACCCAGGTACAGCGTGTGGCCACTGTATGCGGCCGACAGCAAGGCGTAGCCGGTGCGGCTCTGGATGTCACCAATGCGTGCCTGGCCGTCATCCCGGTCAATGAAGTAGCCAAGGTTGGCGCCCAGCGTCCACTCCCCTACCCGCTGGCTGTGCTGCAGGTTGAAGTAGCTTTGCTGATAGATGTCCTCCAGTTGCGAATGCCAGGCGCCAATCAGCGTGCGCTGCTGATTGAAACGGTACTCGGCACCGGCATAGTTGAAGCCGTCCGAGGTCACCCCCGGCGCAGCCCAGGCAGACAGGTCCTGCATGTCGGACGAGTTGCGCAGGCTCACCTCGCGGTACTGGCCAGCCTGCAGGCTCAAGCCTTCGATCTCCCGCGAATCCAGCATCGCGCCGCGGAAGGTTTGCGGCAGCAGGCGACCATCGTCGTAGCGCAGCAGCGGAATGTCCGGTAGCAGTTCACCCACCTTCAACTCCGTGGCCGAAATGCGCAGTTTCGCCGCAAGCCCGGCACGCCCGTAGTCGTCAGCCGCAAGGCCGTCATCATGCACCGGCAGCAGCTCGGAGCCGCTGGTACTGCGGCCACTGTCCAGCTTCACGCCGAACATGGCGATACCGTCCAGGCCGAAACCGATCAACCCCGGGGTGTAGCCTGAGCTGAACTTGAAGATAAAACCCTGAGCCCATTCCTCAACCTTGCTCTTGGCCGCCCCCGGGTCACGGAAATCGCGGTTGAAATAGTAGTTTCGCAGTGTCAGCCCGGCCTTGGCATCTTCAAAGAAGCCCCCCTCCTCGGCCCAGGCCGGCAGCCCCAGGCCCAGCATCAGCGAAACCGCCAGCGCCGAACGGGCCAGTGTGCAAGTGGTGTGCATCATTATTATTGTTCTCCGCTTTTCTTGGGCGCAGCCGATCGCCCCGCGCCGGCATGGGCCCGGGGCGACAAGCTGTATTCAGGTGCCCGGCCTGGCCGGGCAGTGCTCAATGGCTCAGTGCATCGGCAGCCAAGTCTTGGGTCGGCTTGGCTCCGGGCCGCAACAACAGCAGGCAACCTGCGGCCAGCACGAACACGCTGGCGAACACCCCGTACAGGTGCAGCGGTTGCCAGCCGCCATCGAGCAGCACGCCGGCCACGGTCGGCGACAGGATGGCGCCCATGCGGCCGATGCCGATGCCCCAACCCACCCCGGTGGCACGCACGGAGGCGTCATAGACCACCGGTGACAAAGCGTACAGCCCGGCCACGCATCCGTTGGAAAACAGCCCGATCAGCAACCCCAGTGCCAACGCCGCACTGACCGAAGCGCCATTGGCCACGAACAGCACCAGCAGTGCTGCGGTAATGAGCATGAACAGCGCCAGCACGCGGGTCAGTGGCCAGCGAGATGCCAGGCCGCCGATCAGCGCCGCGCCCAGGATGCCGCCAACGCTCAACAACACCCCGCCGGTAATGCCCTGCTGCGCTGACAGGCCGGCGGCCACCAACAGTTTTGGTGTCCAGCTCATGACGAAGTAGAAGCCGAACATGACCAGGAAGAACAGCAACCAGATCACCAGCGTGGTACGGCGCATGGCCGGTGTCAGCAGCTGTTTGAAGCCACTGGCCGTGCCCTGCGCCGCCACCGTCAATGCTGGGAGTTGGGCCAGTGCCGGCTGACCGAGGCGTACCGCCAGGCGGTTGATTCGGCCCAGGGCATTGGCAGGCCGACGTGCCAGCAGGAAGTCCAGCGACTCTGGTAGCCACAGCAGCACCAGCGGGATCACCAGTACGGTGACAATGCCGCCAAACAGGAACACCGAGCGCCAGCCCCAATGCCCCAGCAGCCACACCGCCAGCAAACCACCCAAGGTTGCGCCCAAGGCATAGCCGGTGGACTGCAGGCTGACTGCCAGGCCGCGCCAGCGCTTGCTGGCGTACTCACTGGCAATCACGTTGCTGCTGGCCAGAATGCCGCCGATGCCCAGCCCGGTAAGGCCGCGCAGCAGTGCCAGTTGCAGCGGGCTCTGGCTCAGCGCCGAAAGCAGCATGCCGAGGCCGGACAGCGCCAGGCACAGCAGGATCAAAGGGCGGCGGCCAAAGCGGTCGGCCCATGGGGCAATGAACAGCGACCCGGCCGCCATGCCGAACAGGCCAGCGCTGAGGAGCAAACCCACCTGCGCCCCGTTCAAGCCCCACTCGGCGGACACCGAGGCAGCGGTGAAGGCCATGACCAACACGTCGAAGCCGTCGATCATGTTGAGGATGATGCAGATACCAATGGCCAGGCACTGAAAGCGGCCCATCGGGTCGTTGTCCAGGCGTTGCTTGAGGTCGGTATTCATGGGGTCACCTGCCGGTTCACAGGTGAGAGAACAGATGCGCACACGCAGGCAAAGCGCAAGAAACCCTGACGGTTCCATACCCTTGGAAAGCCATTCATGACTGGACCCTTTTTGTAATTGTTGTCGCATACGGCCGGAGGGCTCCGGCCGTTGTCAGGCGTTAATCAACCAGATAATGGATCCACAAACAATCACCGCGATCTCAGCACCAATGGGTGTGACTCGGCAAAACGCCATTATCAACTTACAAACTTAGATAATTCTTTATATTTTTCAATATGTTATAAGTTTATGGAAAGCATCAATTCGTGTTCGATTATCGAACATGATTATTTATGGATCCACAAGAGATCAAAAACACACCCCTGCACCGTGCACGAGGATGTCAGCCATGAACAAATCTTCATGTTTCTCGCCAGCGCCCTGATCACGGGGCGCACAGCCCCTTACCCAGCCGCCGCCAGTCGGCTCTCGGCTTGAGGCTGCGGGAGGTGTTGCGTAGCATCCCCCGCCCGTTCGCGCGCCCGCACGGCCAACGCGAAAGCCGTAAAAAGAGCCCCTGATGCCGCAACCAATCCCCCTCAAGGACCACGAAAAGGAAAAACACCTGGTCAACCGCCGGCTTCTGGCCTGCGCCGCCCTGGTGTTCAGCCTGTGTGCCGTGCTGGTGGGCCGGCTCTACGTGCTGCAGGTGCTGCAGCATGACCAACAGACTGCCGTGTCGGAAAACAACCGCGTGCACGTGCTGCCCATCGCCCCTGAGCGCGGGCTGATCTATGACCGCAACGGCGTGGTGCTGGCCGACAACAAACCCAGCTTCGACCTGACCATGACCCGGGAGCGCGCTGGCGGCGACTCGGCCAAGGTACTCGACACCCTGACCCAGGTACTGAGCCTGAGCGAGGATGACCGTAAACAGTTCGACAAGGACCTGCGCCGCGGCCGCAAGCCGTTCGAGCCGGTGACCCTGATGGTCGGCCTGAGTGAAGAGCAGATTGCCCTGGTGGCGGTCAACCAGTTCCGCCTGCCAGGCTTGGAGGTGGAGCCGCAGTTCATCCGCGAGTACCCGATGGCCGAGCATTTCGCCCACTCGGTGGGCTATGTGGGGCGCATCAACGAGAAAGAAGCCAAGGTCCTCGACAGCACCGAATACCGGGGCACCCAGTCGATCGGCAAGACCGGCATCGAGCACTTCTACGAAAGCCAGTTGCATGGCCACGTGGGCTACGAAGAAGTCGAGACCAACGCCCAGGGCCGGGTGATGCGCGTGCTCAACCACAAGGCCCCGACGCCGGGGCAGGACATCGTGCTGACCCTGGACGCCCACTTGCAAGTGGCCGCTGAAAAGGCCTTGGGCGACCGCCGCGGCTCGGTGGTGGTGCTGGACCCGGCCAATGGCGACGTGCTGGCAATGGTCAGCAACCCCAGCTTCGACCCCAACCTGTTCGTCAAGGGCATCAGCTTCAAGCAGTACGCTGCGCTGCGCGACTCCATCGACCGCCCATTGTTCAACCGCGTGCTACGCGGCCTGTACGCACCCGGCTCGACAGTGAAACCGGAAGTGGCCATCGCCGGTCTCGACAGCGGCGTGATCACCCCTGGCAGCCGGGTATTCGACCCGGGTTACTATGAATTGCCCAACTACGACCACAAGTACCGCAACTGGAACCGCAACGGTGATGGCTGGGTGGACATGTACACCGCCATCATGCGCTCCAACGACACTTACTTCTACGACCTGGCGCACAAGCTGGGCATCGACCGCCTGCACGATTACATGGCCGAGTTCGGCCTGGGCCAGAAGGTGTCGCTGGACATGTTCGAGGAGGCTGCCGGGCTGATGCCGTCAGCCCAATGGAAACGCGCCACCCGGCGCCAGGCCTGGTTCCCGGGCGAGACGCTGATCCTAGGCATCGGCCAGGGCTACATGCAGGTCACCCCCCTGCAGCTGGCACAGGCCACCAGCCTGCTGGCCAGCAAGGGCGTGTGGCACCGCCCGCACCTGGCCATGACCGTGGGCGGCGATGCGCCGGTCGACCCCAACCCGATGCCCAACATCGTGCTGCATGACAAACGCGCCTGGGACCAGGTCAACCAGGGCATGCAAATGGTCATGCACGACCCGCGCGGCATTGCCCGCGCGGCGGCGGCCGGCGCGCAGTACCGGATTGCGGGCAAGAGCGGTACCGCACAGGTGGTGGCGATCAAGCAGGGCGAACGCTACAACCGCAACAAGACCCTGGAGCGCCACCGGGACAACGCCCTGTTCGTCGGCTTTGCCCCGGCTGACCACCCGAGCGTGGTGGTGGCGGTGATGATCGAGAACGGTGAGGCCGGCGGCCGGGTGGCCGGGCCGGTGGTGCGCGAAGTGATGGATGCTTACCTGCTGGATGAGCAGGGGCGTTTGAAGCCGGAGTATGCGGGTGGAGTAAACGCTGCCCGGAGCGTGCCACACACTTGAGACTTTGGGGCGCTGCTGCGCAGCCCATCGCGACACAAGGCCGCACACAGGAAATCGCATTCCCCTGTGGGAGCGGCCTTGTGTCGCGATTGGGCCGCGAAGCGGCCCCTGCAATCCCCAGATAGAAAAGGGAACTACCACCCCCTCCGCGCTCTCTTAAACACTGAGTGGTTTATTTCCCTGTGCTTCACGCTACTGGAGAACTCGACATGCGCCACCTACTCCTCGCCCCTGCGCTGCTGCTCCTGCTGCCTGCCGGTGCTGCCCTGGCCCGCGTCGATGCGGGCGACGTCGCCACCTCGGCCGGTGTTTCCGCTTCGCTTTATTCCACCTTCAAGGATGACAAACGGATTATCCCGGCACGTGACGAGCTTTCCGCCTTCGTCGCCAGTGGCGGTGCGATCCGCGGCGCCTATGTGGAAGCGGCGCTGGAACAGGCTCGCAAGGACCATCCAGGGCTGCAGGCCAATGATGAAGAGCTGGCCCAGGCCATTCTGTCGCAGGATGACCGCATAGCCGATCATTGAGGTAAACCTGGGCCGGCCTATTCGCGGGTGAACCCGCTCCTACAGGGTTTTACGCGACCGTTGTAGGAGCGGGTTCACCCGCGAATAGGCCGGCCCAGGCAACCTCACCCCCACCCATCCATCCGCATGGTCGCCCTGACCAGGCGCTGCTCTTCCTGCTCAATCTCCCGCAAACTGTCACGAATCCCGTTGATATGCTCGCGCGCCGCCCGTTGCGCCTGCTCCGGCAGCTGCTCCATCACCGCGTGATACAACCGCGCATGGTGCCGATCGATCTGGCGCTTCTGCGCCGGCCGGCAATACAGGTTGTTGACCGAGGCAAACACCGTGCTCAAGGTCAGGTCACTGAGCGATTGCAGGGTGTGCACCAGCACCGGGTTGTGGGAAGCCTCGCTGATCGCCCGGTGAAAAGCATGATCACGAAGGGCATGCCCGCGGGCATCGAGCGCCTCGGCGGCCTCGTGCGCCACCAACATTTCTTCATAGCGCCGGCGAATCAGCAAGCGGTCGACCTCGGTGGCGCGTAACGCCGCCAGCCGCGCCGCTTCAGCCTCCAGCAACGCGCGCACCTCCAGCAGGTCGAACAGCGTACGCGGCTGCGAGCTGAACAGGTGCATCAATGGCGTGACGCCCGCCTGCCCGGTCAGGTCGGCGACGAACGAACCTCGCCCCTGCTCGGTGTCGATGATGCCGCGCCCGCGCAAGATGCGCAGGCCTTCGCGCAGCGCGGAACGCGAACAACCCAGCTTTTCCACCAGGCGCCGTTCCGACGGCAGCGCCTGGCCTACCTTGAGCACGCCTTCAACAATCAGCCGTTCGACCCGCTCGGCCACCTGGTCGGCGACCTTCACCTTGCCTTCCGCACCCACTGTGCACCCTCCTGCTGGTAGGACCACTACGACCACTGCTTCCAATCTAGCCGGGCAAAGCCGTCTATAACCAGCACCCGCTGCAAAAACTGGTAGGACCAGTTACCCCTGTACTCGACCACGGCCACTTCCACGCGCAGGCTGCAATGGCGACCGCTTTGCCAACAACAACAAAAAACCGTTGCCGAGTGAGCCAATGAATATCCTCTACGACGAACGCGTCGATGGCGCGTTGCCCAGCGTGGACCGGGCGCAGGTATTGCAGACGCTGCGTGCGGCCCTGCCCGACCTCGAAATCCTGCACCGCGAAGAAGACCTCAAACCCTACGAATGCGATGGCCTGTCGGCCTACCGCACGGTGCCGCTGCTGGTGGTGCTGCCCGAGCGCCTGGCGCAGGTACAGGTCCTGCTGAAACTGTGCCACCAGCACGGTATACCGGTCGTCGCACGTGGCGCCGGCACCGGCCTGTCGGGCGGAGCCCTGCCACTGGCCAAGGGCATTTTGCTGGTGATGGCGCGTTTCAACCGCATCCTGGAAGTGAACCCACAGGGGCGCTTCGCCCGCGTGCAGCCCGGTGTGCGCAACCTGGCCATTTCCCAGGCCGCTGCGCCACATGGTATGTACTACGCCCCCGACCCCTCCTCGCAAATTGCCTGTTCCATTGGCGGCAATGTCGCTGAAAACGCCGGGGGCGTGCACTGCCTGAAGTACGGCCTGACCGTGCACAACCTGCTCAAGGTGGAAATCCTCACCGTTGAGGGCGAACACCTGACGCTGGGCAGTGATGCGCTGGACAGCCCCGGCTTTGACCTGCTGGCCTTGTTCACCGGTTCCGAAGGCATGCTTGGCATCGTCACCGAAGTCACCGTAAAGCTGCTGCCCAGGCCGCAGGTGGCGCGGGTGCTGCTGGCCAGTTTCGACAGCGTCGAGGATGCCGGCCGGGCCGTCGCCGAAATCATTGCCGCCGGCATCATCCCCGGCGGCCTGGAGATGATGGACAACCTGGCAATCCGCGCCGCCGAAGCGTTCATCCACGCCGGCTACCCGGTGGACGCTGCGGCGATCCTGCTGTGCGAGCTGGATGGCGTCGAGGCCGACGTGCACGACGATTGCGAACGGGTCGCCGCCGTGCTGACCCAGGCGGGCGCCCGCGAGGTACGGTTGGCCCTCGACGAGGCCGAACGCGCGCGCTTCTGGGCCGGTCGCAAGAATGCCTTCCCGGCCGTGGGGCGCATTTCCCCGGACTACTACTGCATGGACGGCACCATCCCGCGCCGCGAATTGCCGCGCGTGCTCAAAGGCATCAGCGACCTGTCCAGCGAATACGGCTTGCGCGTGGCCAACGTGTTCCATGCCGGCGACGGCAACATGCACCCGCTGATCCTGTTCGATGCCAACCTGCCGGGCGAACTGGAGCGCGCCGAAGCCATCGGCGGCAAGATCCTTGAACTGTGCGTGGCGGTAGGCGGCAGCATCACCGGCGAGCACGGCGTGGGCCGCGAGAAGATCAACCAGATGTGCGCGCAATTCAACAGCGACGAAATCACCCTGTTCCATGCGGTAAAGACCGCTTTCGACCCGCAGGGCCTGCTCAACCCGGGCAAGAACATCCCCACCCTGCACCGCTGCGCCGAATTCGGTGCCCTGCATGTGCACCATGGGCAACTGCCCTTCCCCGAGCTGGAGCGCTTCTGATGAGCATGGACCGCGATAACAGCCAGGCCCTGCTGGAGCAGGTCAACCAGGCCTTGAACCAAGGTACGCCGCTGCGTATTCAGGGCAGCAACAGCAAGGCCATACTCGGCAACCCGGTGGCCGGCGAGGTGCTCGACAGCCGCAGCCACCGGGGCATCGTCAGCTACGACCCGACCGAACTGGTGCTCACCGCCCGCGCTGGCACACCGCTGCGCGAAATCGAGGCGGCGCTGCACGAAGCCGGGCAGATGCTGCCCTGTGAGCCACCGCACCTGGGCCCCGAAGCAACCTTGGGCGGCATGGTCGCGGCGGGGTTGTCCGGCCCTCGCCGGCCGTGGGCCGGCTCGGTGCGCGACTATGTGCTCGGTACGCGGGTGATCACCGGCCACGGCAAGCTGCTGCGCTTTGGTGGCGAAGTCATGAAGAACGTCGCCGGCTACGACGTATCGCGGCTGATGGCGGGCAGCTTCGGTTGCCTTGGGCTGCTGACCGAAGTGTCGTTGAAAGTGCTGCCACGCCCGCGCCAGTGCCTGACCCTGCGCCTGCCGATGGGCCGCCACGAGGCGCTGGCCGAGTTGGCCGAATGGGGCCAGCAGCCGCTGCCGATCAGTGCCGCCTGCCATGACGGCGAAGCGCTGTACCTGCGCCTGGAAGGCGGCGAAGGCTCGGTGCAGTCGGGACGCCAACGGCTGGGCGGTGAAAGCCTCGATAGCCGCTTCTGGAGCGACTTGCGTGAACAACGCCTGGCCTTCTTCAGCGGCCCTTCCCCACTGTGGCGCCTGTCTGTGCCCATTGCCTGCGGCGAGCTGGAGCTACCCGGCCAGCAGTTGCTCGACTGGGGCGGCGCCCAGCGCTGGCTAAAATCCGGCGCAGAGGCGCAGGCCATTCGCGAGCTGGTCGCCAAGGTGGGCGGCCACGCCACGTGCTACGCGCAGGGCGCGACCAGCAGCCCACCGCTGCCGGCTGCACTGATGCGCTATCACCGTGCGCTGAAACAGCAGCTCGACCCCCAGGGCATCTTCAACCCTGGCCGCCTGTACCCGGACCTGTGAGGCCAGACCATGCAAACCAACCTCAGCGAAACCTCCCGCCGCCTGGCCCGCGCCGACGAAGCCGAAAGCATCCTGCGTTCCTGCGTGCACTGTGGCTTCTGCACCGCTACCTGCCCTACCTACCAGTTGCTGGGGGATGAACTGGACGGGCCACGCGGGCGCATCTACCTGGTCAAGCAGGTGCTCGAAGGCGAGCCGATCACCGCCAGCACCCAGCTCCACCTGGACCGCTGCCTGACCTGCCGCAACTGCGAAACCACCTGCCCATCCGGGGTGAAATACCACGACCTGCTGGACATCGGCCGCGCCGTGGTCGAGCAGCAGGTAGCGCGCCCGCTCGGCCAGCGCCTGCTGCGCCAGGGCCTGCGTGCAGTGGTGCCGCGCCCGGCACTGTTCAAGGCGCTGACCCGCAGCGGCCAGGCCCTGCGCCCGCTGCTGCCGGCCACGCTCAAGCGCAAGCTGCCGGCGCACGTCACCCCACCTGGCCAGCGCCCCGCTCTGCGCCATGCGCGGCGGGTGCTGATGCTCGAGGGCTGCGTGCAGCCGGCCCTGTCACCCAACACCAATGCTGCTGCCGCGCGCCTGCTTGACCGCCTGGGGATCAGCGTGCAAGCGATCCACCAGGCCGGTTGCTGTGGCGCCGTGGACTACCACCTGAACGCCCAGGCACAAGGCCTGCAACGCGCTCGACGCAATATCGACGCCTGGTGGCCGGCCATCGAAGCGGGCGCCGAGGCCATCGTGCAAACCGCCAGCGGCTGCGGCGCGTTTGTCCGTGACTACGGCCACCTGCTGGCGCAAGACCCGCATTACGCCGCCAAGGCTGCACGGGTCAGTGCGCTGTCCCGCGACCTGGTAGAAGTGCTGCGCGATGAACCGGTTGAGCAACTGGGCCTGTGCGCCGAGCAGCGCCTGGCCTTCCACTGCCCGTGCACCCTGCAGCATGCCCTGAAGCTGGGCGGCGCGGTGGAGGCATTGCTGACACGCCTGGGCTTTACGCTGACTGCGGTGCCCGATGGCCACCTGTGTTGCGGCTCGGCGGGCACCTATTCGCTGACCCAACCTGAACTGTCCCTGCAACTGCGCGATAATCGCCTGAATGCGCTGGAAAGCGGCAAACCGCAAGTCATCGCTACCGCCAACATCGGCTGCCAGACCCACCTCGACGGGGCTGGGCGCACGCCGGTACGGCACTGGATCGAAATCGTCGAAGCAGCCTTGAACCCGGAGACCTCCCATGCATAGCAAGTTCGTGATCGGCCAGGCCGATGTTGCCCGTGTACTGAACGCCGCCCGCCAGGAAGCGCTGAACCAGAACTGGAACGTGACCATCGCCGTGGTAGACGACGGCGGGCACCCCTTGGCTCTGGAGCGCCTGGACGGTTGTGCGCCGGCCAGTGCCTACATTGCCCTGGAGAAGGCCCGTACCTCGGCGCTAGGGCGCAAGGAAACCCGCGATTACGAGGAAATGGTCAATGGTGGCCGTACCGCCTTCGTTACGGCGCCGCTGCTGACCAGCCTGGAAGGCGGCGTGCCGCTGAAGGTGGAGGGCCAGGTGGTGGGTGCCATTGGCGTGTCCGGGGTCAAGTCCGAGCAGGATGCCCAGGTGGCCAAGGCTGGGGCTGGCGCTTTGTAAAGCCTGTGCCAGCCTCTTCGCGGCGGTTCGACGCCTCGATGAGCCCGCTCGCACATGAGAGGAGAATCAGAAATTTCCCACAGAGCCCTCGGAAGCGTCCTACTTGCCCGTTCAACCTGAAGAAAACAAGATCGGCATGCGATGACTGTCCAGGGGAAACTCCGCATGCACGTGTACGCCCGCTCCATTGCCGAACTGCGCAACAGCCTGCGCGAAATGCTTGCCCATGACATCAACAACCCCGATGAAGACCCGCACCTGTCGGGGGTGATGTTCTTCTGTGCGACGGATGAGCAGACCCGCTTGTTGATCGAACGCATCGAGCTACTGGCCAGCGCAGTGTTCTTCGACTTGAACGGGCGGGCAATTACCGAGCATATGCGGGCGGCCACAGTGGACGGCGTGTGCATCAAGCGCAACCGCAAGGCGCCAGCGGACGAAACCGTCATACGCATAGCAGTAGCGGACAAGGGCTATATCACCGTGAGCACCGCCCGACTCTGACCCGTCATTCCTGGGCCTGCTTTGCAGCCCATCGCCGGCGATTGGGCCGCAAAGCGGCCCCATGCTGTTCCCTGGCCAATCCGCTATCCTGAGCACTCCCTCGCTCCGGACCGCCCCATGGAACTGCACATCCGCCTGGAGGGCCGTAAAGGCCTGGCCGACCAGCTTTACCAGCAATTGCGCGCCGGTATCGACAGCGGCCACCTGGCTGCCGGCACCCAGCTGCCACCTACCCGCCTGCTGGCCGAACAACTGGGCGTTTCGCGCAAGACCGTGGCCGAGGCCTATTCACGCCTGACCTACGACAACCTGCTCAGCGGCGTGGTCGGCCGTGGCACCTTCATCACCCCACGCCAGCCGCTACGCAGCAGCGGAGCAGCCGGCATCCCCCTGGCCGGCGCCGCGGCTCTCGAGCGCTGGCAGCAGCGTGCCACGGTGCTCGCCCAACGCCAGCTGCAGACACCCTCGCGCTACGACTTCATCGGCGGCGCTTCAAGCAAGGCGCAATTCCCGTTCGACCAATGGCGCAGTTGCCTGAACTACGCCCTGCGCCGCAGCCAGCGCCACCCCGAACGGCAATTTCCGGCCCAGGGCCTGCCGGAGCTGCGCGAGGCCATTGCCTATCATGTCGCCTACGCCCGTGGCGTACATTGCAGCGCCGCCGACCTGCTGGTGTGCAACGGTGCCCAGCAGGCACTGGACCTGATCGCCCGGGTGCTGGTCGAACCGGGTTGCCCGGTGGCCATGGAAGACCCCGGCTATCCGCCGGCACGGCAACTGTTCCTGGCCCTGGGTGCACGCCTGCAATCGGTACCGGTGGATGCTGAAGGCCTGTGCGTAGAGCAGATCGCCGACGGTACCCGGCTGATCTACGTAACGCCTTCGCACCAGTTCCCGCTGGGCATGCCGATGAGCGAGCCCCGCCGCCACGCCCTGCTGGCGCGGGCTGCCGAGCTGGGGGCGCTGATCATCGAGGACGACTACGACTGCGAATTCCGCTACCACGGGCCGGCCTCGCACGCGCTGCAGCGCCTCGACCGGCATGGCCTGGTGGCTTATGTGGGGACGTTTTCCAAAACCTTGCTGTCCGAGCTGCGCCTGGGTTATGCCGTGCTGCCGCCGGCGGTGCTGCAGGCCGCTTGTGTGGCCAAGCACCTCAGCGACTGGCACAGCCCGACCCTGCTGCAATGGGCGCTGGCGCGTTTCCTTGGCGAGGGCCACCTGAACAGGCACATCCGCCGCTGTCACGACGTCTACAGTGCCCGCCGCGAGCGCATCCTGGCACGCCTGGGCGGCGACCTGGCGCCGTGGTTCGACGCCATTCCCGCCAGCGCCGGCTTCCACCTCAGCGCCCTGGCCAAACCCGAGGTCGATGTGGAACTACTGGCCAACCTCGCGCGCAAGGTGGAAGTCGGCCTGTATTCGCTGGCGCCGTTCTTCAGCGAAGCGCCAGTACGCCCGGGGCTGTTGCTGGGCTTCGGCGCCATCGAACTGCTGGACATCGACCCGGCGCTGGACCGGGTGCGCGATACCCTGCAACGCCTCAGCTGACCGGGGCCGCCTTACCCGCGGCTGGCGGGCGGGCGATCGCCGCCGCATAGCCGCGCGGGTTGAAGCAGGCGGTCACCAGCAACATCGCCAACACCGTCACGGTCAGCAGCGTCCATGAAGCCTGGAAATCGCCACTGACATCGCGCAGCCAGCCGGTGATATACGGCACGATGCCGGTGATGATAAAGCCGATACCCTGCACGAACGCTGCCAGGCTGCCGGCTTCGGCGGGCGTTTTCAGGTGCTCCAGGGTTAGCGTCAGGCTCTGGCTGAAGCAGGCGCCCAGGCCAAAACCGATCATCGCGACCCACAGCCCCGAAGCCACCGTCGGCGCCAGCAGCAGGCCGAGGAAGCCGGCCAGCTGGATCGCCAGCGCCAGCCACAGGCCCGGGCGGCGGTCCGCCCAGCGCCGCAGCAACAACGGTAGCCCCAGCGCGCCGGCCACCTGGAAGATGGTCATCAGGCCTACCAGGTCGGCGCCGCCCTGGGCACTGCCGCCGTGCTCCATGTGGTAGGCCGGCAACCAGGCCACCATGCTGGTGTAGCCGCCATTGATCAGGCCGAAGTACAGCGCCAGCAACCACGCCCGGCGGGTGCCGAACCAATGCCCGCCTGTGGCTCCCGCCAACTTCGGCGCATCGTGGCGTGGCCGCAGCACGGCCCAGGCCAGCACCGCCAGCACGGCCGGGATCGCCCACAGGCCCAGGCCGGCCTGCCAGTGGCCGAAGTGGCCGCTGATGTGTGGCCCGAGCACTGCCGCCATGCCGCCGCCAGTCATCAGTGCCGCCGAATACAGGCCCATGGCCCCGGCCAGGCGCCCGGGGAACCAGCGGTTGACCAGCCCCGGCATCATGCCCTGCACCACCGCCACGCCCAAACCGGCCACTACCGCACTGGCAATCAACGCCCAGGCGCTGTCCAGCTGCAGGCGCCACAGGCAGGCCAAGGCAATCGCTGCCAGGCCGCCGAGCATGCCGCCATGCTCGCTCATCCAGCGCCGTAGCCACGGCTGCAACAACGGCACCAGGCCCATGCACAGCACCGGCAGCGCCGTCAGCAGGGCCGCCTGCTGGTAACCCAGGCCGGTGCTGGCACGCATGGGTTCGAGTAACGGGCCGATACTGGTCAGGATCGGTCGCAGGTTCAGTGCCAGCAGGATCACCAGCAACAGGTTCAGTGCAGCTCTCATTGTGAATCGGTTCTCTTCTCGCAAGACCAAGCCATTATCCCGGCTTGGCCGGGCTGGCAGAAATGAAGAGATTGGATGCTTGTCAGTGGCCACCTGAATGCACGATTGGCCTCCCGCTTATGGGCGCAATTGGCTATCGGGGCGGCCCATGCACAGCGCTACAGTAGCGTCATTGCCACCCCACACCTTTTGGAGAATGCCATGCACAACCGTATCGAATGGGCCAAACACGCACCCGAAGCCTACAAAGCCATGGTCGGCCTGGAACAGGCCCTGGCCAAGAGCGGCCTGGAGAATTCGCTGCTGGAACTGGTACGCCTGCGCGCCTCGCAGATCAACGGCTGCGCCTACTGCGTCAACCTGCACGCCAACGATGCACGCAAGGCCGGTGAAACCGAAGCACGCCTGCAGACCTTGTGCGTGTGGCAGGAAACCGCCTTTTTCACCCCGCGTGAACGTGCGGCGCTGGCCTGGGTCGAGAGCCTGACCCGCCTGCCTGAACAGGGCGCGCCACAAGGGCAGTACGAAGCCCTGCAGGAACACTTCGAGCCGGCCGAAGTGGCCAACCTGACCTTGGCGATTGCCACCATCAATGCCTGGAACCGCTTCGGGGTCGGGTTTGCCATGGTGCCGGCCTGATCATTGCAGGTTGCCTGTGCCGGCCTCTTCGCGGCGGTTCGACGCCTCGATGAACCCGCTCCTACACGTACAGCGATACCTGTGTAGGAGCGGGTTCACCCGCGAAGAGGCCAGCACAGGCAATAGCTAACGCCCCGCCAACCGCGCCCGATAGCTACCAGGGCTTTGCCCGGTCCATTTCTTGAACGCCCGGTGAAACGCACTGGGCTCCTGAAACCCCGCCTGTTCGGCAATTTCGGCAATGCTCAGCTCGCCTTCGCGCAAGCGCTCGAAGGCCATCGCCCGGCGCACCTCATCCTTGATCTGCTGGTACGACCGCCCCTCGCGCTCCAGCTGCCGGCGGAACGTACTGGCACTCACCCCCTGCTGCTGTGCCAGCGCGGCCAAGGTCGGCCATTGCCCGTAACGGCGTGCCCGCAGGTGCCGGTACACCTCGGCCACCAGCCCGTTCTGGTTGCGAAAGCGGATCACCAGCCCTTGCGGCGCACTGCGCAAGAAGGTCTTCAAGGCCGCCACGTCCTGCACCACCGGCTGGCGCAGGCAGGCACTGTCGAACTCTACCTCGGTGCGCCCGCTGCCCAGGCGCAGGTCTGGCCCCCACAACAGCAGGTCGTCCTCCTGGGCCGGGCGCGACACTGCCAGCTCGGTGCGGTCGATGGCGATCCGCCGCCCGCCCAGCCAGCACAGCATGCCAACCATCAGCACCAGGTAGGTTTCCTCGGCGTACACCCGGGTCAGCGGGTCGGTGATACTTGACTGCACACTGATCAGCGCCCGCCCACCGCGTAATGTGAGGCTGCCGCGCAGGTCACGCAGGAACAAACCGAAGCCGCCCATGCACTGGCGCAGGGCCTTTTCCAGGTTGGGTTCGAGAATCAGCCCCCGGCAGATCAAGGCAAAACTGCCCAGCGGCATGCCGTGGCTGTCGAGGCGGAAGAACTCATCGTCCAGGCGCTGGATCAACGCCAGCCACAGTTGCGCGAACGCCTTGGCCGGCACCCGCGCCTGGGGCTGATCGAGCAGTTGCGGGTCGATGCCCACCGCGCGCAACTGTGCATCACGCTCGGCGGGGCTGTCGCGCAGGGCGTGGAGCATGGCATTGAGAAAGTACACGGCGACCGAATCGCTATCGCGCATGGCGGTTTTCGCTGTCTATGCTGAGTGGCAAAAAGTGCCAGGTTGTTTGAACAGTTCCGGCATAGGCTGCAACAGAGCCTTTGCCTAGACTCGGACCCACTCCGGGACCTTGCCGGCCATTCTCGCAGAGCCTGGCCCGGTCCCGCCATGCCTTCGCAATCGGAGCCTCTATGAGCAGCGCAGAAATCTACGTCGTCAGTGCCGTCCGTTCAGCCATTGGTGGCTTTGGCGGTTCCCTCAAGGACCTGCCGCTGGCCGACCTGGCCAGCGCCATTACCCGCGCCGCCATCGAGCGCTCGGGCTTGGCCGCCGAGCAAGTCGGCCATCTGGTGATGGGCACCGTGATTCCTACCGAACCCCGTGACGCCTACCTGGCTCGGGTAGCGGCCATGAACGCCGGCATCCCCAAGGAAACCCCGGCTTTTAACGTTAACCGCCTGTGCGGCTCGGGCCTGCAGGCCATCGTCTCGGCGGCCCAGGGCCTGCTGCTGGGCGATACCGACGTGGCCATTGCCGCTGGCGCCGAATCCATGAGCCGTGGCCCTTACCTGCTGCCGCAAGCGCGCTGGGGCGCACGCATGGGTGACCTGCAAGGTATCGACTACACCGTTGGCGTGCTGCATGACCCGTTCGAGCACTTCCACATGGGCATCACCGCCGAAAACGTCGCGGCCAAACATGGCATCACCCGTGAAATGCAGGACGAACTGGCCCTGACCAGCCAGCGCCGCGCCGCCCGCGCCATTGCCGAAGGCCGCTTCGCCAGCCAGATCGTGCCGGTGGAGCTGAAAACCCGCAAAGGCAGCGTGCAGTTCAGCGTCGATGAACATGTGCGTGGCGACGTGACCGCCGAGCAACTGGCCGGCATGAAGCCGGTGTTCAAGAAAGACGGAACCGTCACCGCCGGCAACGCCAGCGGTATCAACGACGGCGCCGCCGGCCTGGTACTGGCAAGCGGTGACGCCGTACGCCGCCTGGGCCTGAAGCCGCTGGCCCGCCTGGTCGGCTACGCGCATGCCGGGGTGGAACCCGAGCTGATGGGCCTGGGGCCGATCCCTGCCACCCGCAAGGTGCTGGAAAAGACCGGCCTGAAGGTCCAGGACCTGGACGTGATCGAGTCCAACGAAGCCTTCGCCGCCCAGGCCTGCGCCGTGGCTAGCGAGCTGGGCTTCGACCCGGAAAAGGTCAACCCCAACGGTTCGGGCATTTCCCTCGGCCACCCGGTAGGTGCCACCGGCGCGATCATCGCCACCAAGGCCATCCACGAGCTGCAGCGCATCCAGGGCCGCTATGCCCTGGCCACCATGTGCATCGGCGGCGGCCAAGGCATCGCCATCGTCTTCGAGCGCGTTTGAGGGAGCCTGATGCATGAGCATTGAACAGATCGCCGTGATCGGCGCCGGCACCATGGGCAACGGCATTGCCCAAGTGTGCGCAGTGGCTGGCTACCGGGTGCTGCTGGTGGATGTTTCCGACGCGGCGCTGGAGCGCGGCGTGGCCACCTTGAGCAAAAACCTGGAGCGCCAGGTCAGCAAAGGCACGCTTGACGCCGAAAAGGCTGCAGCCGCGAAAACGCGTATCCGCACCAGCACCGACTACAGCCAGCTCGGCACTGCGCAGATGGTGATCGAGGCCGCCACCGAGAACCTGCAGCTGAAGCAGCGCATCCTGCAGCAGGTGGCAGCCAACGTCGCTGCCGACTGCCTGATCGCCACCAACACCTCGTCGCTGTCGGTCACCCAGCTGGCCGCCAGCATTGAGCACCCGGAGCGCTTTATTGGCGTGCACTTCTTCAACCCGGTGCCGATGATGGCGCTGGTCGAGATCATTCGTGGGCTGCAGACCAGCGACAGCACCTACGCCCAGGCGCTGCTGGTCACGGAAAAGGTCGGCAAGACCCCAATCAGCGCCGGCAACCGCCCCGGCTTTGTAGTCAACCGCATCCTGGTGCCGATGATCAACGAAGCGATCTTCGTGCGCCAGGAAGGCCTGGCCAGTGCCGAGGACATCGACACCGGCATGCGCCTGGGCTGCAACCAGCCGATCGGCCCGTTGGCACTGGCCGACCTGATCGGCCTGGACACCTTGCTGGCAATCATGGAGGCCTTCCATGAGGGCTTCAACGACAGCAAGTACCGCCCTGCCCCGCTGCTCAAGGAAATGGTCGCGGCCGGTTGGCTGGGGCGCAAGAGCGGCCGCGGCTTCTTCACTTACTGAGGAACAGGCACCATGCCCCCGATCAATGCCGCGATGCGCTGTGCCAACTTTGAAGAGCGACGTGACCGGGCCATGGCGCTGTTTGCCGAAAAGGGCTTTGGCCAGGTCAGCATGCGCGAGCTGGCGGCCCATGTCGGGCTGACAGCCGGCTCGCTGTACCATCACTTTCCCAGCAAGCAAGACCTGCTGTTCGACCTGATCGAGGAGCTGTACGAGGAATTGCAGGCCACCCTCGACCAGGGCCGCAGAGCCATGGCACGGGGGACTTCGGCGTTGAGCTGCCTGATTGCCGCGCACTGGCAGCTGCATGCCGAGCGGCCGTTGCAGTTTCGTCTGGCAGAGCGGGATTTCTGTTGCCTGAGCGACGATCAGCAACGGCGCCTGGCCCAGTTGCGTGCGCGTTACGAGGCGGGGCTGCTGCGGCTGATTGCGCCGCAGGCAAAGTTGCAAGGGCAAGCCCTGGTGGCCACGGCGCATGTGGTGGCCACCTTGCTTAACCAGTTGCCGGGGATGTTGCAGGCGCTGCCCGAGGCTCAGGGGGTGGGGTTGATGGAGAGCCTGTTGGTGGGTGGGTTGGAGCGGACCTTGGGTTGATTTGCGCCGCCTTCAAGACATGCACAGATCCTGTAGGAGCGGCCTTGTGTCGCGAAAGGGCCGCGAAGCGGCCCCAGCAAGTTGTGCATTTGCGCTGGTAGCCTGGGGCCGCTTCGCGGCCCTTTCGCGACACAAGGCCGCTCCTACAGGGACCGCACTCCGCCTGAAGAATGGCTTTCAGCGCAGGAGCGACTGGATCTGCTCGTGCAGGGTATCCAGGTCGAACGGCTTGGCCAGGATCGGTGCCTTGCGGGTGATCGGGCTGCCGGATTCGAGGATCTCTGCCGGGTAGCCACTGATGAAGATCACCTTCAGGTCCGGCCGCAGCTTCACCGCCGGCTCGGCAATCTCCACCCCGGAGATCCCGCCCGGCAAGCGGAAGTCGGTCACCATCAGGTCCAGGTGCGGCTTGCTCGCCAGGATGGCGAACGCCTGTTCACCATCTTCGGCCACCAGCACGTGGTAGCCCTCACCAGCGAGGTAGTCACGCAAAATCATGCGGATCGCCGGTTCATCCTCAACCACCAGCACCACGTCTTGTGCATCTTCACTCATGTTAACGCCTTGAAATACATACAGTTGGCCATCAGACCCCAGGCTCACGCAGAGGTTGCCCGCGCCTGGTCGTTTTGTTGTTCGAACGTAGCCAGTGGCAATTGCAAGGTGAAGGTAGCACCTTTGCCCTCTTCACTGTCCACCAGAATACGCCCGCCATGGGCATGCACGATCTGCTCCGAAATATACAGCCCCAAGCCCAGACCACCGCTGGCATGCTGGCTGGCCACCCGTTCGAACTGCTGGAAAATCCGCTGCTGGTTGGCCATGCCAATGCCGATGCCGTGGTCCTGTACCTGCACACAGGCCAGGTCGCCCTGCTCGTACACACGCACCTGCACCGGTTTGCGCTCACCGTAGCGCAAGGCATTGGACAACAGGTTGGCCAGTACTTGCTCAATACGGAATTCGTCCCACTCACCTTGCAACGGCTCGCAGCACTGCAACTCGATATGCGTTTCCAGCGCCAGGGCCTGGGCGGTAAAGTTTTCCACCAAGCCACGCACCAGTTGGCTCAGATCGAAGGCCTTAGGCCGTAGCGACAGTTTGCCGGTACGGATGCGCGAGACATCGAGCATGTCTTCGATCAGGCGAATCAGGCTATTGATCTGCCGCTCGTCGCGCTCGACCATGGCCTGTAGTTTGTCGCCAGTGAACGCTGCCAGGTTGCCACGTGCCAGGTGCAACTTGCGCAGCTGGGTTTCCAGGATCAGCCCGTTGAGCGGGGTACGCACCTCGTGGGAGACGATCGACATGAAGTCATCGCGCATGCGCACCGCGTGCTCCAGTTCACCGCGAGCCGTCTGCAACTGGGCCAGCAGCACCTCCTGCTCCTGGCGGCTGCGCTCCAGCGCCTGCAACTGGCGGTCGAGCACCTTGCGCTGGCGGTACAAATCGACGAACACCGACACCTTGCTCTTCACCGCCAGGGTATCGAGCGGCTTGTGCAGGAAGTCCACCGCCCCGCTTTCGTAACCCTTGAAGGCGTAGTTCATCTCGCGCCCGGCGGCGGTGACGAAGACGATTGGGATGTTGCGGGTCTTTTCCGTGCCGCGCATCAGTTCGGCCAGTTCAAAGCCGTTCATGCCCGGCATCTGTACATCGAGAATGGCCAAGGCAAACTCGTGTTCGAGCAACAGCGACAATGCGGCCTCGGCAGACTGGGCCTGGTGCACCTCGCGGTCTTCGCCCTGGATCAGGGCGTCGAGGGCCAGCAGGTTTTCCGGCAGGTCGTCGACGATCAGCAGTTTGGCGATGGTGTGGCTTAGCATGCGCTAGGCTCCAGGGCAGCGAGCAACCGCTCGACGCCACTCAGGGTAAGAATATGGTCAGGCTGATGCAGGGCCAGGGCGGCCTCGGGCATCAGCGCAACCTGTGCGTCGCGGGGGTCCTGGACGATGGTCCGGCCGCCGCTGTTCTTGATGTAGGCAAGCCCTTGGGCGCCGTCTTCGTTGGCACCGGTGAGCAACACGCCAAGCAGGCCGGCGCCATAGGCATCGGCCGCGGAGATGAACAGGTAGTCGATGGCCGGCCGGGAAAAATGCACCGGCGGTTCCTGACTCAGCGACAGGGTGAAGTCACGCTCCACCGACAGGTGGTAACCCGGCCCGGCCACGTATATCTGCCCGGGTTGTATCGGCTGTTTGTCCCGCGCCTCGCTCACTGGACGGTGCAGGCGCCGCTGCAGCACCTCGGCCAGCTGGCTGTGGCGGTCATCCGGCAGGTGCAGTACACACAGCACCGGGATGGCGAAGCTTTCCGGCAACCCGCCCAGCACGGTAAACAGCGCCGTCACGCCACCAGCCGAGGCACCGATCACCACCGCGTGCACGCCGTTCATGATTTGCGATAGATCCGTTCAGGCTTGACCAGCGGCTCGAAATGCTCGCTGTAAGCGGAAAAATCCACCGACTCCTTGCTGCCCAGCACCAGGAAGCCGCGATGGCACAGCGACTCATGGAACAAGCCAAAGGCACGGTCTTGCAGTTCCTTGTTGAAGTAGATCAGCACATTGCGGCACGACACCAGCTGGGTTTCGGAAAACACGCTGTCGGTAGCCAGGCTGTGGTCGGCAAAGGTCACGTTGTCGCGCAGGGTGCTGTCCATGATCGCGTTGCCGTAGGCTGCCGTGTAGTACTCGGCAAAGTCTCGGCGCCCGCCGGCGATACGGTAGTTTTCGGCGTACTCGCGCATGCTCTGCATCGAGTAGATACCCTGCTTGGCCTTGTCCAGCGAGTGCGGGTTGATGTCGGTGGCATAGATGATGGTGCGCTCCAGCAGGCCTTCCTCGCGCAGCAGGATGGCCATCGAGTACACTTCTTCGCCCGTGCTGCAGCCGGCAATCCACACCTTGATGGACGGCCAGGTGCGCAGCAGCGGCACCACTTCGTTGCGCAGCGCCAGGAAGTGCCCCGGGTCGCGGAACATCTCGCTGACGGGGATGGTCAGGTACTGCAGCAATTGCATGAACATGCCCGGGTCGTGCAGCACGCGCTCCTGCAGCGCCGATACCGTCAGGCAGTCGAACTGGCGCAGCGCATGCAGGATCCGGCGCTTGATCGAAGCGCCGGAATAGTTGCGGAAATCGTAGCTGTACTTGAGGTAGATGGCCTCGATCAGCAAGCGGATTTCGATGTCGGTGTTACGTTCGCTAGTCAAATTCGCTCCAGTTGCGGCAGCCAGACACGGATCAGCGAGAACAAGCGGTCCAGGTCGATCGGTTTGGCCAGGTAATCATTGGCACCGGCCTGCAGGCAACGCTGCTGGTCATCCTTCATCGCCTTGGCGGTCACGGCAATGATCGGCAGCTTGCGCCAGCGCGCTTGCTGGCGAATCAGCCGGGTAGCTTCGAAGCCGTCCATTTCCGGCATCATCACGTCCATCAGCACCAGGTCGATGTCGTCATGCTGCTCCAGGCGCTCGATGGCCTCGCGGCCGTTACGGCCGATCTCGACGATCGCACCCTTGTGCTCCAGCGCGCTGGTCAAGGCGAAGATATTGCGCACGTCATCGTCCACCAGCAGCACCTTGCGCCCTTCGAACACCTTGTCGCGGCTGCGCGCGGTCTTGAGCATGCGCTGGCGTTCGTTGGACAACTGCGATTCGACCTTGTGCAGGAACAGCGTCACTTCGTCGAGCAGGCGCTCGGGCGAGCGGGCGCCCTTGATGATGATCGAGCGCGAGTACTTGAGCAGGTCGGCTTCTTCTTCGCGGGTGAGGTTGCGCCCGGTATACACGATCACCGGCGGGAAGGCGCGGATATCTTCGGCAGTCATGCGCTTGAGCAGCTCGTTGCCGAGCATGTCCGGCAGCTTGAGGTCGATGATCATGCAGTCGTAGATGTTTTCACGCAGCAGCGCCAGCGCATCCTGGGCCATGCCCACGGCGGTGATCTCGACGTCGTCATCGCCGATCAGGCGGGCGATGCTCTCGCGCTGCAGGTCGTCGTCTTCCACCAGCAGAATGTGCTTGAGCTTCTGCGTCAGCTTGGCCTCCAGGCGGGCGAACACTTCCTTCAGCTCTTCGCGGCTGGTAGGTTTGACCGCGTAGCCGACGGCGCCCATGTGCATGGCGGCCTCGACGCGGTCCTCGACAGAAATGATATGCACCGGAATGTGCCGGGTATTGGCCTGCTCCTTGAGGCGCTGCAGCACGGTGAGGCCGGAATGATCCGGCAGGCGCATGTCCAGCAGGATCGCATCGGGGATGTACTGGGCGGCCAGTTCGAAGCCTTCGTCGGCCCCATGCGCCACCAGGCAGCTGTAGCCCAGCTCATGGGCCAGGTCGAAGAGAATGCGGGCGAAGTTCGGTTCGTCTTCGATCACCAGAATGCAGCGGTTGCCGAAGGGTGCCCGTTCGCGGTCGTCGGCAAAGGCCTGCACAGGGCGCTTCGGCGCGGCCACCGCCGACACTTGCGGCACCGGTGGCAGTGCATCGACGGCCGGGCGCAGGCTAAGGGGCTCGACGTCCTGCGTCAGGTTCTCGTAGCGCTCCGGCAATACCAGGCTGAACACGCTGCCCTGCCCCGGGCTGCTGTCGACGCCGATGTGCCCGCCCAGCAAATGGGCGAGGTCGCGGGAGATCGACAGACCCAGGCCGGTACCGCCATAGCGACGATTGCTGGTGCCATCGACCTGGTGGAAGGCCCCGAATATAGCCTGCTGCTGGTCGGCGGCAATACCAATGCCGGAATCACGCACGGCAAATACGATGCCGCTGCCCGGCTGGTAGCCGATGTTCAGGCTGACCTGACCACGTTCGGTGAACTTGATAGCGTTGGACAGCAGGTTCTTGAGAATCTGCTCCAGGCGCTGGCGGTCGGTGAACAGGGTAGCCGGCACCTGCGCTTCGGCAGTCACCTCGAAGGCCAGGCCCTTGTGCCCGGCCAACGGTTCGAACATGCCGCGCAGGCCTTCGACCAGGCGTGCCAATTGAGTCGTCTCGGGCCGCACTTCAAGCTTGCCGGCCTCGACCTTGGCGATGTCGAGGATATCGTTGATCAGGTTGAGCAGATCGTTGCCGGCCGAGTAGATCGACTCGGCAAACTTCACCTGTTCGCCGCTGAGGTTGCCTTCGGCGTTCTCCGCCAGCAGCTTCGCCAGTATCAGCGAGCTGTTCAGCGGCGTGCGCAACTCGTGGGACATGTTGGCCAGGAATTCGGACTTGTACTTGCTCGAACGCTGCAGTTCATCCGCGCGTGCCTGCAGCTCTTCCTGGGCCTGGACCAGTTCGTCGTTCTTGCGGTCCAGCGCCTCGGTGCGCTCGGACAGCTGCTCGTTGGTCTGCTCCAGCTCAGCCTGCTGGGTCTCCAGGTGGGCCTGGGACTCCTTGAGCACGCGGGACTGCTCTTCCAGCTCTTCGTTGGCGGTTTTCAGTTCTTCCTGCTGCACCTGCAGCTCTTCGTTCAGCTGCTGGGTTTCGGCCAGTACTTCCTGCAAGCGCTGGCGGTAACGGGCGCTTTCAATGGCGATACCGACGTTATCCTCCACCCGCTGCAGCAGTTCGCCGTCGCGGTCTTGCAACGCACGCAGGAAGCCCAGCTCCAGCACGCCGTTGATCTGCCCGCCATCGCTGGCCGGCATCACCAGGGCACTGCGCGGCAGCCCCTTGCCCAGACCGGAGCTAAGGTGAAAGTAGCTCTCTGGCAGTTCATCCAGGCGCAGTATTCGGTCTTCGCGTACCGCTTGGCCCAACAGGCCTTCGTGATCGCCCAGTACCTGCTCGCGGGCCATTTGCTCGGCATCCAGGCCATAGCTGGCCACGCGTACCAGCCGGCCATGCTCGTCACGTACGTACAGCGCCCCGACCACACTGCCCAGGTAGCTGGCGAAGAAGCGCAGTATGTTGTCGCCGAGCATGGGCAGGGTCAACTGGCCCAGCACCTGTTCGGCCAACTGGGTTTGCCCGTTGCGCAGCCAGGCCTGGTGCTCCAGTCGCTCGGCCGAACGCTGTTGGGCCTGGAGGTTTTCGTCGTAGCTGCCAGACAACGCCAACAGGTCGCGCCGCCCGAGGTAGGCCAACAAGGCGCTCAGGCCGACGATGAACAACACGAAGGCCGAAATCGCCGTAACGGTGACGGTGCTGACCTTCTCGTTGCGGGCCATGCGCAGTTGCTGTTCGGTGCCGATGAGGTTGTCGAATTCTTTGCGAATCTCATCTGTCAGGCGCTTGCCTCGGCCATTGCCGATCAGCTCCCGATAGGCGCCATCATTGCGGCGCAGATCAATCATGTTGCTGCCAAATTCGTTCCACGCTTGTTGCAGCGCAACCAGCCTGTCGATGCGGTCGACTTGCTGCGGGTTGTCCTCAACCATGCCACGCAGGCTTTGCAGGCTACTGAGAATACGCGGTTTGGCCACCTCGTAGGGGTCGAGGAAACGCTCGTCACCGGTCAGCAGGAAGCCGCGCATGCCGGTCTCCATGTCGATCGACAACTTCACCGTTTCGTTGGCAGTGCCGATCACCCGGTCGGTGTGCTCGACCCATTGCATGGCCGAGAGCAGGTAGTTGATCACCGCGACAAAGGCCACGGCGCCCAACAGGCCGACCCCCAGGGGAAGGCCGATATTGCGGCTCAACAGCTTGCGAAAGCTTCGCTGGTCCATCGAGGCTGCTTGAATCATGAGAAAACGCCCGAGCAAAAAAAGTGCATTGAATAGGGTGGCGGATCAGTCGTTGTTGTTATCTGCCACTGCGCCGTCCTGAAAAGCGAGTCTAACCAGCTTTACCGGCCCTGGCAGGGCATTTAGCCAGTATTTGAAGGTTGTGTTCGAGAATCGTTCCATCTATTTGCCCGTATCGGTATCCTCGGGAACTTATGCTGGCGCCTTGTGCACAGACTTAGAACATTCATTAGCACAGGATCGCAACCATGCACCTTCTGGTAGTCGAAGACGACGACATCGTACGCATGCTGATGGTCGAAGTGCTCGACGAGCTGGGCTATACGGTCATCGAGGCAGAAGATGCCAGCGCAGCGTTGGGCATACTCGAAAACCCGGACCAGCCCTTGGCCTTGATGATGACCGACGTGGGGCTGCCGGACATGCGCGGCGAAGCGCTGGCGGGCAAAGCGCGCGAACTGCGGCCGCTGTTGCCGGTGCTGTTTGCCAGTGGTTATGCCGACAGCTTCAATGTGCCCGAGGGCATGCACCTGATCGGCAAGCCGTTCAGTATCGACCAACTGCGGGACAAGGTGATGGCGATTCTGGGTAACCCTTGAGACTGCGGCGCCTGCTTCGCGGGTAAACCCGCTCCCACAGGGTTCCCACAATATTCAAGGTGGTGATTTACCTGTGGGAGCGGGTTCACCCGCGAAGAGGCCGGTACAGACAACCCACCTCACAGCTCCCTGCGCAACAGGTAGGTATCCATGATCCACCCCTTACGCGCCCGCACCCGCTCACGCACCTCCAGGATCTGCGCTTTCACCGCCGCCAAAGGCCCGGCAATCAGCACCTCGTCTTCAGTCCCCAGATAAGCGCCCCAGTAAATCATCAGCCCCGGGTCATCCAGCTGGGCAAACGTGCACTGCCCATCAAGCATCACCACGACATTGTCGATAACTCCCTGCTCGACCAGGCGCCGCCCAGGCAGCACGGTCAGTGGTTCGCCAATACGGTTCAACGCCACCTGGTGCCGCGCCGCCAACGCCTGCACGCTGCTGATACCCGGAATCACCTGCAGGCGCAGCGCTACGCCGCGTTCGCGGACCAGGTCAAGAATACGCAAGGTGCTGTCATACAGCGTGGGTTCGCCCCACAGCAGAAAAGCGCCGGTTTCCCCGCCGCCCATTTCCTGCTCGATCAGTTGGGCATACAGTGCCGCCCGCTGGCGGTGCCAGTCCTGCACTGCGCCCAGGTAGTCGTCTGCCTGGTGATCGCGCAGCGGGTCGGCCACCTGCACCAGCCGATAGCCGCCCTCGGGGCGGTAGCGTTGCAGGATGGCTTTGCGCAGGCGCACCAGCTCGTCCTTGTCGCCGCCCTTGTCGAGCACGAAGAACACACTGGCACTGCGCAACGCGTCGACGGCCTCATAAGTGACCTGACGCGGATCACCCGGGCCGATGCCGATCAACAACAGGTTTTTCATTGCCCTGCCCTTTGCCTGCCCTTTGTCAAAAACAAGCCGCCATTGTCAGGCGGCTGCCAGTCATTGGCAAAGCGACCGGTCAGAAGATCGAGAAGTTGTAGCTGACAATCACCCGGGTCTCGTCCATGTCACGCGCCCACTGTTCATAGTTGCTTCGATACGTGGAATTACGCAGGCGCACGCTGACGTCCTTGAACGTGCCACTTTGCACCTGGTACTTGAACTCGGTGTCGCGCTCCCATTCCTTGCCTTCGGCGTTGCTGCCCGGCACCTTGATGTTGTCACCGTTGATGTAACGGGTGAAGAAGGTCAGGCCGGGAACACCCAGGGCCTTGAAGTCATAGTCATAGCGCACTTGCCAGGAGCGTTCCTGGGCGGCGGCGAAGTCGTTGACCTGGGCGTAGTTGACCAGGTACGGGTTGCTGCCATCCAGGTACGGCATGGCACTGTCGCCATACATGCGCTGCCAGCCGGCACTGATCTTGTGGCCACCCAGGCTGTAGCCGAGCATGCCGCTGAACGCGCGGTGGTCGATGGCGCCAGCGCGGGCATTGCCGATGTCGTCGCTCTTGATCAGGCGCAGGTCGGCTGACAGGCTACCCACCGCCATTGGCTGGCTGGCCACCAGGCCGAGGAAGTGCTGGCGGTAGATGTTCTCCAGCTTGGCTACCTGGTATTGGGCACTGAAGCGCTCGTTGAAGCGGTAATCGACACCGGCCAGGTCGAAGTGGTCGGCTTCGGTGTCGCAGGCATAGCGCTTGTTCTTGCAGTGCACGCGAATGTCCTGGCGGTCGGTGGAGTCCCGTGCGGTGTATTTATCCAGGCGTGCCAGGGTGAACTTCAGGTCGTGCAGTTCTTCGGAGGTGAGCATCGCGCCATGGAACATGGTCGGCAGCAGGCGACCATCGTTGTACTTGAGCAGCGGTACATCCGGCATCATCGAACCGTACTTGAGCACGGTGCTGGAAACCTTGACCTTGGCTGCCAGGCCCATCTTGGCGTACTGGTCGGCCGAGTGCCGCGGGTCGCGGCCGGAAGATGGTAGCAAACCACTGTTACTGTCGGCCGGGCTGGAATCCAGTTTGAAACCGAACATGCCCAGTGCGTCCACACCAAAACCGACCGGGCCCTGGGTATAACCCGACTGTACATTGAGAATGAAGCCTTGCGCCCACTCTTCGCGCTTGGACGCACCCTGGCCGGAACTGCTGTGGCCGTCACGGAAATCCCGGTTGAAATAGACATTGCGTGCTTCGAGCTTGGCGCTGCTGTCTTCAAGAAAACCGGCGGCCTGGGCATTGACGCCGGCACACATCAAGAACAGGCCGGCAACACGACGCCCGGGGGCGAGGGGAAAAGGGGCAAACATGGGAGGAAACATCCACAATCAAGGCGAGTTAACAACCCGCGGCACGCGCTGGGCCACGGTACTGCGTCAAGGCCGAACAAATAGCCGGCCATCATCTGAAATTGTCGCGCACAGGCTCTGGCGCGGGCCATTGGACCATGGTCTAAGCGGCGCGTGGGGCCGCGTTGGAAAAGTGGCGAAACACCGCACACAAAACTAGGAAAGTTCCCGGCTTATTTACAAAAAGTTAGCAGTTTACCCAGTAGCCATGAATGACTACACTCGATATCAGCGAACAGCGGAACCCACCCGCGTGGCCGGCGTTTTTTACTCTTCTTCAATGTTCGTCACGCCCTGCCACGACCGACGTACAGGAGTGATTATAGTGTCCAGACTTGCAGAGTTTCGTGCTGCCGAAAAAGCGCTCCAGGAACAGATGGCGCAACTGGAAGCGTTGAAAAAGGATGCCGGCCTCAAACGCGAAATCGAATTCGAGCAGAAACTAGTCGGCCTGATGAAAAGCTATGACAAGAGCCTGCGCGATATCATCGCCATTCTCGACCCCAAGGCTGTGGCTCGCGTTTCCAGCGCGGCCCCCAAGCAGCAGCGCCGCCCGCGCGTCGTCAAGGTTTACACCCATCCGGACACGGGCGAACGGATCGAGACCAAAGGCGGCAACCACCGCGGGCTCAAGGCCTGGAAAGAAAAATATGGCGCCGCCACGGTGGAAAGCTGGGTTCGCTGATGAAACATCAACGCCTGCTTCACACTTTTTTCACAAGGGCTGGCTCAGTATCGAGGCAGCTAAAGGACTAGCGACCCCATCACGCGCCCGCACATGCGGGCCTCTAATTCCAGCGCCCTGCCTTGTGCAGGGCGCTTTCATTTGCGCAATCGACGCACTGCCGTATCATGGCCAGCCTGTCTGTTTTGCCGGTGCCCTGCACCCGGCCCCGTCTCAGGAGTTACCATGAGCCTGCATGATCTGCAAACCCTGCCTGGCGTTACCGCGCAACCCGATGCCGCCACCGCCCAGTTCGTCTTCAACCACACCATGCTGCGGGTCAAGGACATCGAGAAGTCGCTGGACTTCTATACCCGCGTGCTGGGCTTCAGCCTGGTAGACAAGCGTGACTTTCCCGAAGCCGCTTTCAGCCTGTACTTCCTGGCCCTGGTCGAGCCGGCGCAAATCCCTGCCGATGACACGGCTCGTCACCAGTGGATGAAGTCGATCCCCGGCGTACTGGAACTGACCCACAACCACGGCACTGAAAACGATGCCGAATTTGCCTACCACAACGGCAACACCGACCCGCGCGGCTTCGGCCACATCTGCATTTCGGTGCCAGACGTGCGTGCTGCCTGTGCACGCTTCGAAGCACTGGAAGTACCCTTCCAGAAACGCCTGCAGGACGGGCGCATGAACCACCTGGCGTTCGTCAAGGACCCGGACGGCTACTGGGTCGAAGTGATTCAGCCCACCGAGCTTAACGGCTAGGCATTCGTCGCGAGGCGTTCGTCGGGCCGGGAACTCCAGGCCCCTTGCTGTGGTATATGAAGGTAACTGCTTCACATGCCACAGCGAGGTAAGGACGATGCAATCTCTTCACTGTGAATACCGCGAGCACACTATCACCGCCAGCGTGATGCCCCACCCCGACTCCCCGCTGCCCTACGCCGCAGGCTGCCTGATCACCGCCCCGGACGGGCACACCAGCAGGCGCATGGCGATGCCGATGAAGTTCTTCTCCGATCTTGATAATGCGCAGCATGTGTCGCTGGCCCATGGGCGGGCGCTGGTTGACCAGCAGCTGGATGATGGGCGCAAGGTGTTCTGATACTGTGATGTGCCTGCACTGGCCTTTTCGCGGGTGAACCCGCTCCTACAACGACCGCGACTGATTGCACAATCGTTGTAGGAGCGGGTTTACCCGCGAAAAGGCCGGTACAGGAATGATCAGATATCCCGGGCGAACGCCACCGCCGCATCCACCTGCGCCTGCGTCGGCCTTACCCCGGTATACAGCACGAACTGCTCCAGCGCCTGCAGCGCAATCACCTCAAGCCCGGTAATCACCGGCTTGCCCAACGCCTGCGCGCGGCGTATCAATGGCGTCTGCGCCGGCATCGCCACAACATCGAACACCCGCTCCGCCGCCGTAATGGCGTTCTCGGAAAACGCCAGTTCATTGGCCTCCGGCCCACCCCCCATGCCGATAGGCGTCACGTTCACCAGCATCGGCGGGCAAACATCGCCCAGTTCCGCCACCCAGCGATACCCGCAAACATCCGCCAGCTGCCGGCCAGCCTGTTCGTTACGCGCAACGATGATGCCTTCAGCAAACCCGGCATCGCGCAGGGCACTGGCCACCGCCTTGGCCATGCCACCACTGCCACGCAGGGCAAAGGCGGTAGCCGGGTCAACCTGGTGCTGCGCCAGCAACTGGCGCACCGCCAGGTAATCCGTGTTGTAGGCTCTCAACCGGCCCTCGTCGTTGACCAGGGTATTGACCGACTCGATGGCGGCCGCCGAGGGGTCGACTTCATCGACCAGGGCCATGCACGCTTCCTTGTACGGCATCGACACCCCGCAGCCGCGAATACCCAGGGCACGTATGCCCGCCACCGCCGCCGGCAGGTCATCGGTGCGCATGGCCTTGTAGTAGAAGTCCAGGCCCAACTGCTGATACAGGTGGTTGTGAAAGCGTACGCCGAACGTGCCGGGGCGGCCTGCCAAGGAGATGCACAGCACGGTATCCCTGCTGGGAGTTGTCGACATAACCTGCTCCTTTGTCATAACTGAAACGTTTGTGCAGCGTAACAGAGGCAACCACTGGTCGTCCCTTACACAACCTTTACCGTTCCCCTGTGCTCAGTTGACAGAGCCCGGAGTCATAGTAGTAACACCCCACTCCAGGGGGTTTACCTACGAGGTTGCCCATGAACCGTCTCATACCCGGAATCGCCCTGCTGGTCGGTGCCTTGGCCATCAGCGGGCCCGCTGCCGCTCACGGTTATGGCGGCCATGGCGGTGGTTGGTATGGCCCTGGGCCGCTGCTGGGGGCGGCCGTGGTTGGCGCTGTGGTCGGGGCAACGGTTTATGGCGGGCATGACCGTACCGTGTATGTCGAACGCCAGCCGGTCTATTACCCGCCGCAGCCGGTATACGTGCAACCGCCCCCGCAGCCGGTTTACTACCAGCCGTACTATGCACCGGCCCCGCCACCCCCGGGTTACCGCGCCTACTATGCGCCACCGCCGGTGTACTACGGCCCGCCACGCTGGTAAGGGTTGATAGAACTAATGACCACTATCGACAACGTTGATTTCAAACCGCTGCGGCCGCTGCGTATCGTAGCGCCATGTTTTACAGGAGGTCCACATGGCCACTATCCAGATCATGTCCGTTGTCGGCAGCGCCGTCCCCGTTTCATTGCGTGAACAAGGCCTGCTGGCGTGCTGGTACCTGGTGCGCAACGGCGAAGCCGTGAGCGGGCCGATGCCAAGCCTTGCCTCGGCCCAGGCCCTGGTTGAACAGTTACAGCCAGATACCCTGGTTGCCTGACCCGAATTTGTTGTGCGTTGCTCCCTACGCCCTTATGGCCCGCCACACTGGCGGGCTTTTTTTTGGGCGGTCAGCGCAATGACCTTGCCTTGCAGTCGGCCTACCCTGAGCACCAGTTCGTTGCGCTCCCTGGCCAGTTGGTCAGCCTTGGTTTCTGCCTCTTTACGGGCAGTGCGCTCGATATCAAGCAGTTCAGTCAGGCGCCGGACTACCGCAATGTCTGCACTGTCCATTGCACGGTCTGCTGCATCCCTGGACAGCCATTTGCGCAGCCACAGAAATGCACCCAGCAACACGGTGCCCGTTCCACCCAGCCAAGTGACGGTGCCCGGGCCGAGGTCAGTCGGATCCATGTAAACCTCATTCCTCAAGGTGATGGGGTAATCCGCAGAAAATCGTCTCGGCGGCTTTTCTTCTTCACAGAATTAATTTAGCCTTAAGCTAATATAATCTCAAGGATAAATTTAGCCATGCGCACATTTAGCAGCAAGCTAAACACTGGCATGCTTCGCCCTATGGACATCTATGAAATCCGCAAGCACAACCTGGTCAAGCTGATTGGCGGCCAGCGTAAGGGATCCTGCGCTGAGCGCTGGGGGATGGCGCCTGCACACTTGAGCCAGATCCTTTCAGACAAGACCGCGAAAAACCTGGGCGATGACGTAGCCAGGCGCATCGAGGGCATCGAAGGCTTGCCACGCGGCTGGTTCGACGCGCTTGCAGCAGGCGAACACGTGCAAGCTGTGGTCGAGCCCACCGATAGCAAGCAGTCTGCGGCGGAACTGGTCAGGCAGATGTTGGCCAGAAGTGGCAAAGGTATCCCTGAAGAAACCCGGCAAAGGTTGCTGGCTGCTGCCGAGGAGCCGGCCGACGCTGTGCTGGTCAAGGCGGACCTCGCCCGCCCCAGCCTGGTCGGAGACGAAGTCTGGATCGCCCACTACGATGTGCGGGCAGCCATGGGCGGCGGCCAGATCCCTCACGACTACCCGGAAATGTTCAAGGATGTTCGCGTCAGCCCGAGCCATCTGCGCGAACTGGGCGTGGAGTTCAGTGAGCACCACCACCTCAAAATGGTAACCGGCTGGGGCCAGTCGATGGAGCCGACCATCAAGCATCGCGACCCGCTGATCGTCGACGTCAGCATCCGTGAGTTCGTCGGCGACGGCATCTACTTCTTCTCCTGGGGCGACCACATCTACATCAAGCGCCTGCAGATCGCAGATGAAGACCATTTCGAGATGATTTCCGACAACTCGCGGCACAAGGACCGCATGATTCGCCGGGAAGAAACCTACATCCAGGCCAGGGTGCTGCTGGTATGGAACGCCCACTTGGTGTGAAGCGTATGCCGCCCATGCCGACGAGCTTTTACTGATGCTCAGAAGGGTGCCGCTTCCTCGACCTGCCCTGCGCTGCCCTGCTCGACGATAAAATCGTCGCGCTGCTCCACGCTGCTGCGCTCCCAGCGCACCATCACGCTCTCATCGTCGTTGAAGGTCAGGTCCAGCTCGGGCGTTTCCGACAGCAAGCCCATCACCTCTTCCCATTCCGCATCACCGTCGCTGTCCAGGCGATGCACCCTGACCCAGCGCTGCGTCTGTGCCACCGGGTGGTTGATCATCGACGACACGCGCAGGCTAAGCCGCTCTATTCCGGTCATTTCCTGGCGATGCTGAGCTGCCGGCTTCATCTGTATAGACATATTCTTACCCTGATAGCTGTATATTCGTACAGCACTTGCTGAAAGCTTATCTCACCGGCAAATCCAGCGTAAAGCCCCACCACGGAAAAATTTCGCCAGCAGGTAATGCGTTGCAGAAAAAAAATTTAGCTAATCGCTATTGACTGAGATTTAGCTTGGGGCTAATTTTTATCAGGCAGCCACCTGCACGGCTGCCAAAGCAACCCGCCAATAAGGCTCACTTTTTGTCAGGAGTTTCCATGGCCGTAGATATCAGCAACCTCACCCTCGCCACCCCGGTGGCCGTATCTTCAACCAACCCCGTGGCGCTCGAGCTCAACGGCGCCGAAGCGATTGCCCGCTTTCCGAGCGTGGTCAAAATACTCAGTGACGGTTCGATCCAGCTCTCTGCCCCCACCAAAGGCGCGTCGAGCAAAAGCACTCATCGAACCCGCTGCGAGTGGACCGAAACCCAGGACTGGACGCTGGCCAGTGCCCAGGACCACTGGAACCGCCAAACCATGGCACTGACCAAGGTCAACGCAGCACAGAAGGTGGTCATTGCCCAGATGCACGTACGCGGCGACGACAGCCCGCCGGTGAAAGTGTTCTGGAAGAAAGGCGACATCACCCTGGGCTTTCGAGCAACCTACAACCAGGCTGACCCGGTCAACTCGACGGTGCTGAAGGGCGTACCGCTGGGGGCGATTTTCAATGTCAGCATTCACGTCACTGGCCAGGGCCTGGTTACGGTGACAGCCACCTGCAATGGGCAGGCCGGCGCGTCGGGCGAACTGCAACTCGACAGCAGCTGGGCCTCGCGGCGGTTCGAGTTCCATGGTGGGGTCTACAACCAGGTCGACTATAGCGATGCAACGCCCGCCGATGACGGCTCGATCTGCATTATCAGCGAACTCTCGCTGGTCCATGGCTGAGCGTTGAGTACCGGCACGGCGCCCCGATGCCCTGCGGCGAAATGCAGACTGCATCGGGATGCCGGCTGGCCGGGTGCGCATGGCCGGCAGGCGTGACACGCCATTGATCAGTCCCGATGAGTCATATTGTCCCGCGGATCATCTGCAAGCGGTCCCGCCCGGCCTCGGTGATGGCATTTTCCCCTTCATCACTGAGGCGATAACGACCCGACACCATCATGGTGATCGAGAACCTGACCAGCCCGCTTCTGGACAGGGCCTCGCCCACCTCGAAGCTCATGGCCTGTTCCAGGTCGAAAAGCTTGATCTCTCCGATTTTGAAGCGGGTAAACGCCACCAAGGCTGTATCCAGTTCTTGCTGGCTGATCTCACGTGCGTGTTGCATCAGACCTCCCAGGTCATGAGCGCCCCGGTCCATGGGCTTGAAGGCAACGAACCGGGCGGTTTGTCGAAGGCGGACCGTACTATGACGCGGTCGAGGTCGCTACTGGGTTTCCATCCACGCTGGATGGGTGGGCAGCCAAGCCCTTGTGGGTATCAGCGTGACTTCCTTCGCCCTTTGCTTGCGTAATGCTTAGGCAACCTCCGCGTCATGCGTATCGACCATGGAGTCGGCCTGGTCTACCCACCGTCACTGCCCTGCGAGCGTCAGCAATGGGTCAATAGCAGCCGGTCGCGATTGACCGTTTCCGACCCATTGCAAACGGGCGGATACAGAACCGTTACCAAGTAACCGAGACAGAAATCTGGTATAGAAATAACCCTACCTAGTCACGGACGACAGCCATGTATATCCGCAAGATGACCCTGGATGATTTACCCGGCGCCAATACTCTCTGCATGGACGCATTCATGCTGGCAGTCGCGCCCTCGCTGTCGGTGCAGGGCGTAGAAACCTTTGCCAAGGTTGCGGCACAGCAGGCCTTTGCCGAGCGCATGACGGGCGACAACCTGATGCTGGTTTGTGTCGTAGAGGAAACCTTGGCGGGGCTGATCGAACTCAAGGAAGGGCGCCATGTGGCGATGCTGTTCGTTGCACCGGGCTGGCAGCGTCGCGGTGTTGGCAGACGTCTGATGGCGGCGGCGTTGGAGCAAGCCAACGGCGAGGTCGCGACGGTCAGGGCGTCGCTGTCTTCTGTAAAGGCTTATGAGCGCTACGGGTTTGCACTGTCGGGGGAGGTAGGTGAGTTTGCCGGGCTGGTTTATCAGCCGATGGAAAAGCAGTTGGTCGGTTGAGGGCCAGCTTTCCTTATCTTCGAGCGCACGATCAACCCGTTCCGTCGCTTTACCGGACGTGCTGAGGGGCTATGCTTCGAGGCGCATCTGCTGGGCAACACGTTCGAATTCGACCAGGACGCCGGCACGCTGATGATCAAGGGCGTGCCGACTCAGTTGGTGGACCAGCTGAAGCGGTCAACGGCAGCCTGACTATACGCAATTACCCCACTATGCCGGATCCGGCGCTAGAGGGCGGCGAGGGTCACCATCTGCCTGCTAGGCAGCTGGGGCACTCCGTGCAGGTGTGCTGACAACCTACGCCAAGTGGCTGAATTCAGCCAATGATTGGTCTGAGCTAGCCAAACTTGAAGCGAAGGTAATGGGTACGGAATGGGTACAGCATTAAATTTCGTTCACCTTGCGCCCTTTAGTCATAAGGCATTCGACAGGGTATGGGCCATACTCCACAATGCAGCGGTTTTAGGGGGAAAACCCTTGCACAGCCAACGACATACCAACCTTTAGTGAGCCTCAACGTGAAAACATCCCTGTCCATCCTCAGCCTGCTGCTGTTGCTCACAGGTACCGCGACCCTTCCGTCGACCGCTGCTGCACAACCCCCGGCCCAGGTGCAACGAGACCCTTCCAAACTGCACCTGGCTTCAGGCAGCGCCCTGCTGATCGACCTGAATACCAACCAGGAACTGTATTCGAACCATGCCGACCGCGTGGTGCCGATCGCCTCGGTGACCAAGCTGATGACGGCGATGGTGGTGCTGGATGCCAAGCTGCCCATGGATGAGATGCTCACCATGACCATTGCCAACAACCCGGAAATGAAAGGCGTGTATTCGCGCGTGCGCCTGGGCAGCCAGCTGGACCGCCGCGAAACCCTGCTGATTACCCTGATGTCGTCGGAAAACCGTGCGGCCAACAGCCTGGCCAACGCCTACCCGGGTGGCTACCCGGCGTTCATCAAGGCGATGAACGCCAAGGCCCGCAGCCTGGGCATGGCGCACACCCGCTACGTCGAGCCGACCGGCCTGTCGACGCAGAACGTGTCTACCGCCCGCGACCTGTCCAAGCTGCTGATGGCTTCGCGCAAGTACCCGATGCTGAGCGAGCTGTCGACCACCCGCGAGAAGACCGTGGCCTTCCGCAAGCCCAACTACACGCTGGGCTTCCGTAACACCGACCATTTGGTGAACAAGAGCAACTGGGACATCAAGCTGACCAAGACCGGCTTCACCAACGAAGCCGGCCACTGCCTGGTGCTGTTGACCCGCATGGACAACCGCCCGGTAGCGATGGTTATCCTCGATGCCTTCGGCAAGTACACCCACTTTGCCGATGCCAGCCGCATGCGCCAGTGGCTGGAAACCGGCGCAGCCAAGCCAGCGCCGGCCGTGGCCATGCAGTACAAGGCTGACCGCCAGGGCAAAGGGCGGGTGGTGGCGGAGTAACCATCGCCACCTGAAGTGGGGAAGCTGTCGCGATTTCATGTGGGAGCGGCTTTAGCCGCGAACACCGGCGAAGCCGGTGCCATCCACCGCGTCAGCTTCTTCGCGGGTAAACCCGCTCCTACACAGGATCGCGTCAGAAAGTGGTGTTGTACCCGTCTTTCAGGCCGTGGCGCTGACCATTCCGCCCGCGCTACTGCCGCCCTCTTGCTGCAACAGCTCCAGTAACTGCGCCGTGGCCGTCATGATCTGCCCGGTGATGGTGGCGATGCTGGCTTGCTTGGCGCTCACAGCATTGGCCTTGGCTGTTTCTTCCATCTTGCTGCTCATCAATTGAGCCAGCTGCTTCTGCTCTTCGGCCAACTGCTTCTGCAGCTGCTTGATCAGCTCGCGCAGTGCCGTTACCCCTGCCGATTCGCCGCTCTCTTCGCTGTCTTGCGTAGATTGGGCCTGCCCTGCACCGCCAACCTTCAAGGTATCGCCGCTGATACTGAGTGGCCCGTCGTTCTCTACCTGCGTTGTCTGTTCGCCCTGGGCTGCTGCATTAGCGCTCAGCGCCTGCGCCGAAACGCCGTTGATGTGTAAATTTGCCGCTATGGATGTCATGCCGATTCCCTGCCAGAAGTTGGGTCCTTGCCGTAACCCCCTTATCGGCAGCCCCACGCAGATCTTTAGCCCGCTTAAATTCCCCTTTGGCTGGCTCGTTCCAGTTCATGTACTTGCGCAGGAGCCGGAGCCCCGGCGGGCGTCCATATTCGACCATTCAGGGAATCGCTGCCATGAGCCAGCCCACACAGCAGGAAACCATCAAAGATCTGATCGGCGTGGGCTTCGGCCCCTCCAACCTGGCCTTGGCCATTGCCCTGGAAGAACTCGCCGAAAGCCTGGGCCATGCCCTGGATGCGCTGTTCATCGACAAGCAACAGGACTACCACTGGCACGGCGAAACCCTGGCGACCCAGAGCGAGCTGCAGATCTCGTTCCTGAAAGACCTGGTGTCGCTGCGCAACCCCACCAGCCCTTACAGCTTCGTCAATTACCTGCACCAGAAGCAGCGTCTGGCCGACTTCATCAACCTCGGCACCTTCTACCCGTGCCGCCTGGAATACAACGACTACCTGCGCTGGGCCGCCGAACACTTCGCCACCCAAGCGGTATATGGCCAGGAAGTGCTGCGCATCGAGCCAGAAGTGCAAAGCGGCCGGGTCGAGCACCTGCGCCTGATCGCGCGCGATGCCCAAGGCCGCGAATACAGCCGCCGCACCCGCTCGGTGGTGGTCGGCAGTGGCGGCACGCCGAAAATTCCGGAAAAGTTCGGTGCTTTCAAGGACGACCCAAGGGTGTTCCACCACTCGCAGTACCTGAGCAGCCTGAACAAGCTGCCGTGCACTGAAGGCAAACCGATGCGCATTGCCGTGATCGGCTCGGGGCAAAGCGCCGCCGAGGCGTTTATCGACCTGAACGACAGCTACCCGTCGGTCAAGGTCGACATGGTCCTGCGCGGCTCGGCCCTGAAGCCCGCCGACGACAGCCCGTTCGTCAACGAGATCTTCTCGCCAGACTACACCGACCTGGTCTACAACGAACCGGCCGACCAGCGCAGCAAACTGCTGGGCGAGTACCACAACACCAACTATTCGGTGGTCGACCTCAACTTGATCGAGCGCATCTACGGCATCCTGTATCGGCAGAAGGTCGCCCACCAGCACCGCCATAATGTACTGTGCCGCCGCCAGGTGGAAGCGGTAGTCGCCACCCGCGAGGGCGTGGAGCTGACCCTGCGTGACCTCGCCACCGGCCAGCAGCAAACCCACCGTTACGATGCCGTGATCCTTGCCACCGGTTACGAGCGCCGCTCGCACCGGGACCTGCTGGCACCGCTGGCCGGTTACCTGGACGACTTCAGTGTCGATCGCAACTACCGTGTGCTGGCCAGCCCCGACCTGCAGGCGTCGGTGTACCTGCAAGGCTTCTGCGAGAACAGCCACGGCCTGAGCGACACCCTGCTCTCGGTGCTGCCGGCACGCGCCGCGGAAATTGGCCGGGCGTTGTACCAGGACCTGGCACAATTGCATGGCAAGGCACAGCCTGCATTAGCCCTTACTCGCGCCTGAACCCCTCTGCCATCAGCCTTCAAGGCCAGCCTGACGCTTCGTGCGCAGGCCGGCCTTTGCCGTTTGAAACATTTGCTTTCATTTAAAACGGCAGGTTTTCAATTCTCATTCGTCCTTATCAGTACAGCCCTCTTTGGTTGGGCATACGCTCGACCACCTATTGCAGAAGACCGTCTGATGGCCAAATCACCGAAAAAATCCAAATCCAGGCTGTGGTTCCTGGTCCACAGCTGGCTCGCGTTGCCGATCTGGTTCTTTGTGTTGATTGTCTGTTTCACCGGCATGCTCGCCGTGGTCAGCCAGGAAATCGTCTGGCTGGCCGACCCGGCCGTGCGCGCCAACAAGCCAGACGCCGATGTCGAGCGCATGAGCTTCCAGAAAGTGCTGGAAGCCTTGAACAAGGCCGAGCCGGACATGGTCGTCGAGCGACTCAGCCAACCTGACGGTTCGCACTTCGCGGTCAAGGCCAATGTCACCCTGCCAGACGGCACCAGCCCGACCCTGTATGTTAACCCCTACACCGGCGCCATCCAGGGCAAGACCCCGGATTTCAACTTCGAGGCCTTCACCCGCGCCCTGCACGGCTGGTGGCTGGTGCCGTTCACCAACGGCTTCAGCTGGGGCTGGTACCTGGTTTCGCTGCTGGGCCTGCCGATGCTGGCCTCGCTGGTCACCGGCCTGGTGGTGTACAAGAAGTTCTGGAAGGGCTTTTTCAAGCCGGTGCGTACCGGCCATGGTTCGCGGATTTTCTGGGGTGACCTGCACCGCCTGGCCGGGGTGTGGTCGATCTGGTTCATTGCGGTCATTTCCATCACCGGCACCTGGTTCCTGATCCAGGCGATCCTGTTCGACAACCACATCACCATTTCCAGCCGGCCCATCGTGCCGGTGATCGCCCGCGAGGAAGTACCGCAAACGCCAGACGGCACCCCGGCGCCGCGCATCGACCTGGATGAAGCGGCACGCCTTGCCGGCCTGGCGATCCCGGGGCTGGAGGTCAGCTTCATCTCGCTGCCTGCGACCGCCTACAGCCACGTCACCTTGTCCGGTCCGGGCTGGTACCCGCTGATGTTCCAGAGCGCCTCGGTAAACCCGTACACCCGTCATGTCGACAGCCAGTTCGAGATCAGCGACCGCTCGGCGCTGGAGTTCGTCACTGAGTCCATGCGCCCGCTGCACACCGGCGATTTCGGCGGCTTGCCGATCAAGCTGGTGTGGTTCTTCTTCGGCCTGATTCTCACCCTGATGGTGTTCAGTGGCCTGCTGATATGGACCAAACGCACCGCCCAGGCCACCGCCGCCGCGCTCAAGCGCAGCGAGCGCGCACCGCGTGCGGCACGCCGTGAAACCACCGTGGAGATGCACCCATGAGCCAGGCCCAAGCCCTGCCCGCCAGCCCGCTGAAACAGTTCTGGCTGAAGTGGCGTTTTCACCTGAACATCCTGCTGATCCTGATCCCGCTGGGCTTCATGCCCAAGTACTTTGCCGACGCCAAGCTGTTCCGTGGCGACGCCGGCCTGGGTGCCAATGTAATCAGCGACATCCAGGTCGGCCCCTACAGCCTCAACCTGGCCGAGCTGCGCGACGAGGCGCCACGCGCCGACGGCCCGGCCGGTTACTTCAAGTCGTTCAATGCGGCGCTGTGCAAAGCCTGCGTCAAGGACGTCAAGGCTGCCTACCTGCGCATTGGAAAGCCGCGCAGCCTGCGCGCCGCCGGCACCATCTTCTTCGGCGCGCCGTACAACATGGGCACCTCGCTGCCGATCCCGCCGCGGACCAAACCCGACGCCCAGATCTGGATCACCCTGGAAGGCTGGGACGGCAGCATGCACCAGGCATCCGTCCCGTTGGCCAAGGCATCGCCAGCCACCGTGGCCTGGCTCGAAAAACAAGGAGGCAAGAAATGAAACACCTGATCCGCACCTTCGCCCTGCCCCTGCTGGCGCTGGCCGCCGGCCCCGCCCTGGCGCACAACCCGATGTGCGAATGCGAAGAAACGGCCAACGGCCAGGTCACCTGCACGGGCGGGTTTTCCGACGGCAGCGGCGCCCCTGGGGTAACCCTGGATGTGATCGGCTATGACGAGCAGGTGCTGGTCGGCGGCAAGCTCGGCGACGACTCGACCCTGACCTTCAAGCGCCCGGACGGTGAATTCTACGTGCTGTTCGACGCCGGCCCCGGGCACGTGGTGGAAGTCGACTACGCCGATATCGCCCAGCCATGAGCCGCGCCCAAGTGATTCGCCCGGCCGGTGCCGGGCACGAAACCCTGTATGTGCTGCTGGCCAGCCTGCTAATCGTGGTGCTCGCCGCCAGCGTCGTGCTGCTGCGGGGAGAACGCGAGGACGAACAGGCCATCGCCAGCCACCAGATCGACGCCCGCCGTGACCTTACCGCCGCCGAACAAGGCCTGTACACGGACCTGCGGGTGGCCTTCGACGAGATCCAGGTGCTGCGCGAGGAAAACGCCGCCGTGCCCAGCGTACAGGCCCTGGCCGAAGAAGGCCTGCCGCCGTTCGTGGTCGATGCCGGCAGCCAGAGCCGTGGCCGCCACCAATGGTCATGGCTGGAGACCGGCGCCTACCTGGGCCGCAGCCAGGCCCCTGAAGTGGCCGGCAGCCTGTTGCTGATCCTGCCCGCTGACAGCAGCGGCCAGGCCGACGTCTGGTTGCGCCGCGACAGCGCTGCCGTGATCCCGGACGACCTCGGCCAGGCTGCGCTGATCGCCGCCGGCTGGCAGCAGGTGGTCAGCCACTACGACGCCGGGGTTACCCGCGAACACCGTCACTGAACCCAAGGACCTTCCCATGTTCCGCTCCGCCCTCGCCCTGCTCCTGGCCCTTGCCCTGCCTGCATTGGCCCTGGCCGATAACGGCAAACCGCTGCGCATCGGTATTACCCTGCACCCTTACTACAGCTATGTCAGCAACATTGTCGGCGACAAGGCCGAAGTGGTGCCGCTGATTCCGGCGGGCTTCAACCCGCATGCTTACGAACCACGGGCCGAGGACATCAAGCGCATCGGCACGCTGGATGTGGTGGTGCTCAATGGCGTTGGCCATGACGACTTCGCCGACCGCATGATCGCCGCCAGCGAAAAGCCCGACGTCGCCACCATCGAGGCCAACCAGAACGTCCCGCTGCTGGCAGCCACCGGCATTGCCGCACGCGGCGCCGGCAAGGTGGTCAACCCGCACACCTTTCTGTCGATCAGCACCACCATTGCCCAGGTCAACAACATTGCCCGCGAACTGGGCAGGCTCGACCCGGACAACGCCAAGCTGTACACGCAAAACGCCCGTGCCTACGCCAAACGCCTGCGCGCCTTGCGTGCCGAGGCACTGGCCAAGGTTACCGAAGCGCCCAGCGCCACTTTCCGCGTCGCCACCATCCATGCTGCCTACGACTACCTGGTGCGCGACTTCGGCCTGGAGGTGACCGCGGTTGTCGAGCCGGCCCATGGCATCGAGCCGAGCCCGGCGCAGCTGAAAAAGACCATCGACCAGCTCAAGGCCCTGGATGTACGGGTGATTTTCTCCGAGATGGACTTCCCGTCGGCGTATGTCGAAACTATCCAGCGTGAGTCTGGCGTGCGCCTGTACCCGCTGACGCACATTTCCTACGGTGAATACACCAAAGACAAGTACGAAGTGGAGATGAAGCGCAACCTCGACACCGTGGTTCGCGCCATTCAGGAGAACCGCGCATGACCGCCGCCGCCAACCTGGTTGCAGCCTGTGGGCCGCGCATCGAGTTCGCCGGCATCGACCTGACCCTGGGCCGTACACGCATTCTTGAACAGGTCAGCTTCAACGTCGCAGCCGGCAGCCTGCATGCCATCGTCGGCCCCAACGGCGGCGGCAAGAGCTCGCTGATCAAGACCCTGCTCGGGCAGATGCCACACCAGGGCCAGTTGACCTTGCACTGGCCAGCCGGGCGCGAGGTGATCGGCTACGTGCCGCAGGCACTTGAGTTCGACCGCGGCCTGCCCATGACCGTGGACGACTTCATGGCCGCCATGTGCCAGCGCCGCCCGGCGTTCCTCGGCCTGTCCCGGCGCGTGCAGCCGGCCATCGATGCCGCCCTGGCACGGGTTGGCATGCTCGACAAGCGCAAGCGGCGCATGGGGGCATTGTCTGGCGGCGAACGCCAACGTGTGCTGCTGGCCCAGGGCCTGATCCCCGAACCGCAGTTGCTGGTGCTGGACGAGCCGATGTCGGCGCTCGATGAAGCCGGCATTCAAGTGTTCGAACAACTGCTGCAGGGCTGGCGCCAGGCCGGCACCACCGTACTGTGGATCGAGCATGACCTCGAGGCAGTGCTGCGCTTGGCCGACCGGGTGACCGGCCTGAGCCGCCAGGTGCTGTTCGACGCCCCACCCGCCCAGGCCCTGACCCCCGAGCGCCTGCTCGGCCTGTTCTCTGTTCACCCGCGTAGCGAGAGCCTTGCCTCATGAGTTTTGAAGCATTTCGCCAACTGGTCCAGGACTGGGCCACTGCCGGCTACTTGCCCGAGGCAATGGCCTACGGCTTTGTGGTCAATGCCCTGCTGGCCGGCCTGATGATCGGCCCGGTACTGGGCGGCCTGGGCACCCTGGTGGTGGTCAAGCGCTTTGCCTTCTTTTCCGAAGCGGTCGGCCATGCTGCGCTCACCGGCGTGGCCATCGGCATTCTGCTCGGCGAGCCCTACACCGGCCCTTATGGCAGCCTGTTCGGCTACTGCCTGCTGTTTGGCATCCTGCTCAATTTCCTGCGTAACCGCACCGGGCTGTCGCCGGACACGTTAATCGGCGTGTTCCTCTCAGTGTCGCTGGCACTCGGTGCCAGCCTGCTGCTGATGCTGGCGGGCAAGATCAACGTGCACATTCTCGAGAACGTGCTGTTCGGCTCGGTGCTGACCGTCAGCGGCCAGGACCTGGTGGTGCTGGGCATTGTCGCGGTGCTGGTACTGGCGCTGGCCGTACCGTTGTACAACCGCATCATGCTGGCCAGCTTCAACCCGCAACTGGCGGCGGTGCGCGGCGTGGCAGTGAAGACCCTGGATTACCTGTTCGTGGTGCTGGTGACCCTGGTGACCGTCGCGGCGGTGAAGGTGATCGGGGCGATCCTGGTCGGTGCGCTGCTGGTGATCCCGGCTGCTGCCGCGCGCCTGGTCAGCCAGTCGCTGAAGGGCTTTTTCTTCCTGTCGGTACTGATCGCCACCATCAGTACCCTGTTCGGCATCCTGTTGCCGATCGTGTTCGACCTGCCGGTGCCGTCGGGTGCCGCGATCATCCTGGTCGCCGGCATCTGCTTCGCCCTGGCCGCGCTCGCCCGCGCCCTCGTTCCCCGCCTGCAAGGAAACCCGGCATGAACCTGAAACGCCTGACCCTGGCACTGGCCCTGGCCGGCCTGCCGTCGCTGTCTTTCGCCACGCAGGTACTGACCACGCTGCCCGTCACCCACAGCCTGGCCAGTGCCCTGCTCGACGGCACGGCGGTGCAGTTGAAACGGGCGGCGCCGGCCAACCTGCCGGCCAGCCGCCAACCTTCGTATTTCAGCGGGCGTGGGGGTGCCAGCCTGGACAAGGCTGCGCAGCAGGCTGACGCGGTGATCGGCGTACGCTCGATCTGGCGTGACGACCCGCTGTACCCGATGGCTCGTCGCAGCAATATCCGCATTATCGAGATCGATGCCGCACGGCCAGTCGATGGCGCGCTGCCGGGCATTGCGGTGAGCGGCGACGATGCCTATGGCGCCTACCCGTGGCTCAACCCGACCAACCTCGGGCGCATGGCCGACGTGGTGGCCAATGACCTGGAGCGTTTGGCGCCGGACGCCAAGGCCAAGATCCAGGGCAACTTGGCCGGGCTCAAGCGCCAACTGCTGGAGCTATCGGCCAACAGCCAGACACGCCTGGCCAAGGTCGACAACCTGACGGTAGTGAGCCTGTCGGAGCGGCTGGGGTACCTGGCTAGCGGGATGAACCTGGACGTGGTCGAGCAACCGCTGCCGGCCGAGTGGGATGCGGCGGCGCTTAAGGCTTTGGGCGAGAACCTGAAGGCGCAGGATGTGGCGTTGGTGCTGGACCATCGTCAACCTGATCCGGCTGTGGCCGAGGTGATCAAGGCGGCTGGGGTCAAACTGGTGGTGGTGGAGAGTGACCCTGAGGATGCGTTTGCCGGGTTGAAGGCCAGTGTCGACCAGGTGGTTGGGGCATTGGGCGAAAGCTGATGGTGCCTGTGCCCGCTCCCACAGGTGCGCCGCGGTCCCTGTAGGAGCGGCCTTGTGTCGCGATGGGCTGCGCAGCAGCCCCCAAATGGTGCAGTACCTCGAAATCCCCGGGGCTGCTGCGCAGCCCATCGCGACACAAGGCCGCTCCTACAAGGTACTCATAAACGGTGACTGAAAGTTACCGCTTCAGGCACCGCTGATAACGTTCATCCACCCGCCCGGCAAACCACGCCGTGGTCAGCTTGCGGGTAATCTTCGGGCTTTTCAGCTCGATCCCCGGCAGTACCGCCCGTGGCACCGGCTTGCCGGCGGCAGCATCGGCCAGGGCGAACACCCCGCTGTAAAGCTTGCTGTCCTCAAACGCCAGGCTGTCGGCCTCCTCCAGTTGGCTGCGTATCTGCGGGTTCCGCAAACCCAGCTTCACCCCCAGCTTGCGCGCCGCCATTTCGGTGGTGCCCGGCATGATCGCCCCAGGCGCCACCAGGTCGCCGTCCAGCGCCAGCTTCACCCCGGTCACTGTGCTCAACGCCGCCTGGAACGCCGCGTTGCGGCTGGCGTACCAACCGGCGTTGAAATCGGCAAAGCGGTACAGCTTGCGATCGTAGCTGACCGGATAGCCCAACAGGTGGGCGATACCGAAGTACATGCCGCCGCGCCGGGTGAACACTTCCCGGCGAATGCTGCCATCGTGGCTGTACGGGTAGTCCTGTGCATGCTTTTCGGCAAAGTCGATGCTGACCTGCATCGGCCCACCGGTGTGCACGGGGTTGAGCCCGCCGAGCAGGGTCTTGCCCATGGGCACCCCGGCAATGACTTCGTCGTACAGTTCGCTCAGTTGCTTCTCGCTGCGCACCGCCTGCAAGCGCTGCTGGTAGCTCTGGCCGTTGCCCGAAGGTGCCTTCAGCGCACCGTCGACCAGCAGCTTGGGGATATGCAAGCGTGCGGCGCGGCGGTCGATTTCTTCACGGGCGATGCGCCCCAGGTTGGGCACCTGCGGGTCGGCAGTGAAGGTCGACTCCTGCTCGGTCACCGCCAGCACGGCGCACAGGTTGCTTTTGCTGGGGGCAATGCGCTGGGCTTCGAAGGCTACCTGGATATCCTTGGCCCAACCCTCGCGATCCTTGGCCTGGGCAGGTAGCAGCCGCAGCAACTGGGCACGGACCTTGGCCGGGTCCGCCTCAGGCGCTTCCTCGCGGCGCCCGGCGCAGCCTTGCAGCAGCGCCAGGGCCATCAAGCCAGCAACCAGTAACCGGCCGTTCAGGGTTGCTCACCGACCAGATAGGTTTTGCTGATATGGCGGAACAACGGGTGGCTGGCACTGCCCATCAATTCGAACAGCACCATTTCACGCGTCACCACCTGGGCACCGGCGGCGCGCATGCGCGCCAGGCCTGCGGCCTTGCTGGCCGCGGTACGGCTGTCGCAGGCATCCTCGACCACGAACACTTGCTTGCCCAGCGCCAGCAGGCCAAGCACGGTCTGCAGCACACAAACGTGGGTTTCCATGCCGCAGACAATCACCTGCTCGCGCGCCATCAGGCTGGCCGGCAGGCACTCGCCGGCCACGCAGGAAAAATGGCTTTTCTCCACCACCTCGGCGGCCGGTGCGGCGGCCAGCAGCTCCGCCAGGGTATGGCCCAGGCCCTTAGGGTACTGCTCGGAAATCACCGTCGGCAGCTCCAGCTCGGCGGTGGCGGCCAGCAACCAGCGGGCCCGCGCCCGAGTGCCTTCGGGGTCGCTCATGGCGCCGATGAGTTTTTCCTGGATGTCGACGACCAGCAGCGTGGCCTTGTGTGAATCGATCAGCATGGTCTGCCCCTTGCCTGGGAAAAGGCCTAGCCTCCCCCAGGCGAGCGGCGACGTCAATCAGGCGGACAAGCGCAAGGGTTGCAGCGAGGCAGCCAGCGCGTCGAGCACACGGTCTTCATGTTCATGGATGAAGAAGTGCCCACCGGGGAACATCTGCAGCGAGAACTCGCCGTCGGTTTCTTTGCCCCAGGCTTGCAGTTGCTCGTCATTGGCCCGGTCATCGGTGCCGCCCAGCACATGCAGCGGGCAATTAAGCGCCGGCCGCGCGCGGTAGGCGTAGGTACCGCACAGCAGGAAATCGGCGCGCAGGGTCGGCAAGGTCAGGCTCATCAACTCGGCACTGGCCAGCACTTCCTCGGGCGTGCCTTGCAGCTCGCGCAACTCGCTGATCAGCTCGGCGTCGCTTTTGGGCTCGCGCCAGTGCTTGCCATCGTAATCCTCGCGCCGGGTCGGTGCCGCCGTACCGCAGGCGAACAACGCCAGTGGCGCCGGGCAGCCCAGCGCTTGCAGCTCGTGCGCCAGTTCGAAGGCCAGTAACGCGCCCAGGCTATGACCAAGCAACGCATACGGCGCACTGGCCGCCAGGCGCTGCTCGCTGGCCAGTTGCCGCGCCAGTGCCTGCATGTCGGTGTGCAGTGGCTCGGCCATGCGCGCACCGCGCCCGGGCAGCTCGACCGGGCGTACCTGCAACCACGCTGGCAGCTTGCGCCGCCAGCGGCTGTAGACCATGGCGCTGGCGCCGGAGTACGGCAGGCACAGCAGGTTCAGTGCGGTCACTGGGCGGCGGCTTCGGCCATCTTCTGGCGCAGGCTCAGCGGGCGCATGTCGGTCCACACTTCATCAATATAGGCCAGGCAGTCCTTCTTCAGGCCGCTTTTGCCCACGGCACGCCAGCCGTTGGGGATGGCTTTGTAGTCGGGCCAGATCGAGTATTGCTCTTCGTGGTTGACCACTACCTGGAACCGGATATCGTCGCGGTCGAAAACGGAAGTCATTGCCTGTCTCCTTGAATGATAAGTGCCGCTGCGGGGTTGGCGCAGGGGGGCTTTCAAGTAGACGTAGTGAGCGCTGGAAAAATTAGCAGCACTGACGCGATCCCCGGTAGGAGCGGCCTTGTGTCGCGATCGGGCGCGCAGCGGCCGCAATCCAGGCAACCATGCTCTATCAGGAAAATCGGGGTTGCAGGTTTTGCGGCCGCTGCGCGCCCGATCGCGACACAAGGCCGCTCCTACAAGGATCGCGATACAGCCGCCATCAGGCATCGCGCAACAGGTCATGGGTATCAAGCAACCGGAAGGCCACCTGCGGATTACGCTCCAGCCCCCGCCGGATCGCCGCCGGGATCGCTTGCCGGGTCTTGCGGCACAGCCCGGGCTGGTCGTCCAGTTCGATGACGATGCCACGCATGGTCCGTACTTCGTTGAGGCCGGGGGCGATATGCACACGGATGCCGAGGTTGTCGTACAGGCGTTGCTGCAGGCGCTGCAGGTCTTCCAGGTCCTTGAGGTTTTCCAGGCGATCGAGCAGGCGTTTTTCTTCCTGGCGGGTCAGCAGGAGAATGCGCTGGGCTGTCTGCGGGTGGTCAGCCAGTTGTTCGCGACCACAAATGCAGGCGCCAGGGGGGCAAGGTTGGCGTAAAGGGGCTGGTGTGCTCATAGGGCAAGCATAGCCGGTGCTGGCCTGTTCGCGGGCATGCCCGCTCCCACAGAGATTCCGTAAACTTTCCTGCCAGGATAAAAAATTTCATAAAACCCTAGACCGCCACCCCTCACTTCGCCTATAAATCGCCTAAAGGAAATTTATATTCCTACTAAGAAACACCCTTTCGCCTTTCGCGAAGCCTCTTTTGCCCTTGTGCCCGACCTGCCCCACTCCATCACGAGGCCTATCCGACATGCACCCCGCTCCCGATCACTTCATCCTGCGCGTCAGTTGCCCGGCCGTGTCCGGCATTGTCGCGGCGGTGACCACTTACCTGGCCGAGCACGGTTGCTACATCAGCGAGATGGCGCAGTTCGACGACGAGGACAATGGGCGCTTCTTCATGCGCGCGGTGTTCCGCTATAACACCGGCACCCCTGGCGACACACCGCAACTGGAAGCCGGCTTCAGCGATGTTGCCCAGCGCTTCGACATGCAATGGAGCCTGCACAGCAGCGCCCGGCCGATGCGCGTGCTGCTGATGGTGAGCAAGTTCGACCACTGCCTGTCCGACTTGCTGTACCGCCATGCCAAGGGTGAGCTGGACATGCAGATCACCGCCGTGGTCTCCAACCACCTGGACCTGCGCCCGATGGCCGAACGCCAGGGCATCCGCTTCGTCTACCTGCCGGTGACCAAGGACACCAAGGCCGAACAGGAAGCGGCGCTGTTGCGCATCGTCGAGGACACCGGCACCGAGCTGGTGGTGCTGGCGCGCTACATGCAGATCCTGTCCGACGACCTGTGCCGCCAACTGTCGGGCCGGGCGATCAACATCCATCACTCGTTCCTGCCTGGCTTCAAGGGCGCCAAGCCTTACCACCAGGCTTACCAGCGCGGGGTAAAACTGATCGGCGCCACGGCCCACTACGTCACCCGCGACCTCGACGAAGGGCCGATCATCGAGCAAGAAGTGCAACGCGTGGACCATGCCTACGCCCCGGACGACCTGGTGGCCATTGGTCGCGATACCGAAACCATCGCCCTGTCCCGCGCAGTCAAGTACCACCTTGAGCACCGGGTGTTCCTCAACCACGACCGCACGGTGATCTTCAAATGAACGCCATTCCCAGCGTCAAGCTGATCGACGGCAAGGCCACCGCGGCACGCGTGCTGGCCGAGGTGCGCGAGCACGTGCAGCAGCTGCGCGAAGGTGGCGTGCAACCGGGCCTGGCGGTGGTGCTGGTCGGTGCAGATGCGGCCAGCCAGGTGTACGTACGCAACAAAGTGCTGCGCGCCGAAGAAGTGGGTATCCGCTCGCTGGAACATCGCCTGCCCGCCGACACAAGCCAAGCCGAACTGCTGACCCTGATCGGGTGCCTTAACCGCGATGCCGCGGTTAACGGCATCCTGGTGCAACTGCCTTTGCCCGGTCACATCGACGAACACCGCGTGCTGCAGGCCATCGGCCCGCTCAAGGACGTGGACGGTTTCCACAGCGAGAACGTCGGCGGCCTGGCCCAGGGCCGCGATGTGCTTACCCCATGCACGCCCAGCGGCTGCATGCGCCTGCTGCGCGATGCCTGTGGCGAGCTGCGCGGTAAACACGCCGTGGTGGTCGGCCGCTCGAACATTGTCGGCAAGCCCATGGCGGCTCTGCTGCTGCAGGCCGACTGCACGGTAACTGTGGTGCACTCGCGCAGCCAGGACTTGCCGGCGCTGTGCCGCCAGGCCGACATCCTGGTGGCTGCGGTGGGCAAGCCTCGGCTGATCGGTGCTGACTGGCTCAAGCCCGGCGCGGTGGTAATCGACGTCGGCATCAACCGCATCGAGGATGGCGGCCACAGCCGCCTGGTCGGTGATGTCGATTTCGCCGCCGCCCTGCCGCAGGTGGCCGGCATTACCCCGGTGCCCGGCGGCGTCGGCCCGATGACCATCGCCTACCTGATGAAAAACACCCTGCTCGCCCTCGACCTGCAACAACAGGCCGCCCACCAGGAGCGCACCGCATGCCTTTCGCCCTGCTGAAATACGGCCTGAGCGCCGACTACCCGGTGGAGGTCGACCTGCCGCCACCGTGCGAACTCAAGCCACGCTATGACGTGGTGATCATCGGCGGCGGCGGCCACGGCCTGGCCATCGCCTACTACCTGGCCAAGTACCACGGTGTCACCAACGTCGCCGTGCTGGAGAAGGCCTACCTGGGTGGCGGCAACACCGCGCGCAACACCGCGGTGATCCGCTCCAACTACCTCACCGCCGAGGGCGTGCGCTTTTACGCCGAATCGGTGCGCATGTTCCAGAACCTGTCGAACGAATTCGACTTCAACATCATGTACTCCGAGCGTGGCCAACTGACCCTGGCGCACACCGACGCCACCGTGCGTGCATTCCGCCAGCGCGCCGAGGTCAACAAGCACTTCGGTGGCCGTAGCGAAATGATCGACCGCCAGCAGATCCGCGAGCTGGTGCCCAGCCTCAACCTGGACCCCGGCCACCTGCCGGTGCTGGCCGGCCTGTGGCACATCGACGGCGCCACCGCGCGGCACGATGCGGTGGCCTGGGGCTACGCCAAGCAGGCGGCCAAGCGCGGCGTGGAAATCCACCAGCTGACCGAAGTACAGGACCTGTTGCTCCGCAATGGCCGCATCGAAGCGGTAAAAACCAACCGTGGCACTGTGCAGTGCGGCTGCGTGGTGCAGGCGGTGGCCGGGGCCAGCTCGCTGCTGATGGCCAAGGCCGGCATCCGTGCGCCGATCCACACCTACCCGCTGCAGGCCATGGTTACCCAACCGTTCAAGCCGTTTCTCGACCCGCTGGTGAGCTCGTCGGCGCTGCACTGCTACGTGCAGCAGACCAGCCGTGGCGAGATCGTCTTCGGCGGCGGCTCCGACCCTTACCCGCTGTACAACACCCGCTCCACCCTTGACCTCAAGGAAAGCCTGCTGGCCCACGCCATCGAGATGTTCCCGTTCATGGCCAACGCCAAGCTGATGCGCCAGTGGGCCGGGATGACCGACATGACCCCGGATTACAGCCCGATCATGGGCCTGTCGCCCGTCGACAACTACTACCTGGACGCGGGCTGGGGCACCTGGGGTTTCAAGGCCACGCCGATCTGCGGCAAGACCATGGCCGAGCTGGTCGCCAGCGGCGGCAAGGTGCCCGACCTGATCGCCCCGTTCGCCCTGGAGCGCTTCAGCCGCTTCCAGCAAGTCAACGAAATGGGCGCCACCGCGGCCAGCCACTAGGAGCAACGACGATGAAGATCCTGACCTGCCCCTTGAACGGCCCGCGCAACATCAGCGAGTTCACCTACGGCGGCGAGTACAAGCACATGCCCGACCCGGCCAGCTGCAGCGACGTCGAATGGGCCGACTACGTGTTCAACAGCGACAACCTCGCCGGCGTGGTGCTGGAGTGGTGGCTGCACAACGCCTCCAACTACTGGTTCCTGGCCGAGCGCCACACGGTCAACGACCAGGTGCTGCGCACCTTCGACCCCAAACAGCTGTTCGACCAGCGTGTCGACTTTGCCCCAACCGCCACACCGGAGATCGCCGGATGAACAGCCACACTCGCCTCCCCGCGCCCATGGGCCTGCTGATCGACCGCGAGCGGCCCTTGCATTTCCAGTTCGACGGCCAGGCCTGCGCGGGCTTTGCCGGTGACAGCATCGCCAGCGCCCTGCTCGGCAATGGCCGCTGGCTGCTGTCGCGCTCGTTCAAGTACCACCGCCCACGTGGCCCGCTGAGCATGGCCGGGCAGGATGCCAACACCCTGGTGCAACTGCCGGAAGAGCCCAACGTGCTGGCCGACATGGAACCCGCCCGCGACGGCCAGTTGGTCAAGGGGCAGAACTTCAGCGGCAGCCTGACGCACGACCGCGACGCTTACCTGGGCAAGTTTTCACGCTTCATGCCGGTGGGCTTCTACTACCGCTCGTTCTACAAGCCCAAGGGCATGTGGAAGGTCTGGGAGCCGCTGATCCGCAAGAAGGCTGGCCTGGGCATGCTCGCCCTTGGCTTCAAGCCGCAGTACTACGACAAGGCCTACCTGTTTGTTGATGTGGCCGTAATCGGCGCCGGCCCGGCTGGCTTGCGTGCCGCGCTGGACGCCGCCAATGCCGGGGCCAAGGTATTGCTGATCGAGCAACAGCCCGTACTGGGCGGTTCGCTCACCTACGCCCGCTTCGACATTGCCGGCACCCGTGCCGCCAGCCTGCGCCAGGAGCTGCTGGCCGCCGTCGAGGGCCACCCGAACATCCAGGTATTACTGCAGGCCACCTGCAACGGCTGGTTCACCGACAACTACCTGCCCGTGATCCAGCACAAGCGCCTGTACAAGGTGCGCGCTAGCCGCTGCCTGGTGGCGGCCGGGTCGTTCGACCAGCCGGTGGTGTTCCGCAACAACGACTTGCCGGGCGTGATGCTGACCAGCGCCGCCCAACGGCTGATGAAGCTTTACGCGGTCAAGCCGGGCCAGCGCGCGGTCATCCTGACCGGCCATGATGACGGCTACCTGGCTGCGCTCGACTTGCAGGAGCAAGGCGTGGCCGTGGCGGCGGTGGTCGACATGCGTGCCGCGCCGGCCGATGCCGCGCTGGCCGCCGAGCTGAAGCGCCGCGACATTCCGGTGCACCTGGGCAGCACCGTCTACGAGGCGCTGCACGAAGCCGGCATGCGCCATGTCAGTGGCGTGGACATTCGCCCGATCACCGGCCAGGGCAAGGTCGGCCCGCATGGCCTGCGCATGGCCTGCGACCTGCTGTGCATGTCGGCAGGCTACATGCCGGTGTATCAGTTGCTGTGCCAGGCCGGTGGCAAGCTGACCTATGACGTCAACCGCGACGAGTTTGCCATCAGCAACCTGCCAGCCGGGCTGGATGTTGCCGGCTCGGTGAATGGCCGCCACGCGCTGGCCAACGTGCTGGCCGACGCCGCGCGGGGGGCTGGCGAAGCGGTGACGGCGCTGGGCCTTGCAACACCGGGGCTGCCAGTGTTCAGCGCCGAGCCCAGGGTCAACTTCCCCTGGCCGATCTTCCCGCACCCCAAAGGCAAGGATTTCGTCGACTTCGACGAAGACCTGCAAGTGCGCGACATCGTCAACGCCACCCGCAGCGGCTACCGCGACGTGCAGCTGGTCAAGCGCTTCTCCACCGTCGGCATGGGCCCGTCCCAGGGCCGTCACTCGGCGCTGCCGACTGCGCGTCTGGTGGCCCATGCCACTGGCCGCAGCATCAGCGAAACCGGGGTGACCACCGCCCGGCCACCGTTCCAGGCAGAAAAGCTGGCGCATGTCGCTGGCCGCGCCTTCGACCCGTACCGGCAAACGCCGATGCACCGTCGCCACCTGCAAGCCGGGGCGAAAATGATGCCCGCCGGTATCTGGCAGCGCCCAGCCTACTATGGCAAACCCGAGGACCGCGAGCGCTGCATGCAGGAAGAAGCGCGCCATGTGCGTGAAAAAGTCGGACTGATCGACGTTTCCACCCTGGGTGGCCTGGACTTACGTGGCCCGGACGCCGCCGAACTGCTGGAGCGCCTGTACACCTTCGGCTTCGCCAAACTGGCTATCGGCCGCACCCGTTACGCGCTGATGACCAACGAGCACGGCGTGGTGATCGACGATGGCGTCTGCGCCCGCCTGGGCGAGCAGCACTTCTACGTGAGCGCCACCACCAGTGGCGTCGACCGTATCTACCAGCAGATGCTCAAGTGGAATGCGCAATGGCGCCTTGATGTGGACATCACCAACGTCACCGCCGCACTGGGCGCGGTCAACCTGGCCGGGCCACTGTCACGCCAGGTGCTGGCCAAGGTTTGTGACGATGTCGACCTGTCGGCCGAGGCCTTTCCTTATCTGGGCGTGCGCCTTGGTAAGGTGGCTGGCATTACGGCACGCATCCTGCGGGTCGGCTTTGTCGGTGAACTGAGCTATGAAATACACGTACCGGCGCGCCACGCCGAACGCCTGTGGGATGCCTTGATGCAGGCCGGCGCCGGCTTGGGCATTCGCCCATTTGGCGTCGAGACCCAGCGCCTGCTGCGCCTGGAAAAAGGCCACGTGATCATCAGCCAGGACACCGATGGCATGACCCACCCGGCGGAGATCGACATGCAGTGGGCAATCGGCCGCAAAAAGCCGTTCTTCGTCGGCAAGCGTTCGATCGAAATCCTTGAAGCGCAGCCGCTCAAGCGCAAGCTGGTCGGTTTCACCCTGCCCAAGGGCAGCCCGCAACCACTGGAAGGCCACCTGGTACTGGACGGGCCAGACATCAGTGGCAACGTCACCTCCTGCGAGTACTCGCAAACCCTCGGGCAGATCATCGGCCTGGCCTATGCCGGCGCCCACCAGGCCATACCCGGCATGCACATCCCGATCCGCGTGGAAGGCGGCGTGATGGTCAATGCCAAGGTGGTGACACTGCCATTCCACGACCCCGCCAACCTGCGCCAGGAGCTCTGAGCCATGACCCACTTGCAAGCCGAAGCGATTATTCCTCGCAGCCCACGGGCGCAGCTGTTGCACACGTGTGCATTGACTGACCTGACCGAGTTGGCGCGGGTTGGGTTCCGTGGCGGTGACAGCGCTGCTTATCTGCAGGCGCGTGGCTACCATTTGCCGTCGTTACCCAACCAGGCCGTGCTCCAGGCGGATGGTGGCTGGGTGGCGCGGTTGTCGCAGACCGAGTACCTGCTGCTGGGCAGCCTGGCCGATGACGGTACACGGTTGGCTGGTGAAGAAGCCGAATGGGTACAGGATGGCCAGCGCAATTACCTGCTGCCGCGTCAGGACAGCCATGCCTGGCTGCAACTGTCGGGGGTGCATGCCAGCGCGGTGATGGCCAAGTTGTGCGGGGTGGACTTGCGCGCCAAGGCATTTCCGGTTGGCGCGGTGGCGCAGACTTCGGCGGCGCGGATCAATGTAATTGTGGTGAATGTCAGTGGTGATCAGCGACCGGCGCTGCAGTTGCTGTTTGATCGAGCGTCGCTGGCGTACTTGCGCGAGGCGATGCTGGATGCCATGGATGAGTTCGAGGGTGGGTGGGTCGGGGTGGATGAGTTGCTGTAAAAAGTGAGGTCGCGATCTAGCATATGTACCGGATCAAGCGGCAACGCAGTGCGGCAGGTTGAACGGAGATGAACATGCGCAACCCTGAAGACGCTTTGCTCGACAGTTGGCAACACAACGCCCAGGCCTGGATTGACGCAGTGCGCAGCGGCGCTATCGCAAGCCGGCGGCAGGTGACCGACCAGGCCATCTTGCTAACCATTCTCGGTCGCCAACCCGATCGGGTACTGGACCTGGGCTGCGGTGAGGGCTGGTTGTTGCGCGCGCTTGAGGACCGGGGGATCGAGGCTGTGGGCGTGGACGGCGACCGGGCGCTGGTGAATGCCGCGCGGGCGGCGGGGTCTGCCGAGGTGCACCTGGCCAGTTATGCGCAACTGGCTGATGCGCAGGTAGATGTCGGTAAAGGCTATGACCTGGTCTGCGCCAACTTCGCCCTGCTGCAGCAGGACATCATTGCGCTGCTGGCGGCGATGAGCGGGTTGCTGGTGCCAGGTGGTGCGCTGGTGATACAGACCCTGCACCCGTGGAGTGTCGCCGGCGGGGATTATCAGGATGGTTGGCGGGAGGAGTCCTTTGCCGGGTTCGCCGGGGATTGGCAGGTGATGCCCTGGTACTTCCGAACGTTGAGCAGCTGGCTGAATGCGCTGGACATGGCGGGGTTGCGGCTGGTGGGTATGCAGGAACCGCAGCACCCGCAAAGTGCGGTGCCGCAGTCGTTGTTGCTGGTGGCGGAGCGCTTCTAAGCCTGCACGGTTTGTGTAGGAGCGGCCTTGTGTCGCGAATGGGGCGCAAAGCGGCTCCAGGCTGTGTCGCGACATCGAATTTTGGGGCCGCTGTGCGGCCCATCGCGACACAAGGCCGCTCCTACAGGGACCGCGTCAGGGTCAGAGGACCGGCTTGCGCGCAGCGCCGCTGCGGGCCTTGGCCATGGCAGCCAGGCGGACCGCGACGTTGGCCGCACCGTAGCCGGCATAACCCCCCTTGCGCTGGATGATCTCGAAGAAGAAACGCTCTTCGAACGGCTCGGTGTACACGTGGAACAGCTCGCCGCCCTGGGCGTCGCGGTCGTACAACACGTTGTAGTACGCCAGCTCGCTGAGGAACTCGTCGTCGAAATCGAAGCGCGCCGCCAGGTCATCGTAGTAGTTCAGCGGGATCTCCAGCAGCGGCACGCCGGCAAGCTTGGCGCGCGCCACTTCGCGGAAGATGTCGTCACAATCGAAGGCGATGTGGTGCACCCCCGAACCCCGGTAGCTGGACAACGCATGGGCGATGGCGGTGTTGCGGTTTTCCGAAATGTTCAGCGGCAGGCGCAAGGTGCCGCACTGGCTGCGCAGGGCGCGGCTCTTGACCAGGCCATAGGGGTCGGGCAGCACCACTTCGTCGTCGGCGGCGAAGTCGAACAGGCTCTTGTAGAACAGTACCCAGCTGTCCAGCGACTCGGCCGGCAGCGCCAGGGCCATGTGGTCGATGCGGCGCAGGCCGCCGGTGGCGCTGGCGTTCGAGTCCAGGCTGAAGTCGGTGTCGTACAGGGTGTGGCCGGCGGTGCCCTGTTCGACCAGGTACAGCAGGCTGCCGTCCGGCGCACGTACCGCCGGCACTTCGCACTCGTTGGGGCCGACCAGGCCGCGGAACGGCTGGCCACGGTAGGCGGTGGCACGCTTCAGCGCAGCCTGCTGGTCCTTGACCCGCAGCGCGGTGGCGCACAGCGACGGGCCATGGGCCTCGAAGAAGTTGTGACCAAATGAATACGGCTCGGCGTTCAGCACAATGTTGATATCGCCTTGGCGCAGCAGTTGCACCTCTTTGCTGCGGTGCTTGCCGGCTTCAGCAAAGCCCAGGCGCTTCAACCAGCTGCCCAGGCGCGCGCCGACGGCTTCGTCAACGGCAAATTCAAGGAACTCCACGCCGTCATAAGTGCTGGCAGCGGGTGGAGTAAACAGCACGCCAGGTTCGATCGGGGTGTTTTCCTGCTCCAGACGCAGGCGGGTTTGCTCTTCGAGGTACAGCAGCGAACGCAGGCCATCGGCGGCATTCTGCCGGGTTGGCGCGGCGCGGAAACCGTCGTTGAAGATTTCCAGCGACAACGGGCCACGGTAGCCGGTGGCGAGGATTGGCGCGAGGAAGCCGGCCATGTCCATTTCGCCCTGCCCCGGGAAGCAGCGGAAGTGACGGCTCCACTCCAGCACGTCCATGGCCAGGATCGGTGCGTCGGCCATTTGCACGAAGAAGATCTTGTCGCCGGGGATGTCGCGGATCGCACTCGGGTCGCCCTTGAGCGACAGGGTATGGAAGCTGTCGAGGATCACCCCGAGGGCCGGGTGGTCGGCCTGGCGCACCAGGTTCCACACTTGCTGGTAGGTATTGACGTGGCGGCCCCAGGCCAGCGCTTCGTAACCAATACGCAGGCCGCGCTTGCCGGCATGCTCGCCCAGCAGGCGCAGGTCGTCGACCAGCAGCTGTTCATCGCCCAGGGCATCGGCCTGGACGTTGCTGCACACCAGCACCAGGTCGGTGCCCAGTTCCTGCATCAGGTCGAACTTGCGCTCGGCGCGGTCGAGGTTTCTTTGCAGCCGGTCGCGGCGGCAGCCTTCAAAATCGCGGAACGGCTGGAACAGGGTAATGGCGATGCCCAGATCGGCACACATCTGGCGCACCTGGCGTGGGCTGCCGGCGTAGTAAAGCAGGTCGTTTTCGAAGATCTCGACGCCGTCAAAACCGGCGGCGGCGATGGCTTCGAGCTTTTCCGGCAGTGTGCCGCTCAAGGACACGGTAGCGATCGAGCGCTGCATGGCGGGAGTTCCTTGTTGTTGGAGGGATACGGTGCCCGACAGGTACAAACCCCTGTCACAGTTTATGGCACGATCGATTATTCGCAGGTAAAGTCGTCGCTTCAATCTCTTTGTACGGAATGGTTAGTTTTGCGTTCGATTATCGCACAAAACCCGTTTTAGCGAATTGCCAGCCCACTGGCCCGTGGTCAACATGAACCACAGACGCAGGCACACCGACCGCTGCCTCCTGCCTTGGCAAAACCCATGGCGGAACCTGCGCAAACAACAATAACAACGGAGACAACGATGGCTCACTCCAGCTCGCAAGCAAAAAAAGCGACCGCCAGTGGATGGATAGGCTCGGCACTCGAGTACTACGATTTCTTCATCTATGCCCAGGCCGCTGCACTGATTTTCCCGCAGATCTTCTTCCCCAATACCGACCCGAAAATGGCCATCATTGCTTCGTTGGCCACCTATGGCGTGGGCTACCTGGCGCGCCCGGTCGGCGCCTTCGTGCTGGGCCACTGGGGTGATACCCGCGGCCGCAAGAACGTGCTGCTGCTGTGCATGTTCTTGATGGGCCTGTCGACCATGGCCGTCGGCCTGCTGCCGACCTACCACGACATCGGCTACCTCGCACCGGCCCTGCTGGTGGTACTGCGCCTGATCCAGGGCTTTGCGGTAGCCGGGGAAATCTCCGGGGCCAGTTCCATGATCATGGAGCACGCACCGTTCGGCCGAAGAGGCTACTACGCCAGCTTCACCTTGCAAGGCGTACAGGCCGGCCAGGTGATGGCCGCGGCCGTATTCCTGCCACTGGCCTACTTCATGCCGAGCGAAGCCTTCACCGAATGGGGCTGGCGTATTCCGTTCCTGATGAGCGCCATCGTGCTGATTGCCGGTTTCATCATCCGTAAGGAAGTGCACGAAACCCCGGCGTTCGTGAAGGAAGAAAAACAGGACAAGGTAGCCAAGTCGCCGATCAGCGAAGCGTTCCGCCACAGCTGGAAGCACATGGTGCTGGTGATGTTCATGGCGCTGATGAACGTGATCCCGGTAGTGGCCACCATCTTTGGTGCGGCCTACGCGGTGCAGCCGGCCTATGGCATCGGCTTCGACAAGAGCGTGTACCTGTGGATCCCGGTGGTCGGCAACATCGTCGCGGTGCTGGTGATTCCGTTTGTCGGCAACCTGTCTGACAAGATCGGCCGTCGCCCGACCATGATTGCCGGTTGCCTGGGCTCGGGCCTGCTGGCCTTTGTCTACCTGTATGCGATCAGCATCCAGAACGTGCCGTTGGCCTTCACCGCTTCGATCGTGATGTGGGGCATGGTCTACCAGGGTTACAACGCAGTATTCCCAAGCTTCTACCCAGAACTGTTCCACACCCGCTACCGCGTTTCGGCCATGGCCATTGCGCAGAACATCGGCACCATGCTGACCGCTATGCTGCCGGCGCTGTTCGCCCTCGTTGCCCCACCTGGCTCGGAGAACATCCCGCTGGTGATTGGCGGGCTTGCATTCTTCATCACCTGCGTGTGCGCCCTGGCGGCCTACATTGCCCCGGAAACCCACCGCCTGGCGATGGAAGACCTGGGGAACCCAGACGCCAAGCCGATGGAGAAGGAAGCCTATGAGGCTAGCCGTAAAGGTAGCTTTCAGGCGGTGAGTCACTGATAGATTGCAAGGGGCTGCTCTGCAGCCCTATCGCGACACGAGGCCGCTCCTACAGGGGATCCGCGCAAGCCCACACCGACGCGATCCCCTGTAGGAGCGGCCTGGTGTCGCGAAAGGGCCGCAAAGCGGCCCCGGGCAATTTCAACCTGTAACCACTTCCCGCAGACGCGCCCACAACCGCTCCACATCCCCCCGCTCAGTCGGCAAGGCCCCGATCGACACCCGCACCATCCACCGCCCATCCAGCGTCGCCGGCGTCACATACGCATCCCCGGACGCATTCAGCCGCTCAGCCCACCCTTTGGTATGCGCATCCAGCGCCTCCCCTTCCAGCCCTGCCGGCTGATGGCGAATGCACAAAGTCTGCAACTGCACCGGTGCCAACACTTCCCAGCCTGGCGCAGCCGCAACCTGCCCCGCCAGCCACTGGGCATTGTCCAGGTCACGCCGCAGCCGCGTCTGCAACGCTTCAACCCCTTCGCTACGCAACATGAACCACAGCTTCAACGCGCGGAACCGGCGGCCCAGCGGGATGCCCCAGTCACGCAGGTTCTTCACCTCGCCATCCACTGCCGATTGCAGGTAGCTGGGGTTGGTGCTCATCACCCGGATCAGGTGCTGCGGGTCGCGCACGTAGTAAATGGAGCAATCGAAGGCCACGCCCAACCACTTGTGCGCGTTGACCACTACCGAATCGGCCAGCTCGATGCCATCCCACATCCAGCGGCATTCCGGCAAGATCATTGCCGAACCGGCCATGGCCGAGTCCACATGCAGCCACAGGCCATGGGCCTGGGCGATCTCGCCGACCGGGCGCAGCGGGTCGAGAGCGGTGGTGGTGGTGGTTCCGGTGGTGGCCACTACGGCGCAGGGCTGGTTGCCGGCGGCCAGGTCTTGCTCGATGGCCGCCTGCAACGCCTCTGGGCGTAGGGCGTAGCGTTCGTCGGTGGGGATCAGGCGAATGTTGTCGCGGCCAAAACCGGCCAGCAGCGCGGCCTTGTCCACCGAGCTGTGGGCGTGGGCGCTGACATACACGATCAACGGCTTGGCTTCGGCCTGCAGGCCGCCGCGCACCAGGGCGTAGTCGGTGGCACGCTCACGGGCACTGATCAGTGCCACCAGGGTGCTGGTCGAGGCGGTGTCCTGGATCACCCCGCTCCATTGACCAGACAGGCCTAGCAGTTGGCGCAGCCAGTCGAGGGTGGTTTCTTCCAGTTCGCTCAGCGCCGGGCTGGACTGCCACGACAACCCCAGTACGCCCAGGCCGGTGCTGAGAAAATCACCCAGTACCGAGGACAGTGTGCCGTTGGAAGGGAAATAACCATAGAAGTCCGGGTGCTGCCAGTGGGACAGGCCGGGCATGACCAGCTGGTTGACGTCGTCGAGGATGGCCTCGAAGGGTTCGCCTTGCTGGGGGGCCTGTTCTGGCAAGGCGGCCTTGAGGTAGCCGGGCTCGACCTGGGCCATGACCGGGCGTTCGCCGACAGTCTGGCGGTAGTCGGCGATCAGGTCGATCAGCTGGTGGCCGTATTGGCGGAATTGTTCGGGGGTCACGCTGGCTCTCCTGTGGGTTGTCCGTTGCCTGTCCCGGCCTATTCGCGGGTGAACCCGCTCCTACACAGGCCAGCGTAGACCCTTGTAGGAGCGGGTTCACCCGCGAAGAGGCCGGAACAAACAACACAATGCCCCCAGTCTAGGCACCTATGCCAAACCGAATAACCCCACATCACGCATAGCTGCTATGGCAAACCCGCATGCCCACCCTGCACACCGAACTGCGACTGGCGCCACAACTCGAACACCCGGTTGCGCAACCAGCGGTGTTCGGCCGAGGCCTGCAAGCGCTGGTGCCACACCACCCAGTAGCGCTGGCTGTGGTCGATGAAGCCCAGCGGCCGCCAGGCCAGGTCATGCAAGCGGCTCAGCTGCCGGGCAATGTGCTCGGGGACGGTGGCCACGGCCTGGCTGTTGGCAACCACTTTGACCGTAGCCGAGAAAAACGGCACTTCCAGGCTGACCCGCCGCTGCAGGCCCTGGGCGCGCAGGTGGCGGTCGATGAAGCTGTCCTTGTCGCCACCGCCGGAGATACGCACGTGCTTGTGGGCCAGGTAATCGGCCTGGCTGAGCGCGGTATGTGCAGCCAGCGGGTGGTCAGGGCGCATCAGGCACACCGCGCGGTCCTCACCCAGCAGGCGCCCGTGCAGGTTGGGCGGCGACTCATCGAACAGCGTGGTCGCCAGGTCGATTTCGCCGCTGGCCAGCAAGGCGTACTGGCCGGCCTGCCAGGTGCGGTACTCCAGCGAAACGCCCGGTGCTTCCTGTTCCAGCGCAGCGACCAGCAACGGCAGCATGTGTTCGGCCACATAGTCCGAAGCAGCCAGGCAGAAGCGCCGCTCGCAGCGGGCCGGGTCGAAGACTGCGGGCTGACGCAGGGCTTGCAGTTCTTCCAGGACTTGGCGCAGCGGTTCGACCAGGGTTTCGGCGTGTTCGCTAAGCACGTATCCGCGCCCTTGGCGCACCAGCAAGGGGTCGTCAAACGCTTCACGCAAGAGGGCCAGCTGGCGGCTCAGGGCCGACTGGCTGACGCCCAGGCGCTCGGCGGCGTGGCTGAGGTTTTTCAGCTGCAGCAGGTGGTCGAGGGTGCGCAGGTGGGCGAGGCTGAGGGAGGCGAAGGTGGGGTTCATCGGGGTTCGGCTCCGGACTGCTGCGAGGGCTTCGCCCTCGTTTCGCGACGCAAGGCCGCTCCTACAGGGACCGCATCTACCTGTGGCTTGCGCGGTCCCTGTAGGAGCGGCCTTGTGTCGCGATGGGCCGCAAAGCGGCCCCAATTACACAGATCAGTCAGTCAGACCAACATACACGTTCTGCACATCATCGTTCTCGTCGATCGCTTCGAGGAACGCTTCAACCTCGGCCAGCGCTTCAGCACTCAGGCTGGCCGCGCTCACCGGGTTTTTCGGGGTGTAGCCGATCTTCGCCGAGGTCACGGTGAAACCTTGCTCCGGCAGGGCCTTTTGCACCGCGTCGAGGTCGGTGGTGTCGGTGATGAACAGGGTCGAGCCCTCTTCTTCACCGTCTTCAAAGTCCTGGGCACCGGCTTCGATGGCGGCCATTTCCGGGTCGGCATCGCCTTCCGGGGTGGCTTCGATCAGGCCGACGTGGTTGAAGTCCCAGGTCACCGAACCGCTGGCACCCAGTTGGCCCTTGCGGAACAGCACGCGGATCTGCGCGACGGTGCGGTTGACGTTGTCGGTCAGGCATTCGACGATCAGTGGCACCTGGTGCGGGGCGAAGCCTTCATAGCTGACGGCATGGTACTGCACGGCTTCGCCGTCCAGGCCAGCACCTTTCTTGATGGCACGCTCCAGGGTTTCACGGGTCATCGAGGCTTTCTTGGCCTGGACAATGGCCAGGCGCAGGCGCGGGTTCATGTCCGGGTCGGCGCCAGACTTGGCCGCAATCTGAATTTCCTTGGCCAGCTTGCCCATCACCTTGCCTTTGGCATTGGCCGCTGTTTCTCTATGTTTGGCTTTCCACTGTGCGCCCATGTCGACTCTCTTTGTTTCAGCGGCCGGTTCAGGAAGCGACCGGCCAAAAGTGGGTGCAGTTTATACGCCCTCGAGCCGGTGTTCGACAAGTAATCGCTGGGGGCCGCTTCGCGACCCATTCGCGACACAAGGCCGCTCCCACAAAAGCGGGTATCGCCAAAGACTCAGCCTTTATCGGCTTTACCTGCCGCCGCCGCAAACCGCGCCAGGCGCACATCCAGCCGGCGCGGGCGCAACCCGTGGTCTTCGGCGCGCTCCTTGCGGCGGATGGCATTGCGCACCATCAGCGACCCCAGGTAGCGGATTGGCTCAGGCGGGAACAGCCCCAGCGGCCCTTTGACCAGCGGCGAGCGGGTCCACGGGTTGTCCAGCCCCAGCGCCAGCGACGACAGGATCTGCCCGCCCATATGGCACGGCCCCACCCCGCTGCCGGAATAGCCAAACCCGTAGAACACATTGCCCTGCCCGTCCAGCCGGCCAAAGAATGGCAGCCCGGTCACCGAGCGGTCCGACGGGCCGTTCCAGCTGGCCGCCAGCGGCACCTCGGCCAGCGCCGGGAAGAACCCGCCAAGGCTTTCGCGCAGCAATGGCCGGTACGGTGATGGCTGGTCGAACACCGGCAACATGCGCCCGCCATAGGCAAAGGTATTGCCACCCTTGCCCAGCATCAGCCGGCCATCGGACGTGTTGTGGTAGTAATGCACGAAAATGCGCGAGTCGAGCACGCTGATGCCGCTGTCCAGGCCGATCTGGCGCAGCAGTTCGGGGCACGGTTCGGTAATGACCATGTCGCTGGAGACAATCGCCACGCTGCGCTCGAACTGTGGAAAGGCCCGCGCCATCCAGGCGTTGAGGCCCAGCACCACGCGGTCGGCGCGCACGCTACCGTTGGCCGTGCGCACCTGCACCGGGGCGCCATGCTCCAGGCCAGTCATGGCGGTGCCCTCGAAAATGCGCACCCCGCGCTGCAACGCCACCCGGCGCAAGCCGCGCACCAGCTTGCCCGGCTGCACGGTGGCAGCGGCTGGCGAGAACCAGCCTTCCAGGTGCCGCGCCGAACCGGCCAGGCGCTGCACCTGCTCCAGCGGCAGGCGGCGGAACGCGTTGATGCCCTTGTGCTCAAGCGCGGCGATCACCGCATCGGTGGCGCCTATCTGGGCGCCATTGGTAGCGGTGTACAGCGTGCCGTCCAGACGGTAGTCGCAATCGATGCCATTGGCCGCACAGAACGCGCCGATCTCACTGATGCTGCGCTCCGACTCACGCACCAGGCGCACCGCCTCGGCCGCACCGAACAGGCGCTCAAGGGTGAAGTACTTGGCCGACCAGGACAACGCACACCCGCCATTACGGCCACTGGCCCCGGCACCGCAGATGTCGGCCTCGATCAGCATTACATCCAGCGCCGGTACCGCCTCCTTGAGCATCAACGCCGTCCACAGGCCGGTATAACCACCGCCGACGATGCATATATCGCAACGGGCGTCGCCTTGCAGCGGCGGGCACACCGCCTCCTGGGTCGATGCCAGGGCCTGTTGCAGCCAGAAGGGTCTCATCCGCTCGCTTTCCTTTAGGTACGCAGTGGCTTGATTGCCATGCTGGTGTTCGGTGCCACATCGCTGCTCTGCGGGCTGCTGGCCGGGCGGCTGTTCCAGTGCGGCAGCAGTACCAGCGCCGAGAACAGCGCGCAGCCGGCAAACACGATGAACACCGTGACGCCATCGAAGTAACCTGGCAGCAACCCGCCCAGCACCGCGCCCACCGAACCGCAGCCGTTGACGAAGCCCGCTGCGGTGGCCCCGGCCTTGGCCGTGCCGAAGTCGATGGCGGCGGCGCCGCTGATCATCGAGTCCGGCCCGTACAGGGTCAGGCCCATGACAAACAGCAAGGCCACCACCAGCATCACGCTGCCGGTGTGCATCGCCGCCATGAACGCCGCCAGGGTCACCGTCAACAGCACCAGGCTGATCACGCAGGCCGGCATGCGCCGGGCGCCAAACAGCTTGTCGGAGGCCAGGCCAATCATGATTGGCCCCAGCAGCCCAGCCAGTTCGAAGGCGGTCGGGATGATTGCCGCGCCCACCTTGCCCACCGAGGGCATCTGCTCGAAGACGATCACCGGCCCCCATAACAGGATGGCGTAGCGCGCCGGCTTGAGCAGGAAGTACGCCAGGCCCAGGGTCAACACCGTGCGGTTGCGCAAAATCTCTTTCAGCGGTGCCCACACGCTGCACAGGTTGTCGGCCGGGGCCATGCTCTGCGGTTCGGGTTCCACCGCCGGCAGGCCGACGTCTTCGGGTTTGTTGCGCTGCAGGAAGAAGAACAGCACCGCCACCAGCGCCACCACCGCGGCGCTGGAGAAAAACGCCGCGTGCCAGGTGCCGACCAGGGTATAGGCCCACCAGCCGGCAAACGGCGAAGCCACCAGGCCGCCGAAGGCATAGCAGGAGCTCCACAGGCCCAGCACCCGCCCGCGCTGCGAGGCCGGGAAGAAGCTGCCAATGTTCTTGCACAGGCCGGCCCAGCCGGTGGATTGCGCCAGGCCCTGCACCAGCATGCAGGTGGCAAAGATCGGGAAGGTGGCGTAACTGCCCATCACCACTGCCGCCACGGCGGATATCAGCAACCCGCCAAGCACCACCACGCGCGGGCCGAAGCGGTCGGCCAGCATGCCCCAGGTGAACTGGCCCACGGCATAGGCGGCCAGGTAAATGGCGTCGAGGTTGGCCATGGCGGCCTTGTCGAGCATGAAGGCCGGGTCTTCGGCGATGCCCAGCTTGGCCACCGAAAAAGCTTTGCGGGTGAAGTAGAAGGCGGCGTAGGCCAGCCAGGTGATGGCGAAAATCTGCATGCGCCAACGTTTGAACGCGGCTAGGGATTGATTCATTTAAGTCTGACCTCTTGCTTGAGTGTGCCGGCAGAATGTGAAGAAACGCCTGTCTTGTTCTTGTGTTACGCACAGCGATGACGAGGCTGTCATCGGGTCAGGTGGCACCGGGTGGGCACCGTGGCCCTGGCGGCACTTGTGGTGCCTGCGTCGGGCTGAAATGCATGGAAACAGTTGCGGAAAAATAAATAAAATCGATTTATCGTATTACACACATAAGCTCAGCTTGTTACTGAGGTGGTCATGTCGGTTTCCCACGCACAACTCAAGGCTTTCCATGCGGTCGCCGTGCACGGCAGCTTTACCCGCGCGGCAGAAAAGTTGTTTCTGACCCAGCCGGCGGTGTCGGACCAGGTACGCAAACTGGAGGAACGCTTCGGCGTGTTGCTATTCCACCGCAACAAGCGCTCGGTGCAGCTCACCGATCTTGGCGAGCGCCTGTTGGGCATCAGCCAGCGCCTGTTCGCCTGTGAAGCCGAGGCCCATGACCTGCTGCAGGATTCGCGTGCGCTGCACACCGGCAGCCTGGTGCTGGCAGTGGATGCGCCGGTGCACGTGCTGCCGCAGATCGCCCGCTTCTGCCAGCGCTACCCGGGCATCCAGGTGAAGATCGAGACCGGCAATACCGATGAGTCGCTGGCCCGGTTGTTCAGCTACCAGGCCGACCTGGCCCTGCTTGGCCGGGATGTCGACGATGAGCGCCTGCACTGCCTGCCGCTGCGGCGCGACCCGATGGTGGCGTTTGTCTCGCACAACCACCCGTGGGCCAGCCGCGGCTCGATCAGCCTGGCGGATCTGGACGACACGCCACTGGTGTTGCGCGAACCTGGCTCGGTAACGCGACAGACGCTGGAGGAAGAGATGCAGCGGGCCGGGCTGCGGATTCGCCCGGCCATTCAAGTGGAAGGCCGCGAGGCCGCGCGTGAGGCGGTGGTGGTGGGGATTGGTGTGGGGGTGGTGTCGGCGGCGGAGTTTGGCGCCGATGCGCGGGTGTGTGCGTTGCCGATTGTCGATTGCCAGCGGCATTTGACCGAGACCCTGGTGTGCTTGAGCGAGCAGCGTACGCGGCGGGTGGTGGCGACCTTTTTGCAGATGGTTGAGGAAGGGTTGTAAGCCTGTGCCGGCCTATTCGCGGGTAAACCCGCTCCTACAAGGGTTATGCATTCCAGTGTAGGAGCGGGTTTACCCGCGAAGAGGCCGGTACAGTCAACCCAACTATGCTGGGATAACCTCCCCTCCCGGCACTCCCCCCATGCTCTACCGCCTCGCCGCCGACACCCTGGTCCTGCTGCACCTGGCCTTCATCCTGCTGGTGCTGTTCGGTGGCCTGCTGGTACTGCGCTGGCGCCCTGCCCTGCTATTGCACCTGCCGGCCCTGGCCTGGGGCCTGGCGGTGGAATGCCTGCACCTCGGCTGCCCACTGACCACCTGGGAAAACCGCATGCGCAGCGCCGCCGGTGACGCGGGCTACCAAGGCGGCTTCGTCGAGCACTACATCTGGCCACTGATCTACCCTGCCGGGCTGACCCCGCACATCCAGCTGCTGCTGGGCAGCTTCGTACTGCTGCTCAACCTGGGCGTCTACAGCTACGTGGCCTGGCGCTGGCGCCGCCCTAGCGGGTAGCGACAACGAACAGGCGCGGGAACGGCAACAGCACCTTGCCGTCGGTGGCCGGCGGGTAGTCGCGCTGCATCGCCTGCAGGTACATCTGCAGGAAGCTGGCCTGCTCCTGTTCATCCAGCCTGGCCAGATAAGGCCGCAGCGCCGAGCCCTTGAACCATTCCACCACCGCTTCGGCGCCACCCATTAACGGGTGGTGATAGGTGGTGCGCCATACATCCACCCGCGCGCACAACGGGCTGAGCAGGTCGTAATAGAACGCCGCGCTATGCCGGGGCGGCAGCTGGAAGTCGGCGAACTTGGCCGCCCAGGGGCCCTGGCTGGCAATCTCGCGCAATTGCCGGTGGGCGGGCTCGTCGAGGTTGTCCGGGGTCTGCACGGCCAGGCTGGCGCCTTCGCTCAACTGGCGTACCAGGTGCGGGTACAGCGAGGCGTGGTCGGGTACCCATTGCAGCGAGGCATTGGCGAGGATCAGGTCCTGAGGTTCGGGCGCGGACCAGCCGCTGATATCGCCGATAGCCGTGCGTACCCGGGGGATGCACAGCCGCTTGCGCTCGCGGGCCTTGGCGATCATGTCGGGGTCACTGTCCAGCACCGTCACCTGGGCGTCGGGGTAGCGTTGCAGCAGCACTTCGGTGGAGTTGCCGGGGCCACATCCCAGGTCGGTGGCGTGGCGCACCGGGCGCGACGGGATGGCGGCGAGCAGGTCGCGCACGGCGCGGGTGCGTTCATCTTCGAACAGGGAATACTGGGTGGCGGACCAGGCCATGTGTAGCTCCTTAGTGCGGGCGGTGTGTTCAGCATATGCCATCTAGAGCCCTGTGCGGTCCCTGTAGGAGCGGCCTTGCGTCGCGATGGGCTGCGAAGCAGCCCCGGCAATCTATGCCAGCCACAATTTTGGGGCCGCTTTGCGGCCCATCGCGACGCAAGGCCGCTCCTACAAAGGAACGCATCCCTGCCTTCAGAAGTCCCAGCGGGTGGTCACCATGAGGTTGCGCGGCTCGCCGTAGTAGCCACTGTAGAACGTGGTATCCAGCGCACTGAGATACTTTTTGTCGAACAGGTTGTTGACGTTCAGCGTGGTCGAAAGCTGGTCGGTGATCTGGTAACGGCCCATCAGGTTGAACACCGCAAACTGGCCCTGCTTGGCCTTGACCGTCTTGTCCAGGTCGGTAGGCGCGGCAGTGAAGTGGATGCCGCTCTGCCAGTTCATGCCACCGCCCACGGTCAGGCGGTCCAGTTCACCGGGCAGACGGTAGGTGCTCCACAGCTTGACCATTTTGGCTGCCGGTCTGCTGGGCCAGGGTGTTTAGTGAACGGTCCAAGCGTTGGCCGGAATATCCAGGCTGTAGGTGGCGCCTTGTGCCTGGACGCTGGCACAGGCCAGTACGCTGGCGGCGAGCAGCGTCAGCGGTGAAAGGTGGTTACCCATGTGTTCCCCATACGATTCAAGTGACTTCACCGGAGTGGCGGTTGGGCATGGGCGGATGTGGATGTGTGGATGAAAATAATTATTGATTGCCTGCACCGGCCCCTTCGCGGGCTTGCCCGCTCCCACAGGTCACGCGTTCGTGACGGGAATCCTGTGGGAGCGGGCAAGCCCCCGAAGAGGCCGGTGCAGGCGGTCAATCAACCCGGCCTATGACCAGGCCTCCATCAACAGGCTACCGGCCAGCAACAACGATAACAGGCTGGCCTTGGCCGCCTTGCCAGCCTTGCGCCGGCGTGCGGTCATGGCCTTGCCTTCGGCGAGCAGCGCTTCGCGAGACGCCGGCCGATCACGCAACGCTTCGCTGAACCGCATCCAGCGGGTCGGCCCGGTGCTTGCCGTCACGCTTACCCTGGCTCATGCCTGGCCCCCGGGACCTTAACCCTCCTGCGCCTCTTCGCGCCGGTACGCCCACTGATACAACGCCGGCAACACCAGCAAGGTCAGTGCCGTGGAAGACAGAATCCCGCCAATCACCACCGTCGCCAGCGGCCGCTGCACCTCAGCCCCGGTCCCGGTCGCCAGGGCCATGGGTATGAACCCCAGCGACGCCACCAGCGCCGTCATCAGCACCGGCCGCAAACGGGTCAACGCGCCTTCTTCGACCGCCGCCCGCAGCGTGTGCCCTTGCTCACGCAGCCCACGGATAAAGGCAATCATCACCAACCCGTTCAGCACCGCCACCCCCGACAGGGCAATGAACCCCACGCCGGCAGAAATGGACAACGGTATATCCCGCAGCCACAACGCCAGTACCCCGCCGGTCAGGGCGAACGGGATGCCGGTAAACACCAGCAGGCCGTCCCTGAGATTGTTGAACATCATCAGCAACAGCGCCATGACCAGCAGCAAGGCCACCGGCACCACCACCTGCAGCCGCTGCGCCGCCGACTGCAACTGCTCGAACTGGCCACCCCAGCGCGTCCAGTAACCCGGTGGTATCTGCACCTGGCCAATCAAGGTCTGCTCGGCCTCTTCGACGAACGAACCCAGGTCGCGCCCGCGCACGTTGGCGCTGACCACCACCACGCGCTTGCCATCTTCGCGGCTGACCTGGTTCGGGCCCAGTTGCAGCTTCAACGTGGCCACCTGCGACAACGGGATGAAGCCGATCTGCCCTGCCCCCGCTGCAGCATTGGCCGGCACTGGGATCAGCAGGCTGGCCAGGCCGTCCACATCGGTACGCAAAGTCTCAGGCAGGCGCACCACCATGTCGAAGCGGCGGTCGCCCTCGTACAGTGTGCCGGCCTTGCGGCCACCCACGGCAATGGCGATGGCGTCCTGCACATCGCCCACGTTCAGGCCATGGCGGGCAGCCTTGTCGCGGTCGATGTCGATGGTCAGCACGGGCAGGCCGGTCGTCTGCTCGACCTTCACCTCGGACGCGCCAGGCACGCGCTGCAGGCTGCTGGCGATCTGCGCGGCGGTGCGGTTGAGTACGTCCATGTCATCGCCGAACAGCTTCACCGCCACATCGCTGCGCACCCCGGAAATCAGCTCGTTGAAGCGCAGCTGGATCGGCTGCGACAGCTCGTGGTTGCTGCCCGGTACGCTGACCGCCGCGCGTTGTACTTCGGCAATCAGTTCATCCCGTGGCTTGCCCGGGTCGGCCCACTGCTCGTGCGGGCGCAGCATCACGTAGGCGTCGGAAATGTTTGGCGGCATCGGGTCGGAAGCAATCTCGGCGGTACCGGTGCGGGCGAACACCCGTTCCACTTCCGGCACCTGGGCGATGATCGCCTGCTCCAGGCGCTGTTGCATGTCCACCGACTGCGACAGGCTGGTGCCCGGCACCCGCAGGGCCTGCAGGGCAAAGTCGCCCTCGCTCAGGCTGGGTATGAATTCGCTGCCCATGCGGCTGGCCATCACCCCGGACAACAGCACCAGCATGGCGGCCCCCGTAAATGCCAGCTTGCGCTGGCCCAGCACCCAGGCCAATACCGGGGCATAACGCTGGCGCGCCGTGCGCATCACCAGGCCTTCTTCTTCCCTGACCTTGCCGGTAACAAACAGGGCAATCGCTGCCGGCACGAAGGTGACCGAGAGGATCATCGCACCCAGCAAGGCCATGACCACGGTAAAGGCCATGGGGTGGAACATCTTGCCCTCGACCCCGGTCAGGGCAAAGATCGGCAGGTACACCACCATGATGATCAACTGCCCGTAGATCAGCGGCCGGCGCGCCTCGCGGGCGGCGGCAAACACCTCATGGAAGCGCTCGGCACGGGTCAGCATGCGGCCATGGCGCTGCTGGGCATGGGCCAGGCGGCGGATGGCGTTTTCCACGATCACCACCGCGCCGTCGACGATGATGCCGAAGTCCAGCGCGCCCAGGCTCATCAGGTTGGCACTGACCTTGTTGCTGAACATGCCGGTGAAGGTAAACAGCATCGACAGCGGAATGACCATAGCGGTGATCAGCGCCGCGCGTATATTGCCAAGGAACAGGAACAGCACCGCAATCACCAGAATCGCGCCTTCGACCAGGTTTTTCTTCACCGTGGCGATGGCTTTTTCCACCAGGTTGGTGCGGTCGTACACGGTCACCGCGACTACCCCCTTGGGCAGGTTGCGGTTGATCTCGACCAGCTTGGCGGCAACCGCCTGCGACACGGTGCGGCTGTTCTCGCCAATCAGCATGAACACTGTACCCAGCACCACTTCCCGGCCGTTTTCGGTGGCCGCGCCGGAGCGCAGCTCTTCGCCCAGGCCCACTTCGGCGACATGGCTGACACGGATTGGCGTGCCATCGACACTGGAAATGACCACGTTGGCGATATCCTCGGCCGAGGCCACCTGGCCCGGTGCGCGGATCAGCAGTTGCTCGCCATTGCGCTCGATATAGCCGGCGCCGACGTTGGCATTGTTGCGCTCCAGCGCCGCGATCAGGTCGTTGAGGGTAAGCTTATAGGCCGCCAGGCGCTTGGGCTCCGGTGCAATCAGGTATTGCTTGGCATGGCCACCAATGCTGTTTACCTCGGCCACCCCGGGCACGTTGCGCAGCTGCGGCTTGATGATCCAGTCCTGGATCACCCGCAGGTCGGTCAGGGTGTAAGGCGCACCGTCCTCCTTGAGTGCGCCTTCCTCGGCTTCCACCGTCCACAGGAAGATCTCCCCCAGCCCGGTGGAGATCGGCCCCATGCCGGCCTCGATGCCCTCTGGCAATTGTTCGCGCGCCCCCTGCAAGCGCTCGTTGACCAACTGGCGGGCGAAGAACAAGTCGGTATCGTCATCGAAAATGACCGTGACCTGCGACAGGCCCGAGCGCGACAGCGAGCGGGTCTGCTGGAGCCCGGGCAGGCCGGCCATGGCGGTTTCGATGGCGAAGGTGATGCGCTGCTCGGTTTCCAGCGGCGAGTAACCCGGGGCGGCGGTGTTGATTTGCACCTGGACGTTGGTAATGTCCGGCACGGCGTCGATCGGCAGCTTCTGGTAACTGTGGATACCCACCGCAGCCATCAGGACCACGGCCAGCATCACCACCAGGCGCTGCTCGATGGCAAATTGGATCAGGCGTTCGAACATGCAGGAGTTCCCGTGATCAATGGCTGTGCGCGGCCGAGCCTTTGCCCAGCTCGGACTTGAGGACAAAGCTGCCGGCGGCAGCCACCTGGGTACCGGCGGCCAGGCCGCGGGTGATTTCTACCTGGCCGCCATCGCGACGGCCGGTCTGCACCGGGCGCGCCTCGAAGCCTTGCTCGGTACGGGCAAACACCACGGTCTGGTCTTCCCAGGTTTGCAAGGCGGTTTCCGGTACCACCACCGCGGCTTTGAAGCGCTCGACGCTGACCGCCACATTGACGAACAACCCGGGGCGCCAGGCTCCATCAGGGTTGGCAAGGGTGGCACGCACAGTGGCGGCGCGGTTCTGCTCGCCGAGCAGGCTACCGACGTAATTGACCTTGCCCTCGACCTGGGCACCCAGGTCTGGCGCACTGACCATGACCTTACGACCGGTGACCACCTTGTCCAGGTCACGCGGGGCCACGGCGAAAGTGGCCCAGACCCGGCTCAGGTCGGACAGGGTGAAGGCGTTGCTGGTCTCATCGACCACCTCACCTACGGTCAGGTGCTTTTCCACCACCACCGCATCGAATGGCGCGCGCAGCTCATAGCGGTTGCCGGCGCCGGCCGGGCCCACGGCGGCGACCTTCTGCCGGGCATTGGCCAAGGCAATCTCGGCCTCCTGCAGCGCCTGGCGCGCCTGCAGGTAATCCTGCTCGGCGCTGATGCGCTCCTGCCACAGCTGCTGTTCACGCTGGAACGTCAGGCGCGCCAGTTCCAGGCGGCGTTGGGCGGCCTGCTGCTCGCTGCGCAGGTCAGAAATCTGCTGGCTGGCGATCACTGCCAGTACCTGACCACGCTTGACGGCCTGCCCCAGCTCGGCCTGCACGGCCTCGACCACACCCGGCACCCGCGGCACGACATGCGCGGTGCGGTCCTCGTCGAAGCGGATTTCACCCGGAAAGCTGATAGCAATGCCCAGCTCACGGGGGCCGGCGACAGCCACCTGCACGCCGGCCGCTTCGATCTGGGCGATAGACAAGTGCAACTGGCCTTCTTCATCGCCATGGCCTGCTTCTGCATGGCCATCAGCGGCCTTCTCTTCTGCATGGCCGTGGCTGTCTTCGCCATGGTCGTCGTGGCGGGCTTCTGCCTTGCTCGCCTGGCCGAGGTTGCCGGTCCAGGCCAGGCCACCGAGGCCCAGCGCGGCAATGGCAGCGGCCAGAAGGGCTAGCTTGCGTGGGTTAGTCATTGTTGCTCCTGCTGTTCATTTTGTTACCCAGGCCGGCGAGGTCGCCGTAGATGCGCTCGACCTGTGCGCGTGCGTCGGTCGCCGAGGCCAGGGCCTCGAGGTACAAGCCGCGGGCCTCGATCAGGGTGCGCTGGGCATCGAGCACATCGAGGAAGGCGAACTTGCCCATTTCAAAACCGCGGGTGGCGGTGTCCACGGCCTGCTGTGCAGCAGGCAGGATGGTGCGGTCATAGGCGTCGACCTCCTGCATGGCCGTGCCCCACTGGCTGACTGCGCTTCGGGTTTCGCTGCGCAGGCGCAACTCCACGGCGTTGCGCAGGTCACGCGCCTGGTCGGCACGGCGTGCGGCCGCCAGCACGTTGCCCTGGTTGCGGTCGAACAGCGGCAGCGGCATCGACAGCCCGACCACGTTCACCCGCTCGCGGTCTTCACGGCTGTATTGGCTGCCGAGGCTGACGGTGAGGTTGGGAATACGCTGGGCCTTTTCCGATCCCAGCGACGCGTCACCGCGCTCGACCTGGGCGGCGGCCAGGCGCCATTCCACGGTTTGTTCAACGTGCGCGAGCAAGCTGTCGACATCGGGCGCAATGCCGGGCGAAAGGTTGGCCGCCTGCAACTGCTCAAAGCTGGCCAGCGGGCTGCCGGTCAACCGCGCCAGGGCCTGGTACGCCACACTGCGCTGGGTTTGCGCGCGGCGTACTTCGGCCTGGGCCTGGGCCAGTTGCACCTGGGCACGGGTGGCTTCCACCGGCGATGACTGGCCGGCAGTGACCCGCCCCTGTACCACTCGCAGCCCGCGTTCGGTCAGGGCCTGCGACTGCTGCGCCAGCTCCAGCGCGGTCTGCGCGCGCAAGGCCGCATGAAAGGCCTGCACCACATCGGCACGCAGGCCATTGCGCTGGCGCTCCAGGTCGAGCTGGGCAATCGCCTGGCCGACACCGGCCACGGCGATACGCGCACCACGCTTGCCACCCAGTTCCAGCGGCTGGCTGAGGGTGACGGTAGTGGTGCTGGTGTCGCGGCGGGTGTCTTCAACCTCCCAGGCCAGCTCCGGGTTGGGGATCAGCCCGGCCTGGCGCCGTTCGCCATCGGCAATGCCGATTTCACGGCCGGCCGCAGCCAGTTCGGGGTTCTGGGCAAAGGCGGCGGCCAGCGCCTGGGGCAAACTGAGGCGCTGGCTGGCCTGGGCGCTGGCAGCAGCCGCCAGTAGCAGGCAGAGCAAGGCGATCTTGCGGGGGATGGGCACGGAACAGGTCCTCGTCGGCGAAGCGTTGGCGAGGGACTGTAGAAAGCTGCGCTTATCGGGGCGGTGGCAGGAAAATTACAATTTTGTAATCAGGCACTGCAGTTGAAACGGCTTGCACGGTTCGATAATCGCCCACTTTCCCGCTGCAACAATCGTGTCCAATTGACGAAACTAACCAGTCAGTACAAAACTACGCGCATCCAACAACAACAAAGCGATGCCCGTCATGAAGCCCCTTATTCTCGTGCTCAACGGCCCCAACCTGAACATGCTGGGCACCCGCGAGCCTGCACAATACGGCCACGAAACCCTTGCCGACGTTGGCCAGGGTTGTGCCGACACTGCCCAAGCCCACGGCCTGGAAGTCGAATTCCGGCAAACCAACCACGAAGGCGAACTGATCGACTGGATCCACGCCGCGCGCAACCGCTGCGCCGGCATCGTGATCAACCCCGGCGCCTGGACCCACACCTCGGTGGCCATCCGCGATGCCCTGGTGGCCAGCGAAGTGCCCGTCATCGAAGTGCACCTGTCCAACGTGCACAAGCGCGAGCCGTTCCGTCACCTGTCGTTCGTCTCGTCGATCGCCGTCGGTGTCATCTGCGGCCTTGGCAGCCATGGTTACCGCATGGCCATCAGCCACTTCGCCGAAATGTTCCAGGAGCGCACTGCATGAGCCAGCACGCCATCCTTGCCGGCCTGATCGGCCGCGGTATTCAGCTGTCGCGCACGCCTGCGCTGCATGAACACGAAGGTGACGCCCAGGCCCTGCGCTACCTGTATCGGCTGATCGACGCCGACCAGTTGCAACTGGACGACAGCGCCCTGCCCGGCCTGCTCGACGCTGCGCAGCACACCGGCTTTACCGGCCTCAACATCACCTACCCGTTCAAGCAGGCGATCCTGCCCCTGCTCGACGAACTGTCGGACGAAGCCCGCGGCATCGGCGCGGTGAATACCGTGGTACTCAAGGACGGCAAGCGGGTCGGCCACAACACCGACTGCCTGGGCTTTGCCGAAGGCCTGCGCCGCGGTCTGCCTGATGTGGCACGCCGTCAAGTCGTGCAGATGGGCGCTGGCGGTGCGGGTTCGGCCGTGGCCCATGCCCTGCTGGGCGAGGGGGTCGAGCGGCTGGTGCTATTCGAGGTGGATGCGGCCCGTGCGCAAGCGCTGGTGGACAACCTGAATGGCCATTTCGGCGCAGGACGCGCCGTACTCGGCAATGACCTGGCCACGGCCTTGGCCGAGGCGGACGGGCTGGTCAACACCACGCCGGTAGGCATGGCCAAGCTGCCAGGCACACCGCTGCCAGTGGAGCTGCTGCATGCGCGCCTGTGGGTGGCAGAGATCATCTACTTCCCGCTGGAAACCGAACTGCTGCGCGCTGCCCGGGCACTGGGCTGCCGTACGCTGGATGGCAGCAACATGGCGGTGTTCCAGGCGGTGAAGGCGTTCGAGCTGTTCAGCGGGCGCCAGGCGGATGCGGCGCGGATGCAGGCGCATTTCGCCAGCTTCACCTGATAGATTGGTGCTGGGTTCTTCGCGGGCTTGCCCGCTCCCACAGGGGTTTACGGAGCCCTTGTAGGAGCGGGCAAGCCCGCGAAGAGGCCGGCGCAGGCGATCACCCTTGCTCATCCAACAACGCCTGTATCACCTGCTCCTGCCCACCGTAATCCCCCTCGCCAAAGTGCACATGGCGCACCTGCCCCTTGCGGTCGACAAAGTAATGCGCCGGCCAGAACTGGTTGCCCCAGGCATTCCACACCTTGTGGTCGTTATCCACCGCCACCGGGTAACCGATCCCAAGCCTGGCCACCTTGTCGCGCAAGGTGCCGACATCATGCTCGTAGTCGTACTCCGGCGTGTGCACGCCCACCACCACCAAGCCCTGATCGGCATACCGCCGTGCCCAGTCATTGACATGCGGCAGGCTACGTTGGCAGTTGATGCAGTCCCAAGTCCAGAAGTCCACCAGCACGACTTTGCCCTTGAGCCCCAGGGCATCCAGCGGTGCCGAGTTCAGCCACTGGCTGGCCCCCGCCAGCGACGGCATGGCGCCGTAGCTGTCGCGGGCCATCAGGTGCCCGGCCAGGCCCAGCCCCGTGAGGGCCAGGGCTAAGCCGCCTGCTTTCACCATCAGGCGCCGATCAATTCTCATGGCAACCGCCGGTGGCGTAGGTGCGGTACTGCACGCTCTGCTGCTGGCCGTGGGAATCGAGGTAGTCCATGCGGGTATTCACCAGGCCACAGGCGTTGCTCTGGTCGTCCTGCACCGACAGCACTTTCTTCACATCCAGATGCTCACCGTAACGGTACTGCATGGCCCCGTCGTCATGCATCGGTGCACTAGCGGCCTGGGCGGCAATGGCGCCGAAGCTGAGCACGGCAAACAGGCTGGCACTGGCGAAGGTCTTGAAATTCATGGCATCTCTCCTGGGTAACACGTGGGTGTGGGGAGTGTTGCTCCCCGGTCGAGAGCCATTTCACCCCTGCCAGGTATCCCGGATGTGTCGTGTGGAGCTGTGATGTGCTTCCTGCTGTATCTATAGCCGTGCCAGATACACTGCAATACAAACCCCCGCAGGCAAGCGCGACTGCGCTCGGTACACTGCGGCCAACCCCACTTGCACAGGAACGCAGCACATGGAACACGTCGATCACATCCTGATCGTCGACGACGACCGCGAGATCCGCGAACTGGTCGGCAACTACCTGAAGAAGAACGGCCTGCGCACCAGCATTGTCGCCGACGGCAGGCAGATGCGCGCCTTTCTCGAAGCCAACAGCGTCGACCTGATCGTGCTCGATATCATGATGCCCGGTGACGACGGCCTGCTGCTGTGCCGCGAACTGCGCGCCGGCAAGCACCGCAACACCCCGGTACTGATGCTGACCGCGCGCAATGATGAAACCGACCGCATCATCGGCCTGGAAATGGGCGCCGACGATTACCTGACCAAGCCGTTCTCGGCCCGTGAACTGCTCGCCCGGATCAACGCCGTGCTGCGCCGCACGCGCATGCTGCCGCCCAACCTGACCATCAGCGAAAGCAGCCGCCTGCTCGCTTTCGGCCAGTGGCGCCTGGACACCACCGCACGCCACCTGCTCGACAGCGAAGGCACCCTGGTGGCCCTGAGCGGCGCTGAATATCGCCTGCTGCGTGTATTTCTCGACCACCCACAGCGGGTGCTCAGCCGCGAGCAACTGCTTAACCTGACCCAGGGCCGCGAAGCCGACATCTTCGACCGCTCCATCGACCTGCTGGTCAGCCGCCTGCGCCAGCGTCTGGGCGACGACGCACGTGAACCCAGCTGTATCAAGACCGTGCGCAGCGAGGGCTATGTGTTCTCGCTGCCCGTGCAACTGCTCGAGTCGCCGTCATGAAATGGCCGCGCACGTTAGCCTCGCGGCTGGCACTGATCTTCTTCACCGGGTTGGTTCTGGCCTACGGCCTGTCGTTCGGCCTGCAGGCCTACGAGCGCTACATCAGCAGCCGCTCGATGATGCTCAGCAACCTGGAGCAGGACGTGGCCACGTCGGTGGCGATCCTCGATCGCCTGCCGGCAGCCGAGCGGGCCGCCTGGCTGCCACGCCTGGAGCGGCGCACCTACCGCTATCGCCTCGACCAGGGGCTGGCTGGCAAGGCCATGCCCAGCAGCGACCCGCCGATGGCCGCCGAATCGATCGTCAAGGCCATTGGCAGCGACTATCACCTGACCTTCCAGGAAATTCCAGGCCCCAATGCGCACTTCCAGGCACACCTGAACCTGGCCGACGGTGCGCCGCTGACCATCGACGTAACCCCGTCGCCGGTTCCGGTGGCGCGCTGGCTGCCCGTGGTACTGCTGATCCAGCTGGCCGTGCTGTTGCTGTGCACCTGGTTGGCGGTACACCTGGCCATTGGCCCACTGACCCGCCTGGCCCGCGCGGTCGACAACCTCGACCCGGACAAACCCGGCGTGCAACTGGATGAAAGCGGCCCGCGTGAAGTGCGCTACGCCGCTGCGGCCTTCAATGCGCTGCAAGCGCGCATCGCTGCCTACCTGAAGGAACGCATGCAGTTGCTGGCAGCCATTTCCCATGACCTGCAAACCCCGATCACGCGCATGAAACTGCGCGTCGAAGTGATGGACGACGGGGTCGAGAAAGACAAGTTATGGAGCGACCTGGGCGAAATGGAGCACCTGGTGCGCGAAGGCGTGGCCTATGCCCGCAGCATGGACACCAACACCGAAGCCCCCTGCCGGATCAACCTGGACGCCTTTCTCGACAGCCTGGTGTTCGACTACCAGGACAGCGGTGCCCGGGTCGACCGCCATGGCAGCAGCGGCAGCCTGCTGGAGACACGCCCGCATGCGCTGCGCCGGGTACTGGTGAATTTGGTCGACAACGCGCTGAAGTTTGCCGGTGCCGCCGAGCTGGAAGTGTGCCGTGAGCACAGCACCACGGTGATCCGCGTACTCGACAACGGGCCTGGGATACCCGCTGGCGAACTGGACGAAGTCCTGAAGCCGTTCTACCGGGTGGAAGGTTCACGTAATCGCAGCACCGGGGGTACCGGCCTGGGGCTGGCGATTGCCCACCAGCTGATCCAGGCCATGGGCGGGCGGCTGACCCTGAGTAACCGCGACAGTGGCGGGCTCTGCGCACAGATCGAACTGACCTAAGAGCCAGGTGCCGCTCTCTGTAGGAGCGGCCTTGTGTCGCGATCGGGCCGCAAGGCGGCCCCGGCGATGCATGCTACGAAGCTGAAAACCTGGGGCCGCTATGCGGCCCGATCGCGACACAAGGCCGCTCCTACAAAGGCTCGCTGCTTTCAACAGACTTCTACAAACCGATACACAACCCCACGCCCCCCGACACACTGCAGATACCCCACCCCCACACAATCCCGGTCAATTAACCAAAACCCGGGAGCCTGTCTGATGAAACCCCTTGCCCTGCCCTCTGGCTGGAAACTGTTCACCGCCCTCGCCGGCCTGACCCTGGTGATGACTGCCGTGGTCCTCGCCAGCCAACCTGACCCGGACAGCTTGCGCAGTGCCATTCGTGCCACCGCGCGCAGCTCGTTCGCCCTGTTCCTGCTGGCGTTCCTGGCCTCGTCGCTGGTGACCCTGCTGCCTGGCACTGTCAGCCGGCGCATCCTCCAGGAGCGCCGCTGCCTGGGCCTGGCCTTCGCCTTTTCGCACACCGTGCATGGCCTGCTGATCTACCGCTACGCCCAACAATTCCCCGAGCTGTTCTGGGCTGGCCGCACGCTTACCTCCAGCCTGCCCGGCAGTGTCGGCTACCTGTTCCTGCTGCTGCTCACCGTCACCTCGTTCAATGCGCCCATGCGCCTGCTGGGCGGCCGTGCCTGGCGCGCCCTGCACAGCAGCGGCATGTGGTTGCTGGCGGCAGTGTTCTGCCTGTCGTTCTACAAGCGCATCCCCATGGGTGGCTGGTACCCATTGGCATTCGCCCTGATGTTCAGCGCCATCGTCATCAAGCTCACCGCCCGGTTGGCCCGTCAACAACGCCGCAATGCCCAAGCCCTTTCCTGAACAGAGAACAGCAAAATGACGACCTTGACCCGTACCCTGACCACCTTCGACCAGTTCGGCACCTGGAGTGCAGACATACCCTTGCGGCTGTTTCTGGCCTGGGAGTTTTTCGAGTCCGGACTGGAGAAATTTGGCGGCAGCAATTGGTTCGCCGACCTGCAGTCAAGCTTTCCATTCCCCTTCAACCTGCTGCCCGCCGAGGTGAACTGGCAGCTGTCGATGTGGGCGGAGCTGATCCTGCCGTTGCTGCTGTTGCTCGGCTTGGGTACCCGCCTGGCATCGCTGGGCTTGATGGTGGTGACGGTGGTGGCGATTGCTGCCGTGCACTGGCCGGCGCACTGGTCGAGCCTGGCTGAGTTGGCGCAGGGCTATGCGATTACCGACCAGGGGTTTGGCAACTATAAGCTGCCGCTGATCTACCTGGTGGCGTTGCTGCCGTTGTTGCTGAAGGGGGCTGGGCGCTTGAGTCTGGACCATTGGCTGAAGGCGCGGTTTAACAGCTGAAATCGCCGGGGCCGCAGAGCGGCCCATCGCGACACAAGGCCGCTCCTACAAGAGATCGTAATCCCCTGTAGGAGCGGCCTTGCCGGGGCGCCGGACCGGTCGGAAAGGGGCGCAACGCGCCCCCCAGATACACGCAACTAGCAGGTACCGATGATGACGCCCTGCTCGCGCAACCCCTCCAGCAACGCCAAACCCTGCGCCAAATCCCCGCCCAACGCTGCCAGCCGCGCCCGCCCGCTACCCTGCGCCACCAGCAACCGATAGGCCATCGGCGCCAACCGCGCAAAGCGCACCTGCAGCCCGGCATCGCGATAAACCAGCAACAATGTCGGCGACTCTGGGGCGACTTCCGGCCGGTATTGCCCACCAATGCGCTCCACCGGCCAACGATAGGCCAGCACCCGTGCCACACAGGACAGCAGCGGCTCACCCTCCAGCAAATCGCCCGCCGGGTCATGCGCCGGATCTTGGGCATCACTCAGGTACAGCTGCGCCTCGACCCACTCATAATGCGCCAACTCAAGCTGCCAGGGCGCATCCAGCTCTACCCCCTGCAAATAATCGACGAACGCTTCGGCAATCTCGGTAAACAATGGCGTCTGGCTGCGGTAGTTGGCGTAGAAGTCACGCACGCGGGCATGCCAGCGCTGCTCACCCAGCGCCTGGCGCATGACCGGGAAGCTGCCCGCCAGCAAACCCTCGATGGCGCCATAGAACAGCTCGCGGTAAACCTTCAGGCGCCGGGCCTCGACCCCAGGCGGTGGTGCATGACGCTGCGGGTCACGCAGGTGCCGGGCCAGCGTGTATTGCTGCTCGCGCAAGGTCTCATTCATCGGCTTGCCCTCCCACCGTGCGCTGCACCGCGCGGATACGCGCCGTTTCGGCCAGCAACTCGGCCAGTGGCGGGTAGTTGAAGTCACGCTCCAGCACCGTCGGCTGCGCGCCGAAGCGCGCACAGGCAAGCGCATAGAGCGCCCACACATCTTCCTTTACCGCTGCCCCGTGGGTATCCACCTTGAGGTCCGGTGCCTCATCGTAATGGCCGGCCACGTGCATGCCGGTGACCCGCGCCAAGGGCAAGCCATCGAGAAATGCCTGGGCGTCATAGCCGTGGTTGCAGGCATTGACGAAGACGTTGTTGACGTCCAGCAGCAGATCACAATCGGCTTCATCCAGTACTGCACGGATAAAGTCGAGCTCGCTCATGGCCTGGTAAGGCGCGGCGTAGTAGCTGATGTTTTCCACGGCAATGCGCCGCTCCAACTGCTCCTGGGCCTGGCGTATGCGCGCGGCTACATGGTGCACGGCTTCGTCAGTGAACGGGATGGGCATCAAGTCGTACAAATGGCCGTCATCACTGCAATAGCTCAGGTGCTCGCTGTACAGGCGCACTTGGTGACGGTCCAGAAACTGCCGGGTCTGGTCGAGGAAATGGCGGTCCAGTGGCGCGCTGCCGCCCAGTGATAACGACAACCCATGGCAAGTGATGGGAAAACGCTCGGCCAACTGGGCCAGGCCCTTGCCGTAGGCGCCGCCCACGGCAATCCAGTTTTCCGGCGCACATTCAAGAAAGTCCACAGCGCCAGCTTCCATGGTCAGCAGTTCGGGTAACAGGCCGCGGCGCAGGCCAAGCCCGGTGTTCAAGGGTACAGGGTGCATGAACAAGTCTCCGCAACAGGCACAACGCCCCGCCTGACCAGCAGGAGGGGCGTTGCGAGGTTTCATGGGTGGAAGGTCAGCGTTTGCCGGTCAGGTGGCTGAACAAGCCATCAGGCATGGCTTTGCCATTGGCTTGGTAGATGGCCTTGAGGTGGTCTGCCGCTTCCTGTTCGGAGATAAAACCATCATGGTTGCTGTCGATCTTGTCGAAATCACCGGCGCGGTCCTTGGCCACCGCCAAAAACTCATCGCGCGAGACCTTGCCATCGTGGTTGCTGTCGGTCTTGGCGAACGAGGCGTCACCACACTTGCCTTCGCCACATTTGCCCTCCGCGCCGGCCTTGGCGCTGGCGCCGCATTTGCCCTCACCGCATTTGCCTTCGCTCTGGCTGGCCTTGGCGCTGCCGCCACACTTGCCCTCACCGCACTTGCCCTCGCCCGCCACCTTGGCGGAGGCCAGCTGGTAACCCTGGGCCAACGGTTCGACGGCAAATGCGCTGCTGCTCAATGCCATGCTGCCGATCAGGGCGGCGCCGAGCAGGCCGAGGCTGTTTCGTACTTGGGTCATGGTGATGCTCCACTGTGCTGGGAAAGTGGAGCCATTAGGCCGTTGCGGTTTGTCGTGGATGTATCGCACAAGGGGCGCTTTTGTATGAGAACCCGTCTGCAACGCGGCCAGATACAGTGGGATACACAAAGACTGGAAACTGGCCCCGAGCATTCCCAGGGCCGTTACGCGTTCAGTCCTCCAGCGGTTTGGGCGGTGCCGCTGGTTTTGCGGGCTTGGCCGGTTTGCTGTCCTTGGCCTTGGCTTCCGGTGCCGCCGCCACAGGTTCCGGCGCTGCCACCGCCTTTTCGCTGGCAGGTAGCTCGTCGACCGCCTTGAGGATGGCCTGGGGATCGATGGCTTCGCCGGTTTCGTCATCCTTGAGCATGTGCCGTTCGCCATCCTTGCCCACCAGGATGACCTTGGTGCCCTTGCTGGCACCCAGCTTCAGTTCGCGGATCAGCGCCATGGTGGTCTGTTGCTCAAGGTTCTTGTCCTCGCGCTTGCCCATCATGTTGGCGACGCTGTACAGCACCAGGCTGCGCTCTTTGAACGCCGCCTGGGTGGCGGGGTTCTCCAGCGCTTTGTTCAGCCCACGCAAAGTGGGATCGGCACTGCTCGGTGCGATCACCACCAAGGGCCTGGCCTTGCCCAGTTCCTTGGCCAGCGGCGCGTCGCTGTCAGCGGCCAACAGGGGGCCACTTACGGCCAGCAGCGTGGCAAGGGTCAATGAGCGGACGAGCATGCGTATCTCCTTATTCTCTCGATAAACCAGAAGACTACAGATCAGGGAGAAAGATCCGACAAGCGAGCGTAAACCAGCCAAGGGCCGGGATGTTTCAATGAAAAGTAACCGGCCGTTACCAGAGGCAACCCGCTAGCTTCCAACCAGCAGGAATGCCCCTGTGGACCGGTAACCTGAGCATAGTCCAAGGCGCCCTCTACACCCACTTTTGCACAGCCGCCAGCGTGAGCTGAAGCTCGGTGTCCTCGGTCCACTGCCTGATGCTGGCCATCAATGTGTCCATTTCCCCGCTCGACGCGTTATCTGGCAATTGATGGTGAAAACGCTCCGGCACTTGCAACTGCCTGGCGTAACGTTGCTCGAGGTATCGTCTCCAGAAAGGTTGCTGGACCGTCCACACGGCCAACGATTCGGCTGTTTCGCTCTCAAGGATCTGGGTACGGGCGCTTGCCACCAGATTGTCGTTCAGGTCGGGGATGCCCGCATGGAGCATGCTCCGTGCGTTGACAGGCAGGTCGAGGTCCTCTCGCAAACGGATCGAATAAGCCAGCGCCCATTCAATCGACTCGTTCCCCGCACCTGCAGCCTCAGCCCGGCCCAACGCAGTCAAGTCGACCTGGTGCTGCCTCCACAAACGCCGCGCCAGGGTCACCAACCGACCCTCCTGGTCGCGCGACGGAGCAGCCTGCTCGGCATCCCAGATCAGGCATCGGATTTCCAGCTGCTGGAACACCACCGCTGCATTGTCGGCGCAGTTCTCTACCACCGCATTGGCGAAAATTTCGTCGGCCAGCGCTGGCGAGGCCTCGAATTTTTCCATCATGGCCAGAATCCGTGCAGCCAGCATTTCCCCATACCGGGGGTGAAGGAAGTCCCGCGAGCGCGTGAGCTGCTGCAACAAACGCAGGAAATTTGTCACCCCATCCATCTGCTCGATGCTCATCCACAAGCCAAGCAAATCTTCGCGCTGATCACCTTCCAGGCGGTCCGCCCAGCGCAGTTTATAAGGCACTGCGCTTGCCTCCGGGATAGCCCACGCCTCTTGTACCGCCGTCTCCTGGCGTGCCGCAACAGGGTTACCTGAAAGCGACACGTAGCCGTTCTGCCACAACCGCGACTGGTGGAAGTCACCGGGCAACGACGTGATGAAGTTGTTGGAAGCATCGAGCATATAAAGCCTCGGATGGTTGACAATGCCCTCAGGCAGCGCCGCCAACCCGCTATTTCGCAAACGCAGCTCGGCCAACTGCTCCAGCCGTGTGACCGAAAGAGCCGTTTGCAGCCGGTTGTTCGAAAGGTTCAGGTAACGTAACTGTCGGCAGTTTCCCAACACTTCGGCCTGGGGTTCGTCGAGCACAATTTGATTGCCGGTCAAGTCGAGTATGCGCAAATCACCCAGCAGCGCCAGGCTGCCAGGCACACACTTGAGGCGGTTGTAGCCCAGGTCCAAGATCGTCAGGTTGGGGAATGAGAGCAGGAACCGCTCTGGTATTTCAGTTAACAGCAGGCTGCGCAGGGACAGTTCGTTGACGTGCGCAAAGGTAAACAGTGGCCCCATGTCAGGCAAGGAGCGCAGTTCATACCCTCTGTATTGCCAGGCCAAAGACAACCGATTCCCCTCGGGGGCGATCTGATCGGGGACCCGCTCCCGCCAGCATTCCATGATCGACTTGCGAAACCGCCTGCGCTCAGTCCTCTCACCAGCCAACACCCCGCTACGCTCCCAGCTGCGCAAATGATCATTCAACAGGCGTGCCTGCTCTTCAAGTACGCCAAGCGCGGTGTCGGTATCGCGGCCGGACGCATGCAGCTTCGCGAGCCACGCGTCAACCTCTGCTTTGCTATAAGCCGGATAGAGATCGCGTAGGCGCGCGGCAAGGGCACGGGGGCGCGATGCCGGTCGGGCCAAACGCCCCTGGCTGCCACCCAGCGGGTAGCCGATCCGGCCGTCGTCCAGCCGCAGCGGCGTCAGTATCCACGGCTGCCGAGGGTCCTTGCCCAAAGCCTCGGCGAGTGCCCCGCTGCGCCCCGACACCTGCCGGGCCAACAGTTCTCTCAGGCTTTGGGCGTAGGGTTGGTTGATGCCCAAGGCAGCTCGGCCTGCAGGGTCGAAAGCTTCACTCAATGCCTCGAACAACTCACCCGGGCCACGCAATTCGATGCCCAACGCGTCCTCGAGAACGAACTCCCCCTGCTCGTGCACGAGCCTGAAGATTTGCCCGTCGCCCGCCGTAATCATGACCGGCCGCGGGCTATCGCCATCGTACAGCCGCCAGCGCGGTCTGGCCTGGTTGGTGTCCAGGGTCTCCAGCAGGGTAAGCGCGACCTTGGCCTGATCCAACGACTGGGGCGTGGCGATGAACAGCGCCTCGCAGGCGCGCGCAACGCGTATGTGCAGCACGCTCAACCTGGCCGGTGTGACCAGCCGGAACGGCACTGTGCCGCTGAGCAGAGCCTGAAATTCTGCGCCCTCGACGGACAACTCGCCCACAAGCCGGCGCGCGGCCAAGCCATGCAAGCTTGGAAATGCCCGCCGCAACGTTGTTACCGCTGCGTCTTCTGGTGCCTGCTGCTCGTCATACAGCTGTTGAAAGAGTTGGCGCCGTCTTACCGCCACCTGCGCAGCCAGCGCCGGCCCGTCTTGCGCGGTGACGCCAGGCAAGGCCTGGGCCATGCGCAGCAACGGCGCGTCGTCTTGCTCAAGGCCTAGCGCCAAGCCATCCAGTAGCGCCTGCACCCTGCGGTCGATCATCAGCCGGTCAACGGTGTCGACCAGCTCGGCTTCAGGTGGTCGAGCGTACACATGCAGCGCTCGCAGCGCGTCTGCACCCAGCGCATGGATGGCCATGGCCTGGTCGATCTGCTCATCGTCCAGGCGAGCGAAGCGCGCGCCAAGGCGGCGGAACATCCAGTGCGTGTCGGCCCAGTCCGCAGGTTGCTCGGTCCACAACCGCCAGGCACCGGCGCCATTGTGCCGCACCAAGGGACCATGGCCGTCGCGTGGCGCCAGTTGCCACTGCTCGTCCGCACGCTGCACGATTTCGTAGTAATGGTCGTCCATCACCATCCAGCTTCTGTCCTGTACGCGGTAGATGCCGCTGGCGTCTGCCACTGCTCCGGCCGGGGGCGCTGCACTGCGAAACGGCACCAGGTCTGCGTTCCACAGCTTTTCGGTACCGTCCTCAAGGCGTGCTGGCACCCACCTGTCCAGTGCAGCCCAGGCGCGGCTCGCTTCGCGCCAGACCACAGCAGTGGCACCCATAACCGCCACGTCCTTGGCAACATTGAGCACATGCGTTATTGCCGCACTGGTATCGCCCTCGCGCCAGTCTTCAACCGCCTGGAACAGTTCGCCCAGCAGGTCCCAGACCATGACTGCCAACAGCAACGCATTGAGGGCAGGAACGAACACGCCCGCCACGCTAGCCAGGGTCCAACCTTCAGCAGCCAACCGTCGCCGATGGGCTTCCTGGGCCTTGCGGTCCAGGTCTGCTACGGGCGTGACGATCACTGCAGCGTCGTCCTTGATATGCGCAATGCGCGCAGCGGCAAGGTGCTCGAACAACGGCAACGGGTAGTCCCGCATGTGCTGGCCCATTTCTCGCGTCGCCCAGTCGGCAACGTCCACCAGTTCGCTGGCAACCCTGGAATAGAACTGCTGGCTGTCGCGCCGGCGTACAAAGCGTCGGAAAAACTTCTGGTAGCGCGCCTCCCGTAGACGCTTGCCCAACACCTTGCGGGTGAAACTCTCCAGGTCGGGGCTTACCGTCCAGGGGCCATGGGGGTCATCGGGGATGTAGACAATGATTTTGCGACTGGCATTGAACAGCCAGCCTTCGTGAAGCACCTCGAGCACCACGATCTGCTGCAAATCGCTGTCAAACGCCCTAAGCTGCCGAGCAACCACTTTAGACGCGTAAAACGTGCCGGGTCGCCCGTTCGTGCATAAGTCCAGCACCAACTGCAGTTCGGCGGCAGTCAGCACGCCATCGCTCTTGGCCTTGCACGCATCGATCAGCATGACCGAGCTGTACAGCTGCGCAAGCGTGGAAGCCATGCTGCGCCAGCCGCTGGCCTGGCTGCCAGGCGCTTTCAGTACGGCGTCGAGATGCTGCTGATAACGCCCGCCCAAATCCAGTTGGCGGCATAGCCGGGCGAAGGCAGGCGCGCTTGGCGCAGCCAGCGGTTGTGACAGGCTGTCGACAACGCAATTGTCCTTGTGTTGTTCGTCCCGCCCTTCGCCGGGGGTAAAGTTGTCGAGTGCCGCCTCAATGAGGGGGACTTCGAAATAGTCTTTTTCCATTACCGGGTATCGTCCCCACACGGTCCCTTGGCGGGGCGCGGTGTAGGTATACCAGCGTCGGAAATACAAGCCATCGACATCCTGCTCGATGCCGAACCTTTCCTGCATGGCGCGGTGCAGCAGTGGCTTGACGAAATGATCGATGCCCTCGACACGCGCGAGCTGTTTCTGCAGCCACTGGCGACTGGCCAGGCTGTCTTTCAACGCGGCACGCAACGCCGCGTGCTCCGATTCATACAACCCGTTGGCCGGTATGTTCTGGTCGGTCGGCGCGACGATACGCAAGCGGCGAATCCATCTGGGCAGGCGCTTGACGATAAGGCTGTCTTGATAGGCCTGCTCCATCGCCAGCGTATCGACGCGCGGCGGCTGTTGCGGAGCGGGTGTGGTCACGTGGCTGCGCCTCTGGCTGATGCAAAGGCTCGACACTAGGCCCAGAATGGCCAGGTGGGCAGCTAGATAAATACCGCGCTCAGAACAGCGCCAACTGCTGGCCGGTCAGGCGGTCGAAACTGTCCCCCACGAATGGCAAAATCGCATCGGCCACCGGCTGCAGTTGCCGAACCAGGTAATGCTGGTAGTCGACAGGCGCTTGCAGGTCTTCCAGCGGCTGTGGGCCGGCGGTGGTGATCAGGTAGCTGATCCAGCCACCGCGCTGGTATTGCAGCGGCCGGCCAAGGCGGTGGTTGTAGTCGTCGGCCAGGCGCGCCGCGCGCACATGTGGCGGCACGTTGCGCTGGTAATCAGCCAGCGGCCGGCGTAGACGCTTGCGGTACACCAGCTGGTCATCCAGCCCGCCGGCCAGGGTGCGCTGCACATAGTCGCGTACATACGCCTGGTAAGGCTCACCGCGGAAGATTCGGCCATACAGTTCCTGTTGAAACACCCGGGCCAGGGGCGACCAGTCGGTACGCACCGATTCCAGCCCCTTGTAAACCACATGCTCGCTACCATCGGCGCGCTGCACGAGGCCGGCATAACGCTTTTTGCTGCCCTCGTCCGCGCCACGGATGGTCGGCATCAGGAACCGTCGATAATGCACCTCGAATTGCAGCTCCAAGGCGCTTTGCAGTTGCATCTCGGCCTGCAGGTGGTCGCGCCACCAATTGTTGACCAGGGCGACCAGGTCGCGACCAATGCAGGCGGCATGCGCCTCGCTGTGTGCACCTTTGAGCCAGACGAACGTGGAGTCGGTATCGCCATAGATCACCTCATAACCCTGCCCCTCGATCAGCGTACGGGTCTGACGCATGATCTGGTGCCCCCGCAGGGTGATCGACGAGGCCAGGCGCGGGTCGAAGAAGCGGCAGCCGCTTGAACCGAGCACCCCGTAGAAGGCATTCATGATGATCTTCAGCGCCTGCGACAGCGGCGCGTTGCCTTCGCGCTTGGCGGCTTCACGCCCCTGCCACACCCGCTCGACGATGGCCGGCAGGCAATGCCGGCTGCGCGAAAAGCGGCCACCCCGGAAGCCTTCCACCGAGTGTTCATCATCGGGCAGGCGCAAGCCTTCAATCAGCCCCACCGGGTCGATCAGGAACGTACGAATGATCGACGGGTACAGGCTCTTGTAATCCAGCACCAGTACCGAGTCGTACAACCCCGGGCGCGAGTCCATCACGAAACCACCCGGGCTGGCTTCGTCCGGGCGGCTGCCAAGGCTGGGGGCAACAAAGCCCAGACGGTGCATCTGCGGTATGTATAAATGGCAGAAAGCAGCCACCGAACCCCCGCTGCGGTCCACGGCAAGGCCGGTGACCGACGACCGCTCCAGCAGGAATTCGAGCAGACGGGTGTGGGCGAAAATGCGCGTGACCAGCTCGCAGTCCTTGAGGTTGTAGCGCGCCAGTGCCGGTTTATCCTCGCGGAAGCGGCGGTTGATTTCATCCATGCGCTGGTACGGCGTATCAATCGCCTTGCCTTCGCCGAGCAAGGTCTGGGCCACACTTTCAAGGCTGAACGACGGGAAGCTCCAGGTCGCCGAGCGCAGCGCCTCGATGCCATCGATCAACAAACGCCCTGGGGCATCGGCGAACACATGGCCGCCACCGGCATGGCTGCGCAAGGTCATGGGCACACCGTTGCGGCCCAATGCCAACGGCACTTGCAACTGTTTGGCATGCTCGTGCAGCAAGCGCAGGTCGAACTGGACCAGGTTCCAGCCAATGATTGCGTCCGGGTCGTGCACGGCCATCCACTGGTTCAGGCAGGCCAGCATCTGGGCGCGGTCATCGCAGTAGTGCAGGTCGAAGTCGACGCCTGCCGGGTTGCCGTTCGGCGCGCCGAGCATGTACACCTGGCGCTGGCCGCAGCCCTCCAAGGCAATGCTGTACAACTCACCGCGTTCGCTGGTTTCGATATCCAGCGACACCAGCCGCAGCGCTGGGCGATAACCTGCAAACGGCTTGAGCTGGGCGTCGCAGAGTACGCCCTGAGCATCCGGTTTGCCGGTGAACTGCACCGGGGCGGTGATGAAGCGCTCCATCAGGTAGCGCTCCGGCGGGCGGATATCGGCTTCGAACACCTCGATGCCGGCACTGCGCAGGCGTTGCTCCAGTTGCATCAGCTGGCGGTGCTGGCGGCAATACAGGCCCAGCACCGGGCGCTGGTCGAAGTCCTTCAGGCTCAGCGGCTTAAGCTGTACGCCAGGCTCCTTGGCCAGCAACACACGGGCGTGTTCGGCCCGCGCCTGCGGGATGAAGGCCACCGATTCCTGCGGCGCCAGGCGCAACTGCCGTGGCCCCTGATCGGTGGCCAGCCAGAACTCCACGCAGGTGCCTTCGGGCGTGTCATGCCAATGTCGGGTCAGGACAAAGCCCTGCTGCAACTCCACCGCGTCAACCTCAGGGTCGTCTGTTCAGGGGGGATTCTACCTGCGAAGTGCATGGCGTGAGCGATTTAGCGCCTGGGAGATCGAGCGCCGAAGCGTTCGCCTTGACACGTTCAGCGCCTGTAAGATCGAGCGCCGTCCGCGCGGCGCTTCGCGGCTAAAGCCGCTCCTACATTTGTTTCGGGCCAGTCCATCCTGTGCCAGGCGCGCGCGACCGCCTTGTTTGTACGGCGCGATATCGAGGCATGCGCCAAGGCGTTCGCGCGCAAATGCAACAGGCATAATTGGCACGAAACAAACGTAGGAGCGGCTTTAGCCGCGAAGCGCCGCGCGGGCGGCGCTCGATCTCACTGGCGCTGAAAATCCTTCGGTGAACACCTGCGGCGCTTGATCTCAAAGGGCACTGAAACCCCTAAGCCAAACGCCCCCCAGCCACAAAACCATTCCCCCGCCCAGCCCAGACCAGCAGCCAGGCCAGCGCCGTCAGCCCCAGCACAACCCCACCAAACCCTTCCACACCCACCCCGCTCAACAACAACCCGCCAATGATCCCGCCCAGGGCAATGGCGCTGTTCCACACCGTCACCAGCATCGACTGCGCCACATCGCCGCCCTCGCCCGCAGCATCGGCGCAGGCGGTTTGCAACAGGGTCGGCGCCCCCCCATAGGTCACCCCCCACAAGGCGATGCTCACGTACATCAGCCACGACGTGGCCTGCCCCAACGCCAAGGTAGCCAGGGCAAAACCGGCCAGGCTCAACAGCACCAGCATGCGCAAATGGCGGTCGACCAGCAGCCCCACCAGGCCAATCCCGGCCAGCGCCGACAGGCCGAACACCATCAGCACCGGGCCGATGTCTGCCGCCATGCCGGCCGCCGCCAGCAGCGGCACGATGTAGGTATAGAGAATGTTGTGGCCAAGGATCCAGCTGAGGATGACCAGCAGCACCAGCAACACCCCCGGCGTGCGCAGCACCTGCATCGCCGCCGGGCGCTTGCCGGCAGCCTGCCCCGGATAGTCCGGCACTGCGCGCAATACCCAGACCACCAGCAGTAGCGCCACCTGGGTGACCACCACAAACGTGGCGCGCCAACCCAACCCCGCCCCCAGCCAGGTGGCGATCGGCAAGCCAAGCGACAAGGCAATCGGCTGGCCAAGCATGGCCAACGCCATGGCCCTGCCCTGCTGCGCCGCCGGCACCATGCGCCGGGCATGCCCGGCGATCAGCCCCCAGGCCAGTCCCGCTGCAGCGCCTGTAAAAAAGCGCAACACCAGGGTCAAGCCGTTGCTGTTCGACATGGCGGTCAGCCCGTTGAACAGAACAAAGCCAATAATCGCCAGCAACAACGCCCGGCGCCGATACCAGCCTTGGGTGAGGGTCACCAGCGGAATAGCCGTCAGCAGCGAGCCAAGGGCATAGGCCGTGACCCATTGCCCGGCCATGGCCTGGCTGATGTGCATGCCTTCGGAAATCTGGTCGAGCAAGCCGGCTGGCAAGGTTTCGCTGAGAATGGCAATAAAGCCGGTCATGGCCAGCGCCAACAACCCGCTGAGAGGCAAACGTTCACTGCCGGCAGCCAGCAGCGGTGCGGAGGATGTCTGGGACATTGCAAATGCCTTGGGTAGGAAAACAGGACGCACAGTCTGCAAGCCAACACCATTGCGGAAAAAGGTGGGTACAATGCCGCTCACCCAGGACGCAAATGTCCGCAATCAGGATTACAGCATGGACAGCCTCAGCGGCTTCATGGTCTTCAACCGGGTGGCCGAGACCCGCAGCTTCGTCGCCGCCGGCCAGTCATTGGGGATCAGTGCTTCGGCAGTGGGCAAGCGCGTGGCCCGCCTGGAAAGCCGCCTGGGTGTCCGCCTGTTCCACCGCAGTACACGCAGCATCACCCTCACGGCCGAAGGCACGTTGTTCCTCGAGCGCAGCCGGCGCATCCTCGCCGAAATCGAGGCCACCGAGCAGGAACTGTCGCAAGCCAGCGAAACCCCGCGCGGGCGCCTGCGGGTGAGCATGCCGCAGGTCACCGGGCTGGTGATGCCGGCACTGGCCGAGTTCATGGCGCTGTACCCGCAGGTGGAACTGGACCTGGATTTCTCCGACCGCATGGTAGACATCGTCGGTGAAGGTTTCGATGTGGTCATGCGCGGCGGCCAACCCGTCGACTCACGGCTCAACGCCAAGTACCTTGGGCACTTCCAGCACCGCCTGGTGGCCTCGCCCGAGTACCTGCGCGCACGCGGCACGCCCCTGCACCCGCGCGACCTGGCAGCACACACTTGCCTGCACTACCGCTTCCCCAGCAACGGCAAGCTGGAAACCTGGCCGCTGCGCCAGGAGCACCCTGAACAGGCTTACGACATCCCCATCTCGATGGTCTGCAACCATGTCGAAACCCGTGCCTGCTTCGCCGTGAACCACCGCGGCATCACCTGCCTGCCAGACTTCACGGTAGGCCGCGAACTGGCCAACGGGGCGCTGGTCACCGTACTCGACGATTTCATGGAGCGGCGTGGCAGCTTCTACCTGCTGTGGCCATCCGGGCGGCAGGTGCCGCCCAAGTTGCGGGTGTTCATCGACTTCATGCTGGAGCGGGTGTTCAACCGTACAGGTAGTTGATGTCCTTGTAGGCCAGCGGCGGCACCTGGCCCTGCAGGAAGTCGCGCAGCTTGTGCATCTGCCGCGCCTTGGGGCTGGCCTTGAGCCAGGTCATGTAGTACCCGTCGCCCGTGGCCACGGCATGCTTGAACGGTGTAACCAGGCGCCCGGCCGTCAGGTCGGCACTGGCCAGCACCAGGTCGACCACCGAAATGCCCAGGCCTTGCTGGGCTGCGGAGATGCCTTGGTCGAGCGTGTCGAACACTTGCCCCTGATCAATGCTGATGTCCAGCGCGTCCATCCGCGCCAGCCAGCGCCGCCAGTCGCGCCGGTCGGGGGACGGGTGCAGGAATTCGCAGCGGGTCAGGTCGGACAGTTGCGGTTGCACCTGGGTCATGTAATCCGGGTGGCACACCGGTATCAGCCATTCATCGAACAGCTTGAAGCTCTCGATATCGGCCGGAAAGCGCCCATTGGCCAGCAGGATGGCGCAGTCGTAAGGCTCGGAATAGAAATCCACGTTGTCGATGTCCATCCACACACTCGAGAGCTGCACGCTGCAGTTGTCCTCGTGCTTCTTGAACGCATCCAGCGCCCGCAGCAGCCAACGCACAGTCAGCGTGGACGGCGCCTTCAGACGCAGGCCATAGCGGTCCTGGCGCAGCAGCGCGCAGGCATTCTCGATGATCTTGAAACCGACTTTCAGCTCCTGCGCCAGCAGGCGACCGTGCTCGGTCAGGCTCAGTTTCGGCCCGCGACGCTCGAACAGGTCGCAGCCGAACATGGCCTCAAGCGTCTTGATGTGGTGGCTGACGGCCCCTTGGGTCAGGGCCAGCTCTTCCGCCGCGCGGGTAAAGGAGCCATAGCGAGAGGCCACCTCGAAGGCACGCAGGGCGTGCAGGGCCTGAATCCGTTCCGACATGGCAGCGTCCCGAGCATGAGTAAGACTAATAGTAGGTCATAGTTCCACGCGTTTTACAACGTTAAGTGCCTCTCGGAAAATGCAGGTAAATAACAAACATAACCAAGATCCTGCCTGCATATGACTGGAACGTTCACTTAATTCAACGCCTGGGGAAATCATGTTTACGGGATATGGAAATTGCTATCGCCTGGATGCGCTAGAGCTCACCGCTGAACATGGTCACGGCACGCAACACTGGACGTACACAACCATAGAACACTTTCGCAATACCCTCGCCAACCCCGAATTCCCATGCCTGTTCGGCCGCAAGGCGGTTAACGGCGAAACCTGCCACATTCTGTTCGCCCGCGCCGAACAACTGGCCGATGATATCGCACAGGGCCTGGCCGATTATGTGCGCACCGTCGCACCGATTGCACCCAAGCAGCGCATCGGCAGCCCGCTGGTGGTGTTCCTCGAAACTGCAGCGGGCAGCAGCCTGAGTGAACAGCAGGCACTGGCCTGGAAGGTGCTGCGGGGCGTGCATGCGCGCGACCCGCACCCTTGGCCACAGGGCATCCCGACCGACCCCGACGATACCGGCTGGTCGTTCTGCTATGCCGGCATGCCGCTGTTCATCAACATGAATTTCCCCGGCCACCAGCACATGAAAAGCCGCAACCTGGGGCCGCACATTACCTTCGTCATCAACCCGCGGGAGAACTTCGACGAAGTGGCCAACGCCAGCACCGAAAGTGGCAGGCGCATTCGCGCACGCATTCGCGAGCGCGTGCACCACTACAACGACGGCGTCGTGCCCGACACCCTTGGCGCTTTCGGCGATACCGACAACTACGAGTGGAAGCAGTATCAACTGCAGGAGGCGGGCTCGCTCAACCCGCCACGCTGCCCGTTCCACGCCCATGCCGCACACCAGGCGACGCCTGACATACTGATCGAGAACTGACCGTGAATACCGCACTCACCGCCACCTATGCCCTCACCGTCCTGCTACTGATCGCCACCCCCGGCCCGGTGGTGGCATTGATCGTCAACACCGCGGCCGCCTCCGGCTCGCGCAAGGCCATGTTCACCGCCGTCGGCACCAACTGGGCCTCCCTGGTGCTGATTGGCGCGGCGGCCTGGGTCATCCTCACCAGCGCCGCCATCGACAAGGCCTGGCTCAGCATCATGAGCCTGCTCGGCTGCCTGTTCATCGGCTATATCGCCGTTGGCACGCTGAAGGAGGCCTTGCAGGCACCCGCCCAAGATGCCGCAAGCGACGCGGCCAAGCCTGGCCGAGGCGGGCTGCTGCAGGGCTTCATGGTGGGTATTTCCAACCCCAAGGACATCATTTTCTTCATTGCCTTCTTCCCGCAGTTCATCCAGATCACCGAATCGTTCGGCAAGAGCATGGTGGTGTTGTCGTTGCTGTGGGTGGCCATCGATTTTGCCGTACTCAGCCTGTACATCTTCGCCATCGGCAAGATCGCTTCGCAGCGCAGCAACCGTGTCATCAGCCTGGCCTCGGGCGTTGCCCTGCTGCTGATTGCCGCTGGCGGCCTGCTGTATAACCTCAAGGAACTGGCGGCCTGAACGTGAAACGCAGTACCCGACGCACCCGCAGGAGAGCGCATGACCACAACTGACACCAGCCCGCCTCCTGCCCCTTTGCAACAGGACTACCAGCGCTTTCTGCTGCTGGGTAGCCGCCGTGCCCCGCACACCGTGCACGTGCACGAAACCGGCTACCGCTCCGGCACCATCAACACCGATGCCCTGGGCCTGCGCTACAGCCACTGCGCCGGCAAGCGCTTTTCGGCGGCCGAGCGCGGCGGTGCCTCACGCATCAACCTGCTGGTCGGTGGTTCCACGGCCCTGGGCATCGGCGCCAGTTCCGACGAGCACACGGTGGCCTCGCACCTGTCGATGCTCACGGGTGAAGTGTGGCTGAGCCTGGCCGGCTGCGGGCTCAATGCCAGCCAGGAACTGCTGATGTTCCTGACCCACCAGCACCGTCTTGGCCAAATCGGCCACGTGGTGGTGCTTAGCGGCCTCAACAGCCTGGCCCACGAAGCCCTGTGTGAAGTGCTCGCCAGCCCTGGTGACGCGCAGCACGCCAAGGCCTACCAGGCGTTTCTGAACAGCTTCAGCGAAGGCATGCAACCTGCCACACCGCCCCGTCGGCAGTCGCTGTGGCGGCGCATCGGCCAGGCCTTTGCGCCGCCACCGGTTGAAGCCCCGGTCAGTTGGCCGCTGTCATCGCCGGAAAAGCGCCTGGCACGTGCCGCTGACAACATTGGCCGGACCTTGCGCCAATGGGACCGGCTGCTGGCAGACAGCAATGCCACCCTCACCTTCATCCTGCAGCCGTTGCTGCCCTGGTGCCGGGAAACCCTACCCGAGGGCGAACAGGCCATGCTGGCCGCCCTCGAGCAACAACCCGGCAATTTCGATCGGCTGCTGGACGGCGCATTCGACAGCCAGTTGCACTCGGCGTTTTTCCGCCGCATCAAGAGCCAGGCCGACCCGGTGCCCTGCTACGATATGAACGGCATGCTCAGCAGCTCGCCGGTGTTTGGTGCCGACCTGTTCATCGACCGCCTGCACCTGAACGATCTGGGCAACAATGCGTTGGCCAAGGTGATCACCGCCAAGCTTGGCCTGGCCCAGGAAAAGCACGCCCAGCGCAAGGTCACCCCCATCAGGCTCGGCTGACAATTGCACAGCGGTCTTTCGGCCAGCCCCTTGGCTGGCTAGAATACGTCGTCGTTCCGATTTTCCCGAGGCGCACGCTTGACCGCCATGACCTTCGAAACCGCCCATTCGCATCTGATTGCCCATGGGGTTCACCTGTGAGCCTTGTGCGAAGCCTGCCCGCACTGGTGGTCGCCTTGATGCCGCTGGCTGCACAGGCGCTGGAGGTCAGCATCGACCCGCATGCCGACCTGCTCTACCGTCAGGCCTTGCCGTTGCTGGAGCAGGCCGACAGCCAGGACAACGCCAGCAACACGCTGCGCACCGCCTTGGGGGGTGATCCCGAGCTCAACCGTCAGGGCCAGGCCATGGCGCATACCTTGCCGACAGCCGTTGCCCTGCTGAAAAAATCGGTCGAGCTGGGCCACCCGGTCGCGCAATACCGCCTGGCGCTGTACTACATGACCTACCTGCCCGCCGCGCAAATTGCGGATGCCGCCTGCCCGCTGCTAGAGGCCAGCCTCAAGCAAGGTTTTGCCGCCCCTGCGCCAGCCATCGCCACCTGGTGCCGCCCCTACAACAGCAGCGATGAGTACCGCACTGCGCTGGAGGCCATTCCCAACATGGCCACCGTGTACGCCCCCTATTATCCGCAACCTGCCAGCCGACTGGCCTGTAGCCGCAGCCGGCCCCAGGGCATCGAGATGCTCTGGGGGCGCCAACGTGATTACCAGGCCGAAGTGTACCGCCTGCTTGGCGATCTCGACCCACAACACCGCTTGAGCCTGCTGCAGAAGGCCGTGGAGATCAACGGTTGCGTGACCGCACAGCAGCATCTGAGTAGCCGCCCCTGATCCCTCTAACTGGCCAAGATTGACCCTTGTAGGAGCGGCCTTGTGTCGCGACGGGCGCGCAGCGGCCCCTGCAATATTTGCGGCGAAGCAGAAATTTTCGGGGCCGCTGCGCGCCCCATCGCGACACAAGGCCGCTCCTACAGGGATCCCGCACGCCAGCCAGCAGCGCAGCAAGATCGTTCAAGCCACCCCCCGCCCCGTCTGGCATGCTGGCCTGCCACGTAACCGCACTGCAGCCATCATGCCCCACATCGCTCGCCAAGCCTTTCTCCACGGCGCCATCGCCATTCTCCCGCTGTCCCTGGCCGTCGCCCCCTGGGGCTTGCTGGCCGGCTCGATGGCCATCGAAGCCAACCTCAGCGCCTGGCAGGGCCAAGGGCTATCAGCCATCGTTTTCGCCGGCGCCGCGCAACTGGTGGCCATTGGCATGCTCAAGGGCGGCGCGAACCTCGCGTCGATCCTGCTGACGACCTTGCTACTGACCTCGCAGCACCTGCTGTATGGCCTGTCGATGCGCCCGGTGCTGTCCAGCCAGCCACTGCGTTGGCGGCTGGGCCTGGGCTTTCTGCTGACCGACGAATTCTTCGCCCTGACCAGCCAGTACGACCAGCAACAGTTCAACCGCTGGTACGCCCTGGGGGTGGGCCTTACCTTCTATGTCGCCTGGAACCTGTTTACCCTGGCCGGCATCCTTCTGGGCCAGAGCATTCCGCACCTGGACCAGTTCGGCCTGGACTTCTCCATCGTCGCCACCTTCGTCGCCCTGATCGCCCCGCTGGTGCGCAACCTGGCCACCGTCGTGTGTGTGGCCGTATCGCTGTTCTGCTCGGTGCTGTTCAGCTATTGGCATTGGGAAACGGCGCTGGTGGCCGCAGGCCTGCTGGGCATGAGTGCCGGCTTCATCTGCCAGAAATTCGCCGGAGCCCGCCCATGACCTGGATCCTGATTTTCGCCATGGGCGCCATCGTGTTCCTCAACCGCTATGCGTTCCTTGAGCCACGCCTGCCCCTGCGCCTGAGCTCCAACGCCCGGCAGTTCCTCGGCTTTGCCGTGCCGGGCATGCTGACCGCCATTTGCGGACCGATTATCTTCATGCCCGAGCACCAGCTCAACCTCAGCCTGCTCAACCCCTACCTGCTGGGTTCGCTGGTGGCCATCGCCCTGGTGCTGTTGACCCGCAGCGTATTGCTGAGCATGCTGGTGAGCATGTTGATCTTCTTCCTCCTGCGCAGCTGGCTGGCATGAGCACGCCCCTGCGCGAGCAGACACACCTCTGGCAGGCGCCAGCCCTGGGCGACGTCGAAATGCTGCACGCGCGCTACTTTCAGCAGCGCTTCGCCCCGCATGTGCACGAAGGTTATGTGTTCACCGTGATCGAGTCTGGCGCCCAGCGCTTCTGGCACCGTGGCAGCGAGCACCTGGCGCCGGTCGGCAGCATGGTGCTGATCAACCCCGACGAACTGCACACCGGTGCCACCGCCCATGAAGCCGGCTGGCGCTACCGCGGCTTCTACCCGGAGCATGAGCGGGTTACCGGCGTGCTCGACGAACTGGAACTGGGTCGCCACGGCATGCCCAGTTTCAAGGCCAGCGTGATTCAGGACCCGGCCCTGGCCCTCGCCTTCAGCAAGCTGCACCAGCTTTCCGAAGCCGGCGCCAGTGCCCTGCAGCAACAGACGGCCTGGCGCCACGCGGTGCTGGCCCTGGTGCAACGCCACGGGCAATGCGCCGAGCCCTCGGCCCCAGGCAACGAACCCCTGGCCGTGGCCCGCGCCCGCGAACTGCTGGAAAGCCAGTTGGCCGACCCGCCCTCACTGGAAGCGCTGGCGGCCGCGGTCAACCTGTCACCGTTCCATTTCGCCCGGGTATTTCGCCAGGCCACCGGCCTGCCGCCACATGCCTGGCTGAAACAGCGGCGCCTGGCCCGCGCGCGGGAAATGCTCAAGAGCGGCCTGGTGGCGTCAGAAGTAGCGTTCGACCTGGGGTTTGCTGACCAGAGCCATTTGAGCCGGCAGTTCAAGCAGGCTTACGGGGTGTCGCCGGGGGTTTATCGGCGAGCATGTGTTCATTCAATCGTGCCAACCAAGCTAGTCAAAACGCCAGCTCAATCTGCAAGGGGTCCGGCAGGCTTTTTCGAATCCTGACGGCAACACCTACAAGGCGCACTGCCCGCCCCTGCCGTTTGGTATCCCAAAGCGTGCGACATAGCCCCTGCATGACCTGCGGCTGCAAGGACAAGGCAGGTGCCTCGGCGCTGGCAATGGAAAAGTCGGAGAATTTGAGTTTGACCAGGTTCCTGACAATGGCCGGCGTCTGGCCAAGCGCTTCCAGACGGGTAGTCAAAGCCGCCAACAGTAGATCCAGCTCTCTGGCACAACTGGCAAAGTCGTCACAGTCGCTGGGCAGCGTATGCTCGACACCCAGGGACTGGATATCTCCGGGCTTTCCCTCATAGCCCTCCAGGCCCCGGCAACGCTCCCACACATAAAAACCGTGCGCCCCAAGGTGTCGCAGCAGAGCCGGTATCATGTCGTCAGTAACATCAGCACATTTCAGGCAGCCCAATGCCTGCAACACGGCCCATGTTCTGGGTCCCACGCCTGGGATCTTGCGAATATCCAGATTGGCCAGATAACCCTGCACCTGATCGGGCGCGATGACACACTGGCCATTGGGCTTGTTCACTTCCGAAGCCATTTTCGCCAGATACTTCAAAGGTGCGACTCCCGCAGAGGCCGTCAGCTGCAGTTCTTGCTCGATAGCAGCGCGGATCCGGCTTGCCATGTACGTCGCCGAACCGTTGCAGTGCATCTGCCCTGTCACATCCAGCGTGGCTTCATCCAGCGAGAGAAACTCGACCACAGGGGTATAACGTCGAAAAATGGCCTCCAGCCTGCGAGTCACCGCCTCATACCGCTCGAAGCGTACTGGCAGCAACACCAAGTCCGGGCATAGTCGTTGCGCGGTGACAGTTGCCATTCCACTTCTGACACCAAAACGCCTGGCAATGTAGTTGGAAGTGCTGATCACGCCCCTGTCTTTCGCCATGCCGCCAACAGCGACTGGCCGCTCGCGCAGCCATGGGGCATCCAGCAACTCGACGGCGACGAAGTAAGAGTCCATGTCGACGTGGATGTACTTACGCCCATGATTTTGCAACTGGCTGAGCGCGCCACCCGGCGGTTGAGTGCGCTCAGCCAAGCACGAACACCCCGAACGAGGCCGATCCATCGGTTTCGCGGATGCTGTGCACACCCTGAATGTGCGGGGCAAACTCGGGATACTGTGCAGACAAAGCCTCCACTGCTTGCAAATAGCCAACCAACGTAGCTGTCCAGCGCTCACCGGGCGCAATGCACATGATCCCGGGTGGGTATGGAATAACGCCTTCGGCCGCCACCCTGCCTGCAACCTCCCCGACCCGCTGCAGGCTGGCCTCACCGCGCACGAACTGTTGGTTAGCCTGGTAAGGGGAGCAATTTTCCTGTACGGCCCCCATGGCACTGAAAATCTCACTTTGCAGCAGTTCGACCTGATGTGTGCGATAGAGCCTGCTGATGCGGTCCCCTAGCCCGGCAATGGACAGGCCCTGATAGCGTGCCGAAGCCGCGCGTAGCGACGGCAACAGTTGCAGCACCGCTGTGCCCTTGAGCCAATGCGTTTCGAAATCCTCCAGAGCGCCCACCAGCCTGTTCAACGCGGCACTGTCGCTGGACGGCGTCATCAGCAGGGTGAGGGTGAAGAAATCCGTTTTCTCCGGGGTAAAACCGCAATCCCGCAGATACTGGGCAACAATGCAGGCAGGAATCTCTGACTGCCCCCGGGTGGAAAAGATGGCTTTGCAGGGGTCGATGTAATGCAGGCCGGGCTCAATTGCCAACTCACCCTGCGCCTGATATTCGCGCGAAGCCTGCGAAACAGGCGGCATCAATGGCCGGATCAGCCGGCATCGGCGTTCAACCTGGTCGCGCAACGCCTGCGCAGCGGCCAGCGCTTGCCGCCAATGGCGCTCGCCTTCGCCGTCGGCCAGCATGGCTGCATTCACTTCCAGTGACATGAATAAGGGATAAGACGGGCTGGTAGATGCGTGTTGCATGAAAGCCGCATTGAACACTCGCCATGCGCAATAACGGCGCAGGTGGCTGATATGCCGGTCTTTCTTGTGGATCTGTGAAGTCTGGGAGAGACCCGACATCTGTTTGTGCACCGACTGCGTCACGACAATGCCGGGAGAAGTGTCGGTCAATTGCACGTTCAGCGGCGATAGCTTGGCCAGCGCGGGAACGAAAGGTTCATACCCAGCCCAGGCGCCATCGAACAGCACATAGTCACAAAGATGCCCGATGCGCTCAAGCACTGCTGCGGCGTCAACCACCACACCATCACAAGTCGCCTGCTGGATTACCGCCAGGCGAAAGGGCCTGGATTCGCGCGCCCGACGCCAACAGATCTGCCCCACCCGGCTACGCAAATGGCCCTCATCCAGAGCACCCAATCGGTAGCCCCCCAACAGCCCCCGCTCATCCCGCACATTGGCCAGGTATACCGGAAGGGCGCCACACTGAACCAAGGCCCCTAGAAACACCGACTTGTGGTTATTACGATCCATCAGCACCAGGTCGCCTGCCGCCAACAACGCACTGGCAACGACTTTATTGGCAGTGGACGTGCCATTGAGCACGAACCAGGTGTCATCGGCGCCAAAAACCCTTGCAGCCAATTGCTCAGCCTCCCGGACCGGGCCTTCATGCCCCAGCACATCGCCCAGCTCCGGCGCTGCATGGGGCACATCCACCTGGAACAATCCCGGCCCCAGCAACTGGCTGAAACGAGCCCCAACGGGGTGTTGCTGCAAGCAGGCTCCCCCCTGGTGGCCTGGGCAGGCAAAGGTAGGCCGACGCTTCTCGACAAACAACGCAACCGCACGTGTGAAAGAAGGCAATACCTGATGTTCAAAGGCGCGTGCCGCAACCATGAGCCGGGCCTTGTCTTGCACCGACAACGGCACGTTCAGCCTCCGCTCTTCGCCGGCCAACAGGCCATCCGCATCCTGCGAGCCAATGAACAGTGGTAACTGCCAACGCTCCACTGCCTGAACTACGCTGGCTTGCAGTGCATCCTCGGGCGTCAGGAGCAATGCCGAAGCGAGTGCGAGATTTGCTGACGAATGAAAAGGCACTGCCCGCACGCCGTCCCATGCCTGCACATCGAGTGCCATGCTATATACGATTGTCGGTGTCATCGACATTTCCTTTCAGGTTCCAGCGCACAGGCGCGACGAACAGCATCAGCGTCATCCAGAAGAAGGTTGCAGGGCCCGCAAGCACGAATACCAAACTGGCAACCAGCCCCGAAACGGCATCACCAATGACGGCCGTAAAGTAATAAAGGGAAAAGTTCCTGCCCACTTCATGCTCGCTCGACAAGCACTGGATGTTGGTCACAATGGCAATATCGACAAAGGCACCAATGAAACCGACCAGAAACAGGATCGATAGAAACAGCCAGCTGTTGAACTGCAGCGCCACCGCTGCCGTCAGAAACAATGCCCCGTACAGGAGCCAATACCGCAACACCAACCGTGCAGTTGTGCGCGGATTGAAGCGTGTGTAGAGCACCCCGCCGAGCACGGTACCGGCTGCAAGCAGTGAAAGTACGTAACCTACCGCCGCTTCAGATGCAAAATGCTCAAGCACCGAAGCCGGAAGGATGAAGCGAATGACCGAGGTAGCAAACATCGCGCAAAGGGTGGTGCAACCGATAACGGCAAACAACGGCGCATTGCTGACCCTTAACTGGCCTACACTGCGCGCTGCATCGCGGACGATGGCACGCCCATCAAAGGCCTGCCGGGCACTTTGCCTGCCAGGCCCCAGGGTGGCGATGGAGGTGGCCGACAGCACCAGACAGGTCGCAAAGAACAAGAAGGTTGCTTCACGAGAAAGCAGTATCACGCAGACTGAAAAAACCAGCGGGCCGATAATCGAGGCCGCATCCTCGATCACTTGGACACCACTGTTGACCGAGGCCAGATCGTCCCTTGATACGAGGTCTGGAAAGTACGCGCGAAATGTCGGCACATAGAGGCATTCGAGCGCCGTCATGAGCATCGAAAGCCCCACCAACAGGGGTAATACCGGTGTGAGCAGGCCGAACAAGGCAAAGAAGGCAAGCGCCAAAAAACCTTTGGCGGCCTCCACTGCCAACAGAGTTTTCTTTTTGTCGGCGTTATCCGCCAACCAGCCACCTAACGGAGAAAACACGACGCTTGGCAAGTAACGAAAAAAATAGGCGATACCGATTAAAAGCAGATCAGCCTCGGTGAGGGAGACGATTGCCACGGCAAATGCCGCTTCGAAGGCAAATTCACCACATTTAGAAAAGCCGTAACCACACGCCAGCGATCGCGTTCCGTAGTTTAGATTCAGCGCTTGCATACTTCATTTCTTCCTCAGCCAGCGGCATAGATCAACTCGTGCTCGGTGATATCCCGTCCAGGCACATCAAGCCGCTCGAAAACCAGCCTCCTGAGAATGTCCTGCTCACTTGCCGGCATCAGGTAGAACATGATGTTGCTGTACCAGAGCCAGCCAAGCCGCGTCAGCCGATAGAATTGTGAGTCCTCAAGCACCAATCCTGCCCCGATCAACGCATCAAGCCGCCTCATCAGCGCTTCGGGCACGCGGCTCAATTCAACCAGGCGCTTATCTACTGAACCGTGATAGGCCAGGCGAACGACCAGCGGCTTGACCACATCCAGCAGCGCGTCATGCCCGCTCACTTGGCACATGTACTCCCCTTGCGCCATGCCACGGGTATATTTTTCGCGAGATGAAGTATTGGTAATGACGTGCCCCGCCACCGACGAGATGGCCCCCACACCGAAGCCCAGCAGGTCATGATCGGCATAACCGTAAACATGCTCGTGATAGATGAAGGCGTAATCTTCGGCAAACAGCGCATTGCCAGCCCCGGGCCTGCGCACATAGCCATGACCGTTGTAGGGAACATAGCCATATTGGCGCAGGTGCTCATCGAGCATGAACTTCATGTTGAGCTTGCGCATGGCAGGCATTACATCAGCGAAGCGAGCCTTGATTTGCCTGTGCAATTTGACGGAGGTTGCAGCATTGTTGATTGGGTAAATGTCAATATTGCTGACGCCCATCGCCACCGCTTTGTCGATGTCGACGAGCGTCTGCGCTTCATTGCTGCCGTTCATGCCATACAGGATGTCACACAGCACATGTTCAAACTGGTTACTCAACAGATCGGCAGCGCGCTCGATCTTGCCCACGTCCGGGTCCAGGTTGAACAGCTGCCGCCATTCGCGATCTGTGGTTTGCAAGCCAAACCGCGCGTGGGTCACACCAATTGCAGCCAAAGCGCGAGCGCGCTCTTCGGTGACACTTGTGACACTGAACTCGAATGAGAACTCCTGAACGTTGCGCATATCGAAATGACGATGCAGCGCCTCGCCAATATCGTGAATGTTCCGCGGTGACAGCAGAGACGGTGTCCCACCCCCAAAAAATATGGCCCTGACCGGAACCGCCTTCAGGTCCATGGCTTGCGCCTTGTACTCGATCTCTTTGATCAGCGCCTTTGTATAGCGGTCGATGTCACTGGCACTCTTGTACAGCCCTCGGGTAAACGGGCAGAACGAACAAATGGCCTCACAAAAAGGGATGTGAAAGTACAAGGCGCGTGAGCGCGAAACTTGATTGGCTGCGGACATCATTGCAGCGAACTGATGTGGGGCCGGCTGGTAAACATCGCGCGCTTGCGACGGGAAGAAAAAGTTGTATAACGGAAACTGATAATCAAACTTCAACAACCCCTTATCGAGCAGCTGCATGTTCCCCTCCTCGTGGTTCAATCACTGCACTGCCGCGCAGCAGCGTTCGTCTATTGACCTGTACGCCCGCTCCAAAAAATTCCAAAATGCGTTCATTGATCAATTGATTGTTTTTCCCGCACGTATATACATTAATGCTGATGTACTCACGCTCCGGGTAGGTATGGTAGGAAAGGTGAGACTCCGACAACAGAAAAAGCCCGGTGACACCCTCCCCGCCCGAGGAAAACTTGTGAATCATATCGCTGATGATGTTGAAGCCGGATGCCTGCAGCGTAGTCAGAAAGAAGCCGTGCAATCTTTTATCATTGCTCAGCAACTTTGCGCTGGCCCCCGTGATGTCCCAGATAGTGTGGTAGCCACGATCGTCCATAAAGCATGCTCCTGCTCAAGGAAAATAAAGGGGCGGCACCAGGCCGCCCCCCTGCTTACCACATGCACACACCTTGGGTGGTGACGCCAGTTACATCGGTCTTGAACAGTTCGATTGCAGATTTCATGTGTGAACTCCTTTCTGATTATTGGAATTGCCCTTGCATCGCTTGGGCAACTACAACCTAAGGCTCATCCTCGCTCACACACAACACCCAAGTTGTAACAGCACCGCAGTCTAACCTGGGGCTCGAATTAAAACTTAGGAATATTCCTACATAGACAGCTTATTGAAGAAGGACACCCTCTGACGTGAAACCCTGCGAAGCAGAGCACTTCAGCAAATTGTTTTGAACGACCCGAATGGCTTGTCACACACCTTAGCGATGCCGACTTTAAACACGATGTTTATAAGTAACGAGTTGTTGCGAACACTCCGAAGCAGCCATTTGCGGCTGCCTCTGCGCCCTTTGCAAGGACAGCAGAGCCCCGCCAGTCCTCTGCTACACTGTCAAGGCTGAATGGAGGATCCTGCCATGTCCGAAAGAGAGCTCACCACCCTCCTGTCGCTGATGAACCAGCGCCAGGCCTGCCTCAGCAGTGCCTGCAAGGAGATTGCCGACTGGATCGACCGGCAGGGCGACATGCCCGCCGCCGGCAAGATCCGTGCAAGCCTCAAGGCCCTGGAGGCCGATGAAGCCCAGGTCCGCAAGACCTTGACCTCGTTGACCCTCGACAGGCCATTGCCCAGGTTTCGCAGCTGACTGAGACTGGGCCGGTGTGGGAGCGGGCTAGCCCCGCGAAGCAGGCAACGCGGTGAATGGCACCGGCTTTGCCGGTGTTCGCGGGGCAAGCCCGCTCCCACAGGCTGCCCCATTCAAAGCTGTCAGTGCTTCATGTGCATGTGATCATGCCCGCCCGCCTCGGCGTTCAGCGCACGCACTTCAGCCTGCACGTCCACGGTTTCCGTGGCGCCCTTGGCATCTTCAATCGTCAGGGTCAGCGGCACTTTGTCGCCTTCCTTCACCTGATCGTTCAGGCCCATCAGCATCACGTGCAGGCCATTCGGGTCCAGAGTCACGGGCTTGCCGGCTGGCAGCTCGACAGCGTTCACCTCACGCATGCCCATCACGTCACCGTTCATGGTCATTTCATGCACCTGCACGGTCTTGGCCACGGGCGAAGCCACGCTCACAAGCTTGCTGTCGCTGCTGGCGGTCAGGGTCATGAAGGCACCGGTGGATGGCTGGTGCGGCACCGTGGCACGCACCCAGGCATCGCTCACAGTGGTCTGGGCCAAAGCAGGTAGGGCCAGGCCCATCAGGACCAGGGCAGCCAGGCCGCGTTTGATCGGTTGCATCGACATTCAGCAGATCTCCATCAGGGTGACCAGGTCTTCGGCGCATTCCTTGGCATTCAGGGAATGGCCCAGGCTCAGGCGCAGGGTGCCACGTGTATCGTAGACGTAGCTGGTGGACGAGTGAGAAATGGTATAGGTGTCCCCGGCCGGAACCTTCTCATAGAACACCTTGAATTCCTTGGCCACCGCGGCAATTTCCTCGGGGGTGCCAGTTAGCGCGACGAACGTCGGGTCGAAGGCCTTGACGTAGGCGTCCAGCACCTCGGGGGTATCGCGTTCCGGGTCCAGCGTGATGAACACCACCTGGAACAGGTCACGGTCACGGCCACGCAGCGTCTTGCGGATCTGTGCCGCACGCGCCAGCGTGGTTGGGCACACAGCCGGGCACTGGGTAAAGCCGAAGAAGATCATCGGCATGCTGCCGTAAAAGCTCGACAGGGTGCGCACATTGCCTTGCGGGTCCTTCAGGCTGAACTTGCGCCCGAGGATTTCGTTGCTCATGTTCTTGCCGTACTTGAACTCGAGCCCCCGGGCCGGGCTGCAGCCCGCCAGCAGGCCGAGCCCGAGAACGCCCATGCCGGCGACAACTGCACGCCGGCTATATAGATCATTCATGAAACCATCCTTTACAGGGAAGGTGCCGACCCTCGGGACGGGCCGGTCGAAAAACCGGGGCATTCTGGCATGACGCCCAGAGGGGTTCTACCCGACCAAGGCGAGGATCGCCTGCAGCCCTTTGAATACGGGCTGCGGCCTGTTGTCGCAGGGATTGAAACCGTAACACTTTGTTGCTAAGAGAACCGCTGATACGCGATCCATGTAGGAGCGGCCTTGTGTCGCGATCGGGCTGCAAAGCAGCCCCGGGATCTTTGCCATTCCGCAAGATTGCCGGGGCTGCTTTGCAGCCCGATCGCGACACAAGGCCGCTCCTACAACGATCGCACCAACTCAGCGTCAGCCTTAGTAGTAGGCGTTCTCTTTCTGCGTGTGGTCAGTCACGTCACGCACGCCTTTGAGCTCCGGAATACGCTCGAGCAGGGTGCGCTCGATGCCATCCTTCAGGGTCACGTCGGCCTGGCCGCAACCCTGGCAACCACCCCCGAACTGCAGCACGGCGATGCCGTCGTCGACCACGTCCACCAGGCTGACCTGCCCGCCATGGCTGGCCAGGCCGGGGTTGATCTCGGTCTGCAGGTAGTAATTGATACGCTCGTTGATCGGGCTGTCTTCGTTGACCATCGGCACCTTGGCGTTCGGTGCCTTGATGGTCAGCTGGCCACCCATGCGGTCGGTGGCGTAGTCGACCAGGGCATCTTCCAGGAACGGTACGCTGACCGCGTCCAGGTAAGCGGTGAAGCTCTTCAGACCCACGGCGGTGTCGTCAGGCTTCTCTTCGCCCGGCTTGCAGTAGGCAATGCACGTCTCTGCGTACTGGGTGCCCGGCTGGGTGATGAAAATGCGAATGCCGATGCCAGGCGTATTCTGCTTGGAAAGCAGATCGGCCAGGTAGTCATGGGCGGCGTCGGTAATGGTTATAGCGCTCATGTAGGTTCCTCACAGACTTGCCGCCAAGTGTACGCCAACCCGGCCTTTGTACAAAGTCCTAGTATTTAACTCGGGAAAGCGCATATTCCGGCGTTGTCCCCCGTGGTTCCGCCAGCCAGGCCTGCATGCGCCGGTACAGGCCGCGCTCCAGCCAGCGGTAGCTGAACCACGACATTAGTCCAATGGACGGCACGCATAGGGCAAATACCAGGTACGGGTTCAAGCCCAGCCGCTCGCTGGCAAACCAGCCGGCATAAAGCACCAGCACGTGAATCAGGTAGACCGAATACGAACAGTCGCCCAATGCCTTGAGCACCTGGTTACCTTTGAACAAGGGCTCCATGGACACAAACGCCAACACGATCATGGCACTCGGCAGCCCCCAGTACAGCAGGCGCTGGGAAGCGTCCAGGTGATAAAGCGCGAAGCCTGCCACCGCCAACAGCGCCAGCGGCACCCACAACCCTTCACGAATCAGGCCACGACGGTAAACCACCCCTAGGCCGATACCTAACAGGAACTCGTAGATGATGCCGTTGTTGTAGAAGTGGCTGAGCAAACCAAGGCGGCCCAGCACCTCGCTCACCACCAGCAGCGCCACAGTCATCAGCAGTTGGAGGTGACGATGGCGAACCAGGAATGCCAGACCGAACAACAGGTAGAAGAACATCTCGAAATTCAGCGTCCAGCCCACGTTCAGCGTTGGGTACAGACCATAACCACCGGGGTTTTCCGCTGGAATGAACAGCAACGAGAGCAATAAGTGGTGCCAATCGAACGCCTGATGCGGCATCCATTGACTGAAGGCCAGCAGCAGCGCCGCCATGAGCGCCGTGTAGAACCAGTAGGCCGGGACGATACGCAGCGCCCGGTTAAGCAGGAACTGGCGCGGTTCGATGGTTTTGTCGCGGGTCGACAGATAGATGACCAGCCCGCTGATGACGAAGAAGATGTCGACACCTACGGCGCCCCGGTCGGAGAGCAGTTGGCCGATGGGGCCGGTGGCGTGAAAGTCGAAGAAGATCTGCATGAAATGGTGGCAGACCACCACCCAGGCGGCGAACGCCCGCAGTGCCTGAAGCGAATACAGCATGAAATACCCTGCGCTTGGCGGTGCATTGAGGCCTGCATCGGGTGCAGAGGCGAGCGCTGTGCGCTCGTTCGCGGGTGAACCCGCTCCTGCAAACGGAAGCGCCAGCCTTGGCAACAGCGCCGTCCTGTGTAGGAGCGGGTTCACCCGCGAAGGGCTGCAAAGCAGCCCCTTGCAATCGATCAAGACCACCCACCCTTTCCGACCGCAGGGTACCGGGAAAGGTCAGCCAACCCGATCAGAGGTTCTCATAGCGGTTCATGTCCAGCACACCCGCTTCGACCGGCTGGGTCTCCTTGATGTAGCTGTTCAGGTCATGGAAGTAACGCCAGAAATCAGGGTGACTGCGGCGCACGCCCCAGCGAATGACAATGCGCTCGAACTTGGCGGCATCATCCTTCGCATACTCCATGTCCTCGACGAACTCCGGCACATCCGCAGTTGGAATGTTGAAGATGAAGTTGGGGTAGCTGCTGAGCACGCCTGGGTACAAGGTCAGCGTGTCCAGGCCAGGCTGGTAGCGGTACGCCTCACCCAGCAGGAACGCCACGTTGCTGTGCGCACGGTTGCGCAGCAGGCTGTAGACCTGGCGCTGGCCGCCCTGCCCTTCGATGCGCAGCATGGTTGCCTCGGGCAACTGGTTGATCACTTTCAGCCCGGCAGCCGGGCGCGACACCAGGCGGCTGAGCGACTGCTCGGCATTGCGGAACTCTTCACCAAGCTGCGGCGCTTCACCAAGCTGCGGCGCTTCACTCAGCTGCGGTCGCGAACAGAACGCACCCTGGCAGCGGTTGATCGGGTCTGGCGCTGCATTCAGGCTGCCGGTGCGCTGCAGCAGCTTCAGGCCAAAGTCGCGCTTGGGGTTGCGCGGGTCGAGCTTGATGCCGCTCGGCGTGTCGGTGTCGATGTCTTCATAATCCATCCACATCTTCACCTTGCCACTGTTCTGGTACCAGTCGCTGAGAATTGCCTTGCGCTGGTCCGCCGGCATCAGGCGCAGGAAGTTGACCTCGGCGCCGTTGCGGATCAGGTCGAAGTACAGGCGCGTCTGCAACTGGTGCGAAACGTTGCCATACACGTCGAAGTTGACCGCCAGCTGGTAGTAGGTGCGCTCGAACAGCGGGTAGTCGAACAGCCACACGGTGAGCGGCACATCACCGATCAGGCCCTTGGTCACCGAAGCACTGTCGAAGTGGCGGAAAATGCTCAGCAGCGCGTTGTCGTTACCGGCCCACAGCGTCGACCAGCCCGGTGCCGGCATGTCGGCATAGGCTTCACGGCGCAGCTTCTCGTAGTCGTTGCGCTTGTCGCGGTAGGCATGCCACAGGCTCAGCACACTGCCCACGTCATCGATTTGCCCGGGCATGGCCAGTAGCGGCGTAGCCTCGCCACGGTACTGGGCATCGGTGATGTAGCGGTCGTGGGCCGGCTCCTGGAACAGTGCCCAGAAGTTGTCGCGGATCACGTCGGTAGCGATCTGCCCACGGCAAACCGGGCCACGGATGAAGGTGCGTACGAAATACTCGGCGTTATCCAGCATGAACTGGTAGCGCGCCACTGCCGGGATTGCTTCGAAGGTTTCGAACGGGTTGGCACGGTGGCGCGGGCCATAGCCGGGCAGCGCACTGGCATGCCAGTCGCCGGCGTAGAACAGCTGTTTGACGCGCTTGAGCTTCTGCGGCCCCATCGGGTAGGTGATGTGCGTCTTGTGCACGATCACGCCTTGCACCGGGATCAGCCGGTAATAGAAGTCGGTGCCCGGTGGGTCGTTGGGCCGGCGCGTGGCGATGATGTCGGCCGGCTGGCCACTGGGCGTACGTGAGCGCACCCATTGGAAGAAGTGGCCCTGCTCGCCACCGACGAAGTAGATGTGCGCCAGGAACAGGTGCTCGTACAGCCAGCGGCCAACCAGTGCTTCGGTGGAACCCGGGCGGTTGAGCAGTTCTTCCCAGTCGGCAATCTGCTTGGCTTCGGCCGTACTCGGCTTGATCGGCTGGTACTCGACCGGCGCCCCAGCGGCCAGCCAGCGGCGCAGGGTGTCGTATTCCTTGTCGGTCAGCCCGGTCACCGCCAGCGGCATGCCCTCTTTGGGGTGGGCGCCGGCATAGGCATCGAACTCGTGCGGCAACGGGCACATGTTATTGCGGCTCAGGCCCAGGACGATCTCCTCGGGCAGCTTGGCGTTGGGCGTAAGCGGGGTCTTGTGACCCAGTTCGAGCATGCGCGCCATCAGCGCGGCCTGGCTGCCCTGGTTGTCGAGCACCGAGTAAAAGCCCTTCTTGCGCCATTCACCCTCGCTGTGGGCGTCGTAGAACAGCCGCGTAGTGGGCACCGCCGTGCTACGCTCGCCCTGGTACACCGGGACCTTGCTGGCCCCGCGTACCGCACCTTCGGGGCTTTCCAGCTTGAGCTGGCAGGCAGCGTCGTTGCAGGCGTGGCAGGCCACGCACTTCTCGGTGAAGATGGGTTGTATATCCCGGGTGTAGGAAATAGCCGGGCTCGACTGCGGGGCTTGCCCGAACACCGCGCCGCTGATGAGCAGGGCGAAGGCGCCGGCAAGGAAACGATGCACCATGTGCGGAAAGTCCTGGTTCTTGAAAGCCATCACGATTTGTTGCCTGGTCGTCCTTGGTGCTGAACGTCGCTGGCGCCCCAACATGAGCCATTTTCATGCAAATGGGCGATACACCTAAAAAGCGCGCAGCTTTGTTATGATTCTGCACCTTCTGTTATTTGCCCGACCAGGTAGTTCCTATGTCCGACCGCAGCGCTCGTCTCCAAGCACTCCAGAACGCACTCAAAGAGCGCATCCTGATCCTCGACGGCGGCATGGGTACTATGATCCAAAGCTACCGTCTCGAGGAACACGACTATCGTGGCACGCGCTTTGCCGATTGGCCAAGCGATGTAAAGGGTAACAACGATCTGTTGTTGCTCAGCCGCCCCGATGTGATCGCTGCCATCGAGAAGGCCTACCTGGACGCCGGCGCCGATATTCTCGAAACCAACACCTTCAACGCCACGCAGATTTCGCAGGCTGACTACGGCATGGAGTCGCTGGTCTACGAACTGAACGTCGAAGGCGCTCGCGTCGCCCGCCAGGTGGCCGATGCCAAGACCCTGGAAACCCCAGACAAGCCGCGCTTCGTCGCCGGCGTGCTCGGCCCGACCAGCCGCACCTGCTCGATCTCCCCTGACGTCAATGACCCCGGCTACCGCAACGTCACCTTCGACGAACTGGTTGAAAACTACGTCGAGGCCACCCGCGGCCTGATCGAGGGCGGCGCCGACCTGATCCTGATCGAGACCATCTTCGACACCCTCAACGCCAAGGCGGCGATCTTCGCCGTGCAACAGGTGTTCGAGGACGACAACGTCGAACTGCCAATCATGATCTCCGGCACCATCACCGACGCCTCCGGCCGCACCCTGTCGGGCCAGACCACCGAAGCGTTCTGGAACTCGGTGCGCCACGCCAAGCCGATTTCCGTGGGCCTGAACTGCGCCCTCGGCGCCAAGGACCTGCGCCCGTACCTGGAAGAGTTGGCGACCAAGGCCGACACGCACGTTTCCGCCCACCCCAACGCCGGCCTGCCGAACGCCTTCGGCGAGTACGACGAAACCCCGGCCGAAATGGCCGCGGTGGTCGAAGAGTTTGCCGCCAGCGGCTTCCTCAACATCATCGGCGGTTGCTGCGGCACCACCCCGGGCCACATCCAGGCCATTGCCGAGGCCGTGGCCAAGTACAAGCCGCGGGAGATCCCGGAAATCGCCAAGGCCTGCCGCCTGTCGGGCCTGGAGCCGTTCACCATCGATCGCCAGTCGCTGTTCGTGAACGTTGGCGAACGTACCAACATCACCGGTTCTGCCAAGTTCGCCCGGCTGATCCGCGAAGAGAACTACACCGAAGCGCTGGAAGTCGCCCTGCAGCAGGTCGAAGCCGGCGCCCAGGTGATCGACATCAACATGGACGAAGGGATGCTCGACTCCCAGGCGGCCATGGTTCGCTTCCTCAACATGATCGCGGGCGAGCCGGACATCTCGCGCGTGCCGATCATGATCGACTCGTCCAAGTGGGAAGTGATCGAGGCGGGCCTGAAGTGCATCCAGGGCAAGGGCATCGTCAACTCCATTTCCATGAAGGAAGGTGTCGAGCAGTTCAAGCACCACGCCCGCCTGTGCAAGCGCTATGGCGCCGCCGTCGTGGTGATGGCCTTCGACGAGGTCGGCCAGGCCGACACCGCCGCGCGCAAGAAGGAAATCTGCCAGCGCAGCTATGACATTCTGGTCAACGAAGTGGGCTTCCCGCCGGAAGACATCATCTTCGACCCGAACATCTTCGCCGTCGCCACCGGCATCGAAGAGCACAACAACTATGCCGTCGACTTCATCGAGGCCTGTGCCTACATCCGTGATCACCTGCCGCACGCGCTGAGCTCGGGCGGTGTGTCGAACGTGTCGTTCTCGTTCCGTGGCAACAACCCGGTGCGTGAGGCGATCCACTCGGTGTTCCTGTACCACGCGATCCAGAACGGCCTGACCATGGGTATCGTCAATGCCGGTCAGCTGGAGATCTACGACGAGATCCCGGCAGCGCTGCGCGAGAAGGTCGAGGACGTGGTACTCAACCGCACCCCGCACGGTACCGATGCCCTGCTGGCGATCGCCGACGACTACCGTGGCGGCGGCGCCATCAAGGAAGTGGAAAACGAAGAGTGGCGCTCGCTGCCGGTGGAAAAACGCCTGGAGCACGCGCTGGTCAAGGGCATCACCGCGTTCATCGTCGAAGACACCGAGCAATGTCGCCAGCAGTGCGCACGCCCGATCGAAGTGATCGAAGGCCCGTTGATGAATGGCATGAACGTGGTCGGCGACCTGTTCGGCGCTGGCAAAATGTTCCTGCCCCAGGTGGTCAAGTCGGCCCGCGTGATGAAGCAGGCCGTGGCCCACCTGATTCCGTTCATCGAAGCCGAGAAAGGCGACAAGCCGGAAGCCAAGGGCAAGATCCTGATGGCCACGGTCAAAGGCGACGTGCACGACATCGGCAAGAACATCGTTGGCGTGGTGCTGGGCTGTAACGGCTACGACATCGTCGACCTTGGTGTGATGGTACCGGCAGAGAAGATCCTGCAAACCGCCCGCGAGCAGAAGTGCGACATCATCGGCCTGTCCGGCCTGATCACCCCGTCGTTGGACGAGATGGTCCACGTTGCCCGTGAAATGCAGCGCCAGGGCTTCAACCTGCCATTGATGATCGGTGGCGCCACCACCTCCAAGGCGCACACTGCGGTCAAGATCGAACCCAAGTACAGCAACGATGCGGTCATCTACGTTACCGATGCCTCGCGTGCGGTGGGCGTGGCCACCCAGTTGCTGTCCAAAGAGCTGAAGCCGGGCTTCGTCGAGAAAACCCGCCAGGACTACGTGGAAGTGCGCGAGCGCACCGCCAACCGCAGCGCCCGCACCGAGCGCCTGAGCTACGACAAGGCCATCGCGGCCAAACCGCAGTACGACTGGGCCAGCTACCAGCCCGCGGTGCCCTCCTTCACCGGCGTCAAGGTGCTGGAAGACATCGACCTGCGCACCCTGGCCGAATACATCGACTGGACGCCGTTCTTTATCTCCTGGGACCTGGCTGGCAAGTTCCCGCGCATCCTTACCGACGAAGTGGTCGGCGAGGCCGCCACGGCGCTGTACAAGGATGCCCGCGAGATGCTCGACAAGCTGATCGACGAAAAGCTGATCAGTGCCCGCGCGGTGTTCGGCTTCTGGCCGGCCAACCAGGTGGCTGACGACGACATCGAAGTCTACGGTGAAGACGGCCAGGCACTGGCCACCCTGCACCACCTGCGCCAGCAGACCATCAAGCCGGACGGCAAGCCCAACTGGTCGCTGGCCGACTTCGTCGCGCCAAAGGCCAGCGGCGTGACCGACTACGTCGGCGGTTTCATCACCACTGCTGGCATCGGTGCCGAGGAAGTGGCCAAGGCCTACCAGGACAAGGGCGACGACTACAGCTCGATCATGGTCAAGGCCCTGGCCGACCGCCTGGCCGAAGCCTGCGCCGAATGGCTGCATGAACAGGTGCGTAAAGAGCACTGGGGTTATGCCCGCGACGAGCACCTGGACAACGAGGCGCTGATCAAGGAGCAATACAGCGGTATTCGCCCGGCCCCGGGCTACCCGGCCTGCCCTGACCACACCGAGAAAGAAACCCTGTTCCGCCTGCTCGATGGCACCGCCATTGGCGAGACCGGGCCGAGCGGCGTGTTCCTGACCGAGCACTTTGCGATGTTCCCGGCGGCAGCGGTCAGCGGCTGGTATTTTGCCCACCCGCAGGCGCAGTACTTTGCCGTGGGCAAGGTCGACAAGGACCAGATCGAGAACTACAGCGCGCGTAAAGGCCAAAACATCAGCGTGAGTGAGCGTTGGTTGGCGCCTAACCTGGGTTACGACAACTAAGACCGGGTTGGCTTATTCGCGGGTGAACCCGCTCCCACAAGGGATTGCGTTCCCCTGTAGGAGCGGGTTTACCCGCGAAGAGGCCAGCAGAACCAACCTCAATCCCATGGCCTACACTGTCCCTGATTGCCTCTGATTCCCTCAGGAGCCACCATGGACGATTCCAGCCAGGGCAAACCCCCGACCTTCTGGCAGATGCTGCACAGCGTCCTCGCCGCCGCGTTCGGTGTGCAAAGCGGCAAGAACCGCGCCCGCGACTTCACCCACGGCAAAGCCAGCCACTTCATTGTGCTGGGGACGCTGTTCACCCTGGTGTTCATTGCCGTGCTGATCGGCCTGGTGCAACTGGCCCTGCACCTTACCCGTTAGCCGGTGCGGTCCCTGTGGGAGCGGGCTTGCCCGTGAAAGGGCCGGCACAGGCAAAACAAAAAGCGCCCGCGAGATTCCCTCCCGCAGGCGCCCTGGCTGCATCACGGTCTTGAGTTTCAAGTCACTGGTGGCTGACCCAATACACGGCAGTGACCACCACCAGAACGATCAGGCACAGGATCGCCCAGGCATCGACACTGCTGTCAGCTTTGCGGACCTTGGTTGAGTTTCCCATTGCATTGCCTCTTGTAGTGGTTATGGGAATGCACTTCACCATCAGCAGTTAAGACGAGCAATGCCCTTCCCTCAAGCAGGGTCTTCAATATTCGACCGGTGACGTCAGAAACGGGTACTGATAGCCGGCTGGCTGCCCTTCGGCACTGTAATGTTGAAAATCGACGCCGTAGTCGTCCCGTTCCAGCAACTTCAGCCAGCGCCTGGCCTTGGCCTGGTCAATGGCCTGCAACACCGGGGCACTGTGCTCGCGCAGGCCATCGCGGTTCAACGCCAGCCCCTGGGCATCATCGTGCAGCATCACCATGGCCCACCCGCCCAGGGTGAAGTGCCCGCCCATCAGCACGCTCAGGCGCCCGTCGATACGCGCTCGCAGGGCCTCAGGCGAGTTGTTGACGGCACTGAACAGCACATCGCGCCCAGGCACACGCCCGGCCTCTTCGAATGCCTGCATGGCGCCGAAGGCCATCTCGTCATTGGCCGACCACACCAGGCGGGTGGCCGGGTAGCGTTCCAGCAACTGCTGAGCCTGCTCGTAGGCGCGCTGGCGGCTCCAACCGCCATACACCACCTGGCGCAGGCGTACCTGAGGGAAGTCGGCCAGGGCACGGCGCATACCCTCCTCGCGCAACTGCGAGGCGGGGGTGGTCTTGACCCCGGCAAACGCCACCAGGTCCACCGGCAAGCTGTCGCGGGGCAATTGCGCGACCATCTGGTGCAGCATCTGGAAGCCTGCCTGCTCGTCGTTGCTCGTCAAGGTGCCCCAAGGCTCGGCATATTTGTCGGGCTGGGCCTGGATGCTGCGAATCTGGCTGGCGGTGAGGCCGTTATTGACCAGCAACAGCTTCACCCCGGTACCCCGCGACAGGCGCAGCACTTCTGGCGCCACATACTGCTCGTTGACCAGCACCAGGTAATCCGGCCGCTGTGGCCCGCCGAGAATCGCCCTGGCATGGGTCAACGCCAAGTCGGCCCGGCGCTCGCTGTATTCCACCCGCAGGTTCATGCCCAGCTCATCCGCGGCGGCCTGCATGAAACGGCTGTAGCTGGTCCAGAAGGTTTCGGTAGACAACCCCGGGTTGATGAACACCACCGAAGCCGGTTGTGCGCTTGCCGCCAGCGGCAAGGCAAGACACACGCTTTGGCACAACGCCTTGAGCATGGGCTGACATCTCTGCAAAGCAAACGCCGGATTATACTCGCCCGGCCCGGCCCCGGGCACAAATGGCAGTCAGTCTCACATAGTCCATTTGGTTCTTTTCATATGCAAAAACATCACTTTAGCGCATAAACGCAACCTGCTATCGTTCCCCGGCTCCGAACCGGAGTGCGCGGCCGTGCGCGCGAATAGCTGCATGCCTGAGACAGGACTTTTATGTACGTATACGACGAGTACGATCAGCGGATCATCGAGGACCGCGTCAAGCAGTTCCGTGATCAGACCCGCCGCTACCTGGCCGGTGAGCTGAGCGAAGAAGAATTCCGCCCTCTGCGCCTGCAGAACGGCCTATACATCCAACGTTTCGCGCCGATGCTGCGTGTCGCCGTGCCGTACGGCCAGCTGAACGCCAACCAGGTCCGCACCCTGGCCAAGATCGCTCGCGACTACGACAAGGGCTACGCCCACATTTCCACCCGCCAGAACGTGCAGTACAACTGGCCGGCGCTGGAAGACATCCCAGACATCCTCGCCGAGCTGGCCAGCGTGCAGATGCACGCGATCCAGACCAGCGGCAACTGCCTGCGCAACACCACCACCGACCAGTTCGCCGGTGTCGCCGCAGACGAAATCATCGACCCGCGCCCATGGTGCGAGATCGTCCGCCAGTGGACCACCTTCCACCCGGAATTCGCCTACCTGCCGCGCAAGTTCAAGATTGCCATCAACGGCTCGCAGGAAGACCGCGCTGCCATCGAAGTGCACGACATTGGCCTGGAGCCGGTGCGCAACGACGCCGGCGAGCTGGGCTTCCGGGTACTGGTCGGTGGTGGCCTGGGCCGTACCCCGGTGGTCGGCTCGTTCATCAACGAATTCCTGCCATGGCAAGACCTGATCAGCTACCTCGACGCCATCCTGCGCGTGTACAACCGTTACGGTCGCCGTGACAACAAGTACAAGGCGCGGATCAAGATCCTGGTCAAGGCCCTGACCCCGGAAGTGTTCGCCGAGAAGGTCGAAGCCGAAATGGTCCACCTGCGTGGCGGCAACACCACCCTGACCGAAGCCGAAGTACAGCGGGTATCGCGCCACTTCGTCGACCCGGAGTACCTGGCCCTCGATAACTTCGACTACGCCGCCCAGGACGCCGAATACCCAGGTTTCGCCCGCTGGCGCTCGCGCAACACCCGCGCTCACAAGCGCCCGGGCTACGTAGCCGTGACCCTGTCGCTGAAGCCCACCGGCGTTGCCCCTGGCGACCTCACCGACAAGCAGCTGGACGCCGTGGCCGACCTGGCCGAGCGTTACAGCTTCGGCTTCCTGCGTACTTCGCACGAGCAGAACATCATCCTTGCCGACGTCGAGCAGCGCCAGTTGCACGCGCTGTGGCTGGAACTGCGCGAAGGCGGCTTCGCTACCCCGAACATCGGCCTGCTGACCGACATCATCTGCTGCCCGGGTGGCGACTACTGCTCGCTGGCCAACGCCAAGTCGATCCCGATTGCCGAGTCCATCCAGCGCCGTTTCGACGACCTGGACTACCTGTTCGACATCGGCGAGATCGACCTGAACATCTCCGGCTGCATGAACGCCTGCGGCCACCACCACGTGGGCCACATCGGTATCCTCGGCGTGGACAAGAAAGGCGAGGAGTTCTACCAGGTATCGCTGGGCGGCAACGCTGCACGCGGCGCCAGCCTGGGCAAGATCCTTGGCCCGTCGTTCGCCCAGGATGCCATGGCCGACGTGATCGAGAAGCTGATCGCCGTGTACGTCGAGCAACGTACCGAGGAAGAGCGTTTCATCGACACCTACCAGCGTATCGGTATCGACCCCTTCAAGGAACGCGTCTATGCAGCGAATCATTAAGAACAACCAGATCGTCGACGAAACCTGGCACCTGCTGCCCAAGGACTTTTCGTTCGACGAGCTGACCAACTGTGACGACTACATCGTGCCGCTGCAGATGTGGCGCGACCACGCCCACGTGCTCAAAGCCCGCGATGGCGGCCTGGGCGTGTGGCTGGACAGCGACCAGGAAGCAGAAGAGATCGGCGAAGACGTGCAGTACTTCCAGGTCATCGCCCTGAACTTCCCGGCCTTCACCGACGGCCGCAGCTATTCAAATGCGCGCCTGCTGCGTGACCGCTACAAGTTCACCGGTGAGCTGCGTGCCATTGGTGACGTGTTGCGCGACCAGCTGTTCTTCATGGCCCGTTGCGGTTTCGATGCGTTTGCCATCCGTGCCGACAAAGACCCGGAAGACGCGCTGCAAAGCCTGAAGGACTTCTCGGTGACCTACCAGGCCGCCACCGACGAGCCGCTGCCGCTGTTCCGCCGCCGCTGAACATGGCAAGGCTGGCCCCGTCCATGACGGGCCAGCCTGCTTCAAGCCTGTGGAGGTCGCTGAACCTCAGGCTCGACGTCCAGGTGCCCGCAAGGTCAACTGTGGCTCCTGCTCCTGCTCCGCCCTTGCCTGCTCCTGCTGCTGCCGCACCACAGCCTGTCGTATGCGCAACAGGATCGCCTCGTTCAGGCGGTTATGCTCAAGGTTGACATACTGCGGGTGCGCTTCAACCCAGGCCAAAGCCTGCTCACTCAGCGTCTCTATGCGATTACCTCGTAAATCCACTGCCAGCTGCGGGTGGCTCTGCAACAAGCCAAGCGGAAAGTTGCGCAGGCCACTGTCCCGCAGGGACAGGTATTGCAGGTGAACGTTGAAACGCAATTGTGGCAGCGCACCCAACGGGTTTCTGCCCAGGGTGAGCACTTGCAGGCTGGAAAACCACTCCAGTCGTGGCTGGCTTTCGACATCCAGCGTTATCTGGTTGTCGTGCAGGTACAACTCGACCAGTCTGCCCAACTGATTGAGCCCATGGGGTATCGTCGACAACCGATTGCCGCTCAGGTTGAGCGTTCTGAGCCGTACCAGCCTCACCAGCCCTCTTGGCAGATCGCCCAGTAGATTGCCACTGAGTTGCAGGTTTTCCAGACTTACCAGCTGCATTAGCCGCTCTTCCAGGCGCGTCAACTGGTTGAACGAAAGATCCAGACTGCTCAATTGCGTCAACCGCTCCACGGCAGCGGGCACTTCGCTCAGATCATTACCGCTCATGTCCAGTTCTACCAGTTGGCCCAGCTGCTCCAGCCCTTCAACCGTACTTAGCTGGTTACCACCCAGTCTGAGCCGCTGCAAGCGTGGCAAATGCTCAAGCCCATCCAGCGTAGCCAACCGGTTACCGGACAAGTCCAGCACTGTCATATTGGGAAAGCGGCTGAGGAAATCTGCGTCCACCCTTCTGAGCTGCTGGTTGCACAAGGTGAAGCTGTTCAACCGGTCAAACATGATACCCGGCGCCAGCCTTGGTAACGAACTGATGGCCTGTCCGCCCATCTCGGTATCCGCAGACTCCCCACCCCCCCGGTACTGTGACTGCCATAAGTTGCGCAGCACATTCGCCAGATGTGTTCGCCCGACATGTTCGGGGTCGCCCTCCTGACCTCGCCAAAGCTGAAGGCTTTCTTCAAGACGCCGGGATAGATGAGCGAACGCACGGGAGCCCGGGCCATGTGGCGGTTGCAGGCGGTACCAGGCCCAAGAGTTTCCACGGGCAAGGCTTAACGTCAACGCCTGCTCTGCGGCACTGCGCTCTGCTGCGTCAGCCCCGGTCAACCCTGCAAATTGATCGGCATACGCCAACCGCACATGGTCTTGCCAGAAGCGTTGCTGCGCGAGGAACTGGCTGAGCTGTTCAGCGCTCTCAGCCTCATAAACAGCCGCTTCCGCCGCAACCAGATCCTCCGACGTCACGCTGCTAACATGCTCGAAGTCGAGGTACCTGGGCTGGCCGTATAGCCCTAATGGCTCGGCAAGCCGGGTACGCAATGCCAGGTAGACTTCGTTGTCATTGACGTGCTGGCCGCTTGCCCGCAAATTTTCAATATGCCTGGCAGCAATGCGGTTGAGCTGATCGAGCCGGAATTGCTCACGGCCCAGGTCGCGCAACTCTCGCTCCAGGCGCCGGCCGCGCAGGCCCCCCGTTCGCAACGCCACCTTCAAGCCGACCACCACTTCATCAAGCGTGGTGATGCGCCGAGGCATGGTTGTCATCTGGAACAGTGTTTCTCGTACCAACGTGTGACGATACATGGCCCAGAGCAGTTCATTGACCTGCCGACGAATGTCAGCCGGATCGTGCGCATAAGCCTCGCCGTTGCGTAGCTCTTCAAGAAATACAAAGAAGCCGACGCTGTCAGCATCTTGCCGAAGGCTTTGCCATTCGATTCGACATTGCTCAACAAACTGCTGATTCATGTCTTCGAACCAAGGGTCTCCTGCTTGCGGCGGTAGTTCGGCAACGGGCGGTGCTTGCGCAGCCAAGCGCTCGAGGGCTGCCGCAGACAGCGGGTTACCCTGCAAGCGCACGCGGTCGGGACTGAGGCGTAGCGCCTGTGCTTGTGCTTCAGTCACCTCGACAATCTGGTTGTTGCGCAGGTCGACCTGCTGCAACCGGGTCATGTGAGGCGTCTGCGGGATCATCGTCAGACGGTTTTGCGACAAGTCCAGGCGCTGTACATTCGGGAACCGGGCAAGAAAGCTGTCGGCCGCGGCAGTGAGGTTCATGTCGCGCAGGTTCAGCGTAGTGATATGGGCAAAACTCACCGACTCGGGAAGCGCTGGCAGCGCTCCCAACCTGAACCCCGCCAGGTCCAGCGAGTATTCACCGTGCTCCCCAGCAGCTTGCCTCTGCCAGGCACGCCGGATACGGCGGGCCATGCGTATCCGCCTGATCAGCTGTATCGGCCCGCTCGCCTGCCGGCGCCATTGCCCCAAAGCCCTATCCAGTGCGCGCAGTTGCTCGCACAGGTTCAAGAAGCGGTTCCACGGCAACACCCCCTGCCGCCGCGCGTTCGCCACAAACTCATCCACAAGGTCGTCACCCTGGGCAAAAAGTAACTGCATCCCGCGCCGCAATGCGCTGTTACTGCTCTCGCCCCGACCGCTCAAGGGGTAGCCTAGCCGCCCATCGCCGAGCCGCAAGGGCGGCCTGAAGCCAAGCCCGACCGGCGCCATGCCTAGCAGCGTGGCGACCCTGTCACGCTGCCCGGCCGCCCACTGAGCCATTGCACGCGACAGTGCCTCGGGCGATTGGCCGGCGTTGCCCAAGGCGCTTTTCTGCCAAGGGTCAAGTTGCAGCATCAATGCTTCAAACAAGGTGTCGCCGGCCTGCGCAAGGGGCAGCGGCTGCCCGTTTGCATCCAGGGCCAGGTAACCACGCTCACCCCTGACCACCGTGCGCACCTTGCTGGCGTCCCGTACACCGGCCCAAGCGATCATTTCGCCACTGGGCGGGGCCGTGCGCAGCTCAATGCGCACGTTGCGCCAGGGCGCGCGGTCGGCAATCAGGCCCAAGGCCAGTTGTTCGGTATCACGATTGAGCGCTGCCGGCTGCAGCAAGCCGGCACAGGCGCGGTCAAGGCGCGTATCACGCAGGTACCAGTGCGCGTGCTCGGCCATGTCCAACGGTACGCGTTGTCGCGCCTGCATCTGTTCCAGTGATGCCTCGCTGGCCTGTTCGACAAGCTCGCGCGCACCGTTGCCACTCAAACCGGGGAAGTCCCTGCGTAACAAGGCCTCGGCTGCGCTGGCGGCCGGCTGTTGTGCTTGCAGGTACTGCTCGAAATCCTCCCCCGACAATTCGGGCGCCTGGGCATGCAGTTGGTATCGCTGCACCGCGTCACGCAGACGAGCGGGCGGGGGCTGCTGGTCCAGATGCAGGCGGCGCAACTGGCCGTCAGTAAACCCCGTGGCATGCAATACATTCTCTGCCGTCTGCGCATCGAGCTGCGCCCAATCGCGCTGCAGCCCCTGCAGCAGTTCCAGCCTATCCTGCCATTGCAGCGGGCTCTCCAACTCATGGCGCCAGCCACCGGCGCCGTTGTCTTCGATCAGCGGCGCATGGGCATCGGCGCGCTGTGGGTGGCGGATGCGCCGTTGCTGCGTTTCAGCATCCAGGTAGGTCAGGTAGCTGGCAGCCGGGGTACGCAGGTATTCACCTTGCGCCGTATCGAGCAGCTCGGCCACCTTGCCGCGGTGCTCGACGGCATAGCCCGGCAAGGCCGGGTCGCACAGCTTCAATTCGCCGTCTGCAGTGTGCACAGGTACCAGCTGCTCGACGTGGGCGGCGCGGGCCAGGCGCTGCGTTGCCGCGCCCGCGCCCACATTCACAGCCGTCATGGCCACCGCCTCGGCCACCGCGTACAGGTGCTGCAGTGCCCCTTGACGGTTACCCAGCTGCCAATCGGCGTAACCTTCGTACACTTCGTCAGCCACCTGCAAGGCGCTGATGCCTAACAGCGGCAAAGCCAGCACTGGCAGGGCAAAACTGGCCAGGCTCAACGCATCCAGAGCCACACTGAGATAAAAATGCAGGCGCCGGTCACGCAGCCGTGCATCTACCTGGGCGGTGGGTACGGCGTGCACGCGGCCGTTCTCGAGCAGGGTGTCGATATGCAGCTTGCGCAGGTAAGCGAACAATGGCTGCACGATAGGCTCACGGCGGCCGTCAAGCGGTACCGGTGCATCCAGCGCAGTGCCAGACAACGCTTTGCTCAAGGCTTGCATGTAGGCTTCGCGGTCATGCTCGCCGATAAAGCGCTGAAAGAAGTCGACGTAACCTGGCAAGCGGAACTGTTTGCCCAAAGTAAGGAATAGCTGCCCCCAGGAGGTATACCAGGTCAAGGGGCCGCTGGGGTCGTCGGGGATCCAGCACAGTATGCCCTCCCCGCCCTCGCCGGTAGCCGCCTGATCGCTCAGTTCGAATGCCACCGCACCGCGTACCTGCAGGCCAAATACCCGTAGTTGCCTCGGTTTCACGCCAGGTAGCAACGAGGCATCCGTCGCGCACAGGGCAACCAGCGGTGTGCAATGGCCCTGCGCCCGCCCGGTGATTTCGCCGTTGGCCAGCGACAAGCGCAGCGCCGCCTCCAGATTGGCGCGGATACTGCGCTCAAAGAGCGTCTCGATGCGGCTGCCGGCTTCCCCTCCCGGCGTCAATTGCGCTCGCAGATAAGACTGGTACTGCCCACCCACATCCAGTGCCCGGCACAGGCTGTAAAACCGCGACGGCCGCAGCGTGCAGCGCTGTCCGCGCTCATCCAGCAGCATAGTGCCTGGCATGATCGTACTGTTGGATGCTTCAGCCTCGGTGAAGTTATGCATGGCCGCTTGCAGGAGGCTATGCTCGTACACCTGCTCTTTGATCCCGTCGGGAATGTGGCTGATATACGAGGGGAAGCGCAGCAAGGCCTTGCGCCGCAGCTTCGCCCGACGAACATCCAGTGTCAGCGCAAGCTGGGCCTGCAACTCATGCCGCAGCAGCGGCTCGGCGAAGGCATCCGCCGTTGCAATGTTTGCCAGCAGATCGTGCAACTGCTGTTGCAACAGCTGTTGCCGACGCTGGCTCTCGTGCAAGCCGTAGAGATTGTCCAACGACGTTGCGCTCAGCCAGGCAGGCAGCCGGCTGGCAATCAAGGCGTCGGTGGAGTCGTCAGAAAAATTCGAACTGGCCATCGCGGGCTCCTGTAGGGCGAAAGCTGCGATTTGACCATTGCACTGCGGGTCATCTGCCTATTCATTGCACCACCCGCTCCGCCTCGTTGTGCAGCTATCGGCAGCAACTCTTGACTTTGCGGCAAAGGTCCTTGGCCCCGGCCCGGCTTAATCAATTGCGGGTAACCGCCCACACTGTTGCCCTACCCGATCATTCCCCAGGAGAACCAGCATGAGCATCCCTACCTTCGGCCTCGGCACCTTCCGCCTCACCGGCCAAGCCGTCATCGACTCGGTCAAGTCGGCCCTCGCGCTGGGCTACCGGGTCATCGACACCGCCCAGATCTACAACAACGAAGCCGACGTAGGCCAGGCCATCGCCGAAAGCGGCGTGCCGCGCAGCGAGCTGTTCATCACCACCAAGATCTGGGTCGACAACTACGCTGCCGACAAACTGATCCCCAGCCTGCGCGAAAGCCTGCAGAAACTGCGCACCGACTACGTCGACCTGCTGCTGATCCACTGGCCAGCCCCCGGCAACGGCGTTGAACTGCGCGAATACATGACCGCCCTGGCCGAAGCGAAGAAACTGGGCCTGACCCGTCAGATCGGCGTGTCCAACTTCAACATCGAACTGACCCGCCAAGCTATCGAAGTGGTCGGCAAGGGCGAAATCGTCACCAACCAGATCGAGCTCAGCCCGTACCTGCAGAACAGCAAGCTGATGGCGTTCCTCAAGGAGCAAGGCATCGCGGTCACGTCGTACATGACCCTGGCCTACGGCAAGGTGCTGAAAGACCCGGTTCTGGCCGAGATCGCTGCCAAGCACAAGGCCACCGTCGCCCAGGTTGCCCTGGCCTGGGCCCTGCAACTGGGCTACGCGGTCATCCCGTCGTCGACCAAACGCGAGAACCTGGCCAGCAACCTGCTGGCCCGTGACCTGAAGCTGGACGCCGACGACATGGCGCGTATCGCCAAGCTCGAGCGCAACGGCCGCGAAGTCAGCCCTGACGGCCTGGCGCCAAACTGGGACTGATCTGCCCCCTACGCGGCTGCTCCGGTGGCCGCCTTAGGCTTTGTACGCAACCTGCTCACAGTCGGAGATTCTCGATGAGCGCTCTTTCCCCCAGTAAGGTCCTGTTCGCCCTGGCGATCGGTGCCTTTGGCATCGGTACCACAGAATTCACCCCGATGGGCCTGTTGCCGGTGATTGCCCAAGGCGTGGATGTGAGCATCCCCAGCGCCGGCATGCTGATTACCGCCTATGCCATTGGTGTAATGGTCGGCGCGCCGATCATGACGTTGCTGTTCAGCCGTTTCGGAAAGCGCGCTGCGCTGATGGCGCTGATGGCCATTTTCACCCTGGGCAACCTGCTGTCGTCGCTGTCGCCAGACTACTACACCCTGCTCGCCTCGCGGCTGGTCACCAGCCTCAACCATGGTGCGTTCTTCGGCCTGGGCGCCGTGGTGGCCGCCAGCGTGGTGCCCAAGGACAAACAGGCCAGCGCCGTAGCCACCATGTTCATGGGCCTGACCATCGCCAACATCGGCGGCGTGCCGGCCGCCACCTGGGTCGGCCAGCAGGTTGGCTGGCGCATGGCCTTTGCCGGCACTGCCGCACTGGGCCTGCTGGCCATGGCCGCGTTGTGGTATGCCCTGCCCAAGGGGGAACGTGGCAGCGTGCCGCATGTGCGTAAGGAGCTGGCCGTTATCGCCCGCCCCAGCGTGCTGCTGGCCATGGCTACCACCGTGCTGGGTGCCGGTGCCATGTTTACCTTGTACACCTACGTGGCGCCGGTACTGGCCGAACTGACTGGCGCTTCGGACAGCTTCGTTACCTTGGGCCTGGTGCTGATCGGGGTTGGCTTCACCCTCGGCAACAGCCTGGGTGGCCGCCTGGCCGACTGGTCGCTTGACGGGGCAGCGCGCATTTTTCTCGCGGCGCTGGCAGTGATCATGCTGCTGATGCCGCTGGTGCTGGGCAGCCATGTCGGTGCCGCCATCGCGTTGCTGGTGTGGGGCATGTTCACCTTTGCCGTAGTGCCGCCGCTGCAAATGCGCGTGATGATCGCCGCCATCGAGGCGCCGGGGCTGGCTTCGTCGATCAACGTCGGTGCGTTCAACCTGGGTAACGCCGTTGGTGCGGCGCTGGGTGGTGCAGTGATCAGCCTTGACCTGGGCTACGCGGCGGTGCCAATGGCCGGTGGTGTGCTGGCGGCGGCCGGGTTGTTGCTGGTATGGCTGGGTGGGCGGAACAAGGTAGCGGGCAACACGGCTAACGACGCGGCCTGAGGATACTCAAGCTCTGCGCCTGATCGCGGTCCCCTGTAGGAGCGGGTTCATCGAGGCGTCGAACCGCCGCGAATACGGTGCTGGCTGCAACGGTGAACGGCCAGGAATCCTGGCCAGCAGGCCCGGCCTCTTCGCGGGTGAACCCGCTCCTACAAGGGCGGTGGAACCCGCAATCAATGCAGATGGGCCGGCTACCACGTAGATCGACATTGGTTTGTTTCACTGAGCGAAACAGTGAAATGCCTCCTGCACCGATGTCCGGACACGACCGAGCGTACTACGCTACTCCCTGCCAACCCGCCCCAAGCCCGCCCCAAGGAGTACTCCGATGTCCCGCCCACCGCTGCCCCCTTTCACCCGCGAAAGCGCCATCGAAAAGGTTCGCCTGGCCGAGGACGGCTGGAACAGCCGCGACCCGGCCAAGGTCGCACTGGCCTACACCCCGGACACGGTCTGGCGTAACCGTGTCGAGTTCCCCCGCGGCCGTGTCGAGGTCGAGGCGTTCCTCACCCGCAAATGGCACCATGAACTGGATTACCGCCTGATCAAGGAACTGTGGGCCTTTACCGGCAACCGCATCGCCGTGCGCTATGCCTACGAATACCACGACGACAGCGGCCAATGGTTCCGCGCCTATGGCAACGAGAACTGGGAATTTGCCGATGACGGACTGATGCAGAACCGACATTCAAGCATCAACGAACACCCCATCAGCGAAGCAGAGCGCAAGTTCCACTGGCCGTTGGGCCGGCGCCCGGACGATCACCCCGGCCTCACCGAACTGGGGCTCTGATCAACCTCCGCGTCGCCTGCTTCACGGGCTTGCCCGCTTTCAGAGGTTACACGCTGGCGTTGAATTGGATGTCCGAAACGCGGCAGTGCCTGCCTGTTCGGCGTGAGACAGGCAGCCCGGCACTGGCTAACCTGCGGCGGCAATGCCTTGCCTCTTGCCACAGAAGAACCTTGCCCATGACAACTTCCGCCGCCTCCGTGGCCAGCACCGCGCCTGCCGACCAGCCTCAGGGCTTTGTCGTGCGCGTCGTCGGTGCTGCTGCCTTTGCCCACCTGCTCAACGACCTGATCCAGGCTGTTCTGCCGTCGATCTACCCAATGCTGAAAAGCGACTTCGCCCTGAGCTTTGCACAGATCGGCTGGATTGCCCTGGTCTACCAGGTGACCGCTTCCTTGCTGCAACCGTGGGTCGGCATGTACACCGACAAGCACCCGCAACCGTACCTGCTGCCAGCGGGCATGCTGGTGACGCTGGTGGGCATCGCCCTGCTGGCCTTTGCCGGCAGCTACGAAATGCTGCTGGTAGCCGCTGCGGTGGTCGGTGTCGGTTCGGCCACCTTCCACCCCGAAGCCTCGCGGGTGGCGAGGATGGCCTCTGGCGGGCGCTTCGGCACCGCGCAGTCAACCTTCCAGGTTGGCGGCAATACCGGCTCCGCCCTCGGCCCGCTGCTCACTGCCGCCATCGTCATCCCGCATGGCCAGCCGGCCATTGCCTGGTTCATGCTGGCGGCCGCGCTGGCGGTAATGGTGCTGCTGCGGGTGACCGGCTGGAGCGTGCGCCACGGCCAGGCCCGGCTCAAGACCTTCTCCGGCCAGCAGGCCTCCGGGCTGTCGCGCAATGCGATGTGGCGCGCAGTGGTGGTGATCGCCGTGCTGATGTTCGCCAAGTTCGTCTACATCGCTTCATTCACCAACTTCTTCACTTTCTACCTGATCGAGCATTTCGGCCTTAGCGTGCAACACAGCCAGTTGTACCTGTTCGTGTTCCTCGCCGCTGTGGCGCTGGGTACGTTCGCCGGTGGCCCGGTGGGTGACCGCATCGGGCGCAAGGCAGTGATCTGGGTGTCGTTCCTCGGCGTAGCGCCGTTCGCCCTGGCCCTGCCCCATGCTGACCTGGCCTGGACCGCGGTATTGTCGGTGATCATCGGCCTGGTGATGTCGTCGGCCTTCGCCGCCTTGGTGGTATATGCCCAAGAGGCGGTACCGGGCCGGGTCGGCATGGTTTCAGGGGTGATGTTCGGGCTGATGTTCGGCATCAGCGGCATCGGCGCCGCCGGGCTGGGTGAGCTGGCCGACCGCCACGGTATAGAGTGGGTGTACCAGGCCATCGCCTTCCTGCCGCTGCTTGGCCTGGCCACCGCACTGCTGCCGGCCACCCGCTTGCAGGCCCGGCCCAGCCGTTGCTGCTAAAGTGGCGCTGCCGGGCTACATCTACACGAGGTCATGATGGTAAAGCCGCAGCGTGAATTGCTGGTGGAGGTCGATGAGTGGGCCTGGGAAGTGGGTAGCCGTGCAACCGACTACCCAAGCGACTGGTTCATCGAGCCACACCAGCATGCCAAGCACCAGCTGATCTATGCCATCAAAGGCCTGATGATTGTCGAGTCCGGCCACGAACGCTGGACCGTGCCCCCCAGCCGCGGGGTGTGGATGCCCTGCGGCCAGGTGCATGCGATCCGCTGCGTCGGCGATGTGAAGATGCGCAGTGTGTTCGTGCGTACCGACGCCGCCGCGGGCCTGCCCCGGCAGAGCAAGGCCATCAGCATCTCGCCGCTGCTCAGCGAACTGATCAAGGCGTCCGTGGGCTTTACCGCTCCGTTTGTCGAGGACTCACGCGAAGCCCGAGTAATGCGCCTGATCCTTGATGAAATCTGCGTGCTGCCGACTTTGCCGCTGAAGCTGTCACAACCCGTCGACAAGCGCCTGCGGGCGATCTGCTTGGCCCTGCATGAGCGGCCGGATGACAACGTCACGGTAGCCGACTGGGGCCTGCACCTGGGGGTGGACGAAAAGACCATCCAGCGGCTGTTTCGCAAGGAAACCGGCATGACCTTCGGCCAGTGGCGCCAGCAGGCTCGGCTGATGCAGGCGCTGGAGCGCATAGCCCTGGGCGAGCGGATCATCGATGTGGCGGGGGCGCTGGGGTATGACAGCCCCAGTGCCTTTGCCAGCATGTTCAAGCGCCAGTTCGGTACTACGCCTAGCCAGTTCTTCAAATAGCCTGCGAGGCATGCATTGCCTGTGCGGGACGCTACGCGGCTGAAGCCGCTGCTACAGGGGCTCTGCTGGCTTGAGGTCAGTGCTGGGCCAGTGACCCCGTGGCGGGCACGGTAAAGCCAGTGGCGAACGTCGGGGGCACGTCAAGACGCTGGTTCATCAGGCCATGGGCGTGGTAGAAGTCGGCGGTTTCCTGCTGCTCTGTGATGGTCCTGGCGTCGATCGCCTGCCAGCGCAGCTGGCGGCGTTCGAACTGCAGCCGCGCGGCGTCCTGCGGGAAGCCGATGATCGTCGCCAGGGTTTTCGAGTAACTGTCCAGATGCTGGTAAGCCCACACCTGCGCACCCGCCAGGCGCGCCAGGTAGTCCTGCAACGCAGCACGCCGGACCGGGTCATCCAGCGCCTTGTCGGTGGCAGCCAGAAAACTGTTGCCGGAAGACAAGCCACGGCCATTGACCAGTACCCGGCCCTGACCACTGAGCTCGGCCAGCGCGGTGTAGGGTTCCCAGGTCGACCAGGCATCCACCGAGCCATTGGCCAGGGCGATCTTGGCGTCGACCGGGCCCAGGAAACGAAGCTCCACGTCCTTTTCGCTCAGGCCTGCCTGGTCCAGCGCCTTCAGCGCCAGGTGATGACCTATCGAACCGCGCCCGGTGGCGATGCGCTTGCCCTTGAGGTCTGCTGCGCTGTGCAGCGGGGCATCGGGGCGCACCAGCAGTGCCGTGCCATAGGGGTCGGACTTGTCCACGGCAATCGCCTTGACCGGCGCCCCGGAAGCCAGCACGAACAACAAGGGCGCATCGCCGATGATGCCGGCGTCGATCGCCCCGGCATTCAATGCCTCGGCCAACGGTGCGGCAGCGGGAAATTCGGCCCAGTGGATGTCATACGGCAAGCCGCGCAAGGCACCCGCCGCTTCCAGCTGGGCACGCATGTTGCCCTTCTGGTCACCGATACGCAGGGTCAGGCGATCGCTGGCAAAGGCCTGAATGGCCAGCAATGTAGTGGCAGCGATTAGCAACAGACGAGATCGAAGGGACATCCGCAGTTCCTTGCACGTGTGAGGAACTGCGAATCTAGCGGGCCTCGTCAAATAAATGAAATTGATTTTAGCACTAAGCTAATATGCAAAATGATCTTGACCGGTGCCATTCACTCAGCCTGGGTGCCGGTCATACGCTTGTCGCGTCAACTGAAGATACAACGCCCGTTCAGCCGCAGAGTGTTCGGCTTGTACCGTCTCCAGCGCCTCCCTAAACACTTGGTCAGTCATTTGCTCGCGCTGTTCGAAAACGAGCTCCAGCCGCTCATGGAAGGGTGCACTTGTCGCCTGGAACCAGTCGCCATGCAGGCTGCGCAGGTAATTTTGCCAGAAGTCACGTTCCGCCAACGAGCGGCTTAGCGCATCCCGGCTCTCAGCATTCCACACCTCTTGCTCGGCCAGCGCCAGGTCGTCAGCGGTCACGCCACTGGCATAGCCATAGTTCATGCCCGCAGGCTGCCCCGGCAAGTCGAGCGCGTTCGCCAGGCCAACCCGGTAGGCCAGGTACACCTCCACATCATCAACCGGTCTATAGGGGTCACCTCTACGCGCCCGCTGGATATGCCGCCCGGCAATACGGTCGACCTGATCCAGGCGGAACAGCTCGCGCCCCAGACGCAGCAGCGGACGCATGGCATAGACCCCTTCAAGCCCTGCGGTTCGCTGCGCCGCAAAGGTGCGCACCTCAAGGGCACTGAGGATCAGCAGCATCTGGTCGGCACAGCTACGCGGGCCGGCAGCTTGCAAAAACACGGCCTCACGCACTTCACTGTTAGACTCGCAAGCCTCGATGATGGACCAAACCCGGCGACACATCTCCAATGGCTGGCGCTGAAAGTCCACGGAGCGTGAGAAATCGGCAAAGAAGCGGAACAAGTCTTGTGCCCCCTCCTCTGCAGCAAGGCGATCCCACTGCGCCAAGCGATGGGCCTCGTAAGCCGGCGCTACCCCCTGCAACCAGCGCAAACGCTCATCCGTCAACGATTCGTCATGCTCGCGCACCGGCATAACCGCAGCAGCCCGGCTCTCCAGCAGTGCCCGCAGCTGCCTGACAGTTTGCGGCGACAGGGGGTTGTCATGCAGATAGACCCTGCCAGGGTTGCGGCCAATCAGCTGTAGCACTGCCTCGGGCAGCTCGGTGATCGCATTTTCGCGCAGGTCGATAACCGCCAGCGAGGGTGACTCGAACAGCGCCGAAGGCAATGCGCGCAACCCCGTCATGCGCAAGTTCAGGCTACGCAAGCGGTGCAGCACCCGCACATCCGGGGCCCGCCCCAGCCTGTTGCAGTGAAGATCAAGAGACTCCAGCCGCAACAGTGCAGCAATACGCTGGCTGCCTTCGTTGGTCAGGGCGATATGGTTGTCGGACAGGTTCAACTCGCCCAGTTCGGCCAAATGCTCGATACCCGCAGGCACGTCTGTCAACAGGTTGCCTCGCAGGTCCAGGCTGCGTGCCCGGCTGAAGCGCTGCAAAAAGCCAGGCTCGATATCCAGCAGGCTCATATTACGCAAGCTCAGGCGCGTGATATGGCTGAAGTCCACCACTTCGGGCAGGTTCGGCAATGCCCCGATCCGCCAGCCGTGGATGAACAGCTGCAAGTTACCATGGGTATCTCGGTTCTGCCGCTGCCAGGCCCGCCGAATCACCCGCGCCACCCAGGCGCGGCGCACAGCCTGGACCGGGTTGGCCGACTCTCGACGCCAGTTGCTCAAGGTATTCTCCAGAATGCGCAACTGGTCCTGGTAGTGGAAGTAGCGTTGCCAAGGTGTCATGCCCTGGGTGCCAGCTGAAGCGATGAAGTCCTCGATCTGGGTGTCGGTGAAACTCGGAAACAAACGCCTGATTGCCTGGCGCAATGCCTCGGTACTGCTTTCGCCCCCGCCACTGAGCGGGTAGCCGAGCCGACCATCCGCCAGCCGCACAGGCGGCCGGACACGGCCGGCCGCTGGCGCCATGCCCAGCAAACCAGGCAGTGCGTCGCGCCGGTTGAAGGCCCGCTGTGCCAGCGCACGCGCCAATTGCGTGGCCGACTCCCCCGCTTCCCCCAGCGCTGCCGGGTGCGTTTCGCTCAGTTGCCTGAACAACGCCTGCATCAAGCTATCATGCTTACTCGTACCCGGTAACGGCGCCCCCGCGCCGTCGAGCGCCTGATAACCCTGTGGCCCCTTGGTAATCACACGCACCTGCGTGGCTGCCAGGGCGCCCATCTGCGCTAGTGGCAACGCCCCCGATGCGGTCTCGCGCAGCTCTACCCTCAGCGTATCTGGCCAGTTGAGCCACTGCCCCAACAGGCCGAATGCCAGGCGCTCGGTATCGGCATTGACAGCCTCAACCTGGTTGAAGCCTGCACATGCCCGGTCCACGCGGCTATCTCTGAGCAACCAGCGCGCTTGCTCGGCCAAGCCCAACGGCACCCGTTGCTGGTCAACCATGCGTTCGATCTGCAACTCGTCAGCCTGTTGTACGACCTGCTGGGCGCAACGCACTGTCAGCCCCGGGAAGTCTCGCTGCAACAGCTGTTCGGCAGGTGACAGCGCAGGCTGCTTTTCGATGAAATGCAGTTCGAATGCCGCGCCTTGCAACCTGGGGTAGTGCTGGTGCAATTGTCGACGCTGCAACGCATCGAGCAGGCGGGCCGGGGCGTGCCCCTCTTCAAGGTGCAAACGGCGAAGGCGGTCGTCATCAAAGCCCGTGGCCTGCAGCACATCCTGGGCCGCCTGCTCATCCACCTCGGCCAGGCCACTGCCCAGGCGTCGCAGCAATTCGACACCCTGCCATGCCTGCGGCGTGTCCAGTTCATGGCGCCAGGCACCCTCGCCCAGGTGCCAAAGCTTCGGCGCATAAGCCCCGTCACGCAGAGGGTGCTGAATACGCAACTCGCCTTCAAGCGGGTCACCCGCTACCTGATAGGTCGCCTGATGCGTGCGTATACAGGCCTTGCCATCGACCTTGGCGTACTGGCCGATCGTAGTGTGGTCATTGTCCAGCGCGTAAGCCTGCAGCCGCGGGTCGAACAATCGGTAACCACCTTCGGCGGTATGCACAGGCGCCAGCCCATCGACAAATGCAGCGCGGTGCAACAGGCGCTCCGATGCCACGCCAGTGCCCACAGCCACCGCAGTCTGGGCCACGTTCACGGCCACACTGAACGCATGCTCCAGCGCGCCTTGGCGATCGCCCAGTTGCCAGTCGACGTAGCCCTCATAGACGTCATCCACCACTTGCAGTGCGCTGATAGCCAGCAATGGCAGGCCCAGCCCTGGCACATAGAAGCTTGCCAACCCGAGTAGATCGAGACCAAGACTTGCATAGAAGTGCAGGCGCCGATCTCGCTCGCTGCTGTCCTGTTCGGCCGTGGGCACTGCCAGCACTTTTGCATCGTCGAACAGGGTTTCGAGCTGAGTCTGGCGCAAGTGCTGGAGCAGCGGCTCGTGGATCGTCTCATGGCGCCCATCGAGCACCACCGCGGTATGCGCCTCGCCCTGCGCCATGGCGTGGGCCAGTGCCAGCGTGTAGCGCTCACGGTCACGCTCGCTGACAAAACGCTGAAAGTATTGCGGATAGCCCGGCATGCGGAAACGCGCACCCACGGCCTGGAACAACGCCACCCAGGACACGTGCCAACTGATCGCACCGTGCGGGTCATCGGGTAGCCAACACAGCACACCCTGCAGTTGCCCTTCACCACGGCCTTGAAGGTGCAGCTCGAATGCCACGGCCCCACGCACTCGCTTGCCCAGCACACGCAACGCCGCCGGGCGCATCCGCGTAACCGCGCCCGGCGCAGCGGTGATCGCCGCCAGACACTGCACCAACACCGTTTCATCGACATCGCCGCGCAGTGCCGCCAGGCGCAGGGCTGCTTCAAGTGCATGGCGCTGGCCTTGCTCCAGCAGCGCGGCAACGCCCGGCGCCAGCAGATGCTGCATGAGATGGGCCTGGTATTGCCCACCGATGTCGAGTTTGCGGCAGTGCTCGGCAAAGGCTCTGGCTGCCGTGGGCAAGGTTTTACCCTGGGCATCCAGCAGTATCGAGGGGTCCAGCAGCCCCAATGACCTGGCTTCGCTATCACTGAAGTTATGCAGCGCTGCAGCCAACAAACTGTGCTGCAGCGTTCGCTTGCGAGCGCCCCCCGGCGCTTCTGGTCGAGCGCCGGGGTAATGCTCGATCAGCTGCATCTGCAGCTCTGCCTTCCGCACATCGACTGAGCGCCCAAGCTGCTCGGTAAGCATTTTCTCAAGCAAAGGGGCAGCGAACTCATCCAACGGTGTCAGGCTGCCAAACAACCCCTCCACACGCTGCTGCACAGCCTGCTGGTCACGCAAACAGTCATGCAATTCAAGCAAGCGCGCTGTTGGGGCCCGCGTCAGCCACTCGGGCAAGCGACTGGCGATCAGGTTATCGATGGAACCGTCGGGATATGTCGGTGTTGGCATGCAGGGCCTCTCCTGGTTAGAAAAGGCCTCATCTCAACCTGTCGGGCACGGCTGCGGTGGTAGTTATGCCTGCATACCGAGCGCGCTGCAGGCAAGGTAGTTGTGACAGTCTGAACTCCTGCATGGGGGCGCTTTGCGCCCCTATCACGACACAAGGCCGCTCCTAAAGGGGAACGCGAATCTCGTGTAGGAGCGGCCTTGTGTCGCGATAGGGCTGCGCAGCAGCCCCAAGGGCCCAGACAAAAAACGCATAGCCAGGACAGATCACGCAGTCTTTTACCCACCAGCGCAACTTGTAACATTCAGTTTCATCTTGCCCGCGGACAGTACAGCCTCAACCCCCTACCCGAGGCCTGATCCGTGCTGCAACATGTGCTCTGCTCCCTGTCCGTGCTCGCCCTTGCCATTTCCGCCGCCCACGCCGCCGAAGCGCTGGATACGCCACGCCTGGCCGGCATGGACAATTTCCGCGACATCGCCGGCACCACCAGTGCCTACGCCACCACGCACGATGGCACGATGCGCGCCGGGGTGTACTACCGCGCCAACGCCCTTACCCCCACTGCCGCCGACCTTTCCGTCCTCAACGGCCTGGGCATCAGCGATGTGTACGACCTGCGTACCGCAAGCGAAATCGCCAGCACGCCGGATACCCTGCCCGACGGTGCCAGCTACACCCCTATCGACATCATCGGCAGCACCACGTCCGGTTCGAACATCACCAACATTGCCTTCAGCAGCGCCGACCAGGCACGGGCAATGATGCAGGAGACCAATCGCGCCTTTGTCAGCGATGCCAGTATGCGCGGCCAGTTTGCCGTGCTGTTCAACGAACTGGCCGCGGCCAATGGTGCCGCGTTGTTCCATTGCACCGCCGGCAAGGACCGCACGGGCTGGACGGCGGCTGTGCTGCTGAGTATCGCCGGGGTGGACGACGCCACCATCATGAGCAACTACCTGGCCACCAACGACTACACCGCTGCCCGTGTGGCCGCCACCCTGGCGGCGATGCCGGCGAGCATGGCCGCCATTTATGCGCCGTTGCTCGGGGTCGAGGCCAGCTACCTGCAAGCCGGCCTGGATGAAGTCAGCGCCACGTACGGCAGCATGGACAACTACCTCAAGCAAGGCCTGGGGCTCAGCCAGGAAACGCTGTACGTACTGCGCGGCAAGATGGTCCGCTATGGCACCCTGCCGGGTGAAGCTGGCCTGCTGGGCAACGCTGCAGCCGGCGCGCAGCTGCTACGCGAACTGCAGGACACTTCACTGTCGGGCACCTACAGTGCCTACAACGACTACCTGCAATCGGCCATCGACGCCGGTAGCCTGGGTGGCGTGGAGTCGACCGTGGGCGGCCAGGTGCACGCCGATGCGGCCAGCTACCTGCTGCGCCAGGGCGCCATGATCGAGCGCGCGGCGTCGCCGTTTGCCGACGGCAGCGACCTCAAGGTCGGCCAGGCACGCCTGTGGAGCACGGCGCTGGCCGGTTACCTGGGCACTGACGGCTCTGCTCACGCGGCCAGCAGCAACGAACACAGCCAAGGGTTGATGGTAGGCGCGACCCAGCGCTTTTCCGAGCAGCTCAGTGGCCATGCGGGCTTTGGCTACAACCGTGGCAACGTCGGCGCTGCCGGTGGCGAGGCCGATACCGACCTGACCTTCCTCAGCCTGGGTGCACGCTTTGCGCCTGGCAGCCTGGAACAGGGGGTGTTCATTGATGCCGATGTCAGCGGTGGCTGGCTCGACTATTCCAGCAAGCGCGAGCTGGGCGGCGGCCTGGGCACGGCCAAGGGCGACAGCCACGGTACCCTGGCCGGCGCCAGCCTGGCACTGGGTTATCGCCTGCCGAGCGACAGCGTGGTGCTGGAGCCGAGCCTTGGCGTGCGGGTCAGCCGCGTCGACCTGAACGGCTTTACCGAGAAAGGCAGCGAACTGGCCCTGCAAGTGGACGACCTGAAAGCGACTCGCCGTAGCGCAGTGGCCAACCTGAAGACGTCGTTCGCGGCCATTCCCGTTGGCGGCTGGCAGCTGGTACCGGGCATAGAAGTGGGTTACGAGCACGCGCTGGGCGATCATCAGGTCCACAGCCAGGGGCATCTGCTGGGGCTTGATATCGACCAGCGGGCGGCGTTCGACAACCGCGACCAGTTCGTTGGCGGGGTTAACCTGATGGCCAACCTGGGGGCACTGAGTGTGGGGGGCGAAGTAGCGGCGATGGGGGGCGGTGACAGCCATGGGGTGAGTGGCAGCCTCAAGGCCAGCTACGCGTTCTAATCGTGTTGTCGCCTGGCACCGGCTGCGCCGGTGTTCGCGGGTGAACCCGCTCCCACAAGTTCCCCACTGACTTCGACATCTCTGCCAACCTTGAGCGTGCATGCTTATTACAATTATCAAGGCAGATGCAGTCCCTGTGGGAGCGGGTTCACCCGCGAACACCGGCGCAGCCGGTGCCAGGCAGCGCGCTAACCGCCACGCCGCATGTCAGCCGGGCTTACACCAAACGCCTGCTGGAAATACTGGGCAAACCGCCCGCCATTGCTGAACCCATGCCGCAAGGCCACCTCGGCCACGGACCCGCCCTCCCCGCGCAGCAACACCTGGCGCGCACTTTCCAGCCGTACCTGGCGCTGATAACCAACGATCGAAGTACCGGCAAAACGGCGAAATCCATCCTGCAAGGCCCGCAAGCTGACATTCGCCAACCCCGCCAACTCGGTACCACTGACCTGGTGTGGATGCTCGCGCAGGTAGGCCATCGCCAGCTTCACGTGGCGCGGGGCCAGCGCTGGCGCGGGGTTACGCAGCGCCTCGCTGTAGTTGTGCGGCCAGGCCTCCAGCACCGCGTCCACCAGCATTTCCTGCAGGCGCGTTGGCATCAGCACACCGCTATTGATCAACGGGTCGAACTGCGGGCCAGTGGCCATTTCCAGCAACGCACGTATGCCCTGGAACGCCGGCGCCGCCAAATCCACCACCGGGGCAAAATGCACCGGCTGCACCAGTGCCCTGCCCAGCAACAGCGACAGCCGCTCGGCAAACAGCCCGCGGCGGATCGACATGCCGCACTGGGCATGGTTCTCGGCAAACCGCACCGTACGGATATCGCGCTTGTCGACGGCCAGCCCCACTTGGGCACCGCCAATCGACTCGCCACGGTGATCAAACATGATCTTGCCGGCAGTCGGCAACACGAAGGTGATCTCGTCCTGCGGTGTCGGCAAGGTGATGGAGAAGTCGCCGCCATACTGCATGCGCCGCACGCTCATGCCGTCAAAGCGCCCATACACGCCACCAATGCTGATGCCCTCGCCCAGCGGCGGCAGGTCGGCGTACAGGCTGCCGAACATCCGGCTGAACAGGGCGCCGAAATCATCGCCGCGCATGTCGTTGGAACGAAGGATGAAAGGCTTGCAGGTCATGCCGGAGAGCACCATGAGTCGCCTATGCGAAAGGGGATCCGGATGCTGCCACAGCCGCATGACAACTGCGTTAAAGCGTCGTTGGCCCCGCCAGCGCAAACCGGTTGTTGCGCCTTGGCCCAGCCAAGCCGTGTACAGTACCCCCACAACAACGCCCGCAAAGGAGCCCGGCCCATGACCGTGACGCTGTCCCCCCTGCAGATCGACTGCGATTTCGACTCCGGCAACATCCAGGTGCTGGATGCCAGCAACCCGGCCCAGGTACGCCTGGCCATCCGCCCGGACACCCACAGCGACCACTACCAGTGGTTCCATTTCAAGGTCAGCGGGCTGACGCCGGGCCAGGTCCATCGCTTCAGCCTCGACAATGCCTCCGGCTCCTCGTACAAGAACGCGTGGAGCGGCTACAACGCCGTGGCCAGCTACGACCAGCAAAACTGGTTCCGCGTGCCTAGCCAGTTCGACGGCAAGGCGCTGTCGTTCGAGCTGAAGGCTGAACAGGAACAGGTCTGGTTCGCCTACTTCGAACCTTACCCCCGCGCCCGCCACAACCAGCTGATCGAGCGTGCCCGGCAGTTGCCCGGCGTCGAGTTGCTGGCCAGCGGCCGTAGCGTACAGGGCCGCGACATTCCCCTGCTGCGCGCCGGTAACGGTGCCGAGGGCAAGCGCAAGCTGTGGCTGATCGCCCAGCAGCACCCGGGCGAGCACATGGCCGAATGGTTCATGGAAGGTGTGATCGACCGCTTGCAGGCCAGCGACGCCGCGGTTCAGCAATTGCTGGCCAAGGCCGACCTGTATCTGATCCCCAACATGAACCCCGACGGTGCGTTTCTCGGCCACCTGCGCACCAACTTCAAGGGCAAGGACCTCAACCGCGCCTGGCAGGACGCCAGCGTCGAGTTCAGCCCGGAAGTGTTCTTCGCCCAGGCGCAGATGAAGCAGTACGGGGTGGATGCGTTCATCGACGTGCATGGCGACGAAGAGATCCCGCATGTGTTCACCGCCGCGTGCGAAGGCAACCCGGGCTACACGCCGCGACTGGCCAGGCTCGAAGAGCAGTTCCGCAGCACCCTGTGCAGCATGACCCGCGACTTCCAGACGGTGCATGGTTATACCCGTGATGAACCTGGGCAGGCCAATACCACGCTGGCCTGCAACGCGGTGGGCATGGCACATGACTGCCTGTCGCTGACGCTGGAGATGCCGTTCAAGGACCATGACGACGCACCGAATGCTGCTACCGGGTGGTCGGGGGCACGTTCCAAGGCACTGGCCGGCGCGGTGCTGGAGACCCTGGCGAAAATGGTGGGTGATTTGCGCTGAGCCGCACGTTGCGCGGTCTTTGTAGGAGCGGCCTTGTGTCGCGATCGGGCCGCAACGCGGCCCCGGATTTCAGCTTCACCGCATGGATTGCCGGGGCCGCGTTGCGGCCCGATCGCGACACAAGGCCGCTCCTACAGGGATCGTTTCAGCCCGCACACTGCGTCAGAACTGCACATCCAGAATCACACTGTCGGTATAACTCGCCGCCGGCGGCGTGGCCTGGTCGGTGTAGACCTTGGCGTTGTAATTGAACACCTGGCTGCCGGTACCGGTGCCCGCCCCGGGGTTCACATCGGCATCGCTACTGGCTCGCCGTGCCGCCCCTGACGCCCCCCAGCGTACGGTACCGGCACTTTTGAAAATGTCGTAGGCCAGGTAGTTGTTGGCCGGCGATTTCATCCTTCGCCGTCCGCTGGCTACGTTCAGGCCGTCATCCAGCCCCACGGTGTAGTTGCTGCCCTTGGTGCACGACACGCTCAGGCTCTGGCTCACCGTAGCAAAAGCCGCCACGACCGGGGCACTGCCAAAACTGATGTTGGGCGTGGTGATCTGGCAGTCGTTGGTCACTGTCAAACTGACCGTAAGGTTCTGTGTACCCGCGCCAACGTCACGCCCGATGCAAAGCCCACCAATGGCTATCCCCTCACAGTAGTTCCACGCCCAACTCAGGCTCAGGGTTTCCTGATACAGCCCGGCGGCGACGTTACTGCCGACCTGGGTACGGATATACAGCGGCACTGTCTTCGGCGTGCCGCCGAGCAGGCCGAGCAAATCGAGAATACCGGTGCGGCCGAACTCGAAGGCGACATTGCGGGTCACCGGGTAGCTGGTGGTGGCATCTGCGTACAACGTATAAGGGATGACATCACCGGTCGGCCCCTTCAACCCCCCGGTTGCCGGCAACACGGTCAACTTGAACGAGTCAGTGGTGCTGAGCACGCTCAGCACCGTACCGTTGCACTGCAGCCCCCCATTGGTGGTGGAGGCCGTCTGCACCGTGGTGCGCACCTGGGTTGAATTGAGCGAGCCAAACAGTACCGGCGCAGTGGCTACCACCCCGCACTTGGCCCAGGCCGAACCCGCGCACAGCAACAAGGCGCAGGCCGACATTACGCGCCAGGCGGCCTTCATTTGCATACCAGTGGGCCGATCAGCGGGACTGTACCTTCGGCCTCAGGCAGGTCGAAGGCCACCTGGCAATGCCCGCCGCCCTCGATGTCCACCCGCAGGCGGTTTTGCGGCGAGAGGTTTTCAAGGTACACCAGGCCATCCCAACCGACCACTGCCTGGCTGCCGGTTTGCTCATGGGTAACGCGGCTGCCCAGCTTGAGCGGCTGCTGGTTGGCGTCTGCCAGTTCGATGCTGGCTGCCAGCACACGCTTGAGCGGGAACTCCAGCAGGTAGCCACTGCCCCGGCGCACGGCCACGCGCTGTTCCACATTCGGCGCCAGCACATCGGGGGGCAGCTCCATCGGGTCGATTTCGTACTTGCCGCGGTAGTAACCGCTGCTATATGGCACCAACAAGTGGCCGCCGGCATCGGTGCGGCCAACCTCCTGGTTCTCGTAGCGCACCGGCACGTCAGCGTAACCGTCAGTGCTCACCACTACAAAGGCGTCGTCAATGCGGTTGGCGGCGAACAGGCCGGCATCCATCCACACCAGCGACCCACTGGCGTCGGCCCAACGGGTCATCTCGCCACGGCTGCCATACACGCCCGCCTGCAATTGCACCGACTGCAAACGCCAGGTGACGTCGGCCTGGCGATAGGCATCGCGGTCGCTACCGGTGGCGTAGCCCAGGTTGTAACCGACCCCGGTACCCACCGGCACTGCACGGCTGTAATTGACCCGCTGCAGGCTCTCACCTTCCTGGTTGCGCTCCATGCCCACCGCCAGGGTGCCATGGGTGTCGAACGGGATCACCAGTTGCGCCTGCACCGCCCACTGGCTGTCGCCGACTTCGCGGTTGGCCGAAAGGTACACGCTGCTGCCGCCCCACAGCGGCCGGCTGTAACTCAGGTTGATCAGCCGGGTGCGGGTACCGTCACCTGCGCGCACGTCAAAGTAGCCAGCGCCGATATTGCCGTATTCATTCAGGTTGAGGCTGAAGGTGACCTGTTCGCTGCTTTTGCTCAGTTGCATGTCCGGGGTATCGACCCGGGTCAGGTCGGCATACTCGCCGTGGCGTTGCAGGCGCTGGTAGCTGAAGCCGATGCGCTGGCTGTTGTACTGGTAGCCAAGGGCGACCTGGTGGCCCTTGTCGCCGTCGAACTGGCTTTGCGCTAGGGCGGCGTTGAGTACGCCAAAGTTGCCCAGCCGCATGTTGCCACCCAGGCCGCCAAGCATCAGCGTCTCAGCGGTTTCGGCATGGGTTTCCAGGGTGAACGCGTCGCTCACCCCGTAACGCAGGTTGGCCGAGGCAACGCCTGGCCCGTAGCCGAAGTCGCGCACGCCGTAATCGCGACGCAGGCTACCGGCCGCTACCGAATAATCCGACAGGCCTTTCTGCAAGAGGCTGCTGGCGACGTAGAACGGCAAGGTGGTCGACACCTGCCGGCCAAGGGCATCGGTGGTGACCACCACCGCTTCACCCGCGCCATTGATGAAAGGCACGTTGGTCAGCGTGTAAGGGCCGGGTTGCAGCTCGGTGGTACTGGACTTGTAGCCGTTGATGAACAGGTCGAGCGAGGTCGGTACTGCAGCCTCTCCGGCAAACGCCGGCAATGGATACGTGACCAGGTCGGGCCGTGCGGCGAAGTCACGTGACAATTGCAGGCCGCCGACCCGCACCGAACTGGTCCAGGGCAAGGCACCGGTCACAACGTCACCGGCTTCATAGGTCAGCAGGCGCTGCTCGTCGGTAAAGCGCCAGGTGGTGTCGTAACGCAAAAAGCCCTGGCGCGTGTCGTCGGCCTGCGCGCCATTGAAGGACTGCCGCCATTGCCCGGTGCTGGAAAAGGTGCCCCAGCTGTCAAACAGGCGCAGCTCGTTCCAGGCGGCGAGGTAGGTGCCGGCGTCATCGGTGTCGTTCAGGTACAGGTCATAGTTGAACAACGCGCCGAAGCTGCTGCGCGCATCGCTGGGCGGGTACAGGTTGCGGTCACCCACCTGCTGGTCCGGCAGCCACGCGGGCGGCACTTGCAACAGCAGGCGCTGGTTCTGGCTGTCATAGTCAGTGTGCAGCCCGTTGACCGCCTCCAGGGCGATCTCCCCCTGGGGGTCACCCGGCAGTGATACCCCGGCGGCGCGCAAGACCTCGCTGTCCAGGTACAGTTGGCCCGCCCGCTGCTGTACCGGCACCAGCTCAGCCTTGGGCATCTGGTTGACCATCAGGTCGAGGTACAGGGTGGCGTCGGCGATGGCCGACATCTCCGTAGGCGGTGGGGGCAAGTCGTCGGCCAGCGCCAGCCCGGGGCCAACCATGGCCAGCCCCAGGCACCAGCGGCGCGTCCTCGCCGATAGCCATTTCACACACGGTATCCAACCATTGCCGGGTCCTCCCTGGCCCCTGCGCTGCATTCAATCGATCGCTCATTGCCCCTGGCGGATGGCATCCGCCGCGCTTTGGCCGTTCACCCGCCCCTTCAACACACTGCCGGCATTCGTCGCCATCGGCGCTGGCCAGCGCATGCTGGCGCCCGGTAGCACGTAGCCCAGCAGGCCCTCGACCAGCGGTTTGCTCTGGCCGCCCTGCTGCACCACCACGTCGGTCAGGCGTGCGTGCACCGGGCCGGTGTTGCGCAGTTCCACGTAGGGCTTGCCCTGCACCATCACCGGGCGCCAGCTGAGCTGCGGCCTGCCTACGCCTTCGGCATTGCGCTTGCCCTCGGGGTCAGCCTTGCCCCACAGGCCTTCGCCATAGACAAACAGCGGCACTGAATAGCGCATCTGCAGTCGGATGGCGGCCGTGGTACCGGGGCCGGCCTTGTCGACCGGGATGGCGGGGGGGATCTCGTCGATGATGATGCGGTAGGCCTGCTCCTGGCCGGCGGGTGACGCGCCGGTACGGGTCAGGCGGATCAGCTGCTTTTGCCCGGGGGCGATGTTGGCCACTGGCGGGCTGCCAATGATCTCGCGCTGGGCCTGGAACTGCTCCTGGTAATCACCCTGGCGCCAGGCGAATACCCGCACCTGCAGGTTGGCGGGGTCCGTACCGCGGTTTTCCAACCACAACGCACCGGCCTTCTGGTCGGCTTCCAGCACCGGGTCGATGGGCCAGATCAGCACCGAGGTGGCCGCACCGGCCGGCAGGCTTGCCAGCCAAAACAATCCGATCAACCCACGCGCCCACTTCGCGCCTGCCCCCATGAAGCTCTCCTTAGACACTCGTCATTGGTGGCACTGGCGATCACCAGGTCACCGTCACTTGCACGACATCGGTGTAAGTCCCTGCCGGCACCTTGCCGGTCAATTGAACCCGCCCGTACACCGGCAGCTTGATGGCCGTGGCATCGGTATAGCTCACGGTCACGCTCTGCCCTATCCCCAGGCTCTGGCTATAGGCCGCATCCAGGTACAACTGGTACGCCAGCACCTGCGTGCCGCTGGTGTTCTTCAGGTTGCGCGTGCCACTGGCGCTGTTCTGGCCGCCGTCCAGGCTCATGCTCAGGGCCACGCCCGGGGTGCACTGGAAGGTGACCGTGGTGCCGCCCAGCGAGGTGCTGAGGATGCCGGTGGACAACGCCGACTGGGTGCCATAGTTCAGCACCCCATAGTTGGTGACACCGCCCACCACCAGGCAACCGGCGACGATCTGCGCATTCACCGTGAAGGTACTGGTGGTTGCCGCATCCAGGGGTGCGGCCAGCAGCACGCCGATGCCGCTCAGGCCACCCGCCAGCCAGCCACGCATGGCTCAGAACGACAACTCGACCGCTACCGTGTCGGTGTACACCCCGGCCGGCAGCCCTGCCTTGCCGCGCGCCTGGCCGTACAGGTTGACGGTTTGCGCCACACCGGTACTGGTCGGCAAGGTGATGGTGCCGTCGATGGCCAGCAAGGTCGTGCGCCCGGCGTCGGTGTAGAAGTCGTACGGCACGAAGTTACCTGCGCCATCCGCCAACGCTCGGGTACCGCCAGTCGACTGGCCGTCGTGGGTGCCCGCACGCACACGGATTGCCGGTACCGTGCCCGCCGAACAGAGGATGCTCATTGCCCCTCCGCTGCCGCCCAGCACCTGCGCATTGGCCGTGGTGAACAAGGCATCCTGGGTACCGAAATTGAGGGAACCGAAGTTCAGCCCCGAGGTGCCCGACGTGCCATTGACCTGGCAGGCCGCGGTCAGGGTCAGCGTCGAGCTGATGGTCCCGGTTACCGTGGCGGCCTGGGCCTGGGAAGCCAGGGCCAGGCCCAGACCGGCGAGAATGCAGCATGAGAGGTTCGTTCGCATCGGAGTCTCCTTGCGTTGTTACCAGTCCAGGGTCACCCTGAGGGTGTCGCGGTACAGCCCGGCCGGCAGCGCGCGCGGTTGCGCCACGACCACGCCGTAGATGGGGATCGGTATCTGCTGGGTGCTGCTGATGGTGAAGGCACGTGCCTGGCCGATGCCGTAGCGGCTGTTGCCACCCGGGTCGACCGCCAGTTGGTAAGGGATCAGCTGGTTGCCGTTGCTCAGCCGGCGAATGCCGTCGTCGCCATTCATGCCGCCGTTGATGCGCACGTTGAAAGCGCGTACCTCAGGCGTGCAGCTGATTTGCAGGCTGCCCTCGCCGCCCGCTTCATCTACCCGGCTGCGTAGCGGCTGGTCCCAGTTCGGGCCACGATCGCCGAAATCCAGCAACCCGGGGTTGCCCAGGGTTGCCGGCTGCGCCTCGTTGCTGCTGATCTGGCAGGCGGCGCTGATCACCAGCCGTGCCTGAATGAACCCGGTGGTCGAGCCATGCGCCGCACCGCCAGGGACCAGCAGCGGGCCAAGGGTAAGCAGCAGGATCGAAGTACGGTTCATGGCATCGCGTCCTTGTGCATGGCAGCCTCGCTCCTACCAGGTGACCGTGACTTTGAGCAGGTCGGCGTACAGGCCGGCGTTCGGTACCCAGGCCAGCGGGTCGATACGCGCATACAGCGGGAGCTCGACCGAACCGCTGTCCGGCACCCGGGCCGACTGCGCCACATTCACCGCCAAGGGTTCGCGCCAGGCCGCGTCACGGTAGAGGCGATAGGGGATGGGCCGCGCCTTGCTGTCGTCACTGGCCAAAAAGCGTACTTCGCCTACGCCGCCATGCTGGCCGCCGTCGACGCGTACTTGATAAGGGGTATCGGGGTTGCACTCCAGGCGCGGCGGCCGCTGGTTCAGCAGCACACCGCTCAGTGGCGCACCCGGGCCGTCCAGGCGCGCGGCCGCACCCAGGTCGATTCGCCCTTGGGCCTGGGCACCCGCGTCGCGGGTCTGGTTGACCAGCATGCAGCCGCGCTGTACCAGCACGCGCACCTCTACCAGGAAATCCGCCGCCATTGCACCGCCACTCAACAGCAGGCCTAACAGCCCGGCCAGAAAACGCTCCGTCACCTTGTTGTCCTTATCGCTTTATGCTGACGTTGAGCGTAGCAGCGGGGTCTTGCCATGGCGCCGGCGGCTAACCGTTTTTTGGTATTAGCAACAAAGCGATAGCGCCCACTGAAAAAAAATCTGCACGGCACAGAACCCTCTCTGTCAGTAAGCCTCCAATGGCCAGATGCCGGTAATCGGCGCGGTATTCTGTTAGGGTGTATGGCTATCATCCTGCCTCAGACTCATGCGGCATGCATGGACCGATCATGACAGGAGCGTTTTCATCAATGACTGCAGACGACACACTTGCCCAGGCCGTCGAGCGCTGTGCGCAAGAGCCGATCCAGGTGCCCGGCAGTATTCAGCCCCATGGCTTCATGCTGGTGCTGGATGAAAGCGACCTGTGTGTGCGCCAAGCCAGTGAAAATGTCCAACAGTGGCTGGGCATGCCTGCCCTTGAACTGATTGGTTGCAGCTTCAGCGAACTGGTCAGCGACAGCTTTGACCTGCGTCTTCATCTAGGCCGCCTGCCTGAAGATGAAGTTTTCCCGTTCCACATCGGTGACGTGCATTTACGCCAGGGCACGCTCCTGCACATGCTGGTCCATCGTCACGACCAGGTACTGATCGCCGAATTCGAACCCCCTCGCCTGCCTGCCGACCTGGCCGAGCGTGGTGATTACTACCCGCTGGTGCGCAATTTCGTCGGCACCTTGCACCTGGCGGGCAGCCTCGAAGAGTTGCTCCAGCAGACGGTCGTGCAACTGAAGCGCATCACCGGTTTCGGCCGTATCAAGGCCTATCGCTTCGATGCCGCTGGCAATGGCCAGGTGCTGGCCGAGGTCGCCGACCCGGGGTACCCCAGCTACCTGGGCCTGTGCTTCCCCGCCTCGGACATCCCGCGCCAGGCGCGCGAACTGTACAAGGTCAACCGCATCCGCGTGATCGAAGATGCCAACTACCACCCTTCGCCACTGCTGCCCGCTGCCAATCCGCGCACCGGCAAGCCTTTGGACATGAGCTTCGCTGCACTGCGCAGCGTATCGCCCGTGCACCTTCAGTACATGCGCAACATGGGCACGCTGGCGTCGATGTCACTGTCGATCGTGGTCGACGGCGAGCTGTGGGGGCTGGTGTCCTGCCACAACGAGCAGCCGCGCGCCGTAGACCTGCGTACCCGTACCGCGTGCGAGCTGCTGGCCAGCGTGCTGTCGCTGCAGATCGAGTCCCGCGAGTCCCACGCCAGCACGCACAAGCTGCTGCAACTGCGCCAGCATATCGTGCGCATGATCTCGTCGATGGCCGACCACGACAGCGTCAGCGACGGCCTGCGAGACTTGCCGGAGGTGCTGCTGGCCTTCGCCGGCGCGCAGGGCGCTGCGGTGATTTCCGCCGAACGCTGCGAGCTGATCGGTCATACCCCTCCCGAGGCGCAGGTCAATGCGCTGGTGCACTGGCTGTCCACGCAGGACGAAGGGCAGGTATTTCACAGCGACAACCTGAGCCGCGATGTCGATGAGCTGCCGGAACTCGCCGAGCATGTCGGCGGCGTACTGGCCGTGGCCATCTCGCAGATTCACTCCCACTACCTGCTGTGGTTCCGCCCCGAGCAGGTACGCACCGTGAACTGGGCCGGGAAACCGAGCAAGCAGGCCGGGGCGCACGGCAGGCTCGACCCGCGACACAGCTTTGAACGCTGGCAAGAAGAACTGCGCGGCTACTGCGAGCCGTGGGACCCACTGGTCATCGAAGGGGTCGGCGAGCTGCGCACAGCCGTGCTCGGCATCGTTTTGCGCAAAGCCGAGGAGCTGGCCCAGCTGGCCGGCGAACTGCGCCAGTCGAACAAGGAGCTCGAAGCTTTTTCCTACAGTGTGTCCCACGACTTGCGGGCCCCACTGCGGCACATCGCGGGCTACACCGAACTGTTGGGCGAAATCGAAGGCCAGGCGTTGAGCGAGCGCGGCAAGCGCTTTCTTCAGCATATCGGCGAGGCCGCCCAGTTCGCCGGCAGCCTGGTGGACAATCTGCTCAACTTCTCGCAGATGGGCCGCTCGGCCCTGCGCATGTCGGACGTCGACCTCAACGCCCTGGTCGCAGCCATCCGTAACGAGTTAGCGCCCGACTACGCGGGCCGCGAGATCATCTGGGACATAGCTCCATTGCCGAAGGTAATCGGCGACCCGGCATTCATCAACCTGGCCTTGCACAACCTGGTGGCCAACGCCATCAAGTACACCCGCGGTCGCACGCCGGCGCGCATTCGAATCAGCGCCATACAGCATCCGGATGAAACCGAGATCTGCATTCGCGACAATGGTGTAGGCTTTGACATGGCCTACGCCAACAAGCTGTTCGGCGTTTTCCAGCGCCTGCACCGCATGGAAGAATTCGAGGGCACAGGGATCGGCCTGGCGAGTGTGCGCCGCATCATCGAGCGCCACGACGGCCGCGTCTGGGCCCAAGGCAAGATCGACCAAGGCGCCACGTTCCATTTCACCCTTCCGCGCCACCCCGCGAAAACCTGAGGCACTGCTACCACCATGCTCAAACCCATCCTGCTGGTCGAAGACAACCCCCGGGACCTGGAGCTGACGCTCCTGGCCCTGGAGCGCAGCCAGTTGGCCAACGAAGTGATCGTGCTGCGCGACGGTGCCGATGCGCTCGACTACCTGCTGCGCCGCAATGCCTACGCCGAACGCGATGACGGCAACCCGGCCGTGCTGTTGCTGGACCTGAAGTTGCCAAAAGTCGATGGCCTGGAGGTACTCAAGGAAGTACGCGGCACGCCTGAATTGCGCAGCATCCCGACCGTGATGCTGACGTCTTCGCGCGAAGAGCCCGACCTGCTGCGCGCCTACGAGCTGGGCGTTAACGCTTACGTCGTCAAACCCGTGGAGTTCAAGGAGTTCGTCGCCGCGATCTCCGACCTGGGCATTTTCTGGGCCGTGCTGAATGAACCACCACCCGGCTCGCTGCGCCTGAACCGACGCAGCGGCAACTGAGGCCAACGCAACGATGCAGCAAACGCCTCTTAAACTGCTAATGGTCGAAGACAGCTCGATGGATGCCGAGCTTACCCTGATGCGCCTGGAGCGCAGCGGGCTGCATGTACAATCGCATCTGGTATTCGACCATGCGGGTGTCGAGCAAGCCTTGCACGAGGCGCGCTACGACCTGATCCTGTGCGACTGCGTACTGCCGGGTTCGTCCGGCACCGAAGTGCTGGCCATCGCCCAACGGCTGGCGCCGGATGTCCCCTTCATATTCCTCTCAGGCATCTACGGCGAAGAGCACGCGGTGGAAATGATCCGCCTGGGTGCTACGGACTATGTGCTGAAGAAAAACCTGCCATTGCTGCCCAAGGCGGTGCGCCGGGCGCTGACCGAGGTGCAGGAGCGCCAGCGACGGCGCCGCGCCGAAGAAGCCCTGGCCAACGTGGAGGCGCGCGCGCGCATTGCCATCGATGCCGCCGGCATGGGTACCTGGGACCTGCGCCCGCAAGAGGGCCTGCTGCTATGGGATGACCGCTGCAAGATCCTGTTCGGTGTAGCCCCCAGCACCGAGATGAGCCTTGAGGTGTTCTTTGGCGGCATCTACCCCGCCGATGTGCCAATGGTGCGCAATGCGGTGGAGTACGCCATGCGCCCCGAGAGTGGTGGCCATTACCGGGTGGAGTTCCGCATTGCCCAAGCCAACGGCCTGGAACCGCGCTGGTTGCTCAGCAGCGGCCAGAGCCAGTTCGTCGACGGCCAATGTGTGCGCTTTTCCGGGGTATTACAGGACATCCACACCCAACGCCTGGCCACCCAGGCGCTGCGCCAACTCAACGAAATGCTCGGCGAACGCGTCGAGCGCCGCACCCGTGAACGCGACCGCGCCTGGGAGCTGTCGCAGGATTTGCTGGCCGTGCTGAACAAGGACCTGACCCCGGTCGCGCTGAACCCTGCCTGGGAAGCCAGCCTGGGCTTTTCCCGCGAGCGCCTGAGCCAGTCGTCCTTGTTGCAGCTTTTGCCCGAGCCCGACCAGGAATTGCTGCTGACCGAACTGGCCGCCCTTTCCCACGGCCGCACCAGTGCCCGCTTCGTTGGCCGCATCCTGCACGCCAGCGGCCAGCATCGCTGGCTGTCGTGGGTAGTGGTGCCGGAGGACACCTTGCTGTACGTGGTGGCGCGGGATATCACCAGCGAACGCGAAGCCGCGCTGGGCCTGGCCGAAGCCAACGCCCGCCTGCGCGAGCAGATCGCCGAGCGCGAACGCATCGAGGCGGCATTGCAACAGATGCAGCGCCTGGAAGCGGTAGGCCAGCTGACCGCCGGTGTGGCGCACGACTTCAACAACCTGCTGACGGTGATTCTTACTGGCGCCAGCTTTCTGGAGCGCGACCTGGCCAAGGGCGACCTGGACAAGGCGCGCACACGCCTCACGCATGTCCGCGAAGCAGGCGAGCGCGGCGCCAAGCTGACCTCGCAGTTGCTGGCCTTTTCGCGCCGCCAGCGTCTGGAGCCGGTACCACTCAACCTCAACCGCACCCTGGCCGGCCTTGAAGAGTTGCTACGCCGGACCCTGGGCGGCAATGTCTCGGTGCGCCTGGACCTGGACCCGGGCCTGTGGCAGGCACTGACCGACCCGACCCAGACCGAAATGATCATCCTCAACCTGGCGATCAATGCCCGCGATGCCATGCCGGACGGCGGCCAGCTGACCCTGGTGACCCGCAACACCCGCATCGATGCTCGCCCGCAACGCCCGGAAGACCCAGACCCGGGCGAATACGTGATGCTGAGTATCCGCGATACCGGCTGTGGCATGAGTGACGAGGTGCTGGGCAAGGTGTTCGAGCCGTTTTTCACCACCAAAGACATCGGCAAGGGCTCCGGCCTGGGCCTGGCCCAGGTGTTCGGCTTTGCCAAGCAGTCCGGGGGTGGCGTGCGTATCGACACCACGCCGGGGCGCGGCACCGAGGTGGCGGTGTACCTGCCGGCAGTGAAAGAAGCAATGCTCAACGAACCTGCAACGCCGCGGCTCAGCCAGTCGATCAGCGAAAACGGCGATAACCGCACCGTGCTGCTGGTGGATGATGACCATTTGGTGCGCGACATGCTCGGCGATGTACTGCGCCAGTATGGTTACCAGGTGCGCCAGGCGCACAGCGGCGAGCAAGCCTTGGCACTGCTGGATGACCAGATCGACCTGTTGCTGACCGACTTCGCCATGCCAGAATTCAATGGTGCGCAACTGGCGCTGGCGGCGCGCGAGCGCTATCCGCGCTTGCCGGTGCTGTTCCTCACCGGTTATGCGGAGCTGGAGGGGCTGGAGCTGCCAGGCAGCCTGGTGATGCAGAAGCCGGTGCAGGCCGATGAGCTGGCGCGGGTGCTGAACGAGATGCTGGGGGTTACCGGATAGACTGAAATGGCGCGCCCCCCTGTAGGAGCGGCCTTGTGTCGCGATCGGGCTGCGCAGCAGCCCCGGCACTTTGTGCTGTGACTGCAATCTTGGGGCTGCTGCGCAGCCCGATCGCGACACAAGGCCGCTCCTACAACAGGGGCCGGGAATGGCAGTAAAAACCGGAAACGACAAAACCCAGCGCTTATCAATCCAAGCACCGGGCAATATACGTTTGAAACTGGAAAATGGCAGGGGCGGCTGGATTCGAACCAACGCATGGCAGGATCAAAACCTGCTGCCTTACCGCTTGGCGACGCCCCTGTATCGGATGCAGCATTTGCTGCTCTGACAATTCCAAGTAGGTGACAACTGCTTGTTTGCTTGTTGTCTTGGAATGCGCGGCACTTTAACAACAAAGTTTCAGCCTGTGAACCCCCTGAGCAAAAAAAATTGTCAAAAAACAGCGGCTTAGTCATTTTCACCAGATCAGGCTGACCGTCCGTCGCTTTCCCCCCCGCTTCGCTTCAACACAATCGCTTTCCTCCCTTCCAATCAGATGAGCCATTTGCATAGACCAAGGAGGACCCCATGCCTGTCTCCCACGACCTCTACCAGGACCTGCACTACCCCCGCGAGATCGTCCAGCAGCGCCGTCAGCAGGACAAGGCGCTGGACCGCTTGCTGGACGAATACGTGGACATCGACAACCAGGTGCTGGCCGCCGAGTCGATCTCGGCTGGCAACTTCGTTGACGAAGACCTGCGCCACTTGAAAGAGCGGCGCCTGGCGGTGAAGTACATGATAGAACGCCAACTGGAGCGCAAGGCCTAGCCCGCCGGCGCACAGGACGGCCGAACCTATCGCGAGAAGTGATGATTGCCGGGCACTTTCTGTATTAGTCAAAATGGCCGCCCTCGGGCAAGCTGCACGCTGCCCCGCCATCGCCCAAGGAGCGTTGCTTTTGTCTGCCTGGATCCCCACCCCGCTGCGCCAGCTTGGCCAACGCCTGCGCGGCGCCGCCACTCAAAAGAGCGAACTGCTCGGCTGGTTCGAGGACAAGGCGCTCAGCCGCGGTTATCAGCTCAGCGACGGCCAGCGCCGGGTCATCCACTGCATGGCCACGCAACTGGCGCAGCTTGAGCAAGGGCAGCCACGCAGCCTGTACCTGTACGGCTCGGTTGGCCGGGGCAAGAGCTGGCTGCTTGATGGTTTCTTCCAGGCCGTGCCGGTAGCGGCCAAGAAGCGCCTGCACTTTCATGACTTCTTTGCCCGCCTGCACCAGGGCATGCACCGCCACCGCGCGCTGGACGACGCACTGGGTGCGACGCTTGACGAACTGGTGGGCGACTGCCAAGTGCTGTGCTTCGACGAATTCCACGTGCATGACATTGGCGATGCCATGTTGCTTACCCGGCTGTTCACGGCCTTGTTCAGCCGTGGCGTTTTCCTGCTGGTAACCTCCAACTATGCGCCGGAAGGGCTGTTGCCCAACCCGCTGTACCACGAGCGCTTCCTGCCGGTGATCCGCCTGATCAACAGCGCGATGGAAGTGCTGGAAGTGGGCGGCGACACGGATTTTCGTAGCCTGCCGGCCAACCGCGAGCATCAGCGCTTTACCCAGGGCCATTACGTGTGGCCAGGCAATGCGGCGCAGCGCCAGGCGCTGAACGTGCCTGCGCAGCAGCCGCTGATACTAGAGGTGAACAAGCGCCCGCTACGCGCCCTGGCCGTTGATGGCCGGCGGGTAGTGCTTGGCTTTGATGACCTCTGCGAGAAGGCCACGGCAGTGATCGACTACCTGGTACTGGCCCAAGCGTACGATGAGTGGATTATTGATGGGCTGGATGACTTGTCGGAATGTTCGCTGGCGGCGCAGCAGCGCTTCGTCAACCTGGTGGATGTGTTATATGACCAGGATCGGCAGGTGGTGGTGATCGGCAAGCGGCCGCTGGAAGAAAGCCTGGGCGGGCCGCTGGCCGACTTGATGCGTACGCGTAGCCGGTTGGGGCAGCTGCATCAGCTGGCCCCTTAGCTTCGTATTGCCCTGACCGGCCTATTCGCGGGTAAACCCGCGCCTGCAAGGGAACGTGATTCCATGTAGGAGCGGCTTTAGCCGCGAAAGGGCCAGCACTGGCAACCCATCAACCCGCCCGGGGCAAATCCGCCAGCACCGCTTCAATCTCCCCCAACACCGCCGGATCATCCAGCGTCGACGGCGGCACATAATCCTGCCCATCGGCAATCTTGCGCAGCACCGCCCGCAGAATCTTCCCGGAGCGGGTCTTGGGCAAGCGCTTCACCCGCCGCACGCGGTTGAAGCAGGCCAACGGGCCGATCTCCTCACGCACGCTGCCCACCAGGTCCACCAGCAGCTGCGCCTCGGCAATGCCCTCACCGTCCTTGAGCACCACCAGCGCCAATGGCACCTGGCCCTTGATCTCGTCATGCACGCCAATCACCGCGCACTCGGCCACCGCCGGGTGGCGCGCCACCAGGTCTTCCATCTCACCGGTGGAAAGCCGGTGCCCGGAGACGTTGATCACATCATCGGTGCGCCCCATGATGTAGACGAAACCGTCGTCATCCAGATACCCGCCGTCGCCCGTGTGGTAATAGCCAGGGTAGGTGCGCAGGTACGCCTGCAGGTAACGCTCGTGGTCGCCCCACAGCGTCTGGCTGCAGCCGGGGGGCAATGGCAAGGCGATCACGATCGAACCTTGGTGGTTGGGGCCAAGTAGGTGGCCCTCATCATCCAGTACACGCACGTGATAACCCGGCACGGCGCGGTTGCTCGAACCTGGTTTGGCCGCGCTGCCTTCCAGCCCGACACACGGTGCGGTGACCGGCCAGCCAGTCTCGGTCTGCCACCAGTGGTCATGCACCGGCTTGCCGCTGACCCGCTCCAGCCATTCATGGGTGCTGGAATCGAGTTTCTCTCCTGCCAGGAACAGTTGGCGCAGCGAACTCAGGTCATGCTTGCGGATCAGTTCACCCTCCGGGTCTTCCTTGCGGATCGCGCGCATGGCCGTGGGCGCGCAGAACAGCGCATTGACCTTGTACTGTTCCACCACCCGCCAATAGGCCGAGGCATCTGGCGTGCGAATCGGCTTGCCTTCGTAGAACACCGTGGTACAGCCGCTCATCAACGGCCCGTAGACGATCAGCGAATGGCCGACTACCCAGCCCACATCGGAAATGCCCCACCACACATCACCGGCCTGCATGCCGTAGATATGGCGCATGGCATAGCACAGCGCCACGGCATTGCCGCCGTTCTCGCGAACAATACCCTTGGGTTTGCCGGTGGTCCCCGAGGTATACATGATGTACAGCGGGTCGCCGGCATCCAGCTCGACCGGGGCCACCGGCTCGGCGCCGTGCAATGCCGCCTGCCAGTCCAGGTCACGGCCTGGCTGCAGTTCAGCCTGGGCCTGCGGCCGTTGCAGCACCAGCACATTGCGCGGTTGGTGCCGGGCCAGTTGCAGGGCGCGATCAACCAGCGGCTTGTATTCGATCACCCGGTCGAATTCCAGCCCGCATGATGCCGTGAGCAGCAGCGTCGGCCGGGCATCGTCGATGCGCAGGGCCAGTTCGTTGGCGGCAAAACCCCCAAACACCACCGAGTGCACCGCGCCAATCCGCGCACAGGCCAGCATGGCCATGGCCGCCTGCGGCACCATGGGCATGTAGATGATCACCCCGTCGCCCTTGTTCACCCCCAACTGGCGCAGCAAGCCGGCCAGGCGCGCCACCTCGTCGCGCAGCTGGTGGTAGGTGTAGGTTTGCTGCACACCGGTCACCGGCGAATCGTAGATCAGCGCCAGCTGCTCGCCGCGGCCCTGCTCGATCTGGTGATCGAGGGCCAGGTAGCAGCTGTTCAGGCGGCCGTCGGCGAACCAGCGGTGGGTGCCGTCGGCGTTGTCTTGCAGGGTTATGGCAGGCTTGCGGTGCCAGGCCAGGCGTGAGGCCTGCTCCGCCCAGAAAGCAGTTGGGTCGGAAATGGAGTGGGCGTAGCTGTGCTGGTAGCTCATATCGATGGGAACCCGGTACTTGTTGTTATTGAAGGGCGAACCTTGAGTATGGACCGCTGCACCCGCACCGCCAGGGGACTAAAGTCACAACCAACCTGCAAATTTGCAGACAACGCAAAAGCGCCCCATAACGGTGCAAAGCCTCTAGAATAGGCCACCCCTTCAGCCACCGAGCAACCCATGGACATCGATCAGGCCCGTACCTTCCTGGAAATCGTGCGTTGCGGCAGCCTGGTCGCCGCCGCCGAACGCCTGTTCGTGTCACAGACCGCGATCACCGCCCGGGTACAGCGCCTGGAGCAGCAACTGGGCTGCCAGTTGTTCGTGCGCAGCCGCAACGGTGCCAGCCTGACCAGTGACGGTGAGGCGTTTGTCAGTTATGCCAACCAGCTGGTGCAAACCTGGGAAGCGGCACGCCGCGACCTGCCCTTGCCGCAAGGCTGCCAGCAGGTGCTGCATGTGGGCGGAGAGGTGAGCCTGGGCAACCCGATGATGCTCGACTGGGTCAGCGCCTTGCACCGTGAGCTGCCCAGCCACGCGATCCGCAGTGAGGTCAGTGACGGAGAATCGCTGCTGCGCAAGGTCGAGATGGGCCTGCTGGACGCCGCGCTGGTGTACCAACCGACCTACGGCCCTGGCTTGCAAGTCGAGCAGTTGATGGAAGAAAAGCTGATCCGCGTGCGTCGGGTCGATCAGCCCGAGCCGTATATCTACATCGACTGGGGCGATGCCTTCCGCCGCCAGCACGATGCCGCCCTGCCCGACTGCGCGCGCCCGGCACTGAGCTTCAACCTCGGGCCGCTGGCCCTGCAGTTCATTCTCGATCAGGGCGGCAGTGGCTACTTCCGCACGCGGGTGGTGCAGGCCTACCTCGACAGCGGGGTCTTCGAGCGGGTACCGCAGGCGCCGGAGTTCACCTACCCGACGTTCCTGGTGTACCCGCGCAAGCGCGACAGCGAAGCGTTGCAGCAGGCTTTCAGCATCCTGCGCCGGCTGGTGGCCGCTGGCGCCAGTGACTGGTCACAACGCTGGGACCCGGTTATCTGAAGCCTCGGCCTTGCTGAGCAGCTGACGCTTGAGGCCGGCGATCAGGTCGGTCTGGGTGATCACCCCCACCAGCTTGTCGGCGTCGAGCACTGGCAGGCAATGCAGGCCTTGTTCGCACAGCAATGGCAGCAGGCGCTCGAGTGGGTGCTGGCTGCTGACGCTGACCACCCGCCGGCTCATCACCTGCTCCATGCGCACCACCTTGCGGCCGAACAACCCGCGCCAGCTGAAACGGCCACGCTGCATGGCCGGGCCGACCAGGTCGCTGAGGCTGACGATGCCTACCAGTTTGCCGTGCTGCAGCACCGGCAAGGTTTTCAGGTGGTGACTGGCGAGCATTTTCCAGGCCTGCTCCAAGGTAGTGTCGGGGCTGGCGAATTGCACATCGCGTGACATTACCGCCGCTGCGGTAATACCGCCCAGGCTGCGCTGCAAGGCGTGCTGCTCGGTGGCGAGGATGATGCGCTCCAGCTCGTCCCGGGTGACGTCGACGAACTCGCCCAGCTCTTCCAGGGCCTGATCAAGGTCTTCACTGCGGATGCCCACGCGCTCGCTGGGTAGCGGGTCATGGGTGTGGTGCAGGTCTTTGCGCGGTACCGCGCCTTTCGGGTAGCGCACGCCGGTCAGGCGGTTATAGAGGATTGCCACCGTTACCAGGATCAACGCATTGAGCAGCACCGGTTCCAGCAGGTGGTCCCCCATGGCAGTCAGCCCCGAGTCGGCCAGCACCGCACTCACCGCCACCCCGCCACCGGGCGGGTGCAGGCAGCGCAGCAGGCACATCACCAGAATCGAGATGCACAATGCGGCAGCAGCTACCCACAGTTCGGGGCCGAAGCCCTGACGCATGGCCAGGCCGACTGCACCGGCCAGCGCATAGCTGCCCAGCACCGGCCAGGGTTGCGCCAGCGGGCCGGAGTGCACGGCGAATACCAGCACGGCAGAGGCAGCCAGCGGGCCAAGCAGGTGCAGGGCAATGCCCGGGCCATAGGCCATGCTGGTCAGCCAGCCGGCGAGGAACAGGCCAAGCAACGCGCCGATACCGGCACGCAACCATTCTTTGGGGGGGATATTCAGGGGCGCCGGCAACAGCCGCTGCAGACGACTTTCGGAACGCGAGGCAGACATTTAAGTAATCGGGATCTTTGGTTTTTCTGATTTAAAAGAAAGCCCAGCCGAGCTGGCCTGGGCCTCGTATTGCGCATGCAATAGCACAAGGGGCTCCGTCCATGGAGAGATGGAAACCGCAGGGTTTCGTGGGCGGATTTTGCCGGGCGGGGCGGAATTGGGCTAATTCAAAAAAATGCGCCTGTACTGCAATTTTTTTGCAGTGGTGATCTGGCATGGGTGCGCAATACCCTGTGGGAACAACTGTCTTGCATATCTTTTCTGATCAGCACTGGCCCTTGTAGGAGCGGCCTTGCCGGGGCGCCGGACCGGTCGGATGGGCTGCGAAGCAGCCCCAGGGTTTCCGCGAAGATGCACAAATTGCCGGGGCTGCTTCGCAGCCCATCCGACCGGTCCGGCGCCCCGGCAAGGCCGCTCCTACAGGTTCTTTGCCTGCCTTGAAAGGATGCGAGCCATGTGGAAGCGTTCAAGCCCGCTCCCACAGGGAATCTCGGCACGGCTCTATCGAGCCTTGCGCGGTAGTTCGATAATCACCCGCAGCCCGCCTTGAGGGCTTTCCGACAGCGCCAACCGCCCCCCCCAGGCCTCAACGATATCGCGCACAATTCCTAGCCCCAGGCCATGCCCGTCAACCTGCTCATCCAGCCGCGAACCGCGCTCCAGCACCTGCTGCCGCTGCCCCTCGGGAACACCCGGCCCATCGTCATCGACCCACAGCCGATAACCCTCGGTATCCGATGCAATACCCAGGCGCACCTCGCTGTCCGCCCATTTGCAGGCGTTGTCCAGCAGGTTGCCCAGCAGCTCCAGCACGTCCTCCCGGTCCCACGGCAACAGCAACCCCGGTGTCACATCACTGGCCAGCAGCAGCCCCTCGCCGTGGATCATGCATAAGGTCCCGAGCAACCCCGGCAACTCGGCATCACAATCGAACTGCGCCCCCGGCAGCGCATCACCTGCCAGGCGCGCACGGTTCAACTCACGCGCCAGGCGCTGCTGAATCTGCTCCAGCTGCTCACGCATCTGCGCACGCACCTCGGGTAAATCCTTCAGGCGCTCGCTGGACGCCAGGCTCAGCAGCACCGCCAGCGGGGTCTTCAGCGCATGGCCGAGGTTGCCCAAGGCATTGCGCGAGCGGCGCAGGCTGTCTTCGGTGTGGCTGAGCAAATGGTTGATCTGCCCCACCAGCGGCGCCAGTTCGCTGGGCACTTCGGCATCCAGCTGCGAACGCTGGCCCTGCTGCAGCTGGGCAATCTGCTGGCGGGCCCGCTCCAGGGGCCGTAGCGAGCGGGTTACGGTAATGCGCTGTAACACCAGCACCAGGATCAACGCGATCAGGCCCATGCCCAGGCCGATCTGTTGCAGGCGGCGGAAACCTTCACGTACCGGTGAGTAGTCCTGCGCCACGCTGATTGAAATGTCCTGGCCCAAGCGCCGGTAGTCGGCGCGCAAGGCCAGCAACTGCTGGCCTTCAGGGCCAAGTTCATGGCTGTCGGAAAGGCCCGGTGCGGCGGGCTTGGGCATATCCAGGTCCCACAACGAGCGTGAGCGCCATGTATTCTGCTGAAGGGCGCCATTGTCGAAATCGATGCGGAAGTAGTAACCCGAGAACGGCCGCTGATAGGCCGCCGAAATCCGCCTTTCGTCCAGCTGCAAACCGGACGGCCCGCGCACCAGGGCCACCAGCAGGTTTTCACTTTCCTTGCGCAGGCCGTTCTCCAGGTAGCGCTGCAGGCCGGCTTCGAACAGCCATAAGGTCAGTTGCGCCAGCACCACGCCAACCACCACCAGCACGGCAACCAGACCCAGGCTCAGACGCGCCTGGATCGATTTCACTCGCCGCTCCCGGCGTAGATGTAGCCTTGGCCGCGGCGGGTTTCGATGACACTGCGGCCAAGCTTGCGGCGCAGGTGGTTGACGTGCACTTCCAGAACGTTGGAATCACGCTCGGTCTCGCCGTCGTAGAGGTGTTCGGCCAGGTGGCTCTTGGACAGGATCTGCTGCGGGTGCAGCATGAAGTAGCGCAGCAGGCGGAATTCGGCGGCGGTCAGCTGGATATCCACGCCATCACGGCTGACGCACTGCCGGCTTTCGTCCAGGTGCAGGCCGGCCGCTTCCAGCTTCGGCTGGTTGGCCAGGCCACGGGCACGGCGCAACAGGGCCTGGATGCGCAGTTGCAGCTCTTCGGGGTGAAAGGGCTTGCTCAGGTAGTCATCGGCCCCGGCCTTCAGCCCCTCTATACGCTCGGCCCACGAACCGCGGGCGGTCAGGATCAGCACAGGCGTGGCCAGGCCACCGGCACGCCACTGCGCCAACACCTCCAGGCCCGGCAAGCCTGGCAAGCCGAGGTCGAGAATGATCAGGTCGTAAGGTTCGCTCTGGCCCTGGTACACCGCGTCACGGCCATCGGCCAGCCAGTCCACGGCATAGCCCTGGCGTTGCAGGCCGGCGATCAGCTCATCGGCCAGCGGTACGTTGTCCTCGACAAGCAACAGGCGCATTCAGTCGTCTTCCTCGTCTTTGAGCAGTGCGCCGGTGCTGGCGTCGAGCTTGATTTCGCGCACCACACCTTCAGCCGTCAGCAACTCAACTTCATATTCGTAGCGATCGTCGTCCTCTTCCAGTTCGGCTTCCAGCAAACGCGCCCCGGGGTAACGCCCCAGGGCGGTTTCCAGCAACTGTTCGAGTGGCAAGATAACGCCCTTCTGCCGTAGCTTCAGGGCTTCGTCCTGGTCGAGGTCGCGGGCAGCGGCCAGGGAACACACGGCCAGCAGCGCCAGCGCGAGGTAACGCGCTGGCCGCGGTAAGTGGATCATCAGTTGTCCCGCTCGTCCTTCAGTACTTCACCGGTCTTGGCGTCCAGCGCCACGTCCCATTCGACGTTCTGCGTGTCGCGCAGCTCGACCTTGTAGATGTAGCGGCCGTACTCGTCCTCCAGCTCGGAATCGGTGACGGTGGCACCCGGGTGCTTGGCCACGGCGGTGGCCTTGAGTTCGTCCAGCGACTTGATGGTCTTGGCATTGACCAGTTTGACCACTTCATCGGGCTGCACGTCCTTGGCGAAGGCGGCATTGGCACCGAAGGCAAGGGCGGCGGCGGTGAACAGGGCAGTCAAGGTTTTCATCGTTCTTCTCTCCTGAGAACTGTGCAAGTTGTCTACGGGGTTAAGATTAACCCGCGGGCCTTAATTCAACCTGAAAACAGCTGGCGGCATGATAGCGCAGCCGGTTTGCAATGGGGCGATGAGCGGCCAGGCGCATGGCGCTGACGGATGCTTGCCTTGGGATTTTGGTTGCCTGTCAGATCGAGCGCCGCCCGCGCGGCGCATCGCGGATAAATCCGCTCCTACATTTGTTGCAACGTGGCCATGCCTGACAGGCCATGGTTGTCAGCCGGTTTGCAAGACTCAAGACATGCACCAGGGCGGGCAACCATGGCGTCACAGGTTCGGCACGTTGCAACAAATGTAGGAGCGGATTTATCCGCGATGCGCCGCGCGGGCGGCGCTCGATCTGATAGGCGCTGAAGAGATTGAGTCAAACTGGTAAACTGCGCGCATTATTGATTCACACAGAGTTATGACAGCGTGGAAATCTTCAAGGATTCCACAGTGGATTCCCGCCGAAAACCGAGCGATACCATAGACAGCCATGGCGCCCTGAATGCGGCGCCATTGGCGTATCGCCTCGTACCACGCTGTACCTTCCCAATCCCAAAAACGTAGTACATCATCCAGTACATCCAACACACAGCGAGAGGCAATGTACTAGTGGCGCTCACGGACACCGCGGCCAGGCAGGCCAAGCCCCGGGAAAAGGGCTACACCCTTGCGGACTCGCTAGGGCTCACGCTGTACATCGCCGAAACCGGCGTAAAGAGCTGGCATTTCAGGTTCACCTGGCTCGGCAAGCAGGCCAGGATTTCCCTTGGGACCTACCCAGAGATCGGTTTGAAGGAGGCACGTGCGCGAAGGGACGAGGCGCGCGAAGAGGTTGCGCAGGGAAAAGACCCACGCGAATCAAGGAGGATGAAGAAGACAGAGCGCCTTGGCGCCCAGGAGAGGACATTCCGCCGCGTCTACGACGAGTGGCTGGAATTCAGGAAGGGAAGCCTGACCGAATCGACGGTCAAGATCATTTCGAATGCGATGGAGCTGGATGTGCTGCCAGCGTTCGGCCTGCGTCAGATCGATTCGATCAAGCGGTCCGATGTGATCACGCTGATTCGCCGCATTGAGCGCCGAGGTTCGGTGACCACGGCCGTAAAGACCAGGCAGTGGATTGGCCAGATTTTTCGGTATGCGATCGCCACCGGAATGATCGAGAACAACCCCACGGCGGAAATGCACACTGTCACCGAGAGGATGGCCCCGCACAAAAACAGGCCGTTCCTCGCCTTCTCGGAAATGCCGACCATCATCAAGGCCATCGAGGAAAGCCAGTCAGGGCTGCAACTGCAGTGGGCCACCAAACTGCTGATCCTCACAGCCTGCCGGCCGGCTGAGGTTCGCAAAGCTGAATGGGCGGAGATCGACCTGGACACAGCGACCTGGTCGATACCGGCCGCCAAGATGAAGATGCGCCGCGACCATGTGGTACCGCTGTCGCGCCAGGCCCTGGAAATTCTACGCTCCATGCTGCCGATCTCAGGCGGGATGAAGTATGTGTTCCCAAACCGGTCTGACGCGGTACGGCCGATCGGCATCAACTACGCGGTAAACCTGCTGGATCGTTGCGGCTATACCGGCCGGCAGTCGCCCCATGGGTTCAGGCACTTGTTTTCAACGGAGATGAACAGCCGTGGCTACAACAAGGACTGGATCGAGCGTCAACTTGCCCACGCCGACAGCAGCGCCATCCGTGATGTGTACAACCACGCCACATATATAGAGCAGCGCCGCGACATGATGCAGACCTGGGCCGATATGGTGCTGCCACCAAAGGATTGATTGGTGGTCTATCACTCGTTCCCTTGGAGCGCCCATAGCCTTGCCGACTCGACGATCTCCAGCATGTCGACCAGGTCGCCGTCATCGACCTCTCGCCGCCGGCGCGCGGCATAGGCCATCTCATCAAGCACGGCGGCGCGCCCCTCGGGATCGGTAATCAGCGCGAATTGGTCGTTCAGCTCATCAAGCCAGGCCTGCGGCAGGTCAGTTGCCATAATCGCCCACCGCCCGGCACCACCACGACTGGGCATACAGAACGCCATCGATTTCCTCGACACCGTTGATGTTGATCCCGAGCTGGGCCATGCCATTGAGCTTGGCGTCGTGCAGCCGGGGGATGATGTCGGGCCCGGGGGACGGATTGAAAACCCAGGCCTGGGTCGAAACCCGGCCCAGCGGCTCACTGTGGTGGTCACCGATGTGGATGTCAGCCCGCAGGGGTTGGACCTTCCTCAGCTGATCGGAAGGGATGGCTACGCCATTCACACGGCGGCGAACGAGGAGGAAGTACATGTTGCACCAAATACTGTATATGAATACAGTATTTCAGCATCAGGAAACGCAAACGCGCCAGTACCGCTCAGCGGACTATGCTTGTTTGCTCAGGCAGGAGGGCCGCGCATGTGTGGAAGGCTGAGCCAGTACCGAGGCATACACGACTTCGTTGAGACCCTGAGCCTGCCAGAGGCCTGGAAGAACAATGTAGGGGAACAGCCGCTTGGCAGGTACAACGTCGCGCCGACCACGCCTGTGGCGGTGCTGCGGGTGGATGACGCAGGCCCTCGGGCGGACCTGGTGAGGTGGGGATGGCGGCCGCACTGGGCAACCGACCGTGCTGCGCCGATCAACGCCCGGGTGGAGAAAGTGGCGCACGGCCCATTCTTCCGGTCAATCTGGCCAAACCGGGCTATAACGCCTATCGATGGCTGGTATGAATGGGTGAACGAGGGCGGGCCGAAGAAGCAGCCCTACTACATCCGACGTCGGGACGGGCGCCCTGCCCTTTGCGCGTCGATTGGCCAATTCTCCGGTGGCGAGCATGACGGGTTCGTCATCATCACCGCCGACGCCCAGGGCGGCATGGTCGATGTGCACGACCGCCGACCTGTCGTGTTATCGCCAGAGCTGGCGCACGAGTGGATCGCGGCAGGAATATCAAACGAGCATGCAGAGCAACTGGTGCTCAACCTGGGCGAGCCGGCCGAGGTCTTCGAGTGGTACCGAGTTAGCATGACCGTTGGCAATGTGCGTAATCAAGGCGCCGAACTGATCAACCCAGTTAGTGAACCGGGCCAGCAGGGCCGCCTAACGCTTTGAGCTGGTAGTCGGTTACCGCCTGGAACTGAGACTCAGCGATCAGCCGCAACCGCTCGACTTCGTCGGCTGGCCTGCCAGCCACCTGAGCGTCGTGATAACGCTTCATGGCGTCCACGGCGTCGGTGTACATGGGGTGATCAGGCATTAGGACTTCTGGCTGCTTTGGCTTCATGCCGACGACCTTTTCACTTGGTAAGGCCATTATAGATCGACTCGCACGCCAGGCCGGCTATTCGACTTCGCTCAAGCGCTTTCGCGAGGTCTCCCGCCATTCGGTCAGACTCTTCAAGCAATCCCCCGAGCACCACGACGGCAGACTCTCCTGCCTGGCGCTGCTGGGTAGCGATGGTATCGCAGGTGGCTCGGTGGCCATCCCGCAGTCGCTTGATCTCCCCGCGCAACCCGCCAGCAGCAGACTCAGCAGCAGCGGCACGGCCCTGGGCCAGTTCCAGTTCCTGTCGTGCACTCTCGCCCTCCTCGTCCGCCACGGCCTGGCGGCGCCGCTCTTCAGTTCTGCTCTGAGCCGCGGCGCGCCGGTCGCGCTCAGCCACCTGCAAGCGGAAGTCGGATAGCTCCGACCATGCGACCGACGCTTCCGATTTTCCCGCTCCCACGCGAATTTCCTGGGTCCCAGCCACCAGCACCAGGGCGATCAGCCACCAGCACCAGGCTGGTACCGCAGCCAGCCAGTTCACGCCAGCGCCCGCCGAATACCTTCCTCGATCACTTCGGCCTTGTAGGGGTTGCCGCCGTTCTCATGGATGATGATGCCCACGACGGCCTCACGCAGAACGGCGCGCTTGGAGATGTCGATGGAGTCGCGGACGCCCACGCTGAGGCGCCTGGCAATGGCCTGCGCATACGCCAGGGTGTTGTTCTCGCTTGATGGCGCCCAGCGGCTGATGAACTCCAACGGGGTATCGATGCCGGGGCGGCCTACACCGGGCATGCCATCCTTGCCCCGGTAGTTGAGCAGCAGCTTTCCCAAGGCACGGATGCCATTCTCAGCCTGATCAAACCGGGCGAAGCGTGGGATGGCCACGCCGACCTCCAGGCCGAGCTGCCCCTGCCAGGCGTTGCGTGGGTTGAAATCGATGTTGCCGGGGTTGTTGTTGCGGACGCCGCGGGGTGTGGACATGGTTTCTCCAGGTGTAAGAAAGCCCGCGCATGGCGGGCTGCATGAATTTCAGGCACAAAAAAACCGCTCAAGGCGGTTGCTGTACTCCAATCACATGGCTAGCCGAGTATTCCCAAGCGAACCATGCGCTTGACGATTGGGACCAATTGAGCCTCAACCTCCGAGTCTGTCAGGAATACCGAGTGGAAAGCGGCAAGGGTGATATCACTTTCGCCGGTGAACCCAGTGGTTGCAGAACCAATCCGGTAACGGTTTCCAGTCAGCACCCTGGGAGTTGTGACTGCGCCGGTGACCTTTACTCCTGCAGTGTGATCGACTAAGACAGTTGCGAGCCCAGACTTGGCTCGGATGCTCCGGATCGCCCAGCCGTTGGTTGGCGTTCCGTTCGCGGAAAGCGTGGTCGTGCTGGAGGTGCCAGAACCTGAATCCCGAGATGACGATCCCTTGAACAGTGATGGATGATCAAGGAACAGGTTTACACCCGAAGCGTTACCGGTGAACCCTGGCGATGAAACAGGCCCGATGTGAGCACCGGCTAGAAATACAGAATCCACGCCAGCGACCAGCGGGTTGGCGGCCTTGCCTACGATGATCAACGTCATTTCGTCGCTGTCGGCAACCTGGGTCTGCAGGTAGTTCACATTGCCCTTGAATCGCCCGTGGCTGGCGAACGCAGTCGGCGCGCCGACGATAATCGCGTCAGGCTTGCCCGGGGCACGGTTGAAACCGAAGCGCCGAGCGTCGGTGTCCAGCGTAAACCAACCCTCAAGCCCTCGAGTAATAGGCGGAACCACCTTGGTATTCCAGGGGGCAGTGGAGTTTTGCGCAATCAGTTGAACGCCCATGTGTGATCCTTGATGTCAGTGAAGTTCGAGTGCCGCGGCTGCAACGTAGGCTGCCAGGGCTTCATACAGGCCAAGCCGGCCCGCGCCCTCGGGATGAATGAAGTTGAGGAAGTTGCCGGAAATGAATCCATCCGCGTCTGGTGTCGAGGCGGCAAGCGGATAGCCGGCCTCTGAACTGACGTGAGCCCAGGTCGGAGCCATGTAAACCTTGCTGCTCGCGTAGTCGGTGATGGCCTTGCGCATCGCCCGAATCATCGGCGCGTAATGGGTGACCCAAAGGTCATTCCGTTGACTGGTGAACGCCGTGCCCGGGAGCGACCGAACGATTCGCGCATTGGGCCACGCCGCATGGATCTGCTTGTAGATCAGCATGTCGTCAGCATAAATCTGGCCGCCGATCTCATCCGCAGCCCGGTCACGCACGTTGTTGGTGCCCAGTGCGTTGATCACAACGTCAGGGGTCTCCAGCGTGAAGCGAGACTGGTAGAACGCCGGGTCGAACACGTAACCGTTACGCACAATGTCGGCCGGGTCGGATTCGGTCGCTGCCCTCACGAACGGGTTCTTGCGCTGCTTCTCGCTCTTCCCCATGTTCTTGTAGGTGTCTTCTGTTCCAGGCGGAACAATCTGCAGGCGGTCGATGATGTCAGCCGTGAAGTCGCCAGTCTCCCAGCCTTCGCGCCCCTCACCGTATTCACCGGTCATGTCCTCGTTATCCGTGGGGCTCGACGAGCCTTTGAGTGTACCGATCATGGTCGGGGCAAAGCCTAGGTCCTGAAGGTACTTCTTCAGCAGCATGCTGCCCTGGCGGTTGACGATGCTGTCGCCAATCAAGAGCACCTTAATGGGGGTTGGCGATGATTGTTGGGGCACGTTCAGCAAGGTGAGCGGCATCGACATGCGAGTGTCTGGGCTGCCAGTAGACCGCATCCGCAGAGCGGCCTTACCCCCGAAGGCACCACCTTTGATGCGCAGCACCTTCCCCTCGCTCATGGCGCTGGTGTCCATGCTGTCGACTGCTGCCACTACAGATTCAAATCGGTCGCGGTGGACCAATAGGTTGCTGATATGGATCGACATATCGCCTTGCTCGGGCACTGCGATAGTGTTGTGGAACAACAGGCCGCCTTCGAATGGCACGGCCTGCTCTGAAGATGCAGCATCTTGAGCAGTCGGATCCCAAAGAACCTCGTCTTCTTCAGTGGTCAGCGTGATGCCTGGCAGGTCGTTGTAACGCACCTCCAAAGGGCCCAGCCGAAAAACATTGCCATCGGCATACAGAACGGTTCCGCCCTCACCGTCACCGATAAACGTGAAGGACTTGTCGCTGGAGACGGTAAAGCCTGGCACGTTGAAGCTTTGCTCGGTGATTGATCCTAGCTTGGCGCGCTCCTCCGTCAGGATTGACACGTATTCGGTGTCGCTGTAGCTAGCAGCGATCAACCCGTTGATTGACTCAACGGCCTCAGCACTGGAAACACGTCCCATTTCCACAGCCACGCCCGCATCGTTGCGATAACGGGTCTCATAGGTTCTACCGAGCGAGGGTACCGTGAAAAACCTGTTCTGCGTGCCAGTTCCACTCGTAGCCGCAAGGCCATCGGCGATGGTTGGGTAGCTGTTCTTGCTGGCAAGAAACTCGGTGTAAATCTTCTTCAGCGTCGGCTTGGTGACGCCATTGATAACGACAAAGTCCTCATCGGACAGAAATAGCTCATTGCCATTGGCCACAAGCTCCTGGAAGAGCTGCAGCGACTCTGCGCCGGTCATATTGTTTCCTCAATAAAAAAGCCCGCACTGGGGCGGGCTTGGTAACTGCTGCGGCGTCATGCCGGCGGGAACTGGTCGTCGTAGGTGTACACGCGGGCGTCGTAGGGCATGCCCTTCATCGCCGTATTGCCGTTGGCTGGGTCGGAACTGGTGATCAGCACCGGGTAGGCCCAGCGCGCGGCCGGACCGAACAGGATATGCGGCGGCTCCAGCGGGCCATCAACTACTGGCGTGAAGTCGAGCTCTTCGACCCGGACGGTGTACTGGTCAACCTGCGTGGCGGTCCATGGACCTGACAACGTGCCGTCCAGCTTGCGCACGCCGATTCGGTGCTCGCCGCCGGCGCTGAAGTCCAGCGGCTCCGACGAGGTCAGCAGCGTTCCCGACCCAGTCACCTCGAAGGCCAGAAGAATCGCGCTCTGGCACCGCTTTGGCGCGTCATCCGCAACGGCCGCGAAGCTCAAGTAGCCGCTGTTGCTGCCGTCCATCTCGGTTTCCCAGGTGTAAATGTCGGTCCTGAACTTCTGGTGACCACGCCGGCGCATGCCGACACGCCAGGCCCTGGTTCTGTCGCTGACTCCAGGCATCTTGATTTTCTCGACCTTGGTGCCGAGGTCACCAGGCCAACGGCACTCGACCGTCTCCCACGCCCAGGTGGTGCGCGAGAAGAACTCCACATCCACGCCGTCGAAGTCGTTGATCGATGGCATGGCGCCGCTGATCTTCAACATCTTGGTCATGTTCTGCGGAGAGTAGGTCTGGGTTTTCGGGCCGTAGGTCACGTCGAACGCTGCCCGGGCGCTATCCCGAACCGGGCGCAGCAGACCCCGGAACGTCACCAACTCGCCGAACCCGCACGCCAGAGCGTTGTTGATCATGTCCTTGACCGTGATCGTCGACTCAAGCGTCTCGTCGTAGGTGTCGCCGCGGGCAACGCAGATGTTGTGGAAAGCCTGCCACTCGGGCAGATCCAGATCATCATCCGTATACCCGCGCTGCTTCAGCTGGTAGATGCACCAAGGCACGATGTCGCGGCTTGGCCCGGTTCCGCCCTCCATCAGCGGCAGGATACGGGTTGCCTCGACGCTGACTTGGCTCTCCGATTGCGCAGAAAGCCGGTCACCGCCACGGATGTTGCAGGTTATGACCGTCAGTCCTGGGTAGCTGGTGGGCGAGTTCTGCATGCGCCCGCGCAGGTCTGTCCAGGTTGCGTCATCCCTCGCTTCATCGTTGATCCGGCCAGGGCGGTCCTTGTAGAGCTTGCGCACCCTGGCCTCGGCACGCATCGCATAGGGAAGCGCGACGCGCCCGGTGAACCCTTGCGCATCCAGCGACCCGCCGTAGTTCATCTGCTCGAGCACAGTCCAGGCGCCGGCCACGTCCATGTCGCGGTACTCGAACACGTAGTAGGTCGGAATCTCGTAAATCTGCCCTTCCCGACCGATACCGGCCAGGCCGTTGGCGTAGGTGACCGTCCACTCCAGCTCGGTGACCTTCTCGTTATCCGGGCAGCAGGCGAATGGCCCACGGTACCCGCCCTGCAGGTTCGAGGCGTCCAGCGTGATTAGGCCGTTCACCGTCTGCATAGCGTTGAAGCCAGGCCAGCCTGCATCAGTCGATCCTGACGAGGTCAGGCGCTCAACCTCGAGCAAGCTCGTGCTGAAGGCCGTGATCCGGTACCGCAGCCCGCGCGGGCCGATGGTTGCCAGGCCCTGGCCCAGTGCGAGGCCCACCACAGGGGAGCCTCCGTCATAGTCCAGCGTCATTTCCGCTGGCTGCTCGGGAATGGCACTGGTCGTGGCCGTGCCAGTCACCCCGACCGGAGACGATCCCAGGATGGTGGATACGCCGGTCGCCGTGATGGCCTGGCCGGCGAACGGCGTTAGCTCAACGAAGCGCACCATACCGCTGCTCTGCTGCGCCTGGAATGGCGTCCCGCTGAGCTGGGTATTCAGTGCGGATACCAGGCCAGTGAGATCGGTTGTAGCGGTGTTCAGCGTCACCGGGTAGGTGGACGCGCCCCGTACCAGGCTAAAGCTCAAAGGCGTGACGTCGAAGTCGTACCTGCTGGGCGCGGCCGAGCCGGTCAGCGTCGACGCGGTGCCGGGGTTGGCCGGTACGCCAGGGCTGTATGGCGTGTAGCTGTTGACCACGTATAGGCCAGCATTCGCCCCGGCCACCTCAATGAGCATCCCAGCCGTGGGATTCAGCATCTCCAGCGGGCCACGGATGATGTCACGGCCTGCGCCACCGTCGATCACCGTGTAGGTATACGGCGCAAGCACCCGAACGATGATGCCGTTCGACCAGTCGGCCGGGAACTGGCCCGAGCCGGCCGGCACGCTGATCGTATCGCCGACGAACTGGTACGCCGAAGCCGTGGCCGACCTGGTGAGGTCGGTGGCCATGGTCAGTTCCAGGCCGGCCGAGCCGCTGGAGCTTGCCCCTACCTCTGGCACGTTGAACCAGTTGATGTGAGCAGGATCTGCCGACAGGTCGGCACCTGGCGGATAGATCGTGAACGTCGCGTCGGCGCCCAGGGAGATCAGCGGGGTTTCGCCCACCTTCACCTTGGCCAGCGGCACGTCGTACTCGCCCTCGCCGATGTACAGCAGCATTTCAACGCGCTGGTCACGCGGAGCGACATGCGCCCGGCGGGGCTGGGTCAGATACGACGGATAGACCCTTTGGTGCCCTGCGATCTGGCGCACCGGCTCCCCCAGCTTGACCTTGTTGCCCTTGGCGCTGGCTTCGGTCAGGGGGTCGCCCTGCTGAGTGCCGGCGCTGGATGGCATGCCGGGCATCTTGGGCATAACCAGCTTGGCGAATGCCTTCACCCCAGCAAAAAGGGTGAACCCCATGAAGGCCTGCTCCAGACCTTTCGGCTCCCGATAGATCTGCAACAAGTCGACAGGCTTGAATTTCACCTTGTGCCACAGGTGCTGCTCGATCACCTCATCGTTCAGTACCACGCTGATTGGCGGGCTCTCGCGGCGCTCATACGAAGGCGCCAAAGATTTCAGCCACTCTTCGATGGTGATTCGGCGGTCGGTCTTCCACATGCCCATTGGAGCAGTGTTAGACATCTTGTTCGGATAGAACTCGACGGTCATCGGTAGTACACCACCCTGGGATATGCGGCTTCAAAGTCGCCAGTTGTCCGGAGGCAGGCGCCGCCGGGGTTTGTGTCCAGCACCTTCAGCCGTCCTTCGCTCAGGAGGACCGTGCCGACATGCAGAAGCGCGTTCCCACGCAGCACTGCGGCAATGGCTCCAGGCTCCGGAGCGCATTCCTCCATCGCCTGACGGAGGCTGCGATAGGCCTTGGTGTTTTCTCGGATCTTGTCCTTGCCAACCGCTCCCAAGGATGGGAGCCATGGCAGACCGAACAAGTCGTGACGGATCGCCCGGCACAGCCCCCAGCAATCGAAGGCAATAGGCCCCCGTGCACCCTCGCGATACGGGGCGCGCATGAATTTCTCGATCATGGTCAGATGTACTTCAGGCCAGGTGCAAGAGAGGTGGTCAGCACGGTGCGCAGACCGTTGGTGTTGAGCAGGTCGAAGAAGCCAGCGGTGAGCTTCGCCACGTCGTCTTCATATTCACGACTGAGCAGCGTCATGCGGTACCGCTCTTGCGGGAACGACAGGTCTTCGGCCAGGTAGCGCCGGAAGGTGATGATGAAGCGGTCGTCGGCCGACTTGGCTTCCTCGACGATCTCTTGCACTTCGCCGGTCACGTTGTCCAGGCCCAGCACCAGATTCTGGAATGCGCTGTTGTCGTTCTTCGGCAGGGCCAGGTCCATGGCCATCGCGATGAACGTCAGCGTGCGGCCGTCCTCGGTGGTGCACACCCGGTCTTCCCATCCCGAGCAGTACAGGTGGGAGACCGTGCCACCCTCCTTCCGCGCCTCGATCGTGTCGACAAGCTCACCGCGCCCCGAGGCGTAGCATTCTTCTATCAGGCTCATCCGAAGTAATCCGTATGCCATTTTTCGAGGATGGATTGAAGGTTGCCGTTGAACTGATCCAGCGGCATGCCCAGGTAGGCGCCGAGGTACTGGTCCTCGGTGTAGACCGGGCGCTCCTTAAGCTGGAGAACCGCCGAATACCGCCACCTGGTGATCTGGGTTAGGTCCGGGCCCTGGTAGATGCCCTTGAAGTGCGCCTGATAGGTCTTGAGACCCAGCGGCGTCTGCAACTGCATCTCGAACCACTCGAAGCCGTTGTTGATCGCCCAGACATACCAGCCCTCAAACAGCGCCGCCTCTTCCTGGCTGAAGTTGAAATTGACCTTCACCTCGGTTGGCACATACCTGTGCCTGACCCGGTATCGCGTGCGCCCAGTGGTCATCTGGGTGGCCCGCATCGGATCAACCGTGCTCAGGCCATACCCCTCCTGCAGAGGAAGTGGCAATTCTGCCGGGTATTGAATCATTGCCATTCCTCATGTCATGGCTATTTGCGACCACTCCGTCATATCCTCCAAGCGCCCCGAGGTGTAGGAGCCGGCGGGGCTTGGATAAATACTGAACAGGAAGATCGTATGAGCTATGAAAACCCATCGGATATTGAAAGAGAGCTGCACGAAATGGTTACCAGGCTGAGCACCGAGCTTTCATCGGTTCGCTGCCTGGTTACTGGCCTCTGCCAGCACATCAAGACCAGTCAAGGCCAGGAGGCGCTGGACGCTGTGATTGCCACAGCTCTAGCAGAAGTCAAGGAATGCGATCGCGCTTACGCCCTTCCGGCAGACAGCGATACGGTAAGGCTTTTCGCCAAAGGACTCGTGAAGCGCTAGACCAAGGGAGGCAGCCCTAAGGCCTCCTCGATTCGGGCAAGCCTTCGCTGCAAGAGGTTGGCTTGCCTTTCCTTCTCGTCAAGCGCGAGCCTCATGCGCTCCAGTCTCTCGGACCACGAAATCTCTCTCGATAATTGCCCTTCTTGGCTTTCGCCGGCGGCCTGTGCGTCGCTACTGATACCGTCCATCCTGAATTCCTCTTTGGTTCGTGTTATGGATTAGCCGCCAGATCGCCGGGCACCATATGCGCCTTCGTAGGAGTCGACTACGTCGCCGTAGCCTGACGCGAACTGCCCGGCTACCTCTTGCACAGCCCTGTCGGTTGCCTCTCGGATAATGAAATCGATGTCTCCGTTAGGCATGCGGCGCTGCTCTACCTGAGCGCTGGAGTAGTTGTGGACGTTGATGTTTTGCTGCATACCCGCCGCGCTGGTGGTGCCGGATTTGGATCCGCCTGCCATGCGCGCGGATGTGATGGGCGTTACGTTGCCAGTGCGAAGCGCCTCGACCGCGGACACTCCGCCGAAACGACGGATATCAGCCTGTGACCAGACGACCTCGCCCTTGTGCACCACGCCGGCCGGTTCATACTTCCCGCCAGAACCCGTGTAGCCGCCCTCGGAGAAACCCTTGAGCAGCGCGTAGGCCGCGACGAGCGCGGTACCTCCCACCACAGCCGCCGCGCCGAACGTACCAATGGACGCCACAAGCGCCGCAGGAGCCCAAGAGGCTAGAGTTTCCGCAGCTGCCGCCAGGTTGGCGGTAAGCACTGTGCCGATGGATGCCAGACTGCTGGACGTAGTCACCGCGTCCGTTGTCAGCTTGGCCGTGGTCTTGACGCCTTCCGCGGCTACCGTCTCGGTTGCCTCAGCTTCGATCCCTGCAAGCTTGAGGGCCTGCATGACAAGGAAGCGAGCTGTGATTTCCGAGAAAGCACTGAGCATCGAGTTGGCAACATCCCCGGCCAGGTTGCCGAAGGCATCGCCAAGGTCTTCCGTGCCCTTCACCAGACCTTGGATGCCCCCAGCCACAGAAGAGGTGGCATCACCCAGGATCGATTCCGTCGAATTCCTGGCCTGCTCGTTGTAGTTGGTGGCAATGTCGACGTAGTTCTGCCACGACTCCGACACGCCGGTCAGCCACTCCGACCGCATTGCATCCTGCGCTGCGTAGTAGTTCTGCTGATCGACCATGCGCGTGGCCAGGGCCGCACGCAGGGCCTCTGTTTCACCCTTGTAGAGATCGGTGTCGGCTGTGGTCGGGTTTTCGATCCGGTTGTAGTCCCGGGTTAGCTTGTCCAGTTGCTTCTGATAGTCCTGGCGGATTTTCAGATCGTCCTGGAGGCGTCGGCGCAACCGATCGCTCTGTCCGGCCCCAGCCAGTTCTACCTCTTGACCCTCGCGCGAAAGCTCTAGCTGCGACTGCAGGTTCTCCCTGAACGCCTTCAGCTTGGCCTCGTTATCTAGTCGCGCCTGGGTCAGCTGGTTAGCCTTCTCCAGTTCAGCGTTCTGCTTCTGCTGGGCCAGGTTCAGCTCAGCCATCGCCAGGACCTGCTTCTGCGACGTGGTGAGGTTCTTTTTCTCCTTGAGGTTGGCGATCTCGGTTTCGAGCTCGATCAGCTTGCGGGCCTCAGTGCCCAGTTTCTGGGTCTGGTCTACCTCACCGGCGATTACGCGGCTTTGCTGCTGCAGCACAGCGTAGCGCTGGCGGGCCTCGTCAAGCATGCGCTGGCCGGCGTCTTCCTTGACCGGCTTGGTAGTGCTCGAATCCTTGTAGGTCGGGTTGTTGCGGATGGCCTTGAGCGCGGCTTCCTCTTCCTGCTTGGTGATGACGTAGCCGGCAGCGCGCGCAGCGTTTATGCGCTTCTGCTCATCCTCAAGGGCTTTGTTCTGTTTCTGCTGTTTGGTGAAGTTCTGCTCGATGTTCTTCTGGTGCTGCTCGTAGGCAATCTGGCCTTCGCGCTGGATTCGAGCGTTTTCGGCTGCCGAGCGCGCCGACTCCTGTTCGGCCTTGGTTTTCTTTTCGTACGCGTCGAGCTCGGCCTGAAGCGCTTCAATTTGCTTCCTGTCGTTGAGCCCCTCGTAGCCCGTGTCCAAATTCGACTTCAGGTAGTTGATCTTCTGCTGGATCGCCTTTACATCGGGGCCTTGGTTCGCCCCCCTGCCGATGTCCAGGATCGCATCCCAACCGGCCTTGGCTGCGCCGGCAACATCGTTCCAGGCTCGCTCAAGAGTGCCCAGATTTTCCTTGATGGTGGCCGATCTCTCGGTGAAGGCCTTCGCCAGCGCCTCTTGCGCTATTGCCGCAGCAGCATCGTTATCGCCCTGCTCCTTGGCAGCCTTGATTTGCTCAAAAACCGATGCTGTAAGGAAGTTGTACTTGTCGTTCAGCTCAACTACGGCACGCACTGGGTCGTCAGCAAGACGAGCAAACTCAGCTACGGTTTCGGACACGGCCTTGCCGGTAGCCTTCTCGAACGAAACAGCGGCAACCGCAATTTCCTCGAATCGATCAATAGCAATCTTGCCAGTGGCGGCGATCTGAGCCAGGGCGGCAGCTGCACCACCGGTGGTCCCAGTGAGCGAGCCGACCCGCTCCGCCATCGCGGCCAGCTCGGTAGTCGTTGTTCCAGCTGCGTTCCCGGTGACCACCAAGGCCTTTCGAAATTCGTCCTGCTCTTTCGATCCCTGGTAGTACGCCACGCCGAGAGCGGTAGCAGCAGCTGCAGCCAGAGTGAATGGATTCACCAGCCCGAGCACGTATCCGCCCATGGCTTTCGCGGCAGCTCCGATGCCGCCAAATGAATCCTTGATCTGCGATCCTTGCTGCAGGAATACCGTCAACGGGGCTTGACCGCCCTGCAGACTGATGAAGATGTCGGAGAACTGCGCTGGAAGCATCCGCAAGGCGGCCGCATTCTGCTTTGCGGTGTTGCCGGTGCGGTTCAGGCCCTCGTCGAATCCTGTGAGTGCATTCCTGGCCTGATCAATTTTCCCCTGATATACCGCAAAGGTCTCCGCATCCAATGCCCCTATTTTCTTTTGCTGAGCAAGCTTTCGTTCTTGCTCGTCAAGTCTGTTCAGCGCCTTAGTTGTAGGATCAATGCTGGCCAGCAACTCTTTCAGACTCTCAGACTGAGAACCTGCAGCAGCATCAGCCTGACGGTTGGCCTCCACCACTTTCCGGGTAGATTCAGCGAGCTTGCCTTGGTTGGCAGCCAGGACCATATTCCCGGATAGAAGACCCTGTTGAGACTCTGAAAGACCAGTCGCAACATTTGCCAGATTACGCTGCTCTTGGGCAGCTTTGACCGATGCCTCCGCAATAGCCAATATTCTGGCTTTAGCCTGCTCGGCGGTCTCCCCAACAACCTTCTGAGCGCTTGATACGCCAGCCAGAGAATTCAGCGATTCCTGCAGTTTCCGGTTGTAGGCTTCGTATGCAGCTTGGTTTATTTGCCCGGAATCCCTGGCTTTAACAAGTGCCAGCTCTTGCGCAGCAAGGTCATTGAGCTTTTTGGTCAGGGGCTCGATCTTGCCAAGCAGGCTGTCCAGCTCCTTTCTTTGGCTGGCGGCTGCCTTCGCTGCCGCATCAGCGCTTTTTGCTGCTGACTCAGTTGCTGCCGACGCTTTGTCATTCGCGGCCTGCACCTTAGCCAAGGCCATAGCCAGGTTGGCGTAGTCAGAGCCAGACTTGCGAAGCGTGGAATTGGCTCGCACGCCCACCTGCTCCAGAGCCTCGAGAGCCGCCCTGACGCTGTTAACCTGCTGCTCTGCGCTTCTTCCGTCAACTTCAAGCTCGAGGCGGGATTTTAGCGCCATAGCTTTCTCCGGGCGTAAAAAAACCCGCACTAGGCGGGTTTGTATGGTGTTCAGGAATCACTTCAGGATCCGGGACTTTTCCTTCTCGAACTCTGCTTCGCTGATGTGCCCTCTCTCCTTGAGATCTGCGAGCTTTTCGAGTTCTGAGGCCCTCCCATTCGAATTTTCAGAGCTGCTATTCAGAGATGATGCGGACCAGATAACCGCCGCAACCCATCCGAGGAAGGTCCATCCCAGGAAGAGATTGAGGGCAAATATCCCTCCGCGACTTGGGTGGTTCCTGCTCTTGGCGTTGATCGTCGGCAGGAAATACAGAACCACTCCAATGAACAGGAGCATCAGAGAACCTTCGGTACCTATGTCGTCAAGCATCCATTCCCACCCAGAATTTCACGATTTTTCAGAAATTACGGCAGTATACCGCTCTCGTCAGCCCTGCGCTTTAGGTGCATGCAGTGCTTGCCATATCTCTCCGCCAGGGCGAAGTTGTTTTGCGACCCTGCCTCTCGCAGCGGGTCGCAATGCCTCAACCTCGAACTTCATCATCTCCTCGATAGACTGGCTGGGCGCGATAGAACTACCAGTTACTACTGCCGCAATCCTAACGTTTACGGCGGCCTGCTCTTCGCCGCGCTCCAGCCAGTCTGAGGCCGGGCTGTCAGCATTGAGGTCCCTGTAGAACCAGTCTCCCACCAGCTCATTGATCTTTCTGAGTAGCTCTTCTCTATCGTAATTCACGTGGCCTCCTTTTCTGATTGAGGCAATTTAACACTCGCCAACGTGCACGTGTACGACTACGTCAGTTTCGATAGCCCTGCTGCCTCTTCAAGGTGTGACAGACGGCGCTCCAGCAATTCATCTGCCCTGCGCTTTTCTTCGATCATCGCCTCGGGAGAAATAGGGGAGTCGACCTGGGCCGCGTCTTCTCCGTCCTGATCCTGTTGCTCTGCCATACAATTCTCCTAGTTGAGGGGGCGTGGCTGAAGGCTTTCATCAGCCCTGGATGGAAGTCCAGTAGCCGCGAACCTTTGCACCGTAGTAGCGTTTCGCCTCCAATCACCCGCCCCGGTCCCTTGCCGGCAAGCCCATGGACCTGGGCAGTTATGACCGTGGAGGTCAATTATGGAAGAGCCCGTAACCCAGCAGACCTTGATCGATACGCTTGAGCTATTCAGCAAGCATGCAAAAGATGAAATCGATCGCGGGCAGCTTTTGAGTGCCGTCAACTACCGTGCTGCCCAAGTTCTATCCGAAAGACATCTCATTGGCTTCAGATTCACGAAGATGGTGACTGGAAGGTACATAGCACGCAAAACAGGGCCAGTGCTCACTCCGCTAGGCGAGAAGGAACTGGAGCGCATCCGCGCGAAATAGCGCTCGCTACACCTGCGTCGAGTTGTTGCTAGCCCGGCGCAGTTCTTCGCCCAGGCCTTCCGTGTCTAGCCAGAGCCTAGTTATCTCGGCCTGTAATCTGCCGGCCAAGCCGCTCAGCCCAGAGCCTTCAGAGGTATCCCAGAAGCTTTCCTTAAGCATCTCGGTCATGGTAATCACGCCGCGCTCAAGCTCTTTTAGCCTGGCCAGTTCTTCCGCATCGCTGGCAATTGGCGAATCAGGAATATTTGGCATGGCTGCTGAAAAAACCTTGCTTCCACTCATTCTGCGATCCTCATCATTACTCGTCGCTGTCTTCTGTCAGTGCGACCTCATCCAGGGCGAATATCACCTCGTCGACCAGGCGCCTGGGAAGCGGCAGCGGGTGCACTTCTAGCCAGTCAGTGATTTCCCTGGCCGAAAGCCTCAGCGGCTGCACGGCAGTCGCACCAACCAGGTAGCGCCGGCCGCGCGCTGCGTTGCGGAACGCGTTCAGCAGGCTGCCAGTGATCACATCCAGTTCCGGCTCATCCGGTACCGCAATGCGCAGTTTCTGGTAGATCAGGCTTCGCTTTTCGGTTCGCTGACCCCACTCCCGCTCCCATTCGAAGCGGGCGACTGCTTTCCCTTGATCTCGTCCTGTTCTGCCCGGTTGTCGGCGGCAATGGCCGCGGCGCGGCGCAGGACGAAGTAGAAGAAGTCAGTATCACCGCGCAGCATTTCGGTGCAGGTGTTTTCGCTGTACGCCAGCGGCTTGCCATTCTCGTCTTGGGCGCCCTGCCAATCCTTGACGATGAACGATGCCAGGAGCAGGCAGTGGTTGTCGTGCTCGGACTTCTCGCCCTCGATCACGCCTACAGCCTCCTGGCCGAACTGAGCATCGTTGCGCGCCAGCCGGCGGCGCATACGCTCCAGCGCGATTTGGTACTGCTGGTTGTCCAGCGGCATCAGCAAAATCTTGGTGTCGGCATCGAAATCTTCCCAGCGCGCCTCAGCGTTCTTGCTGGTGTCGATTTTTTTCAGCTTGAGAGCCATGGGTAATCCTCACGCCACGCCATAAAAAAGGCCGCACCAGGTGGCGTTGTCCTGGTGCAGCCGAAAGGTGCTGCGGGTTAAGCAGTGACCGTGACGTTCGAGGTCGCGGTCTTGGTGTTATCGGAGGCGCTGGTAGCGGTGATGACCGCAGAGCCTGCCGAAACACCGGTTACAAGGCCGGAACTGCTGACGGTGGCCACCGATGGGGCCGAACTGGACCAGGTTACGTTCTGCGGCGAACCGCTGGGCTGGGCCGAGGCCGAGAGCTGGCGGTTTGCGCCAACGGCAATGGATGCAGTGGCCGGGGTTACAGCAACGCTGGCCACGGGAACGAACGGCACCCGGGTGATGGTCGGAGCCTGACGCGCAACGGTGTAATTCAAGGTCAGCTCGATTATCGAGCGCTTGTCGCCGTTCGGCAGGTCGCCGTCGACTTCCAGCGACGGGAAGCTGAAGAGGTACGAATTGCCCAGGCCGTCAGTGATCGGGAACGAGACCGAGATCGGCAGGCGGGAGAAGGTGTTCTTCCAGATCTGCCAGGAGGCCTTCGACCAGGCCAGGGTGATGGTTCCGGTAATTGCAGCCTCGGTAGCGATCAGAGCGCCGGGCCCCAGCTTGGTGGTGCCAATGCAGCGCTGCGCCTGCAGGGTGTTGTCCAGGCTCATGGTGATGGCCGAAACGCAGGCCTCGCCTTCCAGTGAGCGACCGTCCACCAGCAACGTGCCGACGTTCAGGTTCGACATGAACGGCGTGTTGGTCGGCGGGTTGATGGTGCCGGCTGGCGCGGTCTCGCCGTCGGTGTAGTCCATACCCATGAGCGTGAACGTGGCGGTGATCTTGCCGTCGCTCGGAACATCGAGCTGGAAGACCGAGACATGCATGCCCTTGAACAGACCATACACGCCGACATCATTGAAGTTCTTCGCCACGGTGAAGGTGCGGCGAGTTTCACCCACGGTCAGCACGTTGTCAGTCCAGGTGCCGTAGAAACCGGCCTCCATGAGCTTGTCGAAAGTGCCGTAGGAAAGTTCGCCGACGATATCGCCCTGGATGTCAGCACTGCTGACCACCGATCCCTGGCTGATGCGGCTGGCCGAGATTTCGTCGCTGGTCTGGGTATTGACCGTGGGGCTCAGGGTGTTACTGGTGAAGCGGAGCGTATCCCAGGTGGGGTTTGCGGGTGTTACGCCCGGAGTGACTTCCGGGGTGAGAAGCGTGGTTTGACGTGCGCCGGAACTCATTGGAGTCTCCTTTCTGCGGGCATAAAAAAACCCGCTCTCGGCGGGTGGGTCTTGGTGGTTCTGGTCAGCCGGCGCGGTACCGGACGTTCACGTTGATCTGGTGGTAGCTTTCGAAGTCGCCAACATCCTGCTGGGATGCCTCAAGGCACTCAATATTGCCGCTCTGCCAGGACTGGAAGTGCTCAGACAGGGCGTCGGCCAGCTTGTTGATCGCTGACAGCCCGGTTGATCGGCGGCAGAAGCACTGGATCACAACTTGACCAGGCCGGCGGTAATGCGGCTTTTCTGCCATGCCGGCGAACGCGGCCGTCGCGTACTGGATCTCGAAGGCGCACCAGAGGCCGGTTGCGGGAGGCTTGAACACCCCACCATTCGGATATTCGGCGTTCGGGTACTCAATCCGGCCCTGCTCTATTCCCGTGAACGAAGCCATGCGGGCAGTGAGCGTCTTGCGGACTGTCTCGAAGGGTACGGTCATATCAACTTCTCGGTGACGGCGATGAAGGAAATCCCGTACACGCCTTTGGGTGCCATGCGGCTGTATCCGTCAGGCGTGATCTTGATGCTTGGGCCGCTCGGATAGCCGCCGAACTCGATGATCTCGCCGTACACGCTGTTGTTCTGCACGAAGACCGTGCTGAAAGGTTTCAAATCGGTCAGGGCGGCACGGGCCGCGCTTCTGGTCTCAGTGCCGAGGATGTCCAGCTTGGTGTTGACGCTGTAGTCCTCAGCGCCTATCGACACGATGTTGTTGGCCATGTAGTTGCCGCTGTCGATCGGCGCGCGGACTGTGATCTCCTCGACCAGCTCGATGACGATGCTGCGTTGCATCTCCACCAGGTCTTCTTCGATCTGGTCGGCGAACAGCACGGGCGACAGCGACCAGCCTGACATCAGGTTGCCCTCAGCTGAATCTGGTAGTGCACACCAACTGGGTCGGTGGTGGCTTCCATAACCCGGTATTGCTTGGGCTGGCTGGTGATGAGGTCGGGCGCGGTGACGATGTGCTCGGGCGCCGGCTGATCGGTGACTTCGTTCACCAGGGCAATCAGCCTCACATCGGTGGCCAGGATGTTGATACCGTCGACCTGGTCCTTCTTGTAGCGGCTCAGCACGCCGCGGCCGGTGTAGATGACCGGCTGGGCGGTGGTCACCTCCTCTACCGGATCCCAGACGCCTTCGCCCGGGTAGGTGCCGGTGAAGTCGCGCACCGCCTCAGCGAATGCTGTATCGAACAGGCGCCCGAACGACGACTGCATGGTGCTCTTGATCGGCATGTCACACCGCCTGGCTGGTCTTCCTGAGTGAGTATTCGACGACGCAGCGGCAACGGATGCGCTCATTGAGCGGAGCCCCGAGCGAGGTGTCGCACGGGAACATCAGCATCGCGCCGCTCGGCGAGGTGAATGGCTGATCGGCCAGGACCACCTGCCCGTTCATCGCTGCATGGGTGTGCCTGACCTTGCTGTCCCGCATGGATCGCCAGGTCTTGGCAAAGGTGTACATGCCATTGCTGCGCGCCGTGAGCTGCTTCCAGCCCTCCTCGCGCCCCTTGTTGTAGGCCTCGGAGGTGTTGGTCTGGGCCAGCGCCTCGGCATAGGTGCCAAGCAGGCGCTGGGCATAGGCTGAAGCCGCGCGATCGATGATCGCCTTCGGCACCGGCCGGCTCTGCTCAATCGCTTCGCGCACTGCAGCATCAAAGGCTGGGTCACGACGCAGCCGGGTAAGGTACTCGCGCATGCGCGCGGGGTCGCCACTTGCCAGCTGGTCGCGCGCTCGCTGGGATGCCTCGGCAGCCGGCCCATTCAGGCCCACAACGCCGCCGGTGCGCCGCCCGGTCTGCTTGCTCATTCGACCTGCCAGGTTCAGCGCAGCGGTTCGCGCCGTATCGCCCCGGTAACGCCCCATGGACAGTACCACCCGCACAGCTTCGGCCTGCTCGCGGGCAGCCTGGTCGCGCAGCGCGGCGGCCTGACTGGCCAGGAACGAGGTGACGTCAGGATGGCCCATGTCGACCTCCCGGCGAACGCCTGGGATGATGACCGCCACCAGCTCCTTACTTGCGCCCCGGGCATACACCGCGCGAAGGCGCTCGACCAGCAACGCGAACAGCCCAAGGGACAGGATTTCGGCTATCCGGTCTTCATCGTTGTCCTCGACCGCCTGCTCAAGCTCGCTGATGCTCACATAGCGCACGGTCTGCGCGACCTGATCCAGGTAGGCCTGCTGCACCTCGATCTCAAGGCGCTCGATCTCGGCCTCTACCTCGGAGGCCTTCATACGACAAACACCGCCACACCGCACAGCCTGTTACTGCGCAGGAGCGGGGCCACCAACTCATCCACTACGGTCAACACCGGGCGCGTCGGGACGCCGCCATCAGTCGTGGCCGTGGCCTGGTACTCGATCTCCAGCACGTCTACCTTCTGCCGCTTGATAGCCTCGGCGGCCACGTAGTCAGGGCTCAGGCTGCCAGGGTTCACCAGTTCGCGCAGCGCCGCCTCGTAGGTGGCCCGTTCAATCTCCGCTGGCACCTCGTCAGGCGGAATGGCCGCGCCTTCGTTGTCCGTTGCACCGGTGCGGGGCCACTGCAGCTCCTGCGCCCGGCCACCGGTCTTCACGCCGGAGAACATCGACTCCCAGCGCCCGCAGCTGTTCTGCTGCTGGTACTTGCCGTCGATGTAGGCCGATGCCCTGATCAGCGCCGCCTGCTTCGCTTCGTCACTGCCGGCCCAGGCAGCATTCGCCCGGGCAGAGTGGTAGGCGTCGGCGCCTGCGACGGATCCGTAGAATTCTGGCATCGGGATGTCTCGAATAAGTGGGCGGCGTACCGCCCGGGGTTGTTACGGGTGCTTGGCCAGTTCGGCCTGCAGCTCTTCCAGGGTGACGTCGTCGCCGACCTGGATGCCCTTCTCGGCGAGCTTGGCGATTGCCTCTTCCTTGGCCTTGGCCTCAGCCTCGGCCAGTCGCTCCTGAAGGGTTTTCAGGCTGGAGTTCTTGCCAGCCTCGACACCCAGCGCCTTCAGCTTGGCGAACAGCGCTTCCTTGTCGCCATCGTCGGCCTTCGGCGCAGTGCCGGAGACCTTCAGGAAGTCCAGGCGCGATGCCAGCTTGTGGCCCTGCTCGGTCAGCTCGACTTCGCGGGATTCGCCCGGGGTGAGGAACACCACGCCAGAGGCTGTGTGCACACCCTGCGGCGCCTTGGAGTTGTTGGTCACTTTCATGGTGATCTCCTATCAGGCAGCCGGAGCGGTGATTTCGTCGAGGTACGCGAAAGCGCCTGGCAGGCGAATCTCGGTACCGCCGGTGCGGGCGATGATGCCGGTCTCGAAGCCCATGATGGACTTCTGGCGCGGCGCCAGGACGCGGCGAGGCATCGGCAGGTGGAAGCGAACCACCTCCGGGTCCTTACGGTAGGCAACCAGACGACCACCGCCATCCTGGGATGCGTTGCGTGCCTCGCGAAGCGGCTGGATGTCCAGCGCCTGGCCGGTCTCGGCGGTGTAGATGTTGTTGCGACGGATGAACTCCAGCACGGTCATGAAGCCGTCACCAGCCCCCATACGGCGGGTTGCCAAGTCACGGAAGGCGTCTGGCGGCATGCGCAGGGTATCCGCCCATTCCACTTCGCTGGTGTTGGTGCGGACGCTGCTCAGCACGCCGTTGATGTCAGCCAGGATCTGGTCGACGGTCTTGCTCGCCCAGAAAGTCGAACTGCCGGTGCCGGTTGCGGCCGCGTCAGTGCGGGCAACGATGGTGCTGTTCAGCAGGCCGGTCCAGTTCTTCTCGGTCGAGCCGCGCATGGCGATGCCGTTCAGCAGGCGCTCAACCTTGTCCGCGGCGCTCATGGCCTTGGTGTCGTTCAGGTTGACGCCATACAGCGCAGCCTGGTTGATTTCTTCCAGGTTCCACTCCCAGCCGGAGCCGATCATGGCGAAGTCGTGCGACGCCTGATCGCGGGTCACCTGGTTGAACGGCATGTCGGTACCGGCGCCGCTGAGGAACTTGGCCTCGCCGGCGGTATCGACGGTGAAGAAGGTGGTGCCGATAGCCCACGGCTGACCTTCGGTCACGACCGGCACGTGCGCGGCGTAGTTGAAGGCTGGGTAGCGGCGTTGGTAGACGCGGGTCTCGATGTTGCGGCCCTGGGCCAGAACGAACGGGAGCGCCGCCTGAGCGTCTTCGAAGCGAGTCATGTTGTAGTTCCCTCGGCCTTAGGCGGAAGCGATCGGGCGCAGGCCCATGGAGATTTCGACGATGTCGCCGTTCGCGCCGGAGGTGTCGAACACGACATCAGGGAGCGGGCCGACGATGCCAGCGCCGGTAGCGGCGACGTAGCGGTTGGTGGTCGGGTTGTAGAACACCTCGCCGCCGTCCACGACAGCGCCGCCGGCCTGGACCTTCATGCAGCCCATGGTCATGAAGGCACCGGTGAAGTACTGCGGGTAGCCGTCGACGAGCTGCGAGCCCTGGGCAACGGGCGGCACTGCCGGGTTCAGTACTGCGAACCCAATGAACGTGCCGGCGGAGAAAGGCACAACGCCGTGGTCACCAGCGCCGCGCTGGACTGGCACACCAAAGCGGATGCCCTCAGCGTTCTCGACGGTGCGGGAGATCTTGTTGCACTTCTCCTCGCTGGCAATCTGGCCAACCAGGCCCTTGGCCGGGGCGTTGCCGTAAGTGGTTTGGTAGGTAGCCATTGCTGGTTCTCCTTAGGCCTGGGCCGGGCGGTGGGCGGTTTGCATGTCAGCGATCATCTGCAGGCGCGCCTTCTCGGCGTCGTCACCGGTGGTCTTGCTGTCCTGCTGGATCATGTGCTGGCGGAACGGGTCGCCGGACGGGTTCTTCGCGGCGTCTTCAAGCAGCAGATCGAAGCGAGCGTCGATGTAGGCCTCGGTCTTGCCAGCGATGGCTGCGTCGCCCAGCTTGGCGATGACCACGGCCTTGCGGATCTCGGCGTCGCCCTTGCCGGTGTAGTCGGCATCGGCGATGGACTTGGCCTTGGTGATCAGGTCGGCACGAGCCTGGACGCGCTTGTCAATGTCAGCATCGCTCAGTTGCTTGGCCTTCAGTCCGTCGATTTCGGCGTCCTTCTTGGCCAGCTCGTTATCCTTGGCCGCCAGGGCCACGGCATGCGCGTCGGTCAGGGTCTTGATGTTGACGCCCGCGTCGGCCAGCTGCTTGGTCAGCTTGTCGATCGCCTGGGCGCCCTGGTCGGTGGTTTGAACGGACAGGCCATCAACAATGACCGTGCGCAGGAAATCAGCCATGTGATGGCCTCCTTTTGGGGGTGTGGGGTCGTTATCACCGATGCGAAGCTTCTCGCCGCCCCGAGCGCGATGCTCCAGGCTCAGGTGATTCATTTTCATGGGGCCGAGGTAGACGTCGAAGTGCTCGCCATCCGGGGTCTTGCCGTCCTGGAACACCACTTCAGCGCCGTAGCCCATGGAGAGCTCACGCTTGCCGGCCTCGTAGTCCTCGATAGCCTTGGCGTCCATCAACACCAGCGGCACCTTGACGAACTCGCCGTCGCGAACCACTTCACCGCCGGTCTGGCCAATGGCGTGGTCTTTCCAGTTCTTGGCATTGACGCCCTCGCCGCCCGGGTGGCCGTTGGTCATGGGCCGGTAGGCGTAGGACTGCATGGCGTCCTTGTGGAATACCGAGCTCTCCGGCCGGTACACCTTGACGATCGGCTTGTCGCGCAGGCCGTGCTCGTTGTCCGGGTCGATCTCGGTGCCCAGGTAGTCCTGGATGCCGGTGCGAGCGACTCGGGCCTCGGCCACCAGGTAGCCGTCAGCCGTCCGCCGCACATTGGAAGCGGTGACAGAGTCTTGAAGGATCATGGTTTACCTCAGGGCTGCAGGTCTTCGAAGATTTCCGGCCCGAATTCGATCTTCCCGCGGTACGGCTCGACCTTGCTTAGGTCGAGATCGCCAGCGGCGTAGGTGATAGTCACGTGCGGTTGGTACTCCTCGTAATCCCACGAAGCGCCGGCTTCACGGATCTGCATGTGACGCCAGGCCAGTTCGGACGAGTTGAACAGCAGCACGACTGCGCCCTCGCTGCCCAGCGGCTCGACCAGACGCGCACCGCCCGGGGCGACGGTTAACCCGCCGTCCTGCCGGCTGCCCCAGTCGCCGCCAACCTTCATCCAGTCCAGCGCCTGCCGGCTGTATGCGACGGTGACGTGCAGATCATCGGCCGGCACGGTGGTGTCGAAGCCCTGGGCCTTGGCCCATGCCAGGATGTCGGCGCCGTTGGTGACCTTGCGCTGCACGTACAGCGGCCGCGGGGCTGCGTCACCGAAGGAGGTAGTGCGCGACGGGGTCTTGTTACCCTCCTCGTCGATCCCCGAATCTTCCTCGTCCGGCAGTTCGGCGCCGAACTTCTTGATGGCCGCCTCCAACCCAGGCATGACACTCTGCTCGACCAGCAGGTTTACCGATGCTTGCGATAGCGCGTCGCCTGGGAACAGGCCAGAGTCCTTGAGCACCTTGATGGTGTCCGCCGTGGTCTTGCCGATGTCGGCGCGCTCCTTGGCGGTTGGCTGCCAGAGCGGCGCCCAGGTGTAGTGAATCTCTTTCGGGCGATCACCCAGCGCAGAGCGGATCAAACACTCGTCCAGCACGCCCATGGCCGGCTTGATATCCAGCTTTTGCCGAGACGCGACGTTGTCGTAGTAGTTGCGGGTGTTCTCTTCGCCGTTCGCGCCAAGGCCGCTCGATGGCTGGCCAAACATGCGCGTGATGGGAACATCGAATGCCCCGGCCACGCCCTGCTCCGTCTTGGCAATGACATCAGGCAACGTGCTGAAGCTGGCCGACTTGGAGGTATGGGTCTCTTGGCCATCCAGGATCAGCGTACCGTTAATGCCCTTGGCCGTGGCCGCCAGGCGCAGGCGCTCGAGCAGCTGCCGCTCGTAATTCTTGTCCTGCATGCTCGTCATCAAGTTAGGGATGTTGATGACGTCGATCTTTGCCTCATAGACAAGGCTGACCACGTTGGCCACGGTCTCGTCGTAGCGACGCACGGCAGGCAGCGCCGCGAGCAGAACCGAGTCACCCCAGCCGAAGGCTGTACCAACAGCCAGGTCAGGGTCTGGATGAGGCGTGCCGACAAAGATCACCAGACGAGACGGGTGAATCTCCACCATCGACCCAGGCAAGCGGTAGGCCTTTGGCTTCCCGTAGCGAGGGCTCTGCGGATCCTGCTCGATTTCCGTGGCACTGAGTTGGCGTCGGGTCATTACCGCCAGGTACTTGATGCCGCCCTGTCTGATCCGATCAGGCTTCAGCTCAGAGGCCGTGTCGCGGTCACCTGTGCCGATGAACACCGCCGCACCGCCGAACAGGCGGGCCTTCAGCAGCGCCTCAAGGATCTTGCCCTTTACATTCAGCCGCTCTTCCTCGGCCTCAATGAGCTCGATCTGCTTGTTCTTGGCCTGCCAGCTGCGCCAGTTACGGCACGCATCAATGGCAGGGATGCTGACGCCCTTCTGCGCAGTCCACGAGCCGCGAAAGGCGTTCAGCAGCTGCAGGTCGTCCATCTCAGGAATCGCGTAGTGCGAGTGGAATGCCTTGTCGCGCGCAGTACCCAGTCCAGCGACAAGGTTCTGCAGGCTGTCCTTGAGGAAGGTATATGCGCTCATTGGTTGCTCACGTTTGCGAGTGTGTAGCCGCCCGCAATCGGGAAGCGCTGGACAATGAAGTACCCCAGTGCGTCGACCGGGTCTTCAGTGCCGTCCTTGTTTGGTTCGCCCTTGTCGGTGTAGGCCTGCTGCTCAAGGACTCCAGTGGTTACCGGGCAGTTGTCGGTGTTCACTAGGTAGCGCCTCTGAGCCTCACCGTTGAGGAACATGGCGTTGACGGCCAGAACCCTATCCCTAACCTCGGGATTGGATGGGTTTACCATCACAGGGAAGCCTGCGGCCCGAAGCAGCGTATGGTCGGATTCGCTGCCGTTGACGCTTTTGCGGTTCTTGCCACTGGCATCGGGATAGACCGTGATGCTGTGCCCGGGGAAGCGCCGCTTCAGTTCTTTGATCATCGCCGGCGTATCGAACAGGCTTGTGGCCTCTTCCAGCAGCATGGGCAAACCGTCGCGGATTACGTGAATCGTGGCCGCCATCCGGTTGATGTTGAAGTCCATACCGACATGAAGCTGTTCGCCTGGGCGGATCGTGGCGTTGGTGTGGTTCTTGTGTCGGCAGAAGTTCGGGTAGACGCTGCCTGACGTCAGGTTGACGAACAGGCCGTCGATGTAAGCATCCACCAGGTTGGCCGGGTAAGACCTGCGCAGCGATGGGATGTAGTCCTTTGGCAGGTTCTTGGCGTTCTGCCGCGTGGAAGCGTGCACGATGCCGTAGAACTCCTTCTGCGCTGGGTCTGCGGCCAGTTCTTTGACGAACTTGCGATATACCCAGTTGAAGCCCTCCGGCGTGGTGGTCACGTCGATGGTGTTCTCGGCCCGGCTGGGCCAGACCGTCGACATACGCGCGATGATCTTCTTCCAGGCGCTGTCGGCCTTCTTGATCGGCATGCAGTCGATCTCATCCACCAGGGCATGAGCGATGTTGAAGCCCACGATCTTGTGGGGGTGCTCCATGCTCTTGCAGATGATGGTGGACAGGAGGCGTCCACGGCGGTCCCTGAGGTGCACACGCTTGTTACTTGGCACGATGTCAGCGATCAGGCCGAACGCCTCAGCAACGACCGGAATGGTGTCGTAGAAGATGTCCGCGATGTGCGGGTACGTCGGCGCGAAGTAGCCCTGCGGGATTCGCGGGTGCTCCAGCGCGTTGATACATAGCCTCACGCAGCCAACGAAGGTCTTTCCGCTGCGATAGCCGCCCACGAACGCAGAGAACTTTTTCGGGTGGCTGATGAAATCGAACTGGGGCTTATTCAGCTTCAGGGTCGCTTGCATCTTCAACCCCAATGATTACTTGCTTGGGCTCCGGCACATCCTTGTCTGGATCTGCCAGTTCGCGCTGAAGCTTCTGGATGTTCAGTCGCTTGATCTCATCATCCAGCGACTTGTCAGGCTCGACCTTGCGGTTCAGGTAGACGTCCCCAACCTCTTTTGCAGCCTGCTCCAGGATCTGGATGGCGAGGGCCATGTTCTTCATGGACTCAGCCTTCTCTACCATCCTGCCCAGCGCACGGAGGCGGTATGCGCGATTGGCGATCGGGATATCGGCCGTCTCCTCACGGAAACGCCTACGGGTGTCTTCGAACAGGGTCACCCAGCGCTTGGCCAGGCCCTTGCTGCTTGCCTTGGTTGGGTCGTGGCTCTCTACCTGCTGTCGGGTAACGACGAGTCCGAATTCACTCTTGACCGCCTCCGCCACCTGGGAGGGCGTGTCGAAGCACGCAAGGGCCTGCACGATGAAGCCCTTCACCTCGTTTTTCAGGGCTGCCATATGGTGTCATCCGTCTTGGGCCTGTCTGGAATCAGGCCGACCTCAGTAGACAGGTTCCGCAGGCCCTCGAAATGTTGATCTTGGCCACCTCAGGCGGCCGGCTTGCAGCATCGATCAGCTGCTGTACGTCGTGGCTCGGCCCATAACGGCGAACCACCCCGACGAACTCTTCAACGTCATGGCCGCGCATCTCAAGCTTGGGCATGCCGTCATCGCCGAATGCTGGGGCGCCGTACTTATCGAGCTTGTGGCCGATGTGGTAGAGCTCGTGCTCTACCAGAGCGCAGAACTCGGCTTCGCTGCACTGGGCGCAGTAGTCGCCGGCCAGGGTGATGAGGAACTCAGGCTCTTCGCCGAACCAGTCCCGCATCTGCTGCTCTTGTCTTGCCTTCTGCCACCCTCCTGCACGGATCATCAGATGCTCGGCCTGGCCCAGCACCGACCTTCCCTTCTTCGCGAAGCTGGACGACGCCCACATGACACCGATGCTCGCATCCATCAGATGGGCGTGCTCTTCGTTGTGGATGCTGCCGGTGGTAGCGAGGATCTCGGCCTGTATCCACTCCCATACATCAGGAGCTGGGCGCAGCGTGAGGAAAGGCTGCTCAATCAGATCAGCCGGTGGAATTGGTCTTCCCATTCAGCCTTACCTCAATCCTGATTCCGCGCTTTATCCAGTAGCTGAGCCGATCAGGGCATGGCTGACATCCGGTCGCGCGTGCAAAAGCGACGACGCCTGCCAAGTAGAGCCCGAGCCACCACCTATGGCGGCATGAGACACTCGCTCTTACGATCGCCATTCTGCAGCCCTCGCGCCACGAAACGGCGCACCTCGATTTTGTGGCGCGGATCAATCAGCCTTGCGGGCCGGCAGTTTGAAGTCAGTGACGCGGTCGGCAATGTTGCGCACCTTCTCGACACCGAGGAAGCCGACCCACCCACCTACGAACGTGGACATGCTCTGCGGCAGGCCGAAGAACTCCAGGCCGCTGATGATCGTCAGGGTCAGGCCTCCGCAGATTGCACCCTCGACCAACATCTGGCGACGGGAGCCACCGCCGTAGGTGATCCGCAGGACCGCCATGGCGCAGGACAGACCGGCCGCGTATAGCAGGGGCGAATGCTGGCTCAGCCATGCGAGGGCGATCGCCCAGGTGTCTGGTTTGTCTGGCATGTTAGACATCCGAATGCCCCTCCCTTTCGGGGAGCGAGTTTGATCCGACCCACACAGCACTCCCAGCTCGGAGCAATGGGTGTGGCGGGGCCGAAAACGAGAAAGCCCAGGTCTAATGCCTGGGCCTTTGAATGATTTGTGTGGGTCTTTCCCCACCTGTCCGCCGAAGACCATTCCAGCGCTGGCACCCTGATGCACCAGTCTCGCCGGTCCAGTCTCGCGCCATCCACCTGCATAGTGAGGGAGTGGATGCGTGGGCTGCCGGTGTTTTTCCGTACACCACACTACCGGCTAGCAGTGTCCAGGCTGTCCTGTTAGGGCCTGCCCTGGCTGCAGTTGCGTTTCTTGCTGGAACAAAAATCCCGGCGCGTGGCCGGGACTCTTGAGGCCCTCTTCGGGCAATAAAAAACCCGGCGCGATGGCCGGGTCTTGTGATGCGTTTGCCAAAGGCAAAATTGTCAGAATGGCGAAATATTGTCACCAGCCGGACATTTCGTCAAGCGGCCATTTTCATCTCTTTCAACACCCGTGAAACGGGCACCAGCGCATCACGGTCAAGGTCGCTGCATGCGGCGAAACAAGCGTCGATGAATCCCTCCCATTCCCTCCCCCATTGCTCCGATGAAAGCTCAAGTCCATGGATGGCCAGCAGCCAGGCGCGGAACACCTCTGGCGTTGGGCAAGGGTCGATCCCCTCGCTTTGCCCGCCCTGGTGCAAGCGTCGATACCGATGCAGCACTCCAGCAGCAACCGTGCGAGCCTTTTCGAACTTCTTGGCGTACATCTTCGGCCCGGCGTTGTAGGCGGCCACGAACACCAGCTCTTCGGCCTGCTCGCGGTCATCGTCGCTCTCGACCGGGTTGTACATCCAGCTACCGAAGGCCCGCAGCGGCTCCGACAGCGTGCCGATGGCCGCCTGAACCCCGCCGGCAAGCGCCTGGTGAACGGCGTGGCTCGCCTTGCGCTGTTTCTGCGTGGTCTGGACCATGGCGCCGAGCAGGCCCAAGTTCTCGATGAAGGCGCCCTGGCTATCCCAGGCCGTGTAAAGGCAATCGTGCCAAGCTTGCCGTGCGCTGTTCAGTTGCATGCCCTTGCCCTCTTCTCCGCCCGACGTACCAGGAACTCTTCTGCATAGCGCTTGCGGCGCACTGCACCCGCCCAGGACAGCGCCACACCACCCACCACCATGAGGGTGGCCAAAATCAGGAATCCCCATGCTGGTGTCATGCTGCTTGCTCCTGTGGCTGGATACGGACGCGCACAGCGCCGCCCTTGATCGTTTCCTTGCTCACCCTGATCTGGGTGGCGAACACGTTGTCGTCGATCCCCAGGGCATCCGCCAGGCCGTCACGGCCCGCCTTGAACATCGCCAGCAGGTTGTCGTCGTCGCGCCGGCGGCGATCTGGCGGAACGAACTCGAGCATGAGCAGCGCTTCACCCTTGGGAGCCTGGATACCGGCCTGCTTCGCCAGCAGGTGGCAGGCTGCCCGGTACGACTTCGCCGCCTTGCTCTTGCGCGACCAATGCACGCGGGCGTTCGGGCTGCATGCGGCCGGCGGCCACGGTAGTGTCAGTTCCGTCATGCGGCCCCCTTGATGGTCAGAATCCCGGCCCGAATCAGGGCCTCATGCGTCTCAGCGATTGCGCGAGGTATGTCGGACCAGTCCACCTCGCCCTTTCCCCGACCATCGAGCACGTCATGACAAGCACTGCAGGCGTAGACCGCGACGGTGTCGAAGCCCTTCATGCCCATGCCCTTCTGGCCGCATGGCAGGTGGGCCAGGACGGTGGTGGCCGGGTCGAAGTTACAAGTCCCTGGAATTCTGACTGTGCAGTCCTGGCCGCGGGCGCTGTCGCGGACCTTCTTCGATACGACGCGCATTCAGTACCTCCCATCCCACAGATCCTTCTGGCTCCAGCGCACTCCGTGTTCAGCCCCAAACGCTGCGACCCATTCCAGGAGGCTCGCGCACTGCTTCACGCTCAGCTTGCTTGTGCGCTCGTACACGACGTCGAACCCGTTGCCGTCAAGTGCCGGTATCAGTTGAGGTTGTTCGCCCGCCTCACGCAGCCAGGCGGCAGTCAGGAGGCGCTTCCAGATCAGGACGTCCCACTTCTTGCCGGCATGCTCGACCTGCTTTGAGATATCGCTCAGGCAGGCATGGAGCTTTTTGTTCTGCTCACCGCTGCGGTCCTGGTCCTTGATGACGATCTTCTTGGGGCGGGTGAAGTCCTGGGCCTGCAGGATGCCGAAGAGACGATTGGCGTCGGCCATGCTGTGCATCACGAAATCAGTCATGGCTCGCCTCCTTTCCAGCTGGATTAGTCAGCCAGTGCAGCGCCAGCGGGCCGCATGTGACGACCATCAGAATGATCATCGGGCGAAGAGCGCCATCAACGGCAACGCCGATGGCCCCGTAGAGAACGCACAGAAATAACGCAACTTGAACCCGGGTCACTGGTCCGCCTCCTTGGCCATGGCCGCCGCATGCAGCTTCGCTACGCATCCAGCAAGGTCGTGCTTCTCTTGGAAGTACTCACTTGCATAAGCGCCCCAGGCAGCCACTTCCTCGGATGCTTCCAGCAGCGCCTTGCGCAGCGCCTCGTTCTCAGCCCTGAGCTGGTCACGCTGACGCATCTGCGCATCGCGCTCGGCAAGGAATGCGGTGCGCCAGGCTTCATGCCGCTCGATCTCCGCGAGCAGGGTCAGGACGGTTACCGGGTCAACCTCGCATGCCAGAGCGTTGTAACGGCTTTCGTGTTCGATAAGGTCAGAACCGGAGTAATCGCGCGCAGCCTCAGCCAGCGCCTTCAGCTTCTCTTTGTCGATGGTCATGGCGCCACCTTCAGGCCGGCTTTCTCCAGCGCATGGATGGTGTAAGCAGGGGTTTTCGAACACATGGGGTCGGTCACCTTGGTAGCCTTTTCGGCATCGAACACGGCCCGGCCGCCGCCACAGGCCGCGTAGTCGGCGACCCAGTGCGATGGCGCACACAGCTCCGCCGCAACGGCTTCTCGGCTGGCATACCAGAACAACCAGTAACACTGCGCCGCATAGTTCAGGTACTCGCCATCCTCACCCTTGGCCAGGTGGCCGGCGAACAAGCCGCCCTCAGAGCTGAGCGCGAATTTCTCGAACTGCTCGCGGCTGATGTCGCGCATCTTGTTGGTGTCCATCAGTGCTTCTCCCCGGTCAAATCCCGGAATACCCACACCACATTCGTGCCGCTCAGGCGTGGCGGCTCGACGTAGCAGGCCTGCCGGCCATCGACGAACACCTGTCCGGCATGCGTGTGCACGCGTTCGCGCTCCAGGCCCTCCAGCAGCGAGCAGCCAAGGATGCGCTCCACGCACTCTTCGATCTGCGCCTCGAAACGGCGGCAGGCAGTGAGGTAAATCTCGGTTGCGACCTGCATCACTTGCCCTCCTGCATGGCCTGGCCGATTTCGCTGGCTGCACGAACGATCGCGGTACGGAGCGCTTTGCTGCGGACCTCATGCTCGTCAGCGCCTTCGAACCAGTGATCGTCAGCGTCTTCCATCCACTTGGCTTCACCAAACGGGCCGACATAGAACCTTTCGCCTCCACCGTTGCGCTCGACCTCGAAATTGAGATCCACAAGCAGCTTGAGCGCATCGCTATCGTCTTGGAGCGGTCGCCACAGGCGGTAGGAGTCGCGGCTACCAATGCGCAGGCAATTACGGGCGGCCTCGTAGCAGAGGACCGGGCGGATTCCAGCAGCCTTCGCCGCCAGCTCCAGCAGTTGTTGATCGGACATGCTCACACCGCCTCCCCGGCCGGCTGCCCGGCGCGCTTGATGTTCAACTTGGCCAGCAGGTGTGCACGGCACGCGGCAGCACCACTGGGAATTTGCTGGACTTCGAGCAACCGAGCCTGGCGTTGGCTGGCGTACTCGTCGGCCAGCTCGGCGGCGCTCTTCTGGCTGTCGTGGCCGATGCCTGTGGCGATCTTGCCGTCGAGCGGCTGCCCGTCCTGGGCCCGGCGCAGCACGATCTGGTAAGCCCGGTCGAAACGTGCCTGCAGCCCCTTGTCGTTCTGCTGGGCGGCGCGCAGGTCGAACAGGCCGGTGGCCACGGCGGCGATCTTCACGCCCTCATGGCTGTACACGCCCAGCAGGGCCTCGACCCAGGCGGCCGCCGGTGCCGGCATGCCGAAGTCCTCAGGGGTCGGCTGGCACATGGCGATGAACTCGCCCACGCTCGGCGCGAAGGGCCTCTTGAGCTTGCGGCACTTCTCGATGCCGAACTCGATCTGCTCGATGGTGCGGATGCCCTCAGCGGCGAACTCCTTGATCCACTCCTCCTTGGCAGCCGCCAGAGCCTCGGTGGATGGCCAGGCTTGGCGCCAGGCAGGGAAGATGCCGCGCAGACGGCGGAACAGGTCGTTGACCACCTCGGCGGTCTCCAGGGAGACCACCACCGGGCCGCCGTGCAGTTCTGGCGGACGGTTGGCCATCGCAGCCATCAGTTGGTTTGCTGATTTCATGGGCGCACCACCAGGTTTTCCGCCCATGCAGTGCTGTCGAAGTCAGGCTCGCTGCTCTGCCGTGGCGGGAACTGCTTCACGTTCGAGGCAGCGGCGCGGTTGCGGTCGTTCAGCACCCACTTGACCAGCATCTGCACCCATTCGGCCTGGGTGTTCACTTGGCCGCGGGGCTCGTAGTGGGCAGTGAATGCGCGACGTGCCTCCTCGGTAAACAGGTCAAGCGCTACGCCTGAGTGCACCGCATAGGTTTTCAGGAGCTTCGGTCCTGGCTGCCAGTCGAGGGTCATCTCGCTGGGCATGCGAGGGTCGACAGCCTCCCGCGCAGAGAGAGGGTTTTGATCTTCTCTTCTCTTCTCTTCTCTGGTCCGCGTTTTGTCCGCACTGCTTGCGGACGGATTGCGGACAGAATCGGACTTTCGAGAGGCCCGCTTGCGCTCACTGTCGTTGGCGCGGCGCTTTGCACTGGCCCCGTTGTGCTCGTCAAAGCGAGGCATTACAAGGCTTCCGCCCTCATCGAGCTCGGCCCATTCAACGTCGATCATTGCCTGTGTGAAACCCGGCCAACCGATTACCGCATCCATGGCATCTGTGGTGTACCCATGCAGCACGCCATCAGCAGAATGGGTATCGAAGATGCTCCAGGCGACATGCAGTCCACCAATCACCCGCAGCCTGTCCGCACGCAATGCGGACACCATGCGGAAAACTTTCGGATGGGTCTGAAGGTCAACGCGCATTTTTATCCAGTCTCCGGCCATTACGAACGTCCTGCGCCGACCAAGCCGGCGAGCTCAATGAAGCGATCCACATACCAGTGAGGCTGCGTTTCGCGAGGGCATTGGGGGCTGGTCAGGTTCTTGCCGTAGCGCAACCCCTTCTCAGTGATTGCCCAGAAGGTGACCACCTCCTGCTTCGAGTTCTTGCGCTGCATGACCTTGAGCACGCCGGCCTGCTGCAGAGCTTTGTTGAACGACGCGGGCGACATGCGGATGCCGTTGTCCTTGAGCAAGGTGGTCAGCGCTTTGGTCGGCAACGAACTTCCGCCAGCTGCGTCAGTCGGCGCATCCACCGCATAGCTGGGCAGAAACTTCGGGTCGAGCCCGTTGCTCTCGGCGATCTTGGCGAGCATCTGCACTTGGCAGGACGCAGCGGGCTTCAGCAGGCGCGTGAAGCACTCCATGATGGCGATCTCGCCTATCACCTTAGTGCCGTTGGCCATCACCGCCTGGCGTGCCTCAGACTGGCCTTCCAGCTCACGCCAGCGGCGAATGACCTTCATTCGCAGGCCGGCGCTATAGCCGGTCAGGAGACAGTCGGTGTGCTCGCGGTCAAGCAAATACTCGACCTGCTCGCGGTTCTGCCCGTCCAAGTAGATGTGCTCAAAACTGAGTACATCTGCTTTCAGCTCGGCCAACATGGCCACAATGTCGCGCTTCACGTTGGCGTGACGCTTGCCAGTCAAGCTGGCGATCTCGCGCGACGACATCGTGCGCGCCACGAAATCGTGGTTCGCATTTTGTGGCGCGAGGGCTGCGGTATTGCTTTGGATGGTCTGATGCATATATGATGACCTCACACAAGCGTTACGAATGCAGTACAAGAAGCCGGTCTAGCCACCGGCTTTTTTGCGTCTGCGGTTTGGGTTTTGGTGTTTTCAACGGCAGTTCCTCATGAGTCCCTCAGGGGCTTATAAGCCCTTGCGAAACGACCGAACGTTGCTTCGGCCAGGCTCTGTTCTCGTCATTCGATCGAGAGCCTCATTGATGATTTGTGCCGCCAGTTGCTCAGGGGTTAAGCCCTTCTGCCTGGCTAGAAACGCCAGATCCGAATTGCCCTTCCCGTCGAGCTGGATTCCCAGCTCTTTGCTTTCTGGCACAGGGCCTCCTCGGCCACTTCAGGCCACATCAGTCTTCGGGTTAAGCTCTTGCATCATCTGGTCGAGCCCACGCTCCAGAATCTCCCTGGCAAGCACAGCTTTCTGAGTGCGCTTGAATCGAGCCATTGCCGAGAGCAGATCGTCGGAAGCCTCATCCAAGCGAACCTTGGTGGGCTTGTTGTGCAGGTGTTCAGGGTCGTAGTACGACACGGCGGGTTCCTTTGTGGTTGAAAGTGGTTAAGCAGCGGTTTTCTTGGCGCTAGCGCTGGGCTGGGAAGCATCGTCCTGGGCTTCTTCCTCCAGGGCCTTGAAGACGTCCGGGCGCGCTACGCGCAGGAACATCATTCGGGCACGAGGAATGCCGTGCTTTTTCCAATCGCTCACCGATGGCGGGCGTACCTCGCACAGCTCGGCTACGCGAAATGTCCCGCCCAGAGCTTCGATAATTGCGCTGGGGTTCATGCCTGGTATCTCCGGCTGGAATCTTAGGTAGGGATATTAGGCATACCTTTTATTCAGGTCAATAGGAATACCTTAGATGGCAGCTGTTAGGCTCCCCTAATGAGCACACTTCAAGAACGACTTCGGCAGATCATGGCCGGGCCTCCGAAAATCTCGCAGGCCGCATTGGCGCGGGCGTGCGGCATCAAGCCGCCATCCGTTAACGATTGGATTTCAGGCAAGACCAAGACCATCGAGGGTCAGAACTTGCTATTAGCTGCCGAATTCCTGGGGGTTGCGCCCAAGTGGCTGGCCACCGGTCGCGGCCCCATGCGCAAGTCTGCAGGCCTGGCCGAGGGCTCCAATGTGGAAGCGGCCCTGCAGCCGACCAGGTCCTTTTCCTACCCAGAAATCAGCTGGGTCCAGGCAGGCACCGCAAGGGAGGTGGTTGAGATGGGTAACGTCGCGCTATGCCCTCAGCACACCTCGGACGTATGGGCTGGAGAGGATGCGTTCTGGCTCAGGGTTATGGGCGACTCAATGACTGTTTCGTCTGGTAGTCCCTCATTCCCCGAGGGCTTCCTGATCCTGATAGCCCCGGACATCGAGCCGAGGCCTGGACAGTTCGTTGTCGCCAGGATGATCAGCACCAACGAAGCCACCTTCAAGCAGTTGGTACGCGACGCGGGCGAGTTGTACCTGAAGCCGCTCAACAGCTCCTACCCGACCAGAGCGGTAGATGACACCTGGGAGATCGTAGGGACAGTCGTCGACGGGAAAATGCCGAAGTCGATCTTCCTTTAGGTCGATCAAGCTACACCTAGTGATAGCATGACGCCTTTCCTCAAGGAGAGAGTCATGCGAAACACCCTGGCAGCATTTATCATTACTGCAACCTTTCTGACTGGCTGTGCTCCGGTTCAGCCTGGCTCCGGCGGATATGCCGCAGCGCCAGCCAAGAAAGAGCCCCACGTTTTCAAGCCGCGCCCCTACACCTATGACAAGGAATCGCCAGAGGCGGCCAACTTTGCCAGCCAGCTCGATATGCCGGCATTCCAGTGCGATCTGGAGGTAATGCTGGCGCGCGATGCTGTTCGATATGGTCTGCGCGACCTGCAAACCGAGTACAGCAACTCATTCATGGAGTGCGTGAAATTCGCCCACGCCCAGGGCAATGAGGCTGTAACTCGGCTGAAAGCGTCCAAAGTGCCGCCCAAGCAACTGGAGCTGAGCAAGGATCTTTACGCCAAGTGGTCCGCCTATCTTTCCTCGATGAGCCCATACCGAATTCCTGATCATCGTGCAAAGTCTGATTACCAGGCCGCAAAGCAGGCTCTGGCCACCGAGGTTAAATTCTCGAAGTAAAAAAATCCGCCGCCTGAAGCCCGCCCCGCGCGGGCTTTTTTGTTCCTGCGCGAAAAAAGTTAGGAATGCCTATTGACGAGAAAAGAAGGAATGCCTAATGTTCACATCACCGGGCGGCGCTACACAGCCCCTCGGGAGGCCCTCAAGCCTCACCGCTCTTTACACAACCAGACGTGACCCAACGACGTACCGGACAACCCGGTGGTGAGAAAGCTAAACCGTCGTCCATGCAGCCTCTGGATAGCTGCCGGACTCCCCTCATGGGAGGACGCCAAACCATGCAAGCCAGCCGGGAAGAACACCGAACACGAAATGTGTGACCCGGCCAGGTGGGAATAGCCGCGGCGACGCGCATGGGGAGGAACAAACACCACAGGAGGAACCAGCCAATGAAGTAGCAAGCCCAGCCGGAACACGGACCGGCAACCCACGACGGACTGCCCACCCAACGGGCCGCAGAGCTGCAGTTGACAGTCGTGTAGCGAACACCTGACCCCATGACCACCCCGCCGAGGCCGAACGACGCGAGGTGATAGGGAAGCTCAAGGCCAACCCAACTGAGAGCAGGGCCGTCGGCGGCTGAGCTCGAGCGATCACCGCTGATGCAATAACCCGGCCTGTCGCCAGTAGCGAGGCCGGGATTTCACCAGGTGCCATTCCATGAGTGGCATCCGGGAAATCAACCGCCCTGGAGGGCACGGGAATGCTGAACATCAACGAAGAAGCACTGAAAACCGCAATCGTGGCCCAGGTCACCGATCAGCTCCTTCGCGAGGACGAAGACCTATCCGACCTGGTCGCGAAAGAGGTGAAGAAGCGCATCGACAAAATCTTCGATGAGCGCGTGACCGCGCAAATCCAGAAGGCAATCGACGAGACCATCAACGGTTCGTTCGAGCGTGAATACCGCCGTGTTAATCAGTGGGGCGACCAAGAAGGCCCGTCCACCACTCTGCGCAAGGAACTGGAGAAGACGGTTACTGCCTACTGGAACGGCAAGGTCAACCCTGGCGATGGAAAGCCAGCCACCAGCGATTACAACTCGGTTACACGGGCGCAGTGGCTGATGACCAAGATCTGCGCTGAAGACTTCAGCAAGGAAATGCAGCAAAGCGTGACCAACGTTACCGGCGCCCTTAAAGACGGCCTGCGCAAGCAGATGGCCAACCAGATGGACTCCCTGCTCAACGACCTCTTCAAGGTCCGGAGCCTGCAGGACCAGGGCAAAGTCGAAAAGCCCTATTGATTCCCTGACAGCCGGAAAGACGGCCCGATGCCCTGCTCCCCATCGCAGGCTGCATCGGAGTGTGATCTGAATGCGCAGGCTGATGCGCTGCGAGCGGGTCTAAGGTGCTTGCGAACGCAACGACGAGGGCGGTTCAACTCCGCCTTGCATCCGAAGCTAACGATGACGCTAGGAATGCCGGGGATCAGCACCGGCCAGATCACACCCCGATGCATCCCGCATCCCCTTTCCCTTCACTTCGACCGCATTAGGCAGGCGCCAGGCCACCTTTCACGGTGGGTTTGGTCACCCGCGCCTGGCGTCTGGCCAATGCGGTCGCACAACCATCTGGATAAAGCCATGTATTCGAAAAGCCCACAGCTCCTCAAAAAGCAGAGTCGCTTTGAAGCCCGCATACAGCGGAAGGCGCGCAAAGCTGTGCGCATGAAAGCGCTTCAGCTTGCCACTTTCACCGAGTAACCCACCACCTGGAGGCGACCATGGCCTACGAAGTAATCGTGGAGGAATACGTCCTCCAGTGCGAAATCACCTACTCCAATTCCGTGAAAGGCAATCCGAATAGCTGGGCAAGTCCGGACGACTTCTACGGCTACCGCGAAATGGAGTTTGAAGTTGTCTCGGGTAACACCTATGACGACGAAGGAAATCCAGTTGACCTTGGCAAGAACGGCTGCGCTGCGGCTGCTGAAATGTACGCCGAGGAAATCGAAGAGATTCTTTGGGAGTACCTGGAAGACAAGGCCGCTGCCGAAGCTGAAGACAGGTATGACGATATTCGCCATAGCAGCTGGGAGGCGGCATGAACAAGAAGACCAGGCAGGATGTGGTGAACATCATAAATTCAAGATTTGAGGCCATCTGCGCAGGGTACAACGACACACTGCGCGGCGAATTAGCAATGGCTATTGATCTGGCCGGCCTAACTGGTGCGATTGATATCATGGATCAGCGCAACTACGTCGAACGCTTGAACCGGATAATCAATAGAGCCCATCAGGCCTGGGCTGACGTCTACCGCAAGCAGGAGGCATCATGACAACCCCGCCCGTGAAGTCCTTGATTGACGAACAGCTCGAGCAGATCGAGCGCAGCCTGGCGATCATTGGTGCAGGCGTGCCGCGCGACCTTCCAGTGCAGCAGCTGCCGCCAGAGATCGTAGCTGCGCTCAAGGCCGGACAGATAGCCGTGAGGCCGGCCCAATGACCCGCTACCAGCGCGCCCGACGCCTGGTCATATGGCGGGGCTCCTTCTCTGCCCTCTTTGCCTGTACCGCCTTCATGCTGGCCAGTGCTCTGGCTGGCAGCATCACTTCTTGAATCACGTAGCCGAGCACGGCGGCCCCTCGGGATAACCGTACCCATTCGGGAGCGTAAGCGGTCGAGAGCGCGCAATCATCCACCGCAGCCAGGGCCTGGAGCGTACCTCCGTGCCTGGGTGACCTGGCATCAACCTAAACCTCAACCGGAGGCGATCATGAGCAACGCCGTTGCCACAATCTCCCAGGACATTTACGGCACCCGCGACTCCTTCGCCTCGGTGCTGACCGACCGCTCGCTAAACTTCGAGCGCGAGGCCGAATTCGCAATTCAGACAATCACCGCCAACGACTACTCCATGAAGCTGGCCGTGCAGAACCGACAGTCGGTGGTCAACGCGGTTACCAACATCGCCGCCATCGGCATCAGCCTCAACCCGGCAAAGAAGCAGGCCTACCTGGTGCCGCGGGACGGGAAGATCTGCCTCGACATCAGCTACATCGGCCTCATGGACTTGGCCATGAACACCGGCGCCATCCGCTGGGCCCAGTCGGAACTCGTCTACACAAGCGACAATTTCGCGCTCAACGGCTTCGACAAGCCACCGACTCACTCCTACAACCCGTTCTCCAAAGATCGCGGCGAGGTGATCGGCGTCTACGTGGTGGTCAAAACCGCCGATGGCGACTACCTGACCGAGACCATGAGCGTGGACGAGGTCAATGCGATACGTGACCGGTCCAGCGCCTGGAAGGCCTGGATTTCGAAGCAGAAGTCCTGCCCGTGGGTGACCGACTGGGGCGAGATGGCCAAGAAGACCTGCGTGAAGCGGGCTTACAAATATTGGCCAAAGACCGAGCGCCTGGAAGAAGCCATCCACTACCTCAACACGGAGGGTAACGAAGGCCTGCAGCAAATCAACGGCAAGCCCCAGGCCGATGCCGATCTTGCGCGGCGCTGGATCGACCAGGCCGTATCGTGCCAGTCGGTCGACGCGCTGCAGCAGATCTGGCAGGCCGGCCTGGCAGATATCAAAGCTGCCAAGGACATGGCCGCGTACAGCCAGTTCAAGACGCAGGTGGAGAAACGCCGCGCCGAACTGCTTGAACTCGAACCCGCAACTTTGGAGGGTGAAGCACAATGATCCTCATCGAATGCGAACAAGGCAGCGCCGAGTGGCACCGCGCGCGTGCCGGCTGCATTACTGCCAGCATGTTTGGCGTGGCCAGGTCGCGCACTGGCAGCTTGGACGAAAAGCAGCAGGCGTACGTGACAGCCATGCTGTCTGGCTCAACCGAGGCCGAGGCCCGAGCGGCTGCAGGCTACAAGACAGCACCGCGCGCCGAGTCGATACAGCGCGCTCTGGAGGGCAAACCAGTCGGCCAGCCAGCCGAGGCAGCCCTGAACTACGCCTTCAACCTGGCAGTTGAGCGGATAGCCGGTGAGGCGCTGGATAACGGCTTCGAGACCTGGCAGATGAAGCGCGGGCACGAGCTGGAGCCCATGGCCCGGATGGAGCATGAGATGCAGACCGGCCTGATCGTTCAGCGCGCCGGGTTCGTCACCACCGACGACGGCGCGTTCGGCGCCAGTGCTGACGGCCTGATCGGCGAGGACGGTGGCAGCGAGTACAAGTGTTTCATCGCTCCCGACAAGCTCCGCGCCTTCCACATCGACAACGACGCCAGCGGGATCATGGATCAGGTCCAGGGCTGCATGTGGATCACCGGCCGAAAATTCTGGCACGTCGGAATGTACTGCCCGGCCCTGGAGGCTGTTGGCCGCCAGCTCTGGTGGGCTGAATTCAAGCGCGACGACGACTACATCGAGCAACTTGAAGCTGATCTCTGGCAGTTCAAGCTGCTGGTGGACGACTTCGAGGCGAAGCTCAGGAGCAAGGCAGCATGAATCCATCAATCGACCTGGAGGCCGCCAAAGCGGCCTTCTTCGCCTCTGGCGGTCAGCTTGTAGTGCTGGAGGGCTTCACCTACCAGCCGCTGCCGCAACGCAAACACCCGGAGCCCTGCCGTAAAAGGCGCAAGGGCCCACCGCCCGTCCAGAACGGCACGCGCCAGGAAATGGCCATGGCCCGCGCAGATCTGGTGGCGAAGATGGCCGAAACCATGACCTGCCGAGAGGCCAGTCTAGAGCTGAATGTGTCCCAGTCATCACTGTGGGACATGGCCAAGCGCTACGGCTTCAAGTTCCTCCCAGGCAATCGTGGCAAGCACACGGAAACGCCAGAAACAGAGGATCGCGATGCCAGGCTGGCCGAGCGCATTCGAGCCCTTCGTGATATTGGAGTGTCGAGGTACGCCGCCGCCCTCAAGCTCGAGATCGGCCATTCCACCTTGAATCGCATCGTTGAGAAGTTCGACATCGACTTCCCGCGCAAACGACCCAGGAGGTAGCCATGCAAAGCAGAAGAAAGCAAGTCTTCCCCCTTCCGTACTACCAGGGCCGCACCGCCCGAGCCGCTGGCCGGTGCCGAGCCTCCCAGCCATACCCCGAAATGACAGTCGATAGCGCCTGGTGGCTCGGGGGCTGGCACGACTGCGATATAGAGCTTACCGATGAACCGAAGAATCACCCGATCGCTACAGCTGCACAGGCGGCGTGAGCAATTCAACCTACCGCCCAGCGGATTGAAGGAGGTGCCGTATGGCGATGGACCAGGCAGAGCGCGACCGGCGCCGGCGCGAGAAGGCCGAGCGCCTGCAGGAAGAAGACCTGCGCTTGAAGGTTCGACCAGGGACTAAACAGGCCCTGCTGGAGCTGATGGAGTGGGCTGGGATCGAGGAACAGGGCGAGGCGATGACGCTGATGATTCATCACATCGAGGCGCTGGGGCATCACGCACTGTTCAGGATCGCGCGCCACGAAATCGAGGCTCACCGATCTGTGGCGCGGACTGAGCCGCTGCGGCTGTCGGCCAGGAAGCGGACCGGCCAGCACCTGCGGGCGATCTGCGGCTGGGCAGACGCCTCGTACAGCCAGATGATCGAGGCGCTGATTCACGGCATCCACGCCCTAGGCCGGCGGCACGCGGCGAAGTTTCTCACCCCGCCACGTCACGAGATCAGCATCTCGCCGCGTCTGGCCCTAGCCTTTGACCGGAAGAGCATGCTGATGATTCAGCAGGACCCGGGGGACGAGGTAATCAGGCCTGTTTTTTGATCAAAGCCCTTTGTTTAGAATGGACCTGGCGAATTCTGCATGCGCGGCCTTCTGCATTTCCAGCCAGTTATCGAAGTCGGTGTTTTCCGATATGAAGGCGTCCCATTCATCGTCAGGGATAGCGGCGAAATCTTCAGCGGAATCGACTTTGAATCCGGATGCTGCGAACAGCGCATCGAGATCTTCGAACTTGCTGTGGGCAGCCATGAAAGACGGATTCATCAAATCCACAAGCTTCACCTGCTTAGTGGCTTGAAGCTCCTTTGCATTTTTCATCAGCTTGTCTAAACCGCTTCGGTTGATTTTGACCGACATACCTGACTCCGCTCTGTAGACCGGCCACATGCCGGTCACCCGTAATACCCCATCCCAAACCAAATTGCCACCATGCCGCATCCGGCCACGGAGGGCGGCGCATGCATGGAGAAAGCCATGGACAAGCACACCAAGATCCTCATCGCAGAGATCCCCGGAGAATGGACCGAGCGCACCCGCTCCGGGCACACCAACATCTGGAACTGCATGAATCACGACCGGCCCCACCGCAACGGCCTGCCGGAAGTGAAACTTGAGCCGCCTGAGAAGGGCCTGTACGCCGAGCGCATCGACGGCGCGTGGTACTGGGTATCAGGCTGCAACAAGTGTAACGGCGAGACAGGCAAGTGGAGCTACATCGTCTGCGAAAAGCACAACGTCTGCAGCTGCTGTGGAACCCACCGTTCTCAGTTGACGGACACCCCTTGGGGTACTCGAGATGGGTTCACCTGCAAGCCTTGCCAAGAGCGTATCGATGCCGCTGCCAAGGCAGAGGCCCTGGCCAAGTTCGCTGAAGCGGAGTTCGACGCATCGGACTTCGAGTATCAGGACGAGTGCAAGTGCCCGCATTGCGCTTCTGTCATCCACATCGAAACCGAGGACTACGGCGACAAGACGATGTCCTGCGACGTGTGCGACGGCCAGTTCGAGCTGACCCTCAACTACGAGGTCACCTTCAGCACCAAGGTCATCGGCGAGCGCGTTACGGCCTGACCCTCCCGCGCTGCCCGCCAGCGCCTTCCCCTATTCAACGATAACGCCTCCCCGGCGAGGATCAACCATGAACCCAATCGCCCTGCAGGCCTTGCTAGACGCAAGGCGCCGGCTTGTGAAGGCCTTGCCCGAGCCGTCGCGTAGATTCTGGACCGACGCGGAGGTGGCCAGGCTCCGGGCGCTGTACCCCGACACCCCAATGCCGGACCTGGTCCGCACATTCAATCGCCCCGACCACGCCATATACAACAAGGCTCATGCCTTGGGGCTTGCTCGAAGCGCCGAGTATCTCGCCAGCGAGCATGCATGCCGCCTGCGACGGGATGACAACCCTGGAATCGAATATCGGTTCAGGCCCGGCCAGGAACCGTGGAACAAGGGCCTGAAGGGTCTGCAGATTGGAGGCGAGGCCACCCAGTTCCGAAAGGGCAACAAGCCTCACACTTGGCAGCCAGTAGGAACGGAGCGGGTCACCGAGGACGGCATACGGCAGCGGAAAGTATGCGATGACGGCCCATCGTATCGCCGCTGGAAGTCGGTGCATTCCCTGCTGTGGGAAGAAGCCCATGGCGAGATCCCGCCAGGCCACCTGGTGGTGTTCAAGGATCGCAACCCAAAAAACATTGAGCTCGATAACTTGGAACTGGTCAGCCGCGCCGAGAACATGCGCCGCAATACCATCCACCGGTATCCGCCTGAGCTCAAGTCGACCATCCGCCAACTCAGCAAGCTCAAGCGAGCTATCAGCGAGGCTACCAGTGAAAAACAAGATGACTGACCTCCGTAATCACCTCTTTGCCACCCTGGAAGCGCTTCAGGATCGGGATAACCCCATGGACATCGACCGTGCCAAGGCGATTGCTGACGTCGGGAAGGTGCTGGTCGACTCGGCCAAGGTGGAGGTTGCCTTCATCGTCGCTACTGGGGCCGATGCTTCGTCCACCGGGTTCATTGAATCAGAGCGCTCACTGCCTTCGCCTGGCGCACGTTAACAGGAGTTACCCATGCCACAGAACAACGACGCCCACGGCTGGATAGCCTGCGACGACGGCCTGCACCTGATCCAGATGGACAAGAACCTCAGCCATTACGGCTGGGTGTTCAGGAAAGTTGATGGCGGCCTGCCCTACTCGGTTCGCGAAGCCACGCCCCACGAAATGGCACACGCCCAAGCTCGTCAGCACCTGCGGATTGGAGTCGCGCAGATCGCTGGGCAGGCGCCAGCCCCGCAGCCCCACCCCGAGCCAATAGCCTGGATGGTTGGTACTGCCTTCTGGTGGACCAAAGAAGAGGCAGAGAGGGATGCGGCTGCGATGGGGCTGCCTGTGGTTGGCCTGGGGCCGATGACGGGCAGCGCGCCAGCCCAGCAGCACCAGGGCAAGCCGATCATGCTCACCGCAGTGGCCACACTGGTCGATGACGGCGATGGTGGCCTTGAGCCGGACTGGCTGCTCGAGGGCGGTACCGCCGAATTGTTCGCGGGAATGACTTTGTTGGTCGCTGAGAATGCTCCTGACCTGTGCAGCGAGGACGGCAGCGCGCAGGTCTACACCCACCCAGCGCCAGCCGACCCTGCCGAGGTTGAGCGGCTGCGCGACGAGTTGGAGATTGTCAAAAACAATGACCTCAAGTGGCGGGGTTTGCGGGAGCAAGAGGCGGAGATAGAAAATTTGCGCGCTCAGCTGGCCGAGCAGGAATCGCTGCTGCGTGATTCTCGTGGGTGCGTGCAGGATTCGGCAAATAATGCCGACTGCGCCGCTAATCAGCTGCTGTACACCAGCCTACTAAGTGAAATCGACGTAGCCCTATCAGCCAGCGCAGAGCCTCGACCTTTCCGCATACCTGACTGCCCTGATTGTGCTTGTGTGCAGGACGGCCAGTGCCTGTGCTCGCCTAGTAAGCCCAGCGCAGAGCCGATCGAGCAAGCCACTCACTCATGTGGCCTTGATGTCGTATCCAGGTGCGTAGCTTGCGCGAAACCTAGCGCGCCAGTTGAGATCGACGAGCGCCCTGAAGGCTGCTGCTGCCCACCAAAAGGATATAACGGACTTTGGGCTGCTGGCCCTTGCCCGGTCCACCAGGGGCTGAGGAAATTAGAGCAAGCCCGCACCGCCCTAGAGCGCAAGCCTTCCTGACCATAGGAGTACATCTGTACTCCTTTCGCTGTAACCCCTCTCCCCTCTATTCACTGCCGCGATATAGCGGCCAAGGAAGCGCTATGCCCAAGAAAAGAGTGGCCATGAAAGCCCGCATCGAAAAGAAGCTCAGCAAGCGCCTGGTCGAGCTGTTGCCCTCGGTCTATCGAAAGGCCTGGCGTGATCAGGAACCGACGGAACTGGCGTACGACCAGGGCTCCAGTGTGCGACACGTTCTGAGTGTTGGCGGCGGCGTGGACTACTGGGGTGAAGGACAGGACGCCTACACCGTCTGGGAGGATTGGCAGATGAACTGGTGCTGGCACGGACCGTTCGAGGCCTATCCGAACGGCCATCGCTTTGAGGGATACCCCAACACTGAAGGCTTCCGCCCCACCACAATCAACCTGCTGAAGCTGGCTGCCCAATGCGAGCGGACCAGTAAGGAGTGGCCATGATGACCCGCCTCGCCCTCTGCCTCCTGCTGCTGGCCACCCTGGCCGGCTGCCAAGGGGAAGCTGAATCAACCACGCGCGCCGGCTCGGACTTTAAGGTCGATCGGCTGTTCAAGGTCGACGGCTGCACCGTCTACCGATTCCACGACGGCGGCCGAGCCCGGTACTTCACCAACTGCGCTGGCTCTACCCAGTGGGAAGAAAGCTGCGGGAAAAACTGCTCGCAACAGAGCGGCGTCACCGGCAGCAACTTCCAGGCCGGCAACGAGCGCCAGCTCTCCCCGCACGAAACCCAACCCGAACCTACACCCACTATGGCGCCTGGGCGCTGGATTGATGAGAGGCATGTGCTGTGAGCAAGATCGACTGGAGCAAAGCGCCAGAATGGGCAGACGGGCACGGTCTGGTCGCCCATCACGGCATCACCGAAGTGTGGATCAACATGGACCAGTACGCCGTGGTCGGCGCCGAGGATCGCTCCTATCCCTATGGCGGCGGGACCGGCGATCACCGGCACAACTTCACCCGGGGCCAGGTGCAGTACATCACGCCCCGCCCTGGGAAATGGGACGGCACAGGACTCCCGCCAGTAGGTACGGTGTGCGAACGAAGGTTCCACGACAACGAAGGAAGCAGTTGGCAGCGCGTCACGGTCACCGCCCACGGCCACAAGAAAATCATGTGCCTCGAAGAAACTGGTGATGAGTGGGCCCACTTTGGGCTGGAAGTTTCCTTCCGGCCTGCCCGCACGCCCGAGCAGATCGCTGAGGATGAGCGTCTGCACAAGCTCCGCAACGCTCACACTGCCATAGCAAGAACGCTTGAGTCTTTCCGTGGTGATATCCCCGCAGAGGCAGTTTCCCGGCAGGTGATCGAGGCGATGATCGACGCCGGATACAGCAAGCAGGTGGCGCCATGACCGACCTGATCGAAGTGAGGGTATCCAACCTGGTCGGCGAGGCGCTCGGTTGGGCAGTCGGTAAAGCCGAAGGGCTGGATGTGTACTTGGAGCCGCCCGGCTACAACGGTGTGCCTTGGCGAGTGTTCGCTCGGTACCAAGGCCTGGCCATCGAGCACACCAAGCGCTACAACCCGTGGGAGGACTGGGCGCTGGGTGGGCAGCTAGTTTCGAAGTACCAGATTGCCTTGGTCCCCGAGGCTCACGATGGAATGGAAGGCACCGAGCGGTCTGAGCGGTGGTTCGCTGATGTGTATTACAGCGGTGGCGAGCAGTACACCACCGAGCATTGCGACAGCGCCCTGATAGCCGCCTGCCAGGCGGTTGTTGCGACAGAATTCGGCGATACCGTCCAGGTGCCAAAGGAGTTGATCCATGCCGACTGACAAAAACAGCGTCGAAGCGTTGATGAAGGCCTGCCAGCGCGGCGTGCCAGGCAAAGGACCGGCGATCGAAGCGGCCAATAACCTGCTTGCCGAGTGCTACGGCCTGCTGGGCAAGCTCGCCGCCCAGAACGAGGCGCTGCGCAAGGACCGCGATAGCTTGCGCGAAGACCGAGACAGCCTGCTCGAGGCCGGAGGACACCTTCTATGATCGCCCTCGCCTACATGGCCTATCTGATCTACAGGGGGCCGCGATGAGTGAGCCATCTTTCCCAGATGCGCGCCGGAAAGTCGTCGGCGAGACCTGGATACAGGTCGACAAGGTCGTGAAAGAAACGGTGACCAAAAATACCGCCAGGTACGTGATTCATCGCACACGAACCCGCGCGATCCTTCTGGAGTGCGGTCACGCGCTTGAAGTGACCCGATTCAAGAAGGTGCCCACCAACAACACCATTTGCCACGCCTGCGACCTGCCCCGGCTTAACCATCTGATCGACCAGAGCCTTCGGCGCGCCGGGGATCCTCAAGCCTAACCCCTCCCCATACAACTCAAGCTCGCCGACATGCGCGGGCGAGGATTCTGCATGCTCGAAAACATCGAGGTGGTGCGCATCAAGCGCTTCGCCGCAAACACGGCTGGCCGCGATTTCGCGGTCGGCGACATTCACGGGCACTTCACCCGCCTGCAGGCCGCCCTGGACGCAGCCGGCTTCAACCCGGCAGTTGACCGGCTGTTCAGCGTGGGCGACCTGGTCGACCGTGGGCCGGAAAGCCTAGCAGCCCTTGAATGGCTTGAGCGTCCATGGTTTCACGCGGTGCGCGGCAACCACGAGGAAATGACCGTGTCGGCTTTCCGCGAAGGGAATACCGACCTGCATTTCTGCAACGGCGGAGCCTGGTTCTACGCGCTATCGCAGGATGAGCGGGCCGATGTCGTTTTGGCGCTTGAAGCCCTTCCGCTGGCCATCGAGGTTGAAACCACGCACGGGATTGTCGGAATCGTTCACGCGGACGTGCCATATGGTCGCTGGCCAGATTTCGAGCTGAGCATTGAGACTGGCTCCCCGGCAGAGGTGGACCATGTTCAGGCAGTCGCCCAGTGGTCCCGCAGCCGGATCAATGACGGCAATACCGAACCAGTAGCTGGCATCAGCGCCGTAGTGGTCGGCCATACCCCGCTCCGGCAGCCTGCCGTGCTCGGCAATGTTTTCCACATCGACACCGCCGGCTGGATGGATGGCCACTTCACCCTGCTGGAGCTTGGCTCCCTCCAGTGCACACCACCAATCAAGCCAGGCGTCAGCCACGACTGGGACTGACCGAGGAGGAACCCATGAACCTGATCGACTGCTACGTGACGAAGATCCTTGGCGAGCCGTACCGCAAGTTCGGCGCCTGGTGGGTCGATGTCGAGTACAACGCCTGGGGCAGCACCAGCAAGACCAGGCTCATGTTCCGCACCGAGGAAGCCGCCCGGGCGGCGAAGGTCGGATACCACTTCACGGCCTGACCCTTCTATATAAAGGAGACACCCATGCGACCCGCAGAAAACATCGACCGCTTCCTGCGCCTCGACGAGGTGCTGCACGTGACCGGCATTGGCCGAAACACCGTCTATCGCAGAATCCGTGAAGGCACCTTCCCAAAACAGGTTAAGATAGGCCCCAATTCGGTTGCCTGGCGCCAGTCGGACATCACCCAGTGGATGACCTCTTTCGACCCCAGCGACGACCAATCAGTACATTGAGCAGTACATTGAAACGCCAATTTCCGCTCAAGCCCTTATCCCACCAGCTATACAGGTCCACCAGTGGAAATCTTCAAGGAATTCACTTTCGAATCGGCCCACCGCCTGCCCCACGTGCCTGCCGGGCACAAATGCGGCCGCCTGCACGGCCACTCGTTCAAGGTCGGGCTGCACTTGACCGGCCCGCTTGACCCCCACACAGGCTGGATTCGTGACTTTGCCGAGGTAAAGGCAATCTTCAAGCCGATCTACGAGCAACTGGACCACAATTACCTGAACGACATCCCGGGCTTGGAAAACCCCACCAGCGAAGTGATCGCCAAGTGGATCTGGGAGCAGGTCAAGCCGCTGATGCCGGAGCTGTCGAAAGTGCGTATCCACGAAACCTGCACCAGTGGGTGTGAATACACGGGCGACTGAGGCACGCACGCGGCTGGGCGAGCATCACTGGAACGGGTACTCCTGAATCTCCAGCGTCACCCGCCCGCGCTGCCCGGTGGCCTTGCTGTTCAGGTACGGCTTGCCGAACTGCTTGTAGCGTTTGACGGCAAAATCGTCGTAGGTCGCAAGCGTCAGATTGTGGTGCAGCGCCCCCACCGTCAGCCGCGTTGGCGCCAAGCCCTCCAGGCGCCAGAGGTCGTTGGCCGCAATAATTGTACTTTCGGGCGAATCGAACAGGCTGATGTACATGGCCATGTAGCCTGACAGGTCGGCCTCCATCACATACTTCATGATTCTGGGGGGCATACTCGGGCGCAGCACGGCGGGCCTGACCTGGTAGTAATAGCCACCGCCCAGGAAATGCCCCTCATAAACCCCGAACCAGAACCTGTCGGCAAGCACACCCTTGCCATTCTTAGACTGATTGAGCGGCTCGCTACGCATGTAAGTGTCCAAGCCGTCGTTACCGTCGAAGCGCATCCACACGGGGACAATCCCTGGCGCGTTCTGATCCCACTTACCGGGCTCTACACGGGTGTCATCCAACTGCCACCAGACTTTGGCAATGAAAGAAGTCTTAGGCACAAAACGATAATAGATCGGCATGAACGAGCCCTCGCAAGAATGAAGGGCGAGCTTGTCATGCCGCTGCGGGGCATTTCAGATGGAACGAGGCGCTAAGGCAGTGCAGCCTTGAGAAACGCCGGGGCGATATAACGCTGGTAGTGCGCCTCGGACAACAGGAAGAACTCACGGTCGATGGCATCGCGCAGCTGCGGCAGCTCCCAATCGCGAAACTCCGGCAGCAGCACCATGCCGTAGGCCTCCAGGTCACGGATCATCCGCGCCCCGCGGGCAATCAGCTGGTAGGCCCAGCAATACTCCGACTGCTGCTCGACAAAGCGGATGGAGCGCTGCTCCAGTTGCTGGCGCAGCAGGCTTTTGTCGAACACCTCAAGCTTGGCCATCATCACCTGCACCAGCAATTGCTCAAGGCGCAGCCACACGGCGCGCTTCTGGCCGTCGTCGTAGCCGTTCCAGTTGATCACTTCGTGGTGGAAACGCTTGCAGCCACGGCACACCGTGTCTCCGTACACCGTGGAGCACAGGCCGACGCAAGGGGTCTTGATGGACTTGTTGGACATGAAAAACAACGGCTTGGCGGTGGAACACCGGCCCATGTTAGCCCTTTGTCTAACCAGGGTCACCCGTTAAAGTCATGTTCTGCGCCTTACCTTCGGGCTTTTTTTGCCGTAGAATCATCCCGCCTTTTCAAAGGCAACAATGTCCGTTGGAAGCTGTTTTCAAAGCGTCACGAGCACAGTTAATCCGGTAGAACGGCGTTGGCCCGGGCCATGCACCCCTCGCATGCCCGCGCCAGCCCTCATCAGCTCCCCGTTCTGCAGGCGTAAAACTTTGAAAGCAGCTTCTGTAAGGATTCTTTGCGACTCTGGCTGGGCGGCCCACAAAGCCGTGGCAGCGCATGGGTGCATCGAATGCTGGATAAGCGTCCCGGACCCCCTTTAGGGACCACTGATGAGGGAAATAACTGTGCTTGAAGCCTACCGCAAACACATCGAAGAGCGTGCCGCCCTGGGTATCGTGCCCCAGCCGCTGAACGCCGAACAAACTGCAGGCCTGGTCGAGCTGCTGAAAAACCCGCCGGCCGGCGAAGAAGCCTTCCTCGTAGACCTGATCACCAACCGCGTACCACCAGGGGTCGACGAAGCTGCCTACGTCAAGGCTGCTTTCCTCTCTGCCGTCGCCAAGGGCGAAGCCAAATCGCCACTGATCGACCGCAAGCACGCTGCCGAGCTGCTGGGCACCATGCAGGGCGGCTACAACATCGAAACGCTGGTTACGCTGCTGGATGACGCCGAACTGGGCGCCGTCGCGGCCGAACAGCTCAAGCACACCCTGCTGATGTTCGATGCCTTCCACGACGTGGCTGAAAAAGCCAAGGCCGGCAACGCTCACGCCAAGGCTGTTCTGGAATCCTGGGCTGCCGGCGAGTGGTTCACCTCGCGCCCGGCCATCGCCGACAAGTACACCCTGACCGTGTTCAAGGTACCTGGCGAAACCAACACCGACGACCTGTCGCCTGCCCCGGACGCCTGGTCGCGCCCTGACATCCCGCTGCACGCCCTGGCCATGCTGAAAATGGCCCGTGACGGCATCGAGCCGTCGCAGCCAGGCTCGGTCGGCCCGCTGGCCCAGATCGAAGCGGTCAAGGCCAAGGGCTTCCCGGTTGCCTACGTCGGTGACGTGGTCGGTACCGGTTCGTCGCGTAAATCCGCTACCAACTCGGTGCTGTGGTTCTTCGGCGACGACATCCCGTACGTGCCGAACAAGCGCGCCGGTGGTTTCTGCTTCGGTACCAAGATCGCCCCGATCTTCTACAACACCATGGAAGACGCCGGCGCCCTGCCGATCGAATTCGACTGCACCAACCTGGCCATGGGCGACGTGATCGACGTGTACCCGTTCAAAGGTGAAGTACGCCGTCACGACAGCGACGAGCTGGTTACCGAGTTCACGCTGAAAACCGAAGTACTGCTGGACGAAGTCCGCGCTGGCGGCCGTATCCCGCTGATCGTCGGCCGCGGCCTGACCGAAAAGGCCCGTGCCGAACTGGGCCTGGGCGCTTCCGACCTGTTCAAGAAGCCAGAGCAGCCTGCCGACACCGGCAAGGGCTTCACCCTGGCGCAGAAAATGGTCGGTCGTGCCTGCGGCCTGCCAGAAGGCCAGGGCGTACGCCCAGGCGCCTACTGCGAGCCGAAGATGACCACCGTCGGTTCCCAGGACACCACTGGCCCGATGACCCGCGACGAGCTGAAAGACCTGGCGTGCCTGGGCTTCTCCGCTGACCTGGTGATGCAGTCGTTCTGCCACACCGCGGCCTATCCGAAGCCGATCGACGTCACCACCCACCACACCCTGCCAGACTTCATCCGCACCCGTGGCGGCGTGTCGCTGCGCCCGGGCGACGGCATCATCCACAGCTGGCTGAACCGCATGCTGATGCCTGACACCGTGGGTACCGGTGGCGACTCGCACACCCGCTTCCCGATCGGCATCTCGTTCCCGGCCGGTTCCGGCCTGGTAGCCTTCGCCGCGGCCACCGGCGTCATGCCGCTGGACATGCCAGAGTCGATCCTGGTGCGCTTCAAGGGCAAACTGCAGCCAGGCATCACCCTGCGTGACCTGGTACATGCCATCCCTTACTACGCCATCCAGAAGGGCCTGCTGACCGTCGAGAAGAAAGGCAAGAAAAACGCCTTCTCCGGCCGCATCCTGGAAATCGAAGGCCTGGACGAACTGACCGTCGAGCAAGCCTTCGAGCTGTCCGACGCCTCGGCCGAGCGTTCCGCTGCCGGTTGCACCATCAAGCTGCCAGAGAAGGCCATCGCCGAGTACCTGCAGTCCAACATCACCCTGCTGCGCTGGATGATCGGCGAAGGCTACGGCGACCCACGCACACTGGAGCGCCGCGCCCAGGCCATGGAAGCCTGGCTGGCCAAGCCTGAGCTGCTGTCGGCCGACGCCGATGCCGAATACGCCGAAATCATCGAAATCGACCTGGCCGACGTCAAAGAGCCTGTGCTCTGCGCGCCAAACGACCCGGACGATGCCCGCCTGCTGTCCTCGGTACAGGGCGAGAAGATCGACGAAGTGTTCATCGGTTCGTGCATGACCAACATCGGTCACTTCCGCGCTGCCGGCAAGCTGCTGGACAAGGTCAAGGGTGGTATCCCGACCCGTCTGTGGCTGGCCCCGCCAACCAAGATGGACGCTCACCAGCTGACCGAAGAAGGCTACTACGGCATCTACGGCAAGGCCGGTGCGCGCATGGAAATGCCAGGCTGCTCGCTGTGCATGGGTAACCAGGCACGTGTGCAGACCGGTTCGACCGTGGTTTCCACTTCGACCCGTAACTTCCCGAACCGTCTGGGCGACGCCACCAACGTGTACCTGGCATCGGCCGAGCTGGCTGCTGTCGCTTCGATCATCGGCAAGCTGCCGACTGTCGAAGAGTACATGCAGTACGCGAAAGACATCGACAGCATGGCTGCCGACGTTTACCGCTACCTGAGCTTCGACCAGATCGCCGAGTTCCGCGAAGCTGCGGCCAACGCCAAGATCCCGGTGGTTCAGGCGTAAGCTGAGTTGTAAGGTGTAAAAGAAAGCCCCGGCAGCGATGCCGGGGCTTTTTTGTGTCTCCTGTGCGGGCCTCTTCGCGGCTAAAGCCGCTCCTACAAGGTCCTGCACAGGCCTTGAGAGCGGCGGGGTCCATGTAGGAGCGGCTTTAGCCGCGAAGAGGCCAGTGCAGGCAACCTCAAATCACGAACAAATCGACAAACCTGTGCACCGCCATCTGCTCCAGCTGTTGCTGGTCCTTGCACAGCTCGAAAATCTGCTGACAGCGCTGCCGCGCAAAACGCGTCGCCAGGTTGGCCCTGAACTTGGCCTCCAGCAATGGAATGCCCTCCTCCCGCCGCCGCCGATGCCCGATCGGGTACTCCACCACCACTTGCTCGGTACTGCTGCCGTCCTTGAAAAACACCTGTATGGCATTGGCGATCGAGCGCTTGTCCGGCTCCAGATACTCTCGGCTGAAGCGCGGATCTTCCACCACTTCCATCTTCTCGCGCAGGCGATCGATGCTCGGGTGGTTGGCATGGAAGGCATCTTCATAATGTTCGGCCTGCAAATGGCCGAAAATCAGCGGCACGGCCACCATGTACTGCAGGCAATGATCGCGATCGGCGGCGTTGGCCAACGCACCACTCTTGGAGATGATGCGAATCGCCGACTCCTGGGTGGTGATGACGATACGGTCGACTTCATGCAGGCGGTTACGCACTTTCGGGTGCAGGGTTACTGCCGCCTCGCAAGCGGTCTGGGCGTGGAACTCGGCGGGAAAACTGACCTTGAACAACACGTTTTCCATCACATAGCTGCCCAATGCTTGCGGCACACGCAGCTCCTGCTGCCCGACAGGCTTGAGCGCCAGGTCCTTGTTGGTGTGGCTGAACAACACGTCATAGAAGCCCCACTGCGGCGCCGTGAGCACACCCGGCACGCCCATCTCGCCGCGCAGGGCGATATCGGCCAGGCGCACACCACGGCTGGAGGCGTCGCCGGCGGCCCAGGACTTGCGCGAACCGGCATTGGGCGCATGGCGATAAGTGCGTAGCGCCTGGCCATCGACGAAGGCATGCGACAACGCAGAAAGCATCTGCTCAGGGTTGGCGCCCATCAGCCTGGCGCATACCGCCGTCGAAGCAACCTTGACCAGAATCACGTGGTCGAGGCCGACGCGGTTGAAGGCGTTTTCCAGCGCCAGCACACCCTGGACCTCATGAGCCATGACCATGGCAGCGAGTACATCGCGCATCAGCAGCGGTTGTTCGCCAGCCGCTACGCGCTTTTGCGACAGGTGATCGGCAACGGCCAGGATGCCGCCGAGGTTGTCCGAAGGGTGCGCCCATTCGGCGGCCAGCCAGGTGTCGTTGTAGTCCAGCCAGCGCACGGTGCAACCAATGTCCCAGGCGGCCTTGACCGGGTCCAGGCGGTAGGCGGTACCAGGGACGCGGGCGCCATTGGGTACTACGGTGCCTTCGACCAGGGGGCCGAGCAGTTTGGTGCATTCCGGGAAGCGCAAGGCCAGCAGGCCGCAGCCGAGGGTGTCCATCAGGCAGTTGCGCGCGGTGTCCAGGGCTTCGGCGGATTCGACCTGGTAGTCGAGGGCGTAGTCAGCGAGGGTTTGCAGTACCCGGTCGTAGTCCGGGCGGTTGTTGAGGTCCACGTTGGCGCTCATATCCAGCTCCCTTCAGAATAGCCAGGGCTGCTGTGCAGCCCATCGCGACACAAGGCCGCTCCTACAGGTATCGCGTGCCCTTGTAGGAGCGGCCTTGTGTCGCGATGGGCCGCACAGCGGCCCCAACGAACTAAAGCCGAGCGCCAGTGGTGCGTTAGAAGCTATCGCCAGGCACGCGAACCCAGCCTTCCATCAGCACGCGAGCACTGCGGCTCATGATTGCCTTGGTCACCGTCCACTGGCCATTCACCTGGCGTGCCTCGGCCCCTACCCGCAGGGTGCCCGAGGGGTGGCCGAAACGCACGGCGCTGCGCTCGCCCCCGCCCGCGGCGAGGTTGACCAGCGTGCCTGGAATGGCCGCGGCGGTGCCGATCGCCACCGCCGCCGTGCCCATCATGGCATGGTGCAGCTTGCCCATCGACAAGGCGCGCACCAGCAGGTCGATATCACCCGCCTGCACCGCCTTGCCACTGGACGCAGTGTAGGTGCTCGGCGGCGCAACGAAGGCCACTTTCGGCGTGTGCTGACGCCCGGCAGCCTGGTCGACGTTGTCGATCAGGCCCATGCGCACAGCGCCGTAGGCACGAATGGTCTCAAAGCGCAGCAGCGCCTGCAGGTCGCCATTGATGGCATCCTGCAGTTCCGTGCCGGTGTAACCGATATCGGCAGCGTTGACGAAAATGGTCGGGATGCCGGCATTGATCAAGGTCGCCTTGAAGGTGCCGACACCCGGCACCTCCAGGTCATCGACCAGCTTGCCGGTGGGGAACATTGCACCGCCGTCGCCCTCTTCGTCAGCGGCCGGGTCAAGGAACTCCAGTTGCACTTCGGCCGCCGGGAAGGTTACCCCGTCCAGTTCGAAATCGCCGGTCTCCTGCACTTCGCCCTCAGTGATTGGCACATGGGCGATGATGGTCTTGCCAATGTTGGCCTGCCAGATGCGCACGGTGGCAACACCGTTGCGCGGAATGCGCGCCGGGTCGACCAAGCCGCTGCTGATGGCGAACGAACCTACGGCAGCCGACAGGTTGCCGCAGTTGCCGCTCCAGTCGACGAAGGCCTTGTCGATGCTGACCTGGCCGAACAGGTAGTCGACATCGTGTTCGGGCTTGATGCTTTGCGACAGGATCACGGTCTTGCTGGTGCTGGAGGTGGCGCCGCCCATGCCGTCGATCTGCTTGCCGTAGGGGTCGGGGCTGCCGATGACCCGCAGCAGCAATGCGTCGCGGGCGGGGCCTGGGATTTGTGCCTGCTCGGGCAGGTCTTGCAGGCGGAAGAACACGCCTTTGCTGGTACCGCCACGGATGTAGGTGGCAGGGATCTTGATTTGAGGTGCGTGTGCCATTGGTGTGCTGTCCTTTGTGAGTATGCAAAAACCATGGGGCCGCTTTGCGGCCCATTCGCGGGACAAGCCCGCTCCTACACGGATCGCACAATGCTCAAAACCTGCGCTGCCCCTTGTAGGAGCGGGTTTACCCGCGAATGCGCCCGACCAGACAACAATGTTGTACCTGCTGACGCATTCGCGGGTGAACCCGCTCCTACATGGGTCAGGCGCTGGCTTCGACGAAGTCCTGAGCAAAGCGCTGCAGCACCCCACCCGCCTCGTAGATCGACACTTCCTCACCGGTATCCAGGCGGCAGGTCACGGGTACTTCCAGGCGCTCGCCGTTGGCACGGGTTACCACCAGAGTCAGGGTCGCCCGCGGGGTACGCGCCCCCAGCACGTCATAGGTCTCGCTGCCATCCAGGCCCAAGGTCTTGCGGTCGGTGCCCGGCGTGAACTCCAGCGGCAACACGCCCATGCCCACCAGGTTGGTGCGGTGAATGCGCTCGAAGCCTTCGGCGACGATGGCCTCGACACCGGCCAGGCGCACGCCCTTGGCCGCCCAGTCACGCGACGAGCCCTGGCCGTAGTCGGCACCGGCCACGATGATCAGCGGCTGCTTGCGCTGCATGTAGGTCTCGATGGCCTCCCACATGCGGGTGACCTTGCCTTCCGGCTCTAGCCGCGTCAGCGAGCCCTGCCTCACGCTGCCGTCGTCCTTGCGTACCATTTCGTTGAACAGCTTGGGGTTGGCAAAGGTAGCGCGCTGGGCGGTCAGGTGGTCACCACGGTGGGTGGCGTACGAGTTGAAGTCCTCTTCCGGCAGGCCCATTTTCGCCAGGTATTCGCCGGCGGCGCTGTCGAGCATGATGGCGTTGGACGGCGACAGGTGGTCAGTGGTGATGTTGTCCGGCAGCACCGCCAGCGGGCGCATGCCACGCAGGGTGCGCTCACCGGCCAAGGCACCTTCCCAATAGGGCGGGCGGCGGATATAGGTGCTCATCGGGCGCCATTCATACAGCGGCGCGACCTTCGGCCCGCGGTCTTCCTCGATGGCGAACATCGGGATGTACACCTTGCGGAACTGCTCCGGCTTGACCGCGGCACGTACCACGGCGTCGATCTCTTCGTCGCTGGGCCAGATGTCCTTGAGGCGGATTTCCTTGCCATCGACCACGCCCAGCACATCCTTCTCGATGTCAAAGCGGATGGTACCGGCGATCGCGTAGGCCACCACCAGCGGCGGCGAAGCGAGGAATGCCTGCTTGGCGTAAGGGTGGATACGCCCGTCGAAGTTGCGGTTACCCGACAGCACGGCGGTGGCGTAGAGGTCGCGGTCGATGATCTCTTGCTGGATCACCGGGTCGAGCGCGCCCGACATGCCGTTGCAAGTGGTGCAGGCGAAAGCGACGATGCCAAAGCCGAGCTGCTCCAGTTCCTTCTCCAGGCCGGCCTCTTCCAGGTACAGCTGTACCGCCTTGGAACCCGGTGCCAGCGACGACTTGACCCACGGCTTGCGGGTCAGGCCCAGTTTGTTGGCATTGCGCGCAATCAGGCCTGCGGCAATCACGTTGCGCGGGTTGCTGGTGTTGGTGCAGCTGGTGATGGCGGCAATGATCACGGCGCCATCAGGCATTTGCCCCGGCACCTCTTCCCAGCTGCCGGCGATGCCTTTGGCTGCCAAGTCGCTGGTGGCCACGCGGGCATGCGGGTTGGACGGGCCGGCCATGTTGCGCACCACGCTCGACAGGTCGAAGCTCAGGGTGCGCTCGTAGACAGCGCCAGCCAGGCTGTCTGCCCACAGGCCAGTGGCCTTGGCATAGGTTTCCACCAGCTTGACCTGCTGTTCTTCGCGGCCAGTCAGGCGCAGGTAGTCGATGGTTTGCTGGTCGATAGCGAACATCGCCGCCGTCGCGCCGTATTCCGGCGCCATGTTGGAGATGGTGGCGCGGTCGCCCAGGGTCAGGGCGCGGGCGCCTTCACCGTGGAACTCCAGGTAAGCACCCACCACTTTCTGCTTGCGCAGGAATTCGGTCAGGGCCAGCACCAGGTCGGTGGCGGTGATGTTCGGCGCCAGCTTGCCGGTCAGCTCGACGCCGATGATTTCCGGAAGGCGTATCCACGAGGCGCGGCCGAGCATCACGTTTTCGGCTTCCAGGCCGCCAACACCAATGGCAATCACGCCCAGCGCGTCTACGTGCGGGGTGTGGCTGTCGGTGCCGACGCAGGTGTCGGGGTAGGCCACGCCACGGTCGTTGTGGATCACCGGCGACATTTTCTCCAGGTTGATCTGGTGCATGATGCCGTTGCCCGGCTGGATCACATCAACGTTCTTGAACGCCTTCTTGGTCCAGTTGATGAAGTGGAAGCGGTCCTCGTTGCGGCGGTCTTCGATGGCGCGGTTCTTGTCGAAGGCTTGCGGGTCAAAGCCGCCGCATTCGACGGCCAGCGAGTGGTCGACGATCAGCTGTACCGGCACCACCGGGTTGACCTGGGCCGGGTCGCCGCCTTTGTCTGCAATGGCGTCACGCAGGCCGGCGAGGTCGACCAAGGCCGTCTGGCCGAGGATGTCGTGGCACACCACGCGCGCCGGGAACCACGGGAAATCGAGGTCGCGCTTGCGCTCGATCAGCTGGCTGAGCGAGGCGTCGAGGGTAGCCGGGTCGCAGCGGCGCACCAGGTTTTCGGCGAGCACGCGGGAGGTGTAAGGCAGGCCATCGTAGGCGCCGGGCTTGATCGCCTCGACCGCCGCGCGGGCATCGAAGTAGTCCAGGTCGGTGCCTGGCAGGTGCTTGCGGTATGCAGTGTTCATAGGGTTATCAGGCTCGGTCACGGTATTCGGTATGCAGGTCTGGCCATTGGGGGCGCTACGCACCCCTTTCGCGACGCAAGGCCGCTCCCACAGGTACGGCGCCGTCCCTGTGGGAGCGGCCTTGTGTCGCGATAGGGCTGCGCAGCAGCCCCGGCGATCTATGCCTTAGCGCTGCTCGATCGGCACGAACTGGCGCTGCTCGACGCCGACATACTCGGCGCTCGGGCGGATGATGCGGTTGTTGGCGCGCTGTTCGAAGACGTGCGCTGCCCAGCCGGTCAGGCGCGAGCAGACGAAAATTGGGGTGAACAGCTTGGTCGGGATGCCCATGAAGTGGTACGCCGAGGCATGGTAGAAGTCGGCGTTGGGGAACAGGCGTTTCTGCTCCCACATGGTCTTGTCGATGGCTTCGGAAACCGGGTACAGCACCTTGTCACCGACTTCGTCGGCCAGTTGCTTCGACCAGCCCTTGATCACCTCGTTGCGCGGGTCGGACTCTTTGTAGATGGCATGGCCAAAGCCCATGATCTTGTCCTTGCGCTCGAGCATGCGCAGCAGCTCGGCAGTGGCCTCCTGCGGGCTCTGGAAGCGCTCGATCAGCTCCATGGCTGCTTCGTTGGCGCCGCCGTGCAACGGGCCGCGCAGCGAACCGATGGCCGCGGTAACGCAGGAATACAGGTCGGACAAGGTCGAGGCGCAGACGCGGGCGGTGAAGGTCGAGGCGTTGAACTCGTGCTCGGCGTAGAGAATCAGTGACACGTTCATGACCTTGACGTGCAGCTCGCTCGGCTTCTTGCCGTGCAGCAGGTGCAGGAAGTGGCCGCCGAGGGTGTCTTCATCACTGGTGCAATCGATGCGCACGCCATGGTGGGTGAAGCGGTACCAGTAGCACATCACCGCCGGGAACAGCGCCAGCAGGCGGTCGGTCTTGTCGCGCTGGGCTTCGAAGGTCAGTTCGGGCTCCAGGGTACCGAGCACCGAGCAACCGGTGCGCATCACGTCCATCGGGTGGGCATCACGAGGGATGCGCTCAAGCACTTCCTTCAGGGCTTGCGGCAGGTCGCGCAGCCCCTTCAGCTTGTGCCTGTATTCGGTCAGCTCGGCCTGGGTTGGCAGCTCGCCGTACAGCAGCAGGTAGGCGACTTCTTCGAATTCGGCCCCGGCGGCCAGGTCGCGCACGTCGTAACCGCGGTAGGTCAGCCCGGCACCGGCTTGGCCCACGGTCGACAGTGCCGTCTGGCCAGCCACCTGGCCGCGCAGGCCTGCGCCACTGAGTACTTTTGCTTCGGCCATGGTGTTTCTCCTTTCTTGAATTTGTTATGGGAATCTGGCTAATCGTTGAAACCTGGGCCGGCCTCTTCGCGGGTAAACCCGCTCCTACAGACCTGTGCAGGACCTTGTAGGAGCGGCTTTAGCCGCGAAGAGGCCGGCACAGGCACCATCACTTACCCTTTCTTCTGCGCAAACAGCGCATCAAGGCTTTGCTCAAAGGCGTGGTAACCAATGGCATCGTAGAGTTCCATGCGGGTCTGCATGGTGTCGATCACGTTCTTCTGCGTACCGTCGCGGCGCAGCGCGGCGTACACGTTTTCGGCCGCCTTGTTCATGGCGCGAAACGCCGACAGCGGGTACAGCACCAGCGACACGTCGACCGAGGCCAGCTCTTCGGTGGTGTACAGCGGCGTGGCGCCGAACTCGGTGATGTTGGCCAGGATCGGGGCCTTCACCCGGTCAGCGAAGGTCTTGTACATCTGCAGTTCGGTAATGGCTTCCGGGAAAATCATGTCGGCGCCAGCCTCGATGCAGGCCTCGGCACGGTCCAGGGCGGCGTTCAGGCCTTCGACGGCCAGGGCGTCGGTGCGCGCCATGATCACGAAGCTGTCGTCGGTACGGGCATCGACGGCGGCCTTGATGCGGTCGACCATTTCCTGCTGGGTGACGATTTCCTTGTTCGGGCGGTGGCCGCAACGCTTGGCACCGACCTGGTCCTCGATATGGATGGCAGCAGCGCCGAACTTGCTCATCGAGCGCACGGTACGGGCCACGTTGAAGGCCGAAGCACCAAAGCCGGTGTCGACATCCACCAGCAATGGCACGTCGCACACGTCGGTGATGCGGCGCACGTCGGTGAGCACATCGTCCAGGCCACTGATGCCCAGGTCCGGCAGGCCCAGGGAGCCTGCGGCCACGCCGCCACCGGACAGGTAGATGGCCTTGAAGCCGGCGCGCTTGGCCAGCAAGGCATGGTTGGCGTTGATGGCGCCAACCACCTGCAGCGGGTGTTCAGCGGCTACGGCATCGCGGAAACGCTGACCTGGGGTGCTCTTCACAGTCATTTCTCACCTCGTGGGCTGTTGTTGTGAGCGTCCAGATAATGACGCTCGATATTGCGCTTGGACGCGCCGATGTGGCGGCGCATCAGGAGTTCGGCCAGTTCACCGTCACGGTCGGCGATGGCATCCAGAATGCGGTGATGCTCGGCAAAGGCCTGGCGTGGCCGATTGGGCGTGGCCGAAAACTGGATGCGGTACATGCGCACCAGTTGGTACAGCTCGCCGCAGAGCATCTTGACCAGGGTCTGGTTGCCACTACCCTGAATGATCCGGTAATGGAAGTCGTAGTCGCCTTCCTGCTGGTAATAGCCCAGGCCGGCCTGGAACGCGGCATCGCGCTCGTGGGTGTCGAGCACGCGGCGCAGCTCGTCGATTTCGGCCTGGCTCATGCGTTCGGCAGCCAGGCGGCAAGCCATGCCTTCCAGCGATTCGCGAATTTCGTACAGCTCGATCAGTTCGGCGTGGTTGAGCGACACCACCCGCGCGCCCACATGCGGCACGCGCACCAGCAGGCGCTGGCCCTCCAGGCGGTGGATGGCCTCGCGCAGCGGCCCACGGCTGATACCATAGGTGCGCGCCAGCTCTGGCTCGGAGATCTTGCTGCCGGGGGCGATTTCACCCTTGACGATGGCCGCCTGGATGCGCCGAAAGACGTTTTCGGACAAGGTTTCCGTTTCGTCTGTCAACACAGGGCTAAGGGTGGGAAGGTCTTGCATATTGTCGACACCTTGAAAATCTCTTCGCCAGAAATTAGCGAATTCAACCATTCAAGTCAAAGACAAAATCAATATTGTCGACAATCGTCTAAGAACGAACTAACGCTGGCCACGCGCTGTCAGATCGCGCACCGCTGGCGTCAAGACGTCGGCGTGATAGAATGCCGCGCCTCCGATGGGGTATGGATAGCCTGTCTGTCATACATTCATGCTTGTTGACAGATGAACGAGGAAGCTTGCGCAGTAGTTGCCAGTCACCTTGACCTGAACCTTGCCTAGAACCTTGCACTGCACCGCGCCAGGATTATGAGACTTACACCTGTTTTATTGCTGCTATGCCTCACCCTGCTGCCGGCCCTTGGCCACGCGGCGGGCAAGACCGTGTACGGTCTCAACGAATACGCACGCCTGGGCGACCTGGACCTGGAAGTGGCGGCCAAGCTCGATACCGGCGCCAAGACCGCATCGCTCAGCGCCCGCGACATCAAGCGCTTCAAGCGCAATGGTGAAAGCTGGGTGCGTTTCTACCTGGCGATCGATGCCGCCCATTCGCACCCGATCGAGCGGCCCCTGGCGCGCGTGAGCAAGATCAAGCGCCGGGCGGGCGATTATGATGCCGAATCCGGCAAGGCCTACACCGCCCGCCCGGTCATCGAACTCGAAATCTGCATGGGCCAGGCCTTGCGCACCATCGAAGTCAACCTCACCGACCGCAGCGCCTTCCAGTTCCCGCTGCTGATCGGTTCCGAGGCACTCAAGCACTTCGATGCGCTGGTTGACCCAAGCCTTAAATACGCGGCCGGCAAACCTGCCTGTGCCACCGACGCTCCCAAAGCAGAGTAATCCCGATGCGCTCTCTTACCCTCCATCTGAAAGTCCTGATCACCGTACTGGTGCTATTGGGCGTGGCGGTCACGGCTTATCAGATCTTCTTCCTCGGCATCCCGGTGACCGAAGATGAAACCGACGACCTGTGGAACATCGACGCCAAGGTCGAGTTCGTGGCCAGCACCAAGGACCCGGTCAAGGTGCAGATGTTCGTGCCGCCGCTGAACCGTGACTACGTCAGCCTCAACGAGAGCTTCATCTCCAACAACTACGGTGTCAGCGTCAACCGTGCCGATGGCAACCGCAAGGTGACCTGGTCGGCCCGCCGCGCCAACGGCAACCAGACCCTCTACTACCGCTTGGTGCTGACCAAGCGCTACAGCAACGAGAAGACCACGGTCAAAGGGCCGACCTTCCGTGACAGCCTGGCCATCGAAGGCCCGGAGAAGATCGCTGCCGAAGCGCTGATGGCCCCGATTCGCCAGCACTCGGCCGACGTCGAGACCTTTGTCAGCGAGACCATCAAGCGGGTCAACAACCTCAACGATGACAACGTCAAACTGCTGCTGGCGGGTGACACTTCGCCGATGAAGAAGGCCCAGGTCATCGACCTGCTGCTGTCGATTGCCCACGTGCCAATGGAGAAGGTGCACACCATCCGCCTGGTGGCCGACACTCCGCAAACCCCGGAGCTGTGGCTGCGCAGCTTCAACGGCAACGACTGGCTGTACTTCAACCCGGACACCGGTGAGCAAGGCCTGCCGAATGACCGCCTGCTGTGGTGGACCGGTGACGACAACCTGATCACCGTCGATGGCGGCAAAAAAGCCAACGTCACTTTCAGCATGAACAACAGCGAGATGAACGCCATCCGCCTGGCCAAGCTGACCGACGAGAACACCGACGCCGACTTCCTCGAATACTCGCTGTACAGCCTGCCGCTGCAAACCCAGCAAACCTTCATGATCATGGTCATGATCCCGATCGGCGTGCTGGTAATCCTGATCTTGCGCAACCTGATCGGCATCCAGACCCTGGGTACCTTTACCCCGGTGCTGATCGCACTGGCCTTCCGCGAAACGCAACTGGGCTTCGGTATCGTGCTGTTCACGGTGATCACAGCCCTGGGCCTGTCGCTACGCTCATACCTGGAGCACCTGAAGCTGCAGATGCTGCCACGCCTGTCGGTGGTACTGACCTTTGTCGTGGTACTGATCGCGGCCATCAGCCTGTTCAGCCACAAGCTGGGCCTTGAGCGCGGGCTTTCGGTGGCACTGTTCCCGATGGTGATCCTGACCATGACCATCGAGCGCCTGTCGATCACCTGGGAAGAGCGTGGCGGTGGCCATGCCATGAAAGTGGCCATCGGCACCCTGTTCGCCGCCTCGCTGGCGCACCTGCTGATGATGGTGCCGGAGCTGGTGTACTTCGTGTTCACCTTCCCGGCCGTGCTGCTGATTCTGGTGGGCTTCATGCTGGCGATGGGCCGTTACCGCGGCTACCGCCTGACTGAGCTGATGCGCTTCAAGGCATTCGTGAAGAAGGCGGACGCCTGATGTTTGGCCTGATCAAGACGTGGAAGGCCCTGGAAGCCCGGGGCATCATGGGGATCAACCGGCGTAACGCGGACTATGTGCTGAAGTACAACAAGCGCAGCCTGTACCCGATCGTCGACGACAAGATCATCACCAAGGAACGCGCGCTGGCGGCCGGCATCCATGTACCGGAAATGTACGGCATCATCGAGACCGAAAAAGAGATCGAGAAGCTCGACCAGATTATCGGCGGGCGCAACGACTTCGTCATCAAGCCCGCGCAAGGCGCTGGCGGTGACGGCATCCTGGTGATTGCCGACCGTTTCGAAGACCGCTACCGCACAGTGTCGGGCAAGATCATCAGCCACGAAGAAATCGAGCACCAGATTTCCAGCATCCTCACCGGACTGTACTCGCTGGGCGGGCACCGCGACCGCGCGCTGATCGAGTACCGGGTGACCCCGGACCAGATCTTCAAGAGCATCAGCTATGAAGGCGTGCCGGACATCCGCATCATCGTGCTGATGGGCTACCCGGTAATGGCCATGCTGCGCCTGCCGACCCGCCAGTCCGGCGGCAAGGCCAACCTGCACCAGGGTGCCATCGGTGTGGGCGTCGACCTGGCCACCGGGGTCACCCTGCGCGGCACCTGGCTGAACAACATCATCAGCAAGCACCCGGACACCACCAATGCGGTGGACGGCGTGCAACTGCCGAACTGGGACGGTTTCATGAAGCTGGCCGCCGGCTGCTATGAACTGTGCGGGCTGGGCTATATCGGCGTGGACATGGTGCTGGACCAGGAGAAAGGCCCGCTGATCCTGGAGCTGAACGCCCGCCCGGGGCTGAACATCCAGATTGCCAACGACTGTGGGCTGACCCAGCGCACCCATGCCATCGAGGCGCACATCGAGGCGCTGGCCAAGGAAGGTGTTACCGAGGATGCCGAGCAGCGGGTTCGGGTGGCACAGGGGTTGTTCGGGCACGTGCTTCCGGGCTGACCCTCAAGCTAGCGTCCTACAGGAACGTCACATTCTTCGAAGCCTGTGATGTCTCCTGTGGGAGCGGGTTTAACCCGCGAACACCGGCGCAGCCGGCGCCATACACCGCGTCATATTCTTCGCGGGTAAACCCGCTCCCACAGGGCTAGGCGCTTTTCCTGCACAGGTCTACAATCGCCCTCCTCGCTTTTACATCGCCGTCCACACTGATGCCGACCTGTACACTTCACCCCCTGCCTTACCAGCCCGACCCAGCCGCCTATTTCGCACGCCTGCGCCAGGCCCCCGGCGCGATCCTGCTCGACAGCGCCCGCCCCGGTGCCGAGCGCGGCCGCTTCGACCTGCTTAGCGCCTGGCCCCTGCTGCACCTACAAGCACAGCCAGAAGAGGATGGCCGCGCCTTCCTCCAGCGCCTGCGCGACGGGCTGGCACAGTTGGGCCACGCCGATTTGCCCGGTGGCATACAACTGCCCTTCGCCGGCGGCCTGATCGGCTACCTGAGCTACGACTTCGGTCGCCGCCTGGAACACCTGCCAAGCCTGGCCGTGGACGACCTCGGCCTGCCCGATGCGCAGCTGGGCCTATATGCCTGGGCACTGGTCAGCGACCACCTGCTCGGCACCAGCCAACTGGTGTTCCACCCAAGCCTGGCAGGCACTGAGCGCCATCGCCTGGTCAGTCTGTTCGACGCCGGCCAGCAATCCGAGACCGGCGATTTCCAGTTGCTCGCGCCGATGACCGGCGACCTGCAACCCGAGCAGTACAAGGCTAGGTTCGACCGAGTACAGCGCTACATCCAGGCCGGCGACTGCTACCAGATCAACCTCACCCAGCGCTTTCGCGCGCCTTGCCAAGGCGACCCGTGGCGCGCCTACCAGGCACTGCGCCAGGCCTGCCCGACGCCATTTTCCGGCTACCAGCAACTGGCCGATGGCAGCGCTTTGCTGAGCTTTTCGCCCGAGCGCTTCATCCGCGTCAGCCAAGGCCAGGTGGAAACCCGGCCGATCAAGGGCACGCGCCCGCGCGCCAGCGACCCGGCCGAAGACCAGCGCAATGCCGAGGAGCTGTTGCACAGCCCCAAGGACCGCTCGGAAAACCTGATGATCGTCGACCTGCTGCGCAACGACCTGGGGCGCACCTGCGAGATCGGCTCGGTGAAGGTGCCAGAGCTGTTCAGCCTGGAGAGCTACCCCAATGTTCATCACCTGGTCAGCAGCATCACCGGCCAGCTGGCCAGCGACAAGGATGCCCTCGACCTGATTGGCGACAGCTTCCCTGGCGGCTCGATCACTGGCGCGCCGAAGATCCGTGCCATGCAGATCATCGACGAGCTGGAGCCAGCGCGCCGGGCGTTGTACTGCGGCTCGTTGCTGTACATGGACGTGCGCGGCGAAATGGACAGTTCGATTGCCATTCGCAGCCTGCTGGTCAAGGACGGGCAAGTCAGCTGCTGGGGTGGCGGTGCGGTGGTGGCTGATTCCGACTGGCAGGCTGAATATGAAGAATCGATCGCCAAGGTGCGGGTGTTGATGCAGACCTTGCAAGGTTTGTAGACCGCGAAGCAGGCGCCGCCGACGCTAAGCCCGTCTAGCCCGCGATTTTTTGTTACCATCACCCCACTACGAGCGCACAGCGCCACAGCCAAGATGGAAACCGCCTGATGAGCCAACCCTTCGACGTCGCCGCCCTGGCCGCGACGTATGCCAACAAGTCCCCGCAGGACATCCTCAAGCTCGCCTTCGAGCACTTCGGTGACGACCTGTGGATTTCCTTCAGCGGCGCCGAAGACGTGGTGCTGGTCGACATGGCCTGGAAGCTGAACAAGCAGGTCAAGGTGTTCAGCCTCGACACCGGCCGCCTGCACCCGGAGACCTACCGGTTCATCGACCAGGTACGCGAGCAGTACAAGCTGCCGATCGAAATCCTCAGCCCTGACCGCGACAAGCTCGACCCGTTCGTCAAGGACAAGGGCCTGTTCAGCTTCTACAAGGACGGCCATGGCGAATGCTGCGGCATCCGCAAGATCGAGCCGCTGCGTCGCAAGCTGGCTACCGTAAGCGCCTGGGCCACCGGCCAGCGCCGCGACCAGAGCCCGGGCACCCGCAGCCAAGTGGCGGCACTGGAAATCGACAGCGCCTTCTCCACGCCGGAGCGCACGCTGTACAAGTTCAACCCGCTGGCACAAATGAGCAGCGCAGAAGTGTGGGGTTATATCCGCATGCTGGAGCTGCCGTACAACAGCCTGCATGAGCGTGGCTTTATCAGCATCGGCTGCGAGCCATGCACCCGGCCGGTGCTGCCGAACCAGCATGAGCGCGAGGGGCGCTGGTGGTGGGAAGAGTCGACGCAAAAGGAGTGCGGGTTGCACGCGGGCAACCTGATCAGCAAGGCTTGAGATTGCCGGGGCCGCTTCGCGCCTCATCGCGACACAAGGCCGCTCCTGCAGGAGATCGCATAACCCTGTAGGAGCGGCCTTGTGTCGCGATGGGGCGCAAAGCGGCCCCCTGCAATTTCGGATCAGTGCACCGGCAGATCAACCCCTTCGAACAGCTCTTCCAGCTCCTGCTTGTTATGGCACTGAATGGCTTTGGCCATCACCTCACGGGTCAGGTGCGGGGCGAACTTCTCGATGAAGTCGCACATGAAACCACGCAGGAAAGTGCCACGGCGGAAGCCGATCTTGGTAATGCTGGCTTCGAACAGCTCGCTGGCATCCAGTGCCACCAGGTCACTGTCGAGCTTGGCGTCTACCGCCATGCCGGCCACGATGCCCACACCCAGCCCCAGGCGCACGTAGGTCTTGATCACGTCGGCATCGGCTGCGGTGAACACCACTTTCGGCGTCAGGCCGCGGTGGTTGAAGGCTTCGTCCAGCTTCGAGCGCCCGGTAAAACCGAACACGTAGGTAACGATCGGGTATTCGGCAACGGCTTCCAGCGTCAGCTTTGGCAGCTTGGCCAACGGGTGACCTTGGGGCACCACCACGCAGCGGTTCCACTTGTAGCACGGCATCATGATCAGGTCGCCGAACAACTCCAGCGCCTCGGTGGCGATGGCGAAGTCGACCGTACCGTCTGCGGCCATTTCGGCAATCTGCATCGGCGAACCTTGGTGCATGTGCAGGGACACTTCCGGGTACTGCTTGATAAAGCTGCTGATCACCGGCGGCAACGCGTAGCGCGCCTGGGTGTGGGTGGTGGCGATGGACAGCGTGCCCTTCTTCTCGTTGGAGAACTCCTGGGCAATCTGCTTGATGCTCTCGACCTTGCGCAGGATCTCGCCGGCCGTATTGATGATGCGCTCACCCGCCGGGGTTACCCGGGTCAGGTGCTTGCCGCTACGGGCAAAAACCTCGACACCCAGCTCATCTTCGAGCAGGCGGATCTGCTTGCTGATACCTGGCTGGGAGGTATACAGGCTCTGCGCCGTCGCGGAGACGTTGAGGTCATGGTGCGCCACTTCCCAGATGTAGCGCAGTTGTTGAAGCTTCATAGATTCCCCTCGGTTCAGCGATGAGTCCGCAGCAGCAGGCAGCGACGATATATAACTATATTAGTGGTTCTGGAAATAAATCTAGAACTATTTTGTTACCTGCCTCGGAAATGGCCTACGGCCAGCTTCATGATTTCCTACGTCCTAAATGCTGCGCCAACGGCACCATGTACACCGGCACCGGTGACAGCTGCAGCAACCGCACCGCCGTACGCCCCAGCGGCACATCCACGCCGGCACCGGCGCTGTGACTGCCGAAAATCAGCAGGTCGACGCTGAGCCGTTGTGCCTGGTCAAGAATCACCTGCGCCGGGTCGCCCTGGCGTACCCGCACCGCCTTGATCACTGCCAGGTCGGCCTCCTCGCCCAGTTCATCGCGAAAACTTTCCAGCACGCGTTGTTCTATGTTTGCCATCACCGTGTTGACGCCTTGGCTGTGCAACTGGTCGAGTGTCTGCTCATCGAGGTAGCTTTGCAGGAGGGATTCGGCGAACTGGCCCATCGGTTCGACCGCATGGATCACATACAACTCGGCGCCGAAGGTACGCGCCAGCGCCAGCGCGTGCTGCATGACAAAAGGGGCGTAGACACCGAGGTCAGTGGCGTACAGCATGGAGCGGATCATTCGACCTCCTTGACTGCCGCAACGGCAGAGCAAGCTTCAGCTTAGCAGCGCGCCAGACCCACGCTTTGCCGTCTGGCGCACTGCTGGCGGGGGCTTGGAGCCAAGCACGCCCTTAGCCGGGGCGGTCGCTGCTGTCGATGAAACCTAGCGCCTGATACAGCATTTCCATGCGCGGCAAGCTGCAGCCGGCCGCCCGTGCCTGTGCCAGCGGCTCGGCATAGATGGCCTGCAGTTCCAGCGGGCGTTTATGGGCATGGTCGTGGTACATGCTGGGCCAGTAATCGGGCATGCGCTCGGTCAACTGGAACAGGTGCTCGGCATAACCCTCGGGCAATACGTGCCCACATGCCGCTGCGCCCTGCACCACCTCGGCCATCAGGGCCTGGATCAGCTCCCGGCTATGGCCGTCAGCCATCAGCGGCGTGGTGCTGGCACCGAGCAGTACCGACAGGCCGTTGTAGGGTACGTTCCACACCAGCTTCTGCCAGCGCGCGAGCGCCAGGTTCGGCATGGCTTGCGAATCGATGCCGGCCGCCTGGAACAACCCGGCGCCTTCACTGACCAGTGCGGCGCCACCATCAGTGGCTGGCCCACTGTGATAACCCAGGTTCACAGCCCCCAGCGCCTGGTGACGGATCTCCCCCGGTGCCTGGCGGTTGACGCAGATGAAGCACAGCCCGCCGAGCAGGTGCATGTCGCTGCGCAAGGCCGGGCGCAGCTGCTCCTCCACGCCCAGGCCGTTCTGCAACAGCACCACCTTGGCCCCGGGCGCGGCGGCCTGGACGATCAACGGTGCCAGTTGATCGTTGCTGGTGGCCTTGGCCCCGATCAGCAGCCAGTCACAGGCCGGCATGTCGGCAGCGCTGGCGTACGCCTGCACGTTCAACTGCAGCGCGCCGTACACGGCACTGTCCAACGTCAGCCCTTGCTCACGCACCGCCTGGTACTCGCTGCGCAGCAGAAAATGCACATCGAAACCGGCCCGGGCCAGCATCAACCCATAAAAGCCGCCAATGGCGCCACTGCCGATGATGCCAATGCGTGGTGTGCGCGTGTGCATGCCGATCTCCAGCTATTTAAAGTCAGCACTCTTTTTACACAGGTTGCGCGGCGCTGGGCAGCCCATTTGCACTCAACCCTCTCTATCAGGGAAAAACCCCACCATGACGGGGCTCAGCCCATTGTCGCGCCACCTGTAACGCGCTAAGGTTCGGCTCCCCGCTGCGATTATTCTTGCTGCTGGGCCGCACGGGGATAGTTGGCGGCCGGCACCCGTGACCTGACGAGTAACACGATGGCTGATTTACCGATCGATGACTTGAACGTTGCCTCCAACGAGACCCTGATCACCCCAGATCAGCTCAAGAAGGAAATCCCCCTCAGCGCCAAGGCCCTGCAGACCGTGACTGCCGGCCGTGAAGTGGTGCGCAATATTCTCGACGGCAAGGACCATCGCCTGTTTGTCGTGGTCGGCCCTTGCTCTATCCATGACATCAAAGCCGCCCACGAATACGCCGAGCGCCTGAAAGTCCTGGCCGCGGAAGTGTCCGATACACTGTACCTGGTCATGCGCGTGTACTTCGAAAAACCGCGTACCACCGTCGGCTGGAAAGGCCTGATCAACGACCCGTACCTGGATGACTCGTTCAAGATCCAGGACGGCCTGCACATTGGCCGCCAGTTGCTGCTGGACCTGGCCGAAATGGGCCTGCCGACCGCCACTGAAGCGCTCGACCCGATCTCCCCGCAATACCTGCAGGACCTGATCAGCTGGTCGGCCATCGGCGCCCGCACCACCGAATCGCAAACCCACCGCGAGATGGCCTCCGGCCTGTCCTCTGCGGTTGGTTTCAAGAACGGCACCGACGGCGGCCTGACTGTTGCCATCAATGCCCTGCAGTCGGTGTCCAAGCCGCACCGCTTCCTGGGTATCAACCAGGAAGGCGGCGTGTCGATCGTCACCACCAAGGGCAACCCTTACGGCCACGTGGTACTGCGCGGCGGCAACGGCAAGCCGAACTATGACTCGGTCAGCGTTGCCCTGTGCGAACAGGACCTGGCCAAGGCCAAGATCAAGGCCAACATCATGGTCGATTGCAGCCACGCCAACTCCAACAAGGACCCGGCCCTGCAACCGCTGGTGATGGAAAACGTCGCCAACCAGATCCTCGAAGGCAACCAGTCGATCATCGGGCTGATGGTCGAAAGCCACCTGAACTGGGGCTGCCAGTCGATTCCAAAGAACCTGGAAGAGCTGCAGTACGGCGTGTCGATTACCGATTCCTGCATCGACTGGTCGGCGACCGAGAAGACCCTGCGCAGCATGCATGCCAAGTTGAAGGATGTGCTGCCGCAGCGTAAACGCGGCTGATTGCTGTAATAAAAAGCGGGGCCGCTACGCGCCCCGTTCTTTATTTACAGATTCAGGCCTTGCTCGAATGCCGCTGCTGGCGCTCCATGTAGCGCTCCACATACGAGCAGGAAGGGATCACCGTATAGCCCATCTGCTCGGCATACTCCAGCGCCCGCTCGGTCAGCGCAGCAGCAATTCCGCGGCCGCGAAGGGCGTTGGGCACGAAGGTGCGATAGATGTCCAGCGTCTGCTTGCCCAGATCCATGTACGTCAGATAGGCACGATGACCGTCCACAGTGGTCTCGAACTGATGACCGGCCTGGTCATGGTGGATGGTCAACGCTTCGCTCATCACTACTCCTCGCAGGTCTTCTTGGCAGACCCATACCTTCACCGATGGTGGTTAATCCGGCACAGAATCCTCTACGCCACCTGTTGCCCCTTCGACCACTGGACGATTGCAATCGTTCGGGTCTTCTGGCACTCACAAGATAGTAGGCGCGGCAAGCGGGATTGCTCAAGGTGGCAGCGGTTAAAAATGGCCAGAACGCCATCAGGGCGACTTTCCCCTGCCCGCCCTAACAGGCGCCGGATGCTCTAGGGCTTAAGACGCCAGAGGACAGTTAAAGTCACCCTTAGTTCACCAAAAAAGTTCCTGTACTACAATCGCTTGCGCACCCTGTACGTTTTTTTCACACCTACGTCGCAAATCTTGTCGGCGCGACGTCAAGCAACATTTTTTTTGCAGTTCTTGCGCTCAGTCAGTTTACTTACTACAAGTAATGAGTACTATGTACGCCGGCCAGTTTCTCTTTTCCGAGAGATGGCTATTTAATAGAAAGTCCTTGAAGGGGAACACGATGAACAACGTTCTGAAATTCTCTGCTCTGGCTCTGGCCGCAGTTCTGGCTACCGGTTGCAGCAGCGTATCCAAAGAAACCGAAGCTCGTCTGACTGCGACTGAAGACGCAGCAGCTCGCGCTCAAGCTCGTGCAGATGAAGCCTACCGTAAGGCTGACGACGCACTGGCAGCCGCTCAGAAGGCTCAGCAGACCGCTGACGAAGCCAACGAGCGCGCTCTGCGTATGCTGGACAAAGCCAGCCGCAAGTAATAATCCTCCCGGATTGTTATGAAGCCGACCCACTTGTGGGTCGGCTTTTTTATTGCCTGCGAACAACACCGGCGCACCTGGCAGATACGAAAAGGCCCGCACTAAGGCGGGCCTGGGTGTGTCGCAAATAGCTTACTGCAGTTCTGGCGGCATACTCGAAACCATCGGCGCAGCCCCCGGGTTCTCGACCGGCACGGCAATTTCTACCGGCATGCCATCTTCGGCTGCCACCACATCACGCACCATGTCCCAGTTCATACGCAGGTTGTTGGCCAGGTCCTCACGCTTGAGCAAGGCATTGATAACTGCTGTGTGCTTGTCGACCACCGACGGGTTGCCCTGGTCGTCCAGTGGCGTGTGCGCCTCCAGGTAGACCTTGCCGCCACTGATGCCGAACTTGTAAGGCTCGTTGATGATGCGCACTGGCGTACCCACCGGCACCATCTTCGACAGCTCCAGCACGTTGTTGTTGAGCATGCGGAAGCAACCGTGGCTAGTGCGCATGCCAATACCGAACTTCTTGTTCGAACCGTGGATCAGGTAGCCCGGCACGCCCAGGGTGAACTTGAACGGCCCCAGTGGGTTGTCCGGGCCTGCCGGCACCACCGCAGGCAGGATGTCACCGTCTGCCGCGTGCTCTTTGCGGATGGATGCGGGCGGCGTCCAGGTCGGGTTAGGCGTTTTGGCGGTGATCTTGGTGTTGGCGATCGGCGAGCCCCAGCCTTCGCGACCGATGCCCAGCGGGAAGGTGTACACCACGTTCTGGCCTTTCGGGTAGTAGTACAGGCGGTACTCGGCCAGGTTGATGACCACACCTTCACGCGGCCCTGGCGGCAGGATATAGCGGGTCGGCAGGATGATTTCGGTACCGGCGCCCGGCAGCCATGGGTCGACGCCCGGGTTGGCCGCGATCATTTCCAGGTAGCCGAGGTCGTTGGCTGTGCCGATGTCGGCGAAGGTGTCCTCGTACTTTGCCTGGATCGTATGCACCTGGCCGACGATGTCTTCACCGGGCGGTGGCAGTGGCAGCTCCAGCGCAGCAGCGGGGCCCGCTACCAGCAGGGCGGCCAGGGTCAGGCTACGGGTGACGGCAGGAAAGCGCGGCAACATCCGGTAAATCCTTCGAAAGGTGGGTCAAGAGGACCGATTGTACACCCACGCCGATGCAAGCGGGAGGCATTGGCGTGAAGCAAGCGTTTCAGTTGATGAAAGGTGGCTGGCGTTCAGCTGCCGTGCAGCTCCGGCCACACCGGGCGCATGCCGCGCCGCTGGGCATCGAGGATGGCACGGCACAGGTCGCACAGGCGGCCATCGCGGTAAATCGAACGCGGCACCCCCGACCAGCGCGGCTGCGCCGGCAGCAGGCCACCGCACAGGGTGCGATCGACCGGCACGCCCAGCTCAAGCTGGCGGGCCACGAGGTGGACGCGGATTTCCTGGCAGGCAAACAGGTCGAGCTGTTCATCAGGCTCGATCAGTTGGTAGGCGTACAGGGACCAGGCAGGGCGCGGCATCGGGGGCACTCGAAACGGGGGGCGCAACATTAGCCGAAAGCGGCCCCCGTTTAAAGCGTCAGAGCAAGGGTTTTATCGCCGGCCAGGCATTTTCCAGCAGTCGCTGCTGGGCACCCTGGGCCGGGTGGATGCCGTCGGCCTGCATCAGCTCGGGTACGCCCCCTACCCCGTCGAGAAAAAACGGCACCAACGGCACCTTCTGCTCTGCCGCCAACTGTTCATACACCTTGGCAAACGCCGTGGTGTAGCGCACGCCATAATTAGGTGGCAGGCGCATGCCCAGCAGCAGCACCTTGGCACCCGCCTGGCGGGCGCTTTCGATCATCGAGGCAAGATTTTGTTGCAATTGCGCCGGCGGCTGCCCGCGCAGGCCATCATTACCGCCCAGCTCCAGCACCACCAGGCTTGGCTTATGCGCTGCAAGCAGCGCCGGTAGCCGCGCCTGGCCACCTGCACTGGTATCGCCGCTGATCGACGCATTGATCACTTTATCGTCGAAACCTTCGTCCTTGAGCCGGGTCTGCAACAGAGACACCCAACCCTGGCGGCTATCCAGGCCAAAACCGGCGCTGATACTATCGCCAACAACCAGCAGTGTTCCCGCCGCCGCGCTCTGGGCCAGGCAATACAGGGCCAGACCGGCACTCAACCACCACACTCGCATCGGATTCTCCATGGGCCCCAGCATTCTCGTTGCGCAGAACCTTAGCAAAGTGGTCCCCAGCGCGGAAGGTGACCTGACCATCCTTCACGCACTCTCCCTTGACCTGGCCGAGGGCGACAGCCTGGCTATCGTCGGCGCCTCGGGCTCGGGCAAGTCGACCCTGCTCGGCCTGCTCGCAGGCCTCGACCAGCCCAGCGCCGGCAAGGTCATCCTTGCCGGCCACGACCTGGGGCCACTGGATGAAGACCAGCGCGCCCGGATACGCGCCGAGCATGTGGGCTTCGTGTTCCAGTCGTTCCAGCTGCTCGACAGCCTCAATGCCCTGGAAAACGTCATGCTGCCACTGGAGCTGGACGGCCGCCGCGATGCCCGCGAGCAGGCACGCACCCTGCTGGAGCGGGTCGGCCTGGGCAAGCGGCTGAGCCACACCCCGCGCCAGTTGTCGGGCGGCGAGCAGCAGCGGGTTGCCATCGCTCGCGCCTTTGCCGCCCAGCCCGCCGTGCTGTTCGCCGACGAGCCCACCGGCAACCTCGACAGCCATACCGGCGAGCGCATCAGTGACTTGCTGTTCGAGCTTAACAAGGAGCGCGGTACCACCCTGGTGCTGGTCACCCATGACGAACGCCTGGCCCGCCGCTGCCGGCGCCAGATCCGCCTGGACGCAGGCCGCCTCGTGGCGCCGGTGGAGGCCTGATGACCCACATGCCGCTGTCCCGCCTGTGCGGCCTGGCCCTGCGCCAGTTGCTGCGCGACATACGCGCCAGCGAAGTGCGCGTGCTGTTCTTTGCCCTGCTGGTGGCCGTGGCGGCCAGCACTGCCATCGGCTATTTCGGGGCGCGCCTCAATGGTGCCATGCAATTGCGCGCCAGCGAATTCCTCGGCGCCGACCTGGTGCTGCAGGGCAGCGCCCCGGCCCGTGAGCAACAGCTTGATGCCGGCAAGGCGCTGGGCTTGCGCCATGCTCAGGTGGTCGAGTTCACCAGCGTGGTCGGTGGTGACAATGGCATCCAGCTGTCCAGCGTCAAGGCGGCCGACGGCGCCTACCCGCTGCGTGGGCAAGTGCGCAGCGCCCCGGCGCCGTATGCCGCAGAAACCCCGGGTGGCGGCCCGGCGCCTGGCGAGGCGTGGGTCGAGCCACGCCTGCTGGCGGCACTGGGGCTGGCGATTGGCGACAGCATAGACGTCGGCATGAAAACCCTGCGCATGAGCCGCGTGCTCACCTATGAACCGGACCGCGCCAATAATTTCTACAGCCTCACCCCCCGGGTCATGATCAACCTGGCCGACCTGCAAGCCACCGGCGTGATCCAGCCCGGCAGCCGCGTAACCTACCGCGACCTGTGGCGGGGCGATACCGAAGCGCTGGCGCAGTACCGCCAGGCCGTGGAAAAAGACCTGGCGGCCAACCAGCGCTTGCGCGACACCCGCGATGGCAACCAGCAGATCGGCAGCGCCTTGGGCAAGGCCGAACGCTACCTGAACATGGCCAGCCTGGTGGCTGTGTTGCTGGCCGGCGTCGCCGTGGCCCTGTCGGCCAGCCGCTACGCCGCACGCCGCCTGGACGCCAGCGCCCTGCTGCGCTGCCTGGGCCTGTCGCGGCGCCAGGCCTTGGGCCTGTATTGCCTGCAACTGGCCATGCTCGGCTTGGTCGCCGCACTGGCCGGCGCCTTGCTCGGCTGGCTGGCCCAACTGGGCCTGTTCCGCCTGCTGCACGGCCTGTTACCCAGCGTGGTGCCTGCCGGTGGGGTTGTGCCGGCTTTGGCCGGTATCGCTACCGGGCTGGTGGCGCTGGCCGGTTTCGCCCTGCCGCCGATCGCGGCACTGGGCCAGGTGCCACCACTGCGCGTACTGCGCCGTGACCTGTTGCCGATACCGCCAAGCAGCTGGCTGGTTTATGGCGCTGCCCTGTTTGCCCTGGGCCTGATCATGTGGCGCCTGAGCCTCGACTTGCTGCTCACTTTTGCCTTGCTCGCTGGCGGCCTGGTCGCTGCGCTGCTGCTCGGCGGCCTGCTGTTGCTCGGCTTGCGCAGCCTGCGCCAACTGCTGGCCGGGGCGCCACTCACCTGGCGCCTGGGGCTGGGCCAACTGCTGCGCCACCCCATGGCGGCTGCTGGCCAGGCACTGGCCTTCGGCCTGATCCTGCTGGCCATGGCCCTGGTCGCCCTGCTGCGCGCAGAACTGCTCGACACCTGGCAAGCGCAGTTACCCAAGGATGCACCCAACCATTTCGCCCTGAATATTCTCCCGGATGACCGTGAACCGTTCGCTCGGCACCTGCAGCAAGTCAACGCCACGGCGGCGCCGCTGTACCCGGTGACACCCGGGCGCCTGGTGCAGATCAACCAGCAACCGGTACAACAGATCGTCAGCAAGGACTCTGCGGGTGAACGCGCCGTGCAGCGCGACCTCAGCCTGACCTGGGCCGCCGAATTGCCCGAGGGCAACCAACTGACTGCGGGTGACTGGTGGCAAGCCCTGCCAAGCGGGGACGAAATCCCCGGCGTGTCGGTAGAGGCAGAATTGGCCAGCAGCCTGAAACTGCAAATGGGCGACCTGCTCACCTTCGACATCGGCGGCCAGCAGCGCCAGGCGCGGGTCAGCAGCCTGCGCAGCGTGCACTGGGACAGCTTCCAGCCGAACTTCTACATGATCTTCCAGCCCGGCACGCTGCAAGGGCTGCCGACCACCTACCTCACCAGCTTCTACCTGGCAGCAGGGCATGACCTGGATGTGGTGGCACTGTCACGGGCATTCCCGGCGGTGACCATCCTGCAGGTGGACGCGCTGCTAGACCAGCTGCGCAGCATCCTCGCCCAGGTGACCCTGGCGGTGGAGTATGTGTTGCTGTTCGTGCTGGCGGCCGGGCTGGCGGTGCTGTTCGCCGGCTTGCAGGCGACACTGGACGAGCGCATTCGCCAGGGCGCCCTGCTGCGAGCACTGGGCGCCGCGCGGCCACTGCTGGTCAGGGCGCGACGGATCGAGTTCGGTTTGCTGGGGGCGGCTAGCGGGCTGTTGGCGGCGGTGGGGTGTGAGCTGATTACCCTGGTGCTGTACCGCTATGCGTTCGATTTGCAGTGGAGCCCGCATCCTTGGTTGCTGGTGCTGCCGCTGGCGGGGGCGCTGCTGGTGGGCGGCGCGGGAGTGCTGGGGACGCGGCGGGCGTTGAATGCCAGCCCGTTGGCAGTGTTGCGGGAAAGTTGAGGGGGTACCTGTGCGGGCCTCTTCGCGGGTAAACCCGCTCCCACAGGAGTTGTACAACCGTCGAGGATGATGCAGCACCTGTGGGAGCGGGTTTACCCGCGAAGAGGCCCGCACAGGCAACATCAATTCACTGGTCGTAAGTGATGCTGTTCACATACCAGGTCGCCTCACCGGTAGGCGTGTGCACCACCACCTCATCGCCCTCCTCCTTTTTCAGCAAGGCGCGGGCCATGGGCGAATCGATCGAGATGTAGTCGTTGCGCCCGTAGATCTCGTCATAGCCGACGATGCGAAACTTCATGGCCTCGCCCTCGTCGTTCTCGATTTCGACCCAGGCGCCGAAAAACACTTTGCCTTCCTGCTCCGGCGAGTAGGCCACCACCTTCACATCCTCAAGGCGCTTGCGCAGGTACCGCACCCGGCGGTCGATCTCGCGCAGCAGCTTCTTGTTGTACTGGTAGTCGGCGTTCTCACTGCGATCACCCAGCGACGCCGCCCAGGCTACCTTCTGGGTGATTTCCGGGCGATACACCCGCCACAGGTGGTCGAGTTCTTTCTTCAGCGCCTCATGGCCTTCCGTGGTGATGATGTTGGTGCTCAACAGGCGCTCCTCAGCGGCGGGTAATCAAGCCCTGGCGCGCGATGCGGGTAAGGTGGCCGATGACTTCGGCGGCCTCTTGCGGTGCCGGCGCCTGGATGACGGCGAGGTCGAAACGATCATTGCCATACTGCGCCAGATTGCAGGCGCTATCGGCGAACTGAATCAGAAACGCGCGCGCCTGGCCCTTGCGCCGTGACAGGCCTTCGAGGTGACGTAAAAGAGTGGGCTGATGCTGGCCGCCGAGCAGGATGCGCGGTGTGCGGGATGCCTGGCTGGCAGGCAAAGGGCTTAGACAGACACTGGTACGTGGGCAACTCATGGAGCTATTCTCCGCCTCGCGAATCCCGCTGGGCAGCGGTGGGAGGCGTCACCGAACCAGCGCTTTAGCGGTATTTCGGATGACCCAGAGGTGGGGCTTTCCTGCGCCCCGCAAGTAGCTGTTTAAATCGGCGCAGGCGGTATGCTAGAGCTACAAGCGGCAAGATACAAGCCTCAATCGGTATGAGGCTTGTATCTTGACATCGGCGGCTTATCAGCGGGCGATCAGGCGGTCCAGCGAGAAGCGGCCAGCGCCTTCGATCATCACCGCAACCGTACCGGCCAGCAGCGCCAAGGCGAACTCGTAGCCGTTGTTGGACATGAACAGGCCATTGCCAATGTGCACCGAGAAGATCGCCACCACCAAGGTCACGCTCAGCGCCAGGGCCGCCGGGCGAGCCAACAGGCCTACCACCAGCGCCAGGCCACCGAAGAATTCGGCGCTACCGGACAACAGGGCCATCAGGTAACCCGGGGCCAGGCCGATGCTTTCCATCCACTGGCCGGTACCTTCCAGGCCATAGCCGCCGAACAGGCCGAACAGTTTTTGTGCGCCATGCGCCATGAAGATGATGCCGACCAGGATGCGGATAACGCTGAGGCCAGCGCCAGCACGGGTGGAGAACGGGGCGTTGAGGGAGCTGTTGTTCATGTAGAAGTGTCCTTGAAGCGAAGCAGTTGTGTTGGGATGGCGCCATCATAATCAATTATGTAGATATGAAAATCGCAAAAAACCCAACATAACAATCGATAGAATCGATTTGTCAGCGCCTGGCGACACGCTCCAGCACGGCACGCTCGCGGTTGAACGCGAGGTAGTACTTGTTGACGCTGTTGACGAAGTTGACCGGCCCCATGCCCACCTGCTCCATGGCAATGCGCTCGGTCTGGAAGAACCACTGGTTGCCATTGAGCCCGCGCCGCCGGGCCTCGGCGCGCATGGCCTGCACGCGCTCGGGGCCAAGGTTGTACGCGGCGAGCACAAAGGCCATGCGCTCTCGCTCATTGATCTTGGCACTGGCAAAGAACTTGCGCCGGATCAGCGCCAGGTAGCGGGCGCTGGCCAGGACATTACCATCCACCGTGGCGGTATTGCTCACCCCCACGCGCTGGGCCGCCGAAGGGGTGATCTGCATCAGGCCGTGGGCGCCCCCGCTACCGCGAGCGCCCGGGTTCAGCGTTGACTCCTTGAACGCCAGCGCGGCCAGGTTGAGCCAGTCGATCTGCTGCGCCTCACCATGCTTCTGCAATACCGCCCGCACCGATGCCAGGCGCTGGCGGTCCTTGCTGGCCAACGGGTTGTGCACCCGGTACTGGCGGCGGTAGATGCGCTCGAACGCGGCATCCTGGTTGTCCGGCGCGCGATAACCCTTCAGGAAGTGATCGACCGCAGCCAGCAACTGCGGCGCATCCTGCCCGACATACCAGCGCATGGCTTGCGGTGCCCCCAGACTCACCCGGCTGTCCAGGCGCAGCCGCGGCATCACCCGCGCCCAACGCCGCGCAATGGGCTGCTCGACCACGGTCAGGTGATAGATGCCGGCCTGCACCATTTCCAGCACATCTTCCACGGCCAGCGTCGCGTCGACCCATTCCACCTTGATAGGTGGCCGCTTGCGCAACGCCAGTTGCTGATTGGCCTGCTGGATCAGCGGGCCAGCGGCACTGGCACTGGTCAACGCCACGGTGCGCCCGGACAGCTGTTCGAGCTTGCTGAAGCTGCGTTCGCCTTTGCGCCCCACCAACGTCAGTGGCACCTGATCAACAATCGGTGCACTGCCGCTGACACCACGCACAGTACCGGGGTCGAGCAATTCGCCCGGCGCAGCCAGGTCACCCTCGCCTCGTGCCAGGGCGCCCAGCAATTGCTCCTTGGCCCGCGGGATCAGCTTCAGCTGGATCTGCTGATCGTCATCGCTGCGGGCATTGAGAAAATGCTCCAGGGCCCGCAGGCGATAGTATTCGATGCCGACCGGTTCGCCTTTGACCTCACCTGAGCTGTTGCGGCTCTGGTTGACCAGTACCCGCAGCACCTTGCTGCTGCGAACCTGCTGCAAGTCACGGACCTTGGCGGGCGGTATGTTCTGCTGCGGCCCCGGGACTCGCGCCTGGGCCGGGGCAGGCAAGGCCAACCCAAGCGTGAGCAAAAAAGTGAGCCAGAATCGCGGCATGCGAAAGCGTGTCCATGGTCGGTGGCGGCATCCATGGGTTGCACCGCCAAGTGATAAATGACGGCAAAAGACCACGGCAACAGCATGAAGTTCTTGGTTTTTTCAGAAAAACCCGGTTTTTGCTATGCTGGCCGCCCCGCGGCACGAGATAACACCATGCAACTGATCGATATCGGCGTCAACCTGACCAACAGCAGTTTCCACGACCAACAGGCAGCCATTGTCGAGCGCGCCATCGAGGCCGGGGTGACGCAAATGGTGCTGACGGGCACCAGCCTGGCCGTCAGCGAACAGGCTCTGGAGCTGTGCCAGCAACTGGATGCCAGCGGCGAACACCTGTTCGCCACAGCGGGTGTACACCCCCATGATGCCAAGGCCTGGGATGCCGGCAGCGAGCGCCAGCTGCGCCAACTGCTGAGCGAGCCGCGGGTACGTGCCGTGGGCGAATGCGGCCTGGATTTCAACCGCGACTTCTCCCCTCGCCCGCTCCAGGAAAAAGCCCTGGAGGCCCAGCTGGCCCTGGCCGTCGAGCTGGGCCTGCCGGTGTTCCTGCATGAACGCGATGCCAGCGAACGCTTGCTGGCGATTCTGAAGGATTACCGCGACCAGCTGACCGCTGCGGTGGTGCACTGCTTTACCGGGGAGCGCGAGGCGTTGTTCGCCTACCTCGACATGGACCTGCACATCGGCATTACCGGGTGGATCTGCGATGAACGCCGTGGCACCCACCTGCATCCGCTGGTGGGCAACATTGCCGAAGGCCGGCTGATGCTGGAAAGCGATGCGCCCTACCTGCTCCCGCGCAGCCTGCGGCCGAAGCCGAAGAGCGGGCGCAACGAGCCGGCGTTCCTGCCGGAGGTGCTGCGCGAGGTGGCCTTGCACCGGGGTGAAACGGCCGAGCACACGGCGGCGCATACCACCGCCACCGCGCGGGCGTTTTTCCAGCTCTGAAGCTGACATCATTCTTTGTAGGAGCGGGCTTGCCCGCGAACCAGGCGCCGCGGTAGATGGCACCGGCTGTGCCGGTGTTCGCGGCTAAAGCCGCTCCTACAAGGGTTTGGGCAAGCCATTGGATATCGCGCATGAAGTGGGGAGATCTTTCTTGATACATATCAAGAAACAACCTGGCTTTGGCTGGCACAATGATGGCACCTTGCCAATATTGTTTCCGCTCAACTCAGAGAAGACCTGCCCATGGGTGCCTGGCTTAGCAATGTTTCCCTGAAGTACAAATTCTGGGCCGTCAACGCGGTGGCCTTTGTCACAACCCTGTTGCTGGTGCTCTACGCCGTGCACCTGGAGCAACGCGCCCGCGCCGAGGCGGCACAAGCCCAGGCCGCCGCGCAAGCCCAGCTGCTGGCTGCCTGGCCAGGCGGGCAAGCGCTGCCGCGCCCGGCCAATGTCATCAGCTGGCCAGCCGGGCAAACCCCGAGCTTCGCCGGCGAACCCCTCGATACCCTGCGCAATGCCCAAGGCTGGGTCGAACTGCCAAGCGCCTGGATTCTTGGCGACAACCCGTTACGCGGTGCGCAGGTACTGCGCAGCGGCGATCAGCAAATGGCCGTGTTGGCCCAGTCGCCCAGCCTGCGCCAGGTGTTCTTCGACCGTTTCAGCAATTACGCGGTGTGTGTGCTGATCCTGATGCTGGCCATGCTCGGCGCCTCGCAACTGCTGATCCGCTTCTTGCTCACCCAGCTCAATACTCTGAAGGATGTCATGCTGCACGTGGAAAAGACCGGCGACCTGGCTGCCCGCGTGCCCTTGGCCTGTGGCGACGAAGTCGGCCAGATGGCCGGCGCTTTCAACGCCATGCAGGCTACCTACCACCGGGTCGTCAGCACCGTCGCCCACACCGCGGCACAGCTTGACTCGGGTGCCGCACGCCTGGCCGCCAGCATGAATGACGTGCGCCACGGCATGCTTGGCCAGCAAAGCGAGACCGACCAGGCCGCCACCGCCATCAACGAAATGTCGGCGACCGTGCACCACATCGCCCAGCATGCCGGCGCCACCCGTGACCTGTCACAAACCGCCGATACCCTCGCCGGCAGCGGCAAAGAGGTGGTCAGCCGCGTGCAGGATTCAATTTCCGGTTTGTCCAGCGGCGTGCAGCAAACCGCCGAAATGATTCGCCAGCTGGCTGAAGACAGCCAGAAAATCAACGGCGTGGTCAGCGTGATCCACAGCATCGCCGAACAGACCAACCTGCTGGCCCTGAACGCGGCCATCGAAGCGGCGCGCGCCGGCGACCTGGGCCGCGGCTTTGCCGTGGTAGCCGACGAGGTGCGCAACCTGGCCAAGCGTGTGCAAACCTCGACCGATGAAATCACCACCATGGTCTCGGCGCTGCAGTTGGGCACCCGCGATGCAGTGGAGTTCATGCAGGAAAGCTCGTACAAGGCCGACAACTGCGTGCGCCAGGCACAGGAAGCCGGCGAAGCGCTGGCAGAAATTACCGGCGCGGTGGCGCAAATGCGCGAAAGCAACACCCAGATCGCCGTCGCGGCGGAACAGCAAAGCCAGGTGGCCGAGGAAATGAACCGCGCCGTGGTGAGCATTCGCGATGTCACCGAGCAGACCGTGCAGCAGACCGTGTGCTCAGCCACCACCAGCAGTGAACTGGCGACCCTGGCCGGCGAGCTGAGCAAGGCGATTGGCCAGCTCAAGCTATAGTCGCCATAGCCAGCCTCGATTGGCCCCTTGACGGGGGCCGCACTAAGCTTTGGGCATGACGATGAGGAACTGCCCATGAGCAAACGCCTGCCCAACCTGCCCGCCTGGCAATGGCGCGGCTACCACCATAACCACCGCCACCCGGCCAACCTGGTGCTGCACCTGATCGCCGTGCCGTTGTTCATCCTGGGTGCGCTGCTGATGCTGTCCGGCCTGTTCGGCCTTGATCTGGGCCAGATCGCGGTGGGTATCATTGCCTTGATTGCCGGTCTTGGCCTGCAGCGCCACGGGCACCGGCTGGAAGCCGAACAACCCGAGCCGTTCGCCAACCGCCAGGATGCCGTGCAACGGCTGCTGACCGAGCAGTTCATCACCTTCCCGCGCTTTGTGTTGAGCGGGGCCTGGTTAAAGGCCTGGCGGGAGCGGCATAAGCATCGGCGTTGATCCAGCAGCCTAGTGCGGTCCCTGTAGGAGCGGCCTTGCGTCGCGATAGGGCTGCGCAGCAGCCCCAGAACTGCAGCTTCGCAGTGGAGGTAGCTGCGGCCGCTATGCGGCCCTTTCGCGACACAAGGCCGCTCCTACAGGGAATTGTGGCTGCCCGTTAAGCAAACACGGTGACCGTCTGCCGACTCAGGGCCAGCAACTCGCCTTGTGCCGTCCACAACGCCGCCGCTGCATGCCCATAACCGTCCCGCGCATGCTCGGTTTCCACACAGTACTGGCACCAGTCCAGCGTCGACAGCGTGGCCGTGGGCTGAATGAACTCGATGGTCCAGGTCAGCGTACTGCCCGCAGCGGGCTGCTTGAGAAACGGCATCAGGCTCGGCGGCCAGGCATCGACCAGCGCCAGCAGGTGCGCTTCGTTGACCTGCTCTTCGGCCACGTCGCGCAAGCGCACCCAGCCGCCCATCTTTCGCGATTGATTGCCACTGAACGGCAACCCACCCACTGCCCAGCGCAAAGCCACGTGGCGCATGAACTCCGGGGTCACGCCCTGGATACAGGGCAACTCGGGCGCCGCGTCTTCAAGCGCCTTCATTTTCATGGCCGGTAGCGCCGGCACCTCTACCACCGAAGGCCGCCCCGCACCGAAGTTGCCCTGTACCAGGGTCACCACCTGGCCATCCTGAACGGCACGACCGAGCAAGGTACTGACCGCTTTGCCTTCGCGCAGCACTTCGACCTCGAAACGGATGGGCACATCCGCAGCCGCCGGCGCTACAAAGCTGATGGCCAGCGAGCGCACCGGGCGGCTGTCGCAGAGTTTCAGGCGCATGGCCTCATACACCATGGCCGCCATCAGCCCGCCAAAAACAGCACGCCCCTGGGCCCAGCTGGGCGGAACACTGACGGCATTCGGGTTGGCCCGCACCGCGTCGAGCAATTGGTTGAAATTCATGGACCGGCTCCTGCCTGCAGCGAAAAGGGTCTGCCCATCCTAGCCAGCAAACCCCGGGCGATCAGCCCGCATTTCGGTCATTGTTCGGGCTAGCGTCGCGCCAACGCCTGTTGCAGGGCGTCCAGGGTCACATCCGACTTGCGCTCGGCCTCGTGCAACTCCTGCTCCCAATCGACCTTGCAGGGCGCCAGGTCGGCGTGGTCCCGAGCTTGCAGCAGCCATTGCAGGCGATCGTGCCAGTCACCCAGGTCGCCCTGGGCCTTTTTCAGCAAGCGTTGCAGCTTTTTCCCGGCGTGGTCGAGCTGCGGGTAGGCCTCATCGCCATAGCGCGCACGCTTGATCAGCAGGCGCAGGCGATGGCGATCGTGTGCCGGGTCCTGCAAGGCTTGGTGCAACTTGCGCCACTGTTTGACCAGGCGCTTGTCGATGCGTTTGTCCAGCGACTTGACCAAGCCTTCACGGCCCGCCGCACGCAGAAACAACGGAAATGCATCGACAATGGCCAACACCCGCGCCAGTTGCGGGCTGGCCGCGATACGGGCGAAGGTTCTGGCGCGCCCTTCCTGGCGCCGCTGACCGGCTTCGGTATAGCCGCGACTGATCAGTTCGCCCGCCAGCACCTCGCGGTCGCGCAGCGGCGTGGTCAGGGTGCCCAGCGAACTGGCAGCGTCCTCCAGCTGCTCCACGCCCGGCAACCCGCGCAGTGGCCGCAGCAGGCTGCGCAGGCGGCGCACGGCGATGCGCAGGTCGTGCAGCGCCTCGCTGTCAGTATCGGCTGCCAGGCGTTCGCGACAGGCCAGCAGGCGTACTTGCAAGGCCAGTATCTGGGCAACGACATGGTCGAGCATGGCAGACATAAGACGCTCCTTGGTCAGCGCCCGGCGCGGGACTCGCGAATGTAGAAGCGCGCCTTCTCGGCTTTGTTAGTGCAGCTTTCGTAACCTTCGAACTGCTGCTGGGTCTTGGCCCCGGTCAACAGCGACAAAGCCTTGGAGTAACTCACGGCACCGGCAAAGCCTTCTGCCTTGGCCAGGTCCAGTTCCTTCCAGGCGGCATCCAGCTGGGTAGCACAACTCTCTCGGTAGGCCGTCTTGCCCGCGCAGCCGGCAAGGGCCAGGGCAATCAGTGGAAGGCAGATCCAGGCTTTCATCAGTAATACCTCAATGGAAAAACGGTGGCTGTTCGACGCCCCGGTAGCAGAAAAGTGCCCTGTCCAGCCGGCTTTGCCTCACCGGCATTATTACAGTAGCTCAGCACGATCAACATTGAAGCACAGGCAGCGATGGGTGCATTGTAGGACCATGGTGGCACTGGCCGGGGAATGTTCATGAGTAAACGCGTGGCACTGGTACTGGGATCGGGCGGAGCCCGGGGGTATGCACATATTGGCGTGATTGAGGAAATAGAGCGCCGTGGCTACGACATCGCCTGCATCGCTGGCTGCTCCATGGGTGCCGTCATCGGCGGGATCTACGCCGCCGGCAAGCTCGACGACTACCGCAACTGGATCGAGAGCCTTGATTACCTCGACGTTTTGCGCCTGGTCGACGTCAGTTTTCGCCTCGGCGCGATACGCGGCGACAAGGTGTTCGGGCAGATTCGCAAGATTGTTGGCGAAATCAACATCGAACAACTGCGCATCCCCTACACGGCGGTGGCTGCCGACCTGACCAACCAGCAGGAAATCTGGTTTCAGGAAGGCTGCCTGCACCAGGCAATGCGCGCCTCGGCGGCCATCCCCAGCCTGTTCACCCCGGTGATGCAGGGCAACCGCATGCTGGTCGATGGTGGCATCCTCAACCCGTTGCCGATCGTGCCGGTGGTGTCCAGCCATTGCGACCTGATCATTGCGGTCAACCTCAACGCCACCAACCAGAAACAATACCAGTTACCGGTGATCGAACGGCCGGCAGCGTTCAAGATGCGCTTCGACGCCTTGCTCAGCTCACTGGGTTCACGCCTGCCGTTCCGGCGCAAGCCGGCGGAGGAGCTGATGCGCATCGAACAGGAAATCGTCGCCGAAGGGCTGGCACCGCCAAGCCCGTGGATGAGCGACGGCATTGCCCCGGAAGGCCAGCAGCCGGCAGCGGCACCGGAGCGCGAGGGCGCGCCGAAGTCGGCGACCGGTTCGTTCATCATCGACAACGTCGGGCCGGCCTCATTGCTGGACTTGATCAACCAGAGCTTCGAGGTCATGCAGACTTCGTTGGCGCAATACAAGATCGCCGGCTATCCGCCAGATGTGCTGATCAACGTGCCCAAGCGGGTGTGCCGGTTTTTCGAGTTCTACAAGGCGCCGGAGCTGATCGCCTTGGGGCGGGAGATTGCGCGGGATACGCTGGACAGTTATGAAGGGGTGAAGCGCTAGAGCTGTACTGCCTGCACTGGCCTCTTCGCGGGTAAACCCGCTCCTACAAGGCCCAGGGTTGACCCATTCCCTTGTAGGAGCGGGTTTACCCGCGAAGAGGCCCGTACAGGTTGCGCAAACGAAACAGGCCGCACAAGGCGGCCTGTTTGTCATGCAGCAATCACCTTAGTAACGGGTGATGTCCGCATTGGCTTCCAGCTGCTTGCGGTAGGCCGCGAAGTCCTGCTGGCCAGCACGCGATGCGAGGTAGCGGCGAATCTGCTGCTTCTCTTCATCGGTGGCGGTCGCGCCTTCGTTGACACCCTTGAGCTGCAGCACCACCAGGCTACCGTCACGCAGCACGACGCTGCCATACACCGGCTTGTCTTTGGCTTGCGGCTTGCCCAGGCGGAACAGCGCCTGCAGTTCGGCCGGGTCGATGCCGTCCTGACCACGGGTGACCGCTTCGTAGGCTTTCCAGCCCTGCCCTTCGTGCGCACTGCCCGCTGCGATGGAACCGTCACGCAGGCCGGCAATCAGCTTGTCCGCCTTGGTCTTGAGTTCGGCAGTCGCCTTCTCCTTGGCCAGGTGCTCACGGATATTCTGGGCTACGGCCTCCAGCGGCAGTTGCTCTGGCTTGCGGTGTTCCTTGACGCGCAGCACCACGGTGGTTTCCGGGTCAAGCTCGATGGCGGTGCTGTTGGCACCCTCGTCAAGCACTTCTTCGGAGAACGCAGCCTGCACCACCGAACGGTTGGCAGTAATGCCTTCACCACCCTCGCGGCCAAAGGCTGCGGAGGTGTGCACCTTGAGGTTCAGGTCCTGAGCCGGTTGGGCCAGGTCGGAAGCCTCGTAGGCAGCATCCTGCAACTGCTTGCTGGCGTCGACGTAACGCTGCTCGACCAGCGGGATCTTCAGGTCGCGGGTCAGCTTGTCTTTCAGGCTGGCGAAGCTCGGCACCTCAGGTGCCTCTACGCCCAGCAGCTTGATCAGGTGGTACCCGAACTCGGTGCGTACCGGCGCCGATACCTGACCATCCTGCAGCTTGTACAGTGCCTCTTCGAACGCCGGGTCGTAGACACCCGGGCCGGCGAAGCCAAGGTCACCACCGTTGCTGGCCGAACCTGGGTCCTGGGAGAATTCCTTGGCCAGTGCGGCAAAGTTTTCACCCTTGGCCAGGCGCTGTTCGATCTCTTCGGCACGGGCCTTGGCCTGGGCGTCGGTGACCTTGTCGTTGACTTCGATGAGGATGTGCGCCGCGTGGCGCTGCTCGGCAAGGTTGGCGATTTCCTTCTCGTACTGCGCCTTGAGCTCTTCATCGGTGACCTTGACCTGGTCGAAGTACGCCGACTTCTTCAGCTCGATGTAGTCGATCACCACCTGGTCAGGCGACATGAACTCCTTGGCGTGCTGGTCGTAGTGCGCCTTGACCTCCTCGTCGCTGACCTTGACCGCAGCCGGGTCGGCCTTGAAGGTCAAGGAGGCGAAGTCACGGGTCTGCTTCTCCAGGCGAGCAAAGGCATCGACCTGCTGGTCGGTGACGAAGCTGCTGCCGGCAAGGCCGGTGCGCAGCTGGCCGATGAGCATTTCCTCGGCGAGCATCTCGCGGAACTGCATGCGGCCGTAGCCCATCTGGCGGATGACCTGGTCAAAACGGTCGGCACTGAACTTGCCGTCCACCTGGAACTCTGGCGTCTGCAGGATCACCTGATCCAGCGCGGCCTCGGAGAAGGCAAACTTGGCGTCTTCGGCACCTTGCAGCAACAGCTTGCGGCTGATCAGGCCCTTGAGGGCCTCTTCACGCAGCAATTTGTCATCCAGCAGCGCCGGGTCGAAATCCTTGCCCAACTGTTGCATCAACTGACGGCGCTGCATGTCGGCCGCCTGGCTCAGCTCGTTCTGGCTGATGGTCTGGCCGTTCACCTTGGCGGCGTCCTGGCTATGGGTGGCGGCCTGGAAAATAGCTTCGAAACCGGTCAACGCCATCAACACGACGATAAGGCCGATGATGGTCTTGGCAATCCAACCTTGTGAATTGTCCCTGATATTTTGCAGCATGCGTCCCCCAGAAACGGCTGTACCACTGCGTCGACAACCGCGGAGCGTGGGTAGAATCCTGATAAAAGAAAGGCGCATCCGAGGATGCGCCTTTGCTTAGCAAACGTGTCAGGCGGGAACGTTTGCGCCCCGCCATCAGCGCGCTCGGACCTGGCCAGGCCGGGTCCGGCTGAAAGACGACTTAGTTGACGGCGTCTTTCAGGCCTTTGCCTGCCTTGAAACCTGGAACCTTGGCGGCTTCAATCTTGATCGCCTTGCCGGTTTGTGGGTTGCGGCCGGTGCGCTCGGCGCGATCCTTGACCGAGAAGGTACCGAAGCCAACCAGAACGACGTCGTCGCCTGCTTTCAGGGCACCGGTTACGGAGTCGATCACAGCGTCCAGAGCCTTACCTGCGGTAGCTTTGGAAATGTCAGCCGATGCAGCGATAGCGTCAATCAGTTCCGACTTGTTCACTCTAAGTCCCCTTATTTCTCTATTGAGTTTGTTTCTAAGTATGTAATGAAAAGCTTATGAAACGTACGTTGGGAGGCTTTGTTGACAATAACGTGCCGCTTTATAGCAAGGCCTCGAAAAAACTGTCAAGGAAAGCCCCCCAAGCAAAAACTACTAATGCGTGCTGATTCTTTCCTTGGCATCGCCGTCGCGCTTTTCTTCTTTCGCGACAATCTCAGGAGCCACATCTGGCAAGGGCTCCGGGGCGTATTGCAGCGCAATTTGCAGGACTTCGTCAATCCATTTGACCGGTTTGATCTGCAGATCCTGTTTGATGTTCTCCGGAATCTCCTTCAGATCGCGAACATTCTCCTCCGGAATGATCACCGTCTTGATCCCGCCACGGTGTGCTGCCAGCAGTTTTTCCTTCAGCCCGCCGATGGCCAGCACCTGGCCGCGCAGGGTAATTTCGCCGGTCATGGCCACGTCGGCACGCACCGGAATCTGCGTCAGCGCCGACACCAGCGCGGTGCACATGCCAATACCGGCACTTGGGCCGTCCTTTGGCGTGGCGCCCTCAGGCATATGGATGTGCACGTCGTGCTTCTCGTGGAAGTCGGCGGCGACCCCCAGGCTGCGGGCGCGGCTACGCACCACGGTCTGCGCGGCGGTAATCGACTCGACCATGACATCGCCCAGCGAGCCCGTCTTGATCAACTGACCCTTGCCGGGGATAACCACGGCTTCGATGGTCAGCAGTTCGCCGCCCACCTGGGTCCAGGCCAGGCCGGTAACCTGGCCGATCTGGTCTTGCTGCTCGGCCAGGCCGTAGCGGAACTTGCGTACCCCCAGCAGGTGCTCCAGCTGCTCGCTGGCCACCTTGACCTTGACCTGCTTCTGCCCGGTATGTTCCTTGACCACCTTGCGGCAGACCTTGGCGATTTGCCGCTCCAGGCCACGCACACCGGCTTCGCGGGTGTAGTAACGGATGATGTCGCGGATCGCCGAAACATCGACCTCCAGCTCTTCCTTCTTCAAACCGTTGGCCTTGACCTGCTTGGGCACCAGGTACTTTACCGCGATGTTGATCTTCTCGTCCTCGGTGTAGCCCGGCAGGCGGATGACTTCCATGCGGTCGAGCAGCGCCGGCGGGATGTTCATCGAGTTCGAGGTGCACAGGAACATCACGTCCGAGAGGTCGTAATCAACCTCCAGGTAGTGGTCGTTGAAGTTGTGGTTCTGCTCCGGGTCGAGCACTTCCAGCAGTGCCGAGGCCGGGTCGCCTCGCATGTCGCTGCCCATCTTGTCGATTTCGTCGAGCAGGAACAGCGGGTTGCGCACCCCCACCTTGGTCATCTTCTGGATCAGGCGGCCTGGCATCGAGCCGATGTAGGTACGGCGGTGGCCACGGATCTCGGCCTCGTCACGCACGCCACCCAAGGCCATGCGCACGAACTTGCGGTTGGTGGCCGCAGCGATCGACTCGGCCAGCGAGGTCTTGCCGACGCCAGGTGGACCGACCAGGCACAGCACCGGGCCACGGATTTTCTTCACGCGTTTCTGTACGGCAAGGTACTCGAGGATACGTTCCTTGACCTCTTCCAGACCATAATGGTCGGCATCAAGGATTTCCTCCGCCTTGGTCAGGTCAAGGCGCACCTTGCTCTGGGCCTTCCACGGCACTTGCACCAGCCAGTCGAGGTACGACCGCACCACGGTGGCTTCGGCTGACATCGGCGACATCTGCTTGAGCTTGTTCAGCTCGGCCTGGGCCTTGGTCAAGGCATCTTTGGGCAGGCCGGCAGCTTCGATGCGTTTTTTCAGCTCTTCGACTTCGTTGTGGCCTTCGTCGCCATCACCCAGCTCTTTCTGAATGGCCTTCATTTGCTCATTCAGGTAGTACTCGCGCTGGCTGCGCTCCATCTGCTTCTTGACCCGGCCGCGAATGCGCTTTTCAACCTGCAGCAGGTCGATTTCGGCATCCAGCAGCGCCAGCACGTGTTCGACACGCGTGGTCAGGTCGACGATTTCAAGGATTTCCTGCTTCTGTTCGATCTTCAGGGCCATGTGTGCGGCCATGGTGTCGACCAGGCGCCCCGGCTCTTCGATGCTGTTCAGCGACGACAGCACTTCGGCAGGGACCTTCTTGCCCAGCTGCACGTACTGCTCGAATTGCGACAGCAGCGTGCGCACGAACACTTCCGACTCGCGCTCGGCGGTGTCGGTTTCATCGATCAGGGAAACTTCGGCACGGATGTGCCCTTCTACTTCGGTGAAACGCTCAACGGCGCCACGCTGCTCGCCCTCGACCAGCACCTTGACGGTGCCATCAGGCAGCTTCAGCAGTTGCAGCACGGTGGCAACGGTACCGACGCGGTACAAGGCGTCCTCGCCCGGGTCGTCATCGGCTGGGTTCTTCTGGGCCAGCAGCAGAATCTGCTTTTCGCCCGTCATCGCTGCCTCGAGGGCTTCGATGGACTTTTCGCGCCCCACGAACAGCGGGATAACCATGTGCGGGTAAACAACGACATCGCGCAATGGCAAAAGAGGCAAGTCGAGGGTGGTCTTCATGATTTCGCCTCTACAGCGGCCTTGTGGCCGGAAACCGGTGGAAATGATGCTTGGACCTAATGTGGGGGCACGCTTGGGAAATTACAAGCGCTAGCGCAGGAAAAGCAGAAAGGGGCCCGTAGGCCCCTTCATGCTTGCAACCGCGAACCGGCCATTGCCTGTATCAGGCGTCTGGCGCGGCTTTGGCTTGCGGCTCGCTGTTCTCGTAGATCATCAGCGGCTGCGAGGTGCCTTCGATGACGCTCTCATCGATCACCACCTTGCTGACATCCTTCTGCGAAGGAATCTCGTACATGGTGTCGAGCAGCACGCCTTCGAGGATCGAACGCAGGCCACGAGCGCCGGTCTTGCGCTCCAGGGCCTTGCGTGCAACGGCCTTGAGTGCATCGCTGCGGAACTCGAGGTCGACGCTTTCCATCTCGAACAGCTTGGCATACTGCTTGGTCAGGGCGTTCTTCGGCTCGGTGAGGATCTGCATCAAAGCAGCCTCGTCCAGCTCGTCGAGGGTAGCCAGAACCGGCAGGCGGCCGACGAATTCCGGAATCAGGCCAAACTTGACCAGATCGTCCGGCTCGACCTCACGCAGGGACTCGCCAACCTTCTTGCCTTCTTCCTTGCTGCGCACTTCGGCGCCAAAACCGATACCACCCTTGGTGGAGCGGTTCTGGATGACCTTTTCCAGGCCCGAGAACGCGCCACCGCAAATGAACAGGATGTTGCGGGTATCAACCTGCAGGAATTCCTGTTGCGGGTGCTTACGGCCACCCTGCGGCGGTACCGAAGCCACGGTGCCTTCGATCAGTTTCAGCAACGCCTGCTGCACGCCCTCGCCCGAAACGTCACGGGTGATGGACGGGTTGTCCGACTTGCGCGAGATCTTGTCGATTTCGTCGATGTAGACAATGCCCATCTGGGCCTTTTCCACGTCGTAGTCGCACTTTTGCAACAGTTTCTGAATGATGTTCTCGACGTCTTCACCCACATAACCGGCTTCGGTCAGGGTGGTGGCGTCAGCAATGGTGAACGGTACGTTCAACAGGCGTGCCAGGGTTTCGGCGAGCAGGGTCTTACCCGAGCCGGTCGGCCCGATGAGCAGGATGTTGCTCTTGCCCAGTTCGACTTCGTCACCCTTCTTGTCACGCTGGTTCAGGCGCTTGTAGTGGTTGTACACCGCTACGGCCAGCACCTTCTTCGCGCGCTCCTGACCAATGACGTACTGGTCCAGGATGCCGCTGATTTCTTTCGGCGAAGGCAATTTGTGCGCGCTGCTCTCGGCCTGGGCTTCCTGCACCTCCTCACGGATGATGTCATTGCACAGGTCGACGCACTCGTCGCAGATAAATACCGAGGGCCCGGCAATCAATTTGCGCACTTCGTGCTGGCTTTTGCCGCAGAAGGAGCAATAGAGCAATTTGCCGCTGTCCTCGCCGTTACGGGTGTCAGTCATTCGATCGATCCAATCCGGTAGGCTTGCAACACAAGATGAAGGCAATTGCGGGCTTTTTCAAGTCCGCAGGTAGGCGCTTTCGGCGCCTACCTGCTCTGGCACCCCGGTTCAGGAGGCCAGTTGCCGCTTGTCGTAGACCGAGTCGATCAGGCCGTACTCGGCCGCGCGCGAGGCGCTCATGAAGTTGTCACGCTCGGTGTCGCGCTTGATGGTCTCGAGGTCCTGGCCGGTGTGGTAGGCCAGCAACTCGTTCAGACGCGCCTTGATATTGAGGATTTCCTGGGCATGGATCTCGATATCGGTGGCCTGGCCCTGGAAACCGCCCAGCGGCTGGTGGATCATCACGCGCGAGTTCGGCAGGCAGTGACGCTTGCCCTTGGCACCTGCGGTCAGCAGGAAGGCGCCCATGCTGCAGGCCTGGCCGATGCAGATGGTCGAGACGTCCGGCTTGATGAACTGCATGGTGTCGTAGATCGACATGCCGGCGGTGACGGAGCCACCCGGCGAGTTGATGTAGAGATGGATATCCTTGTCCGGGTTTTCCGCTTCGAGGAACAGCATCTGCGCGACGACGAGGTTGGCCATATAGTCTTCAACCGGGCCAACCAGGAAGATCACTCGCTCCTTCAACAGGCGCGAATAGATGTCGTACGCGCGCTCGCCACGGGCGGACTGCTCGATAACCATCGGGACCAGGCCGCCTGCGGCCTGGATGTCAGAGCTCTGCTGAATATAAGAATTGCGGGACATGTCCTGCGCTCACTCCCAAATAGTCATGGCTTGATAACGCACAAGCCAGCTCGAAGGCTGGCTTGTGGGGTTTCCTACGAGAGAAAACGTATTACTCGGCTTCGGCAGGTGCCTGGGCTGGTTTTACGGCATCTTCGTACGAGACCGACTTGTCGGTCACAGTCGCTTTCTGCAGAACAGTATCTACAACTTGCTCTTCCAGCACAACCGAACGCACTTCGTTCAGTTGCTGGTCGTTCTTGTAGTACCAAGCGATGACCTGCTCAGGCTCCTGGTAAGCCGAAGCCATTTCTTCGATCATCTCGCGAACCTTGGCGTCGTCCGGCTTCAGTTCGAACTGCTTGACCACTTCGGCGACGATCAGGCCCAGCACCACGCGGCGCTTGGCTTGCTCTTCGAACAGCTCGGCTGGCAGCTGCTCAGGCTTGATGTTGCCACCGAACTGCTGAACGGCCTGCACGCGCAGACGGTTGACTTCGTTTTCCAGCAAGGCTTTCGGCACTTCAATCGGGTTGGCGGCCAGCAGACCGTCCATGACCTGGTTCTTCACCTTGGTCTTGATTGCCTGACGCAGTTCACGCTCCATGTTCTTGCGAACTTCGGCGCGGAAGCCTTCCAGGGTCGATTCCTTGATGCCGAACTGGGCGAAGAACTCTTCGTTCAGTTCTGGCAGTACCGGGGCCGAAACGCTGTTGACGGTGATGGTGAACTCGGCAGCTTTGCCAGCCAGGTCCAGGTTCTGGTAGTCCTCTGGGAAGGTCACGTTGACAACGCGCTCTTCGCCAGCCTTGGCGCCAACCAGGCCGTCTTCGAAGCCTGGGATCATGCGGCCGGAACCCAGTACCAGCTGGGTGCCCTTGGCCGAACCACCGGCGAACTCTTCCCCGTCGACCTTGCCGACGAAATCGATGTTGACCTGGTCGTCGTTCTGCGCAGCGCGCTCAACGGCCTCGAAGCGGGTGTTCTGCTTGCGCAGCACTTCCAGCATGTTGTCCAGGTCGGCGTCAGCCACTTCAGCGGTCAGGCGCTCGACGTTGATCGACTCGAGGCCGGCAACGGTGAACTCCGGGAACACTTCGAAGATGGCGACGAACTCCAGGTCCTTGCCCTTTTCGAAGGACTTAGGCTCTACAGCCGGGGCGCCGGCCGGGTTCAGCTTCTGCTCGACGATGGCTTCGTAGAAGGAAGCCTGGACCAGATCACCGAAAGCCTCTTGACGGGCATCGGCCTCGAAGCGCTGACGGATCACGCTCATTGGCACCTTGCCTGGGCGGAAGCCGGCAACCTTGGCGCGCTTGGCAGTCTGTTGCAGACGCTTGTTGACTTCGTTCTCGACGCGCTCGGCCGGAACGGCGATGGTCATGCGGCGCTCGAGAGCGGAAGTGTTTTCAACAGAAACTTGCATGGATATTCCTCGTTGCACAGACGTTAGCCGGCGTTAGCCCGACTCCAGAATCAAGGGCAAGCATTCTAGTGAGTCGCGCAGCAGAAGTCACCCCACACGGGACGACGGGAAACCACGCCGGTCGATTAGCTTTCAAGGCCCGCACGGCTTGCCGCCGGACCTCCTTCATAAAGAGCCGCACCACGCCCATGGCGCAGTACAGCCGTAATAACTTGTCAAACAACTGCCAGTGGCGAATTCGCTTCCTTTATTCAGGATCGATTTCGTTGAACTGACAGTATTCTTCCCACTCCAGCCCCAGCGCCTCGGCCACCTCGCGGTGCGTTTCCAGGCGCATGGCCTGCAACTGTTCCGGGGTTTCGGCGATCAGCTGCAGCGCCAGTTCCCAGGGCTGAATACCCTGCTCGTCGGCCGCATCTTCGAACGCCCACGCGATCTGCTGGGCCTGCTCACGCGCATCCAGCTCGCGGATCTCCTCGAGCAGCTGCGGATTGGCTTCGGCAAAGCGCTGCAGCGCCAAGGCTTGACGGGCTTCTTTTGCAATCATTGGGTTGTTCCTCTGCCGGCCAACCGGGCCGGTATTTCAACCGGCTGAAATCTAACAGCTTTTATTGGGGTGCCACCAGAGGATTGCAAGGGGTGAGAGGTGATTTGGCCGGGAGGTGGTTAGCCTCAACATTTTCAGCGCCTGGGAGATCGAGCGCCGCCCGCGCGGCGCTTCGCGGGGCAAGCCCGCTCCCACATCTGTTTCAGGCCCATTATTCCTGCGCCAGAGGTGCTCGCACCCTTGGTGCATGGCTGCAGGCGGCGCCGATATCGAAGGGAGCAAACAAGGCGGGCATAGGCGACCTCACAGGGTTGACTGGCCCGAAACAAACTGTGGGAGCGGGCTTGCCCCGCGAAGCGCCGCGCGGGCGGCGCTCGATTTCACAGGCGCCAAATCTCTAAAGGCATGCACACTAAAACCACACACAAATCCAAAAATCCAAAAACAAAAAAGCGCCCGATCTCACGATCAAGGCGCCTTTCAAGAATATGGGGTGGACGATGGGAATCGAACCCACGACAACCGGAATCACAATCCGGCGCTCTACCAACTGAGCTACGCCCACCATATTGCGGTGTTTCGGTACAACCTTACAGAAGCATGGTGCGGACGAAGAGACTCGAACTCTTACAGCTTGCGCCGCTGGAACCTAAATCCAGTGTGTCTACCAATTTCACCACGTCCGCGTAACGCTTAAAACAAAGGCGCCAGATGCTATCGAGGCGCCTTCGAAAAATATGGGGTGGACGATGGGAATCGAACCCACGACAACTGGAATCACAATCCAGCGCTCTACCAACTGAGCTACGCCCACCATATTGCATTACCGCCCACTTGCTTGCCAAAGCTGCCTAAATGGCGCACCCGGCAGGACTCGAACCTGCGACCATCCGCTTAGAAGGCGGATGCTCTATCCAGCTGAGCTACGGGCGCTTAAGCGTGAAGCCTAACCGAACAAGCATTTAACAGGTAACTGCCAAACCACTCATTCTGCCCGACTTAGCCAACCAGTGCTAGGCTGTGCCCGACAAGTGCGGCGAATCTTATAGGCGACCCCGAAAGTCGTCAACACCTTTTTCAAAAAAATTTAAATTATTTAAGGGCTTAGGGGATTTGCCCGACCACCCGCCTTTGCCCTTGGCCCGTGTCGTGCGAGAATGCGCGTTCTTTATTGTTTCCTTCTCGATGGTTAATCACGCGTCTATGACTGCACACCTAATCGATGGCAAGGCAATCGCCGCCAGCCTGCGCCAGCAGATCGCTCAACGTGTCGTGGAGCGTCGCCAGCAAGGCCTGCGTACGCCGGGCCTGGCGGTGATCCTGGTCGGCACCGACCCCGCCTCCCAAGTCTATGTCTCGCACAAGCGCAAGGACTGCGAAGAGGTCGGTTTCATTTCGCAGGCTTTCGACCTGCCCAGCGAGACCACACAAGAAGCCCTGACCGAGCTGATCGACCGCCTCAACGACGACCAGGCTGTCGACGGCATCCTGCTGCAATTGCCGCTGCCGGCACACCTGGACGCCTCGCTGCTGCTGGAGCGCATTCGCCCAGACAAGGATGTGGACGGCTTCCACCCTTACAACATCGGCCGCCTGGCCCAGCGTATCCCGCTGCTGCGCCCGTGCACGCCAAAAGGCATCATGACCCTGCTGGAAAGCACCGGTCAGGACCTGTACGGCATGAACGCCGTCATCGTCGGCGCCTCCAACATCGTGGGTCGCCCGATGGCCATGGAGTTGCTGTTGGCCGGCTGCACCGTGACCGTCTGCCACCGCTTCACCAAGGACCTGGCCGGCCATGTCGGCCGCGCCGACCTGGTGGTGGTGGCCGCCGGCAAGCCGGGCCTGGTCAAGGGTGAGTGGGTCAAGGAAGGCGCCATCGTCATCGACGTGGGCATCAACCGGCAGGAAGACGGCAAGCTGGTTGGCGACGTAGTCTACGAGACCGCCCTGCCACGCGCTGGCTGGATCACCCCGGTGCCGGGTGGCGTCGGGCCGATGACCCGGGCATGCCTGCTGGAAAACACGCTGTATGCGGCGCAAGAGCTGCACAAGTAATAACGCGTGACATGAAAACGGCACCTCTGGCAGGTGCCGTTTTTTTTGCCTGGCGTGGGAGGTGTAGCGCCTGTGAGGTCGAGCGCCGCGCGGGCGGCGCTCGATTCACGCATCAACCTGAATCCTCAGCCGATCACTTCCTGGCCGCCTCCCAAGACTTCAGCAATTCGTTGTAGCTGACTGTCTCGCCCTTGGGCTTTTCGTTGGCCAGTTTGGGCTTGGGTGCACCGGGCTGGTCGAACCAGTACTGGGCATCTTTCTCCGGGTTCAGCTTCGGTGCGCAGGTGGCTTGGGCGTTGGAGCGCTGCAAGCGCTCCATCATCCGGTCCTGGTCGCGCGCCAGGCCGTCCAGGGCCTCCTGCGGTGTCTTCTCGCCACTGGCCACCTCGGCGATATGGCTCCACCACAACTGCGCCAGGCGTGGGTAGTCCGGCACGTTGGTGCCGGTCGGTGTCCACTGCACCCGCGCCGGGCTGCGGTAGAACTCCACCAGCCCACCCAGCTTGGGCGCCAGCTCGGTCATGGCCTGGGAATTGATGTCCGACTCGCGGATCGGGGTCAGGCCGACGATGGTCTTTTTCAGCGACACGGTCTTGGAGGTGACGAACTGGGCGTACAGCCACGCTGCCAGGCGCTGCTTTTCGGGGGTGGACTTGAAGAACGTCCACGAGCCGGTGTCCTGATACCCCAGCTTCATGCCCTCCTCCCAGTACGGCCCTTTCGGCGAAGGCGCCATGCGCCACTTCGGCGTGCCATCGGCATTGACCACCGGCAGCCCGGGCTTGGTCATGTCGGCAGTGAACGCGGTGTACCAGAAAATCTGCTGGGCAATGTTGCCCTGGGCCGGTACCGGGCCGGCTTCGGAGAAGGTCATGCCCTGGGCTTCTTTCGGTGCGTAGGCGCGCATCCAGTCCACGTACTTCTGCGTGGCATAGACTGCCGCCGGGCCGTTGGTATCGCCGCCCCGGGTCACGCTGGAACCCACCGGGTGGCAGTCCTCCACGCGAATCCCCCACTCATCAACCGGCAGGCCGTTGGGCAAGCCTTTGTCGCCACCGCCAGCCATCGAGAACCAGGCGTCGGTGAAGCGCCAGCCCAGCGACGGGTCTTTCTTGCCATAGTCCATGTGCCCGTAGACGCGCTTGCCGTCAATTTCCTTGACATCTTCGGTGAAGAATTTTGCGATGTCTTCATAGGCCGACCAGTTCACCGGCACACCCAGCTCGTAACCGTACTTTTCCTTGAATTTCGCCTTCAGGTCCGGCCGCTCGAACCAGTCGGCGCGGAACCAGTACAGGTTGGCGAACTGCTGGTCGGGCAGCTGGTAGACCTTGCCGTCGGGCGCGGTGGTGAAGGAAATGCCGATGAAGTCCTTCAGGTCCAGGGTCGGCGAGGTGTAGGCCTTGCCCTCGTTGGCCATCAGGTCGGTGATCGATTCCACCTTGCCGTAGCGAAAGTGCGTACCGATCAGGTCGGAGTCGTTGACCCAGCCGTCGTAGATGTTCTTGTCCGACTGCATCTGTGTTTGCAGTTTTTCCACCACGTCGCCTTCCTGCAGCAGGTCGTGGGTCAGCTGGATGCCGGTGATCTCGCTAAAGGCCTTGGCCAGCACCTTGGATTCATATTCATGGGTGGTGATGGTTTCCGACACCACGTTGATCTTCATGCCACGGAACGGCTCGGCCGCCTTGATGAACCACTGCAACTCGGCCAGTTGCTGTTCAGGGGTAAGGGTCGAAGGCTTGAACTCGCTGCCGATCCATTTTTTTGCCGCGTCCTCGTACTGGTCGGCCCAGGCAGTGCCCTGCACGCTGGCCAGCACCAGCAACGCGGCCAGGGTCAAATGTCGCCTGTTGTGCTTGTTATCGAACATTGTGATCTCCCGTTTCAGTTATCCCACAGGGCCGCTCGCTCAGCCCCAGCGCAGCACCAGCACCAGCCACGCCAGCGACAGCAGCGAGGCCCCCCACAACGGCCACTCGCTGACGCCGACCACCAGCAGGTGCAGGTAGGCGCTGGCCAGCAGGCCGATGAACAAGCGGTCACCACGGCTGGTGACCAGCGGCAGAAGGCCCCGCCGCTCCACGCAGGGGCGGCGCAGCTCAAGCAGGGTCATGCCCAGCAGCAGTACACCCACGGCGGCGAAGAACAGCGCCGTCGGCAAGGTCCAGGCCATCCACTCCATGCGTTGCCCTCCTTACACCCGGCCTAGGGCAAAGCCCTTGGCCACATGGTTGCGCACGAACCAGATCACCAGCATGCCCGGCAAAATGGTCAGTACCCCCGCCGCGGCCAGCACGCCCCAGTCGATGCCCGAGGCTGATACGGTGCGGGTCATTACCGCGGCAATCGGCTTGGCATTCACCGAGGTCAGGGTGCGCGCCAGCAGCAGTTCGACCCAGGAGAACATGAAGCAGAAAAATGCCGTGACGCCGATGCCCGAGCCAATCAGCGGAATGAAGATCTTCACGAAGAAGCGCGGGAAGCTGTAGCCGTCGATGTAGGCGGTTTCGTCGATCTCCTTCGGCACGCCAGACATGAAGCCCTCCAGAATCCACACCGCCAGCGGCACGTTGAACAGGCAGTGGGCCAGGGCCACGGCGATATGCGTATCGAACAGGCCGATCGATGAGTACAGCTGGAAGAACGGCAGCAGGAACACCGCCGGCGGCGCCATGCGGTTGGTCAGCAGCCAAAAGAACAGGTGCCGGTCACCAAGGAAACGGTAGCGCGAGAAGGCATACGCCGCCGGCAGCGCCACCAGCAGCGAAATCAGCGTGTTCAGGCACACGTAGTACAGCGAATTGATATAGCCGTTGTACCAGCTGGGGTCCGTGAAGATCACCCGGTAGTTGTCGAGGGTGAACGCCTGCGGCCATAGGGTCAGGCCGCCGAGGATCTCGGTGTTGCTCTTGAACGACATGTTCAGCAGCCAGTAGATCGGCACCAGCAGGAAGAAGAAGTACAGCAGCAGGGCCAGCGATTTGCGTGTGCTCATGGGCTAGTCCTTGTCGGCTTGGGTCATGGCTGTGTAAAAGAGCCACGACACCAGCAGGATGATCAGGAAGTACACCAGCGAAAACGCCGCCGCCGGGCCCAGGTCGAACTGCCCCACGGCCATGCGGGTGAGGGTCTGGCTGAGGAAAGTGGTGGCGTTGCCGGGGCCGCCACCGGTCAGCACGAACGGCTCGGTGTAGATCATGAAGCTGTCCATGAAGCGCAGCATTACCGCGATCAGCAGTACGTTCTTCAGCTTGGGCAACTGGATATGGCGGAACACCGCCCAGCCCGAGGCACGGTCGATGCGCGCAGCCTGGTAATACACGTCGGGGATGGCGCGCAGGCCTGAATAACACAGCAGTGCCACCAGCGAGGTCCAGTGCCAGACATCCATCACCAGCACCGTGAGCCAGGCGTCGAACGGGTCGCCGGCGTAGTTGTAGCTGACCCCGAGCCTGGCCAGGGTGGCGCCGAGCAGGCCGATGTCGGCGCGGCCGAAGATCTGCCAGATGGTGCCGACCACGTTCCACGGGATCAGCAACGGGATGGCCATGACGATCAGGCACACCGAAGCCATGCGCCCCTTGGTCGGCATGGTCAGGGCAATGCCGATGCCCAGCGGGATCTCGATCAGCAGCACGCAGGCGGAATAGATGAACTGGCGCAGCAGTGCGTCGTGCAAGGCCGGGTCGCGCAGCACCTGGCGGTACCAGTCGGCACCGACAAAGTAGCGGTTGGACGGGTCGAAGATGTCCTGCACCGAATAGTTGACCACCGTCATCATCGGCACTACCGCACTGAACGCCACCAGCAGGAACACCGGCAGCACCAGCCACCAGGCCTTGTTGTTCGGCACCTTGTTCATGCCTCGGCCTCCAGCAGCACATCATCGACATACAGCATCAGCCACTGCGTCGGCAGGCTGACCCAGGCCTGGCCCACAGGCAACGGGCGATCTTCGCCCACCCGCGCCTTGAGCGCGACACCACCCAGTTCAAGGGTGACGATGCGGTAGGTGCCAAGGTCCTCGACATCCAGCACCTGCGCCGGGTAGGTATCATCGAACGGGCTGTCCCACAACTGCACGAACTCCGGGCGGATACCCACCTGCAGGCGCCGGCCTCGCGTCGCAGCCAGGCGCTCGCGCAGGCCGTCGGGCAGTGCCAGGTGAACGTCGCCGAATACCACCCCGCCCGCCTCGGCGTGGACCTCGATCAGGTTCATCCCCGGGCTGCCGATGAAGTAGCCGACAAAGGTGTGCCGCGGCCGCTCGAACAGCTCGCGCGGGGTACCGAACTGGACGATGCGCCCGCCGTGCATCACCGCGATCTTGTCGGCGAAGGTCGAGGCCTCCAACTGGTCGTGGGTGACGTAGATCATGGTGATGTTGAACTGCTCGTGGATCTGCTTGAGCTTGCGCCGCAGCTTCCACTTCAGGTGCGGGTCGATCACCGTTAGCGGCTCGTCGAACAGAATCGCCGACACATCGTCGCGCACCAGGCCGCGGCCCATGGAGACCTTCTGCTTTTCGTCGGCACTGAGGTTGCGCGCCTTCCTGCGCAACACCCTGGCCAGGTCGAGTACCTCGGCAATCTCCTCCACCCGGGCACGCACCCGGGTTTCGTCCAGCCCTTGGTTGCGCAACGGGAAAGCCAGGTTTTCGAACACCGTCATGGTGTCGTACACCACCGGGAACTGGAACACCTGGGCGATGTTGCGCGCCTGCGGTGACAGTTGGTTGACCGGCTTGCCGTCGAACAGCACCTCGCCGTGGGACGGCGTCAGCAGCCCGGAAATGATATTGAGCAACGTCGACTTGCCACAGCCCGACGGCCCGAGCAAGGCATAGGCACCGCCCTGCTCCCACACGTGCTCCAGCGCGTGCAGGGCATAGTCTGACTCGCTGGCGGGCTGGCTGCTGTAGCTGTGCGCCAGTTGGCGCAGGCGGATTTCGGCCATCACCCTCTCCTTGCCTGGCGCAGCCCCGGGGCCTGCACCAGCGCCCCCATGCTGTCGAAGATGAACAGCTTGTGCGTGGGGATGAACACGCGGATCGGCGTATCCACCTGGTATTCGTGCACGCCGGGCAGGTGCAGAATCATGCGCCAATGCTCGTTGCGCACATGCAGGAAAGTCTCGGAACCACTGATTTCGGCCAGTTCCACCAGCACCGCCAGTTCCAGGTCATCATCATGCGCCGGCACCAGGGTGATATGGCTGGGACGCACGCCAAAGCGGTACTCGCCCTCGGCAAGCTGCTGCAGGTCGGCATTGCGGGCGAAGTGCACCGCCTGGGCCAGGCTTGCTTCGTTGCCACTGATACGGCCAGGAACCAGGTTGATCGGCGGCTCGGAAAACAGCTCGGCGGCCAGCACACTGCCCGGGCGCTGGTAGACTTCGGCGGTGGGCCCGCTCTGCACGATACGGCCCTCGTGCACCAGGGTAGTGGTGCCGCCCAGCGCCAGCGCCTCGGTCGGCTCGGTTGTGGCGTAGACGGCAATGCACCGGCGCGCCGCAAACAGTTCGCGCAGCTCCTGGCGCAGGCCCTCGCGCAGCTTGTAGTCGAGGTTGACCAAGGGCTCATCGAACAGGATCAGCGAGGCATCCTTGACCAGCGCCCGAGCCATTGCCGTGCGTTGCTGCTGGCCGCCGGACAGCTCCAGCGGCAGGCGCTGCAGGTAGGCGTCGATGCGCAGCATCTCGGCAGTTTCCTGCACCCGCCGGCGAATCTCCGGCTCGGCCATGCGCGCCTGGCGCAGTGGCGAGGCGATGTTTTCGTACACGCTCAGGGTCGGGTAGTTGATGAACTGCTGATACACCATCGACACGTTGCGCTCGCGCACCGGCACCCCGGTGACGTCCTGGCCGTCCACCAGCACCCGCCCGCGATCCGGGCGGTCGAGCCCGGCCATCAGGCGCATCAGGCTGGTCTTGCCCGCCAGGGTGCGGCCCAGCAACACGTTGAACGAACCGGGCTCGAAACGCAGCGAGGCATCGGCGACCCAAGCCTGGTTGTCGACGCTGCGGCTGACCTGCTCCAGCACCAAAGACATGGCGTGGCCTTCTTGTGGTTGTTGTCTCCGGGGTACAGCCAGTTCCGTGCCAGATTCGCCACGCTGCTCTGGCCCGCGGCCTGTGCGCCAGCCCCGGGAAATCAGGGGTTCGCAAGTGAACACAATTAATGAACAACTGAACACTTGCCGGTTTGACAATGAACACCGGTGGACAACACTGAACAGCGGTCCGCCCATAACAACAACCACACAGGACAGGCCCATGGCCGCATCCGCTTCCACCCATGCCCAACTGATCCAGGCCTCCTGGGCTCGCTGCCGCGAACATGGCCTGCAACCCCAGCATGTGCCGGACTTCGACTGCCTGACCCGCGCCGAGCTCAATGCCCTGCTGGAGCGGCGCCAGGCCCTGCTGCAAGTGACCCGCGACGAAGTGCTGCCGCACTATGCACACCTGCTGGGCAACGCCAGCTACCTGGTGATGCTGGCCGATGCCAGTGGCTGCCTGCTCGACAACTGGGGCTCACGACGCTTCATCGAGCCGCGCCAGCAACATGGTTTCAACGCCGGCGCCCATTGGCATGAACGTGGTGTCGGCACCAACGCGCTGGGTACCGCGCTGATCTGCGCCGAGGCGATTCACGTTGGCCAGGACGAACATTTCCTGCGCCAGAACCGCTACCTGTCCAGCGCCGCCGCGCCGCTGTTCAACGCTGCGCGGCAGCTGGTCGGGGTGCTCGACGTGGCCAGCGACGGTTACCTGCCGGCCAGCCAGACGCTAGGCCTGGTGCGCATGATGGGCCAGAGCCTGGAGAACCGGCTGATACTCGCCGAGCATGCCGGGCAGCATGCCCAACTGATCTTCAACAGCGCCTGCGACAACCTCGACAGCCCGTGGGCCGGCTTGCTGGTATTCGATGAGTGCGGGCAGGTGCTGGCCGCCAATCACCGGGCCGACAGCCTGCTCGGCGGCAACCCGCTGCGGCAGAATATCGAGCAGTTGTTCCAACTGCCCCTGCAGCAGCTGCTCGGTCATCCTCGGCAACAGCCCTTCGCCCTGCAAGCCACCGGGCGCAACCGTTTCCATTGCCAGTGGCAACCTGCGCGCGAAGCCAGGCGCAGCTGTGCGACTGGCAGCAGCGAACCGCGCCTGGTGAAGGCCCTGGCCCAGGCCGGCCTGCTGCTGGAAAAGGATATTCCGGTATTGGTGCAAGGCGAAACCGGCGTAGGCAAGGAAGTGTTTGTCGACACCCTGCACCGTGCCAGCAGCCGCGCCAACCAGCCGCTGGTGGCCGTCAACTGCGCGGCGATCCCGGCCGAGCTGGTCGAGTCGGAGCTGTTCGGCTACGACAAGGGCGCGTTCACCGGCGCCCACCACAAGGGCAACCCAGGGCTGATTCGCAAGGCCGACCACGGCATCCTGTTTCTCGATGAGATCGGCGACATGCCCCTGCCAACCCAGGCCCGCCTGCTGCGTGTATTGCAGGCGCGCAGCATCCAGCCGCTGGGCAGTGGCGAGCCGGTGGCGGTGGACATCAGGGTAGTGTCGGCAAGCAACCGCGACCTGGCCGAAGAAGTCCGCGCCGGGCGCTTTCGTCAGGACCTGTACTACCGTATCGCCGGGCTGGCGGTGGTCTTGCCGCCACTGCGCGAACGCAGTGACCGGCGGCAACTGATCGAACAGGTGCATGCCCGCTACTGCGATCCCGGGCAGCCTGCGCGGCTGCCTGCGGGCATTGTCGACTTGCTCGACCGGCACCCGTGGCCAGGCAACCTGCGGGAACTGGTGAGTGTGCTGCAGGTGGCGCTGGCCCTGGCCGGTGATGGACCGGTCGGGGTGGAGCACCTGCCTGCGGGCTTTCTGGCCGAGTTGCAGGGGCCGGTACCGGTGGCGGCTGAGGATGCGGACTTGCAGACGCTGGTGGCGCAGGCCAATGGCAACCTGTCGGCGGTGGCACGCGGATTGGGGATCAGCCGCACCACGTTGTACAAACGCTTGCGTGAGCAATGATTGCCTTGACCTGTACCAGCCCTATCGCCGGCAAGCAGAGCTGCACATAAATCCTTGAGTATGCGGACCGTTTGCGAATTCAGTTCTCTGCGCGACAGCGCAGCCTAAAAGGCTGGATGATCTCCCACAGTGACGGCGCCGAGCTCAGACCCTGCTCCGCCAAGCCCGCGCCACTCGGGTGGCTGCCGGTAAGCCTGCGCCCAGGCTTGCACTTCACTGGCTGGCATCGGCCGGGCAATGCAGTAGCCCTGCGCAAGCTCGCAGCCCAGCCCCATCAGCACCCGGCCGTGTTCGACGCTCTCCAGCCCTTCGGCAATCACCTCGCGGCCAAATGCCCGGGCCAGGCCGATCACCGCCGCCGTCAACGCCAGGTCGTCCTGATCGTGCAGGATGTCACGCACGAACGACTGGTCGATCTTGATCGTCTGGGTCGGCAAGCGCTTCAGGTAACTCAGCGACGAGTAACCGGTGCCGAAGTCATCCAGCGAAAATCGCACACCCAAGGCACGGCAGGCATCGAGGCAGCGGCTGACGTGCTGCAGGTTGTCGATCGCCACAGACTCGACGATCTCCAGGTCCAGCCGCGACGGTTCCACTTCCGGGTACGCTGACAGCAACTGCTGCAGGCGCTCGGCAAAGTCGCCGCGCTGCAAATGCCGCGCAGCGATGTTCACACTCAACGACCAGGGCTGCCCCTGGCGCTGCCAGGCCTGCAGTTGGCTGAGCGCCTGGTCGAGCACCCACTCGCCGATTTCGACGATCAGGTCGGTCTGCTCTACCCAGGGCAGGAAATCACCGGGCGGCACCAGGCCACGGCCTGGCCGTTGCCAGCGCAGCAAACCCTCGAAGCCCAGCACCTGGCCACTGCGCAGGTTGACCTTGGGCTGGTAGTACAGGCGCAGCTCATGGTTGTTCAAGGCCCGCCGTACCCGCGCCACCGTCTGGTGGGTGGCCTTGAGCTCCTGCTCCTGCGACACGTCGAACAGGTGGTAGCGGTTACGCCCGCGCTGCTTGGCCACATACATGGCCTGGTCGGCATGGCGCACCAGGGTATCGGCGTCTTCATCATCCTGCGGGTAGAGGGTTACACCGATACTGGCGCTGAGCGACAGCGTGTTTTCACGCACCACACAGGGCGCCGCCAACGCCCGCAACACCCGTCGCAGGGCCGCATGCAGCTGGCGTTCATCATCGACATCGCGCAGGATCAGCACGAACTCGTCGCCGGACAAGCGGGCTACGGCATCACCACCGCGCAGGATGCGCTTCAAGCGCTGCGCCACCTCCACCAGCAGGAGGTCGCCTACGGCATGCCCGTAGCCATCATTGACCGCCTTGAAACCATCCAGGTCAAGCATGCACACCGCCAACGGCACGTCTTCGCGGCGCGAATAGGCCAGGGCCTGGTTCAGCAAGTCGGACAAATAAGCGCGGTTGGGCAGCCCGGTGAGCACATCGTGGCCCACTCGCCATTGCAAGGTGTGCAGCAACTGGCGTTTCTCGGTGACGTCAAAGCGAATCGACACATACTTGCGTACCAGGCCGGTCTGCGGGTCGACCAAAGGCACCATGGTGCTGTCGACCCAATACAGCGAGCCGTCCTTGGCCCGGTTGCAGATCTCGCCCTTCCACACCCGCCCTGCAGCCAAGGCCTGCCACATGCCGACAAAGAATGCCGGCTCGTGCAGGCCGGAGTTGAGGATGCGGTGGTTGGCCCCCAGCAGCTCCTCGCGGCTGTAGCCCGAGATGCTGCAGAACTGCTGGTTGACGTAGGTGATGTTCCCACGCAGGTCGGTTTCGGAAAAGATCGCGGCCGCGTCCACGGCCGCGCGATAGTTATCATCCATAAAGCATCCTGCCTTAGCGGTTGAAGCGCTCCACCAGGGCACGCAATCCAGCGCACACCTGTTCCAGCTCGGCGCCGCGCGAGGCGGCAGCGTTGGCGCTGTGGGCGCTGTGCTGGGCAATACCGGCCACCCCGTTGATCTGCCGCGAAACCGCTTCGGCCACCGCCGATTGCTGCTGCGAGGCAGTTGCCATCTGCTGGCTCATGTCGCTGATGCGCTGCACCGCATCACGAATGCCATGCAGCGCCTGGCGGGCCTCCTGTACCTGGGCGACGCCCTGCTCGGCACCGTCGATGCCCTGGCTGGCAATCGCCACGGCTTCTTCGGCGCCACTGCGCAGGGCATCGATGATGGCCTGGATGTGCAGGGTCGACTGGCGGGTCTTGTCGGCCAGGGCCCGCACCTCATCGGCGACCACGGCAAAGCCGCGGCCCTGTTCACCGGCACGGGCCGCTTCGATGGCGGCGTTGAGCGCCAGCAGGTTGGTCTGCTCGGCAATGCCGCGGATCATCCCGGTGGCCTCGGCGATGGCACCGGTCTGGCCGGCCAGGTGGCTGACCGCCTGGTTGATCTGCGTGACAGTGCCAGCCAGGGTGCGAATGGCCGCGCCACTGGCATCGGCCACCTGGCTGCCCTGCTCGGCCAGCAGGTGGGCGGTGTGTGCTTCGGCGGCGGTCAGTTGCACGTGGTTGGCCACTTCACCGATTGAGGCGGCCATCTGGTTCATCGCCGTAGCGCTCAGGTCGGTTTCGGCGCGCTGCTTCAGCAGTGCCGACTCAGTGCTGCGTGACAACTGCCCGGCATCGTGGGCAGCCACCGCCATTTGCCCGGCCAGGTCGCTCAGGCGTGTCAACGCGGTTTTCAGGCGCGCCTCGTCGCTGATCAGCATCAATTGCAGTTGCCCGGCGGCACCCGGCAGGTCGCTGTAGGTCAAGGCGGCGATCGGGTCGGCGAAGGTGCCTTCGGCGCCCTGCACAACGTGCTGCAACTGCCGTCCAATGGCATTGCGCACCCACAAGCCGTAGGCCACGAACAGCCCCACGGTCAGCCCCTGCCCTAGCAGGCCAGGCCATAGCTGGTTGGTGCCCAGTGCCAACAGGCCACCCGCCACTGGCAAAGCCAGGCCTTGGGCCAGCAAGCCCAGCCGGCGTGGCGCCGAAAGCGCCGCCTGGCCGTTGCGCAGCCGCGCATACAGGGCCTCGGCGCGCGCCACCTGCTCACGCGTCGGGCAAACCCGCACCGACTCGTAGCCGACCACACGCCCACCTTCGAGGATGGGGGTAACGTAGGCGTTGACCCAGTAGAAGTCGCCGTTGCGGCAGCGATTCTTGACGATGCCCATCCAGCTCTTGCCGGCCTTCAGGTAGCGCCACATCAATTCGTACACCGCCGGCGGCATGTCCGGGTGGCGTACCAGGTTGTGCGGGCTGCCGATCAATTCGCCCTCGCTGTAGCCGCTGATGGCGGCGAATTCGGGGTTGCAGTAGGTGATCAGGCTGGCGGTGTCGGTGGCTGAAATCAGCCGCTGATCTGCGGGAAAACGTTGCTCGACCGGGGTTACCGGCAGGTTGAGGCGCACGATGAGACTCCATTCATTTTTACGCCGGGCGCCTGCGGTTGAGCGATAAACGGGATGTACAGCCCGCGATCGACCTCATATTGACTGCCCGGTCGGGCGCGGATTCTACGAGCTCAGCCAAGGATTGCAAATAAACCTTATGAATCATGTCGTTATCGGGAATACCCGCATCGCGACCTGGTTGGCAGGTTGCTTGCAACACCCTTCGCGGTCCCGGACTGCACGTGCCCCGACTCGCGTACGCGCCCCCTGTAGGAGCGGGTTTACCCGCAAAACGGCCATAAAGCGGCCGATCCAACGGCACGCACCGAACTAGAGCCCGGCGCTCCGGATTGCCCCACAACTGGTCAGACCGGTAAGGCCAAAAACCCTTGCAATATCGGATTTTTCGCGCTTTTATGGCTTCGCGCTGAACAAACCGGTAAGACCACAATAATTAAGTCCTGCGCTCTTTCGCCCCGTGCGGCTACCGAAGCAAGGACACCGATCTGAGACTCCTCCCATGCTCAAATGGTGCTCGCGTTCGATATTCCTGCAAGTCGTGCTCGGCCTTGCCCTCGGCATCGCCTGCGGCCTCAGCTTCCCCGACCTCTCCCTGCAACTCAAACCCCTCGGCGACGGCTTCATCAAGCTGATCAAGATGCTCATCGGCCTGATCGTGTTCTGCGTGGTGGTCAGCGGTATCTCGGGTGCGGGCGACCTGAAAAAGGTCGGGCGCATCGGCCTGAAATCGGTGATTTACTTTGAAGTGCTGACCACCATCGCCCTGGTGATCGGCCTGGTGTTCGCCTTCGGCAGCGGCATTGGCAGCGGCGCCAATATCCACCTGGACCAGCTGTCCAGCGCCGATGCCAACGGCCTGGCCGAGCGCGGCCAGCACATTCACGGTGCCACGGCATTCTTCATGGACCTGATCCCCACCTCGGTGGTCGGAGCCTTTGCCGACAACAACATCCTCCAGGTGCTGCTGTTCTCGGTGCTGTTCGGCAGTGCGCTGAACCTGGTGGGGGATTCGGCAGCCGGCATTTCGCGGCTGATCAACGAACTGAGCCACGTGATCTTCCGCATCATGGGCATGATCGTGCGCCTGGCGCCAATCGGCGTGTTCGGCGCCATCGCCTTCACCACCAGCAAGTACGGCCTGGAATCGCTGCAGCACCTGGGCGGCCTGGTGGCACTGTTCTACCTGACGTGCGCCGGCTTCGTGCTGATCGTGCTGGGCACGGTCATGCGCCTGTCGGGCCTGAAGCTGCTGCCGCTGATCAAGTACCTGCGTGAAGAACTGACCATCGTCCTTGGCACCGCCTCTTCCGACGCCGTGCTGCCACAGATCATGCGCAAGCTGGAGCACCTGGGCATTGGTAGCTCCACGGTCGGTCTGGTCATCCCCACCGGCTATTCGTTCAACCTCGATGGTTTCTCCATCTACCTGACCCTGGCCATCGTGTTCATCGCCAACGCCACCGGCACACCACTGGAAATGACCGACCTGCTGACCATCCTGCTGGTGTCGCTGGTGACTTCCAAGGGGGCTCACGGCATCCCAGGCTCGGCGCTGGTGATCCTTGCCGCCACCCTGACCGCCGTACCGGCGATTCCGGTGGTCGGCCTGGTGCTGGTATTGGCGGTGGACTGGTTCATGGGCATCGGCCGGGCATTGACCAACCTGATTGGCAACTGTGTGGCGACCGTGGCCATCGCCCGCTGGGAGAAGGACATCGACCTGGAGCGTGCGCACAACGTACTCGCTGGCAAACCTGGCTTTGCTCCCGTGCCACGCAAGCAGCCCAGCGCCCATCAACAGGAATTTTGAGCGAACGTGGCCGGCACTGATGCCGGCCCTTCCAGGAGCGAAACGTGATCAGCTCATCGACCGTCGTCAACTCAGTGGTGGAGAAACTCCGCCAGGCCTTGGCCCGCGGCCAGTGGCGCAGCGGTGACATGCTGCCAGGCCAGCGCGAGCTGGCCGAACAACTGGGCATCAGCCGCCCCAGCCTGCGCGAAGCGGTAACCGTGCTGGAAACCCTGGGCCTGGTACGTGCGCTGCCGGGCAAGGGCGTACTGGTGCTGGAGGCCGATGCCACCGCCCAGGAACCGGGGCAGGACACCAGTGCCGCGGCCAGCCTGGCCGATGTACTGGAACTGCGCTACACCCTGGAACCGTTCATTGTCGGCCTGGTGGCGCAATCGGCCAACAGCCAGGATGTCGGCCAATTGCGGCTGACGTTGATGGACATGCGCGAAGCGCTGGAGGCCGATGACAGTGAAGCTGGGGCCAAGGCTTACATCGCCTTCCATGAGGCACTGTTCGCCCTGACCACCAACCCGATCTTCCAGAGCGTGGTGCAGCAGACCGGTAATGCCCTGAAGCAAAGCGCTGACATGCTGCGCAATTCGCCCGAACACCTGGCCGCGCGATTGAAGGAAAACGAAGCGGTGGTACGCGCCATACGTGAGCGCAACAGTGCTCAGGCCAGTGCCCAGATGCGCCAGCACATCCTCGCCGAAGGCTCGCGCATGGGCATATCGCTGAACATCCCGGACGACCATCCGCACCCATGACCCGAGGAGAGCGACCATGAACGCCGCCCCCCACTTGCCAGCCCTGCTCGCGGCCGGCGAAACCCGCCTGTCGGCCGAGCAGATCTACCCGCGGCTGTTTGACGCCATTCTTGAACAGCGCCTGCCACCCGGCAGCCTGTTGCCCGAGCAGGCGCTGGGCCATGCCTTTGGCGTCAGCCGCACGGTGATCCGCCGCGTGCTCGGGCGCTTGTCCGACCAGCAGGTGGTGGTGCAACGCCCCAGCCACACCGCGCACCTTGCGGCGCCCGACCCGGACCAGGCACGCCAGGTGCTCAGCGCCCGGCGCTTGGCCGAAACCACGCTGATTACCCTGGCCGCGCAGCGCGCCCGCCCGGCACAGGTACGGCAGTTGCGGCAACTGGTGGAGCGCGAGCGCCAGCACCATGAAAGTGGCGAACGTTGCGCGGCGATCCGCCTGGGCGGCGAGTTTCACCTGAAACTGGCGCAGGTGGCGGCCAATGCGCCCTTGGCGCGATTCCTCAACGGGCTGGTGCCGATGACCTCGCTGATCATTGCCCGCTACGAGTCGCCGTGCTGCGACCACTGCGCGTGGGAAGAGCATGCTGCGATCATCGATGCCGTGGAACAAGGCGATGCCGAGGCGGCACTGGGGCTGATGCACAAGCACCTTGACCGCCTGGAAGAAAAGCTCGACCTCCAATAATTGCGCGGTCCCTGTAAGAGCGGCCTTGCGTCGCGATGGGCCGCAAAGCGGCCCCAGAATTTCAGCTTCGCAGCAGATTTTGCCGGGGCCGCTTCGCGCCCCATCCGACCGGTCCGGCGCACCGGCAAGGCCGCTCCTACAGGGGACCGCGTTGCCGGGGCGATAGGCTGCACGGCAGCACCTCGCGCCCCGCCCTATACTCGGAACACCACCCCAGCCTCTACCAGGGAGGCGGTCGCGTGAGTTCTCGAACCCTTCTATTGCTGTGCCTTCTGCTGGCGCTTGGCGGTTGCACCGGCAAGCGCCCGCCTGCCCCGCCGCCACCCGCCGTACTTACCCCGGCCGCCTGGCAACGCATCGACCAGGAACTGATCGATGCCTCGGCCGGTGCCGCCGGCTCGGCCAACGACTATGCCCGGCGCTCGATGCGGGTGTGGAAGGAGCAGGTACAGCAACGCACCGAAAGCGACTTCATCCCCTGGTTCACCGGTTACTGGACCCAGCAATGGCTGACCCTCAAGGTGGCCTGGTACAAGCTCGACAGCGGCGAAGGCCGGGAGCCGGCGGAAAAGCGCCTGGCCCTTTACCTGCAGGAACAGTACCACGCCCGGGTTATCGAGCCGGTGGCCGAGCAGATAAACCCCGAAGGCATCCGCGATCGCGCCTGCGAACTGTACCTGCAACTGCTCGGCCAGCAACTGCCGGCCATTATCAGCCGCTACAACGCGCCGCCCGAGCAATTCAGCCAACGGCTTACCCGCATTCCCGCCATCCACCTGGGGCCGCCGGATGCACGCAATGCCAGCTTGTATACGTTGCTGCGGGCCAAGTCACTGGACCAGCAGCCGGCCTGGCAAGCCATGCGCCAGCACTTGCACCAGCAAGCCAGCAAAGGCCCTGGCAGGACCGATGTCGGGTTGAACTCGGTAGCCACCCAGGCCAGCGAAAAGCTGGGGGCCACTCTGGCCCCACGCGGCATTGCCAGTGCCGTGGCGTCGGCAGTGGGCAAGGTGGCGGGGGCGATGATTTCGATTGCCGCTGCCGGTTACGGGATGATGACCCATGACCGCGAACAGCCGCAGATGGTCGAGCAACTGCGGGTGATCCTCAACGTGGCGTTGAACCAGGAATGGCAGGAGCTGATGGAGAACCGCCAGAGTGGGGCCATGGCGGGGGTGTACTACCTGTCGGGGCAGGTGGAGGACAGTTTGCTGGCCAGTGCGCCGCGGCCTGCCGAACAGCCGGTGGAGCCGCAGGTGAGGCAGCAGCAGGAACCGTTGATCATACGCCTGCCGCCTTAGGGGTTGCCTGTGCTGGCCTCTTCGCGGGTAAACCCGCTCCTACAAGGGACCGCGTGTCTTGTTGTAGGAGCGGGTTCACCCGCGAAGAGGCCAGCACAGGCAACATCAGGCTGTAGCCATCGCCGAACTGGGCAACCCGAACACCCGGTCGAACGCCCAGTTGTAGGCAAAGGTGTAGCAAGGCACCAGCACGATGAACGCCATGTCCACCAGCAACGCCTCCATCAAGGTCATGTCCAGCCACCAGGCAATCAGCGGGATCAAGTACACCACCAGCGTCAGCTGAAAGCCGATGGCATGCGCCACCCGCCGCGCCACGCTGCGCCCGCGCTTGGCCTGGCGGCTCTCCCAGTATTCGAACAGGCTGTTGTAGATCAGGTTCCAGAGCATCGCGATGGTCGTGATCATCACGGCCAGCGGTCCGGTATGTGACGCCTGGGTGTCCGACAGGTAGGCCAGCCCGAGTGTCGACATGCACAGCCCGATCAGTTCATAGAAGGTCACGTAGACCAGTTTGCGTTTCAATCCCTGCACCCCGGGGTTACCTCTGATGAAAAATAACGACAGGGCGCAATCATGCTTCACGACGCTTGACAGCAAAAGTCAGCAGCTGTCAGATCTACTGACAGGAGGCTGCCATGAATTTTTCCAGCGACAACATTCAGCTGTTTCTCGCCGTGCTCGACTGCGGTTCGTTCTCTGCCGCCGCACGCGCGCTCAAGCGCGTTCCTTCGGCCGTGAGCATGGCCATCGGCAACCTTGAAGCAGAACTGGGCTACTGCCTGTTTGAACGCGGCCCGCGCGAGGTTCGCCCAACTGCGCAGGCCCTGGCCCTGGAGCCGCATGCCAGGCTGATTGGCGAGCAACTGGGGCTGCTGCAGGTGCATGCCCTGGAGCTGTCCCAGGGGCTGGAGAGCAGCCTGACCCTGGTCGTGGTGCCCGACATCGATCACCGCCCACTGCTGGCTGCCATCGCCAGCCTGGGTGAACGCCACCCGTTACTCGACATCGCCCTGCTCAGTGCCCCTCAGGAAGAAGCCTTGCACTTGCTGGACAGCGGCCGTGCCGACCTCTGCGTAGCGTTCGCCGGACTGCAGGTGGATGCCCGCCGCGGCTTTCAGCACATCGGCATGGAATCGCTGGTGGCCACCCTGTCGCCAACCCACCCGGCGTTGCGCGGGGGGCGCATCCACTACCTGGAAGACCTGACCCGGGTGCGTCAGATTCTGGTACGCAGCCGCGATCTGCCGCTGGCCGACCCGCGTTCGCTGATTGGCGCCACGCACTGGTCCACCGACAGTTTCGACCTCGCCCTGCAAATGGTCGAAACGGGCCTGGGCTGGGGTGACCTGCCGTTGTCACGGGTGGCGCCGCTGCTGGCCGACGGGCGCCTGGTACGCCTTGATTTTCGCAATACGCGCAACGAACTGCAGTTGCCGGTGCACATCCTGTGGCTCAAACAACAGCCGCTGCAGCAGGCTGCAAGGCTGCTGATCGAGCAACTGGCAGTACCTGACAGCCGCTCGTCGAAACATCTGTAAGAAATTTCTGTAAGCGCTTCAATCTTTTACACCTTGAGCCGATATCTCGATCGACAGGCCCAGCAGAACGTCATAAGCGCGCTGCGCCCTCCCCTCCTTGGCTCAAGGTCTCGAAACATGAACCTGAAATTTCGCCACAAGATCCTGCTCAGCGCCTGCGGCGTCGTGGTCCTGGCATTTGCCCTGTTCACGCTCTACAACGACTACCTGCAACGCAACACCATCCGCCAGAACATCGAAGCCTCGGTGCAGCAGTCAGGTGCACTGACCGCCAGCAGCGTGCAGAACTGGATGAGCGGGCGCATCCTGGTACTGGAGAACCTGGCCCAGGACATCGGCCAGCAAGGCGCCGGCGATACGCTGGCCGGGCTGATCGAGCAGCCGTCCTACACGCGCAATTTCCTGTTCACCTACCTGGGCCAGGCAAACGGCGTGTTTACCCAGCGCCCGGATACGCAGATGCCCGCCGGTTATGATCCCCGCCAACGCCCTTGGTACGGCGCCGCCGCCAGTGCCGGGCAAACGGTGCTGACCGCCCCGTACCAGGGCGCCGTCGGTGGCTTGATGGTGACCATCGCCACGCCGGTTAAAAGCAAGGCCAATGGTGAGCTGATCGGTGTGGTCGGCGGTGACGTGACCCTCGACACCCTGGTCGAGATCATCAACTCGGTCGACTTCGGCGGCATCGGCCACGCCTTCCTCGCCGACGCCAACGGCCAGGTGATCGTCAGCCCCAACAAAGACCAGGTGATGAAGAACCTGAAGGACATCTACCCGGGCAGCAACCTGCGGGTAGCCGCCGGCATGCAGGATGTCACCCTCAACGGCCAGGACCGGATCATCTCGTTCGCCCCGGTCGCCGGCCTGCCTTCGGCACAATGGTACATCGGCCTGTCGATCGACAAGGATAAAGCCTACGCCGCACTCAGCCAGTTCCGTACCTCGGCGATCATCGCCATGCTGATCGCCGTAGCCGCCATTGCCGGCCTGCTTGGCCTGCTGATCCCGGTGCTGATGAGCCCGCTGACCACCATGGGCCGCGCCATGCGCGACATCGCCGAGGGCGAAGGTGACCTTACCCGCCGCCTGACCGTGCACAACCAGGACGAATTTGGCGAACTGGCCACCTCGTTCAACCGCTTTGTCGAGCGTATCCATGCCTCGATCAGCGAAGTATCGTCGGCCACCCGCCTGGTGCATGACCTGTCGGAGAAGGTGGTCAACGCCTCCAATGCGTCGATCAGCGGCTCCGAAGAACAGAGCATGCGCACCAATAGCGTGGCAGCCGCCATCAACGAACTGGGTGCCGCCACCCAGGAAATTGCCCGCAATGCCGCTGATGCCTCGCAACATGCCAGCGGCGCCAGCGAACAGGCGCACGGCGGCCGTGAAGTGGTGGAAGAAGCGATCAGCGCCATGACCGCCCTGTCGCAGCGCATCAGCGAGTCGTGTGCGCAGATTGAAACGCTCAACGCCAGCACCGATGAAATCGGCAAGATCCTCGACGTGATCAAGGGCATCTCGCAGCAGACCAACCTGCTGGCACTGAACGCCGCGATCGAGGCCGCGCGTGCCGGTGAGGCTGGCCGTGGCTTTGCCGTGGTGGCTGACGAGGTGCGCAACCTGGCACACCGTACCCAGGAATCGGCAGAAGAAATCCACCGCATGATCACCAGCCTGCAGGTAGGCTCGCGCGAAGCGGTACACACCATGAACACCAGCCAGGTGTCCAGCGAGCAGACCGTGCAGGTGGCCAACCAGGCTGGCGAGCGCCTGGCCAGCGTGACCCAGCGCATCGGTGAGATCGATGGCATGAACCAGTCGGTGGCCACGGCTACCGAAGAACAGACCGCCGTGGTCGAAAGCCTCAACCTGGACATCACCCAGATCAACGCGCTGAACCAGCAAGGGGTGGAGAACCTCAATGAAACCCTGCGCCATTGCGACCAACTGGCCCAGCAGGCCGGGCGTTTGAAGCAGTTGGTGGGCAGCTTCAGGATCTGACCACAAATGCACACCCCCTGTAGGTGCGGCCTTGCCGGGGCGCTCCTACAGGGCCACGCGTCAGCATCAGATCATACGCCAGCAGTGGTTACCGCTTTGGCGGACCTGCCCCGCCGCACCCAGGCCAGCAACACCGCCGCCATCAGCACAAAGCCCAGGTAGCCGAACAGCGGGTATACCTCGCCCACCAGGCTGATGAACCCCACCAGGCTGCAGCCGAATGCCACCACCCCGGTCACCACCGAGCCCCAGCGGAACTTCGCCGTGCCTGCCGGCAACAGCCGCGACAGGAACGAAAACAGCGTGCCCACAGCGGTGTTGACGATCATGCCGAAGATGATCAGGCACATCACCAGCCCCAGCAGCGGCGACACTTCGTTGGCAATCGACAACATCGGCATCGGCAAGTCGGCCACGCTGTCCAGACGCGACAGCAGCCCGGCGCTCATCACCAGCATCAGGCCACCCAACGCCGCTCCGCCGAGCAGGCCACCCCACATTGCGCTTTTCTCGCCCTTGGCCGAACCGCCCAGAATGGCCAGGATCGGCGCACCCGCCACAATGTTGTACGACACATACAGGAACGCGCCCAGTAACCAGTGGTGGGTGCCGGCCTGTTGCTGGCTGGCCAACTGGTCGAGCGCAGCAAAACTCTGTTCACGGCTGAACACGGCATACAGCGCAATTGCCGAGGCCACCAGGATCAGCAACGGCGTGATGGCGCCAATTGCCAGGATCACCTTGCGCACGTCCATGCACACGATACCGACCACCACCAGTGTCACCAGCACGCTGCCGGTCAGCGCCGGGATGCCGAACTGCTGCTCAAGCAGCGCACCACCGCCGGCCAGCATGACCACGGTGACAGCGAACATGAAAAAGGTGATCAGCCAGTCGACGAACAGGCCCAGGTGGCGGCCACAGATGGCCTGGATCACATCCTTGTGCGAAGTAGCCTGCTGGCGGTTGCCCAACCCTGCCAGCGCCATGCCGAGGAAGGTGAACAAGGCGGCGCTGACCAACGCGCCCACCAGCCCCCACAGGCCGAAATCGACAAAGAACAACAACAGTTCCCGCCCTGAAGCGAACCCCGCCCCCACGATCACGCCGACAAATGCGCCGGCAATCTTCAGTTGCTCTTGCATGTGAACCTCTGGATTTATTGTTGTATTTGTTAATGGCCCTTCTGATGCAACGCCGGCCCTGTGGGAGCGGGTTCACCCGCGAAATGGGCAACGCGGTGCATGGCACCGGCTGCGCCGGTGTTCGCGGCTAAAGCCGCACACAGGGACCGGCAAGCATGCGCATCCCCCGGCCCAGTCAGGCGTCGCCGACGAACGCTTGCACTTCGATCTCCACATCAACCCCCAGCGCCAGCGCCGAGGCCACGGTAGAGCGCACCGGCAACGCGGCACCGAAGAATTCCTTGTAGACCTCGTTGAAACCGGCGAAATGGCTCATGTCCGACAGCCATACCGTGACCTTGACCACCTGGTCGAAGCGCGCGTCGCAAGCAGCCAGGCTTTCGCCGATGCGCTCGCAGGCGGCGCGAGTCTGGGCCTGGATGTCACCGCGCACCACTTCACCACTGGCACTCATTGGCACCTGACCGGAGAGAAACAGAAAACCGCCTGCCTTCACCGCGCGGGAAAACGGGAACGGCAGGCTGCTGGGGAAACGCTGGATATCAGTGCTCATGGGGTATTCCTTTCAGGGTTGCTGGAAACGGGCCGGGGACAGGCGCTCGGGCGCCACCCCCTGGCTGACAAGGCTTGGGCACAGGGGTTGGCCAAGCAGCAGGTCGGCGGCCAGGCGCGAGGCGCCCGCTGCCGACTGGATGCCATAACCGCCCTGCGCCGCCAGCCAGAAGAACGCGGGCGCTTGCACATCGAAACCGATCACCAGGTCGCCATCGGCGACGAACGAGCGCAGCCCGGCCCAGGTGTGACTGGGGCGGCGAATGTCCAGGGTGGTCATGGCTTCGATGTTGTAGATACCCAGGGCCACGTCGAACTCCTCGGGCGCGGCATCCTGTGGCTCGACCGGGTCGGCATTGGCTGGCGAACCCAGCAACTGGCCGGCATCGGGCTTGAAGTAGAAGCTTTCATCAACGCCGATCACCGCCGGCCAGCGGGCGAAGTCCTGGTCTGCCGGGCCGGGGAAGGTGAAGGCACTGCGCCGACAAGGTTGCAGGCCAATGGCGGCCACACCGCATTGTTCGGCCACACGGTCGGCCCAGGCACCCGCAGCGTTGACCAACTGGCGCGCCTGCACACGGTTGCCACCGCCCAGCTCAACCTGCCAATGGTCGCCCAGGTAACGCGCCTGGATCAGTTCGGCGTTGCAGCGCAGTTCACCGCCAGCAGCGCGATAACCGCGCAGAAAGCCTTGGTGCAGGGCGTGCACATCGAGGTCCATTGCACCCGGCTCCAGCACGGCGCCAGCCAGGGTTTCACCCCGCAGGCTCGGCACCAGGGCCAGGGCGGCGTCGCGCTCGAGCAGGCTGACCTCGGTGCCGTTGGCCAGGTTCTGCGTGTGGGTCTGCTCAAGCAGTTCGCGTTGCTCGACGCTGGCCACATACAGGCAGCCGCGCGGCTCCAGCAACGGGTGTTCGCAGAAGCCCTGTGGCGGCGTTTCGTAGAAGGCCCGGCTGGCGCGTGTCAGCGCCTGGATCTGCGGGGTCCCGTACGCCTCCATGAACATCGCCGCCGAACGCCCGGTGGAATGGTAGCCAGGCTGCGACTCGCGTTCGAGCAACAGCACCCGCTGCCGACCGGCCAGGCGATAGCCCAGCGAAGCACCGGCAATGCCGGCGCCGATGATGAGGGTGTCGTAGATCGAGGTCATGCACGCTCCTGCCAAGCTAATTATCATTTATGAGAATTCTAATATATGAGAATTTAGGAATACGCAAGGGCCCAAGGTAAGATGCCCGACCAACGCCGCATGCCGAGACCGCTGAATGCCCGCTGCCCTACCCCTGCTTGACCGCGCCGTAGTCGGCCAGCGCCTGCGCCAAGTGCGCAAGGCGCGCCAGATGACCCTCAAGCAATTGTCCGAAGCCAGTGGCGTGCCGCTGTCCACTCTGTCGAAGATGGAACTGGCGCAGGTGTCGGTCAGTTACGAAAAACTCGCGGCCGCCGCGCGCGCGTTGAATGTCGATATCGCCCAGCTGTTTCGCGCCAGCGGTATGGTCAGCGCGCCGGTACCGGTGACGGTGGTGGTCGACTCGTTGCCGGAGGCGGCGGGCTATTCGACCGGCACCTATGATTATCACCCGATTGCCGGCGACTTTCCGGAACGGCGCATGACCCCGGCCTATGCTCGCATCATTGCCCGCGAACGCGGCCAGTTCGACGATTTTATCCGCCACCCTGGGCAAGAGTTCGCCCTGGTGCTGCGTGGGCGTGTGCGTATCGAGTTCGAGACCGGTGAGGCCGTGAGTATCGGGCCGCAGGAGACGGCCTATTTCGACAGCCAGGTGGGGCACATCTACCTGTCGGAAAGCGACGATGGCGGCGATGCGCATGTGATGGTGGTGATGACTGATCGTTGAAATCGCAGATTCGCGCTGGATGGCACAGGCTACGCCCGTGTTCCCAGGTGAACCCGCTCCCACAGAGTGAAGCTGCTCCACTCCCTCTACGGTTATAACCTAATAACGAACAAGTCTATTTGGCTATAAAAAAATCTATATGCTGGCTGCATCCGATAACGGGCGAAGTTGGGCAGTCGAGTAGCGTATGGATGTAGGTTCTTTCGGTTTCACCATTGCTGGCCTGATCGTGGGTTTCATCGTCGGCATGACCGGCGTCGGTGGCGGCTCGCTGATGACCCCGATCCTGCTGTGGTTTGGCATCAGCCCCGCTACCGCTGTCGGTACTGACTTGCTCTATGCTGCCATCACCAAAGCCAGTGGCGTCTGGGTGCATGCGCGCAACAAGAACATCGACTGGAAAATCACCGGCCTGCTCAGCCTGGGTAGCGTGCCTGCCGCAGCGCTGACGCTGTGGTTCCTCAGCACGCTGCATACCGACACGTCTGCCCTGAACGGCATCATCAAGCAAGGCCTGGCGGTGGTGCTGATCCTGACCGCGCTGGCCATCCTGTTCAAATCGCGCTTGCAGGCTTTTGCCAATCGCCATGCCGGTGACCACTACCACCTCAGCGACCGCAGCCTGAATACCCTGACCGTGCTGACCGGTGTGGTACTGGGCGTAATGGTCACGCTTACCTCCATCGGTGCTGGTGCGTTGGGTACCGTGGCGCTGTTCCTGCTTTACCCGTTCCTGGTCACCCGCCGCCTGGTCGGTACCGAAATTGCCCACGCCGTACCGCTTACCCTGGTAGCGGGCCTGGGCCATGCCGGCATGGGCAACATGGACTGGTCATTGCTGGGCTACCTGTTGCTGGGTTCGCTGCCGGGCATCTACCTGGGTAGCCACCTCACCGGGCGAATCTCTGACCGGGTGCTGCGCCCGTGCCTGGCCGCCATGCTGCTGCTGATCGGCTATAAACTGGCGTTCTGACCCTCAGCCCAGGCGCAGGCGCCACTGCCCGGTAAAGCTCAGTTCCAGGCGTGACAGTGGCAACACATCGATACGCTGCCCGGCACTCATCGGGCAGCCCAGCACCTGCACCAGCACGGCGCGCATGACCAGCGGATGGGTCACTGCCAGCCACTCCCCCGGCCTGTCGAAGGCCGCCAGCCAGGTGGCCATGCGCTTGCACAGCGCGGCGAACGACTCCCCCCCATGCACTGCACTGGCAGGATCCTGCAGCCAGTCGGCCAACACCTGGGGTTGCTCGGCTTGCAGCTGCTTCAATGCCATACCCTGCCAACGCCCCAGGTCGCAATCGGCCAATGCCGGCTCGACCGCCACTGCATCCGACAACCACGCCGCAGTCTCGCAGGCCCGGCGCTCTGGCGCCGTCAGCAGCTGCATGCCTGGCAGGTTGACAGCAGGTGGTTGCGCCAGCGGCAGGATGCCATCGTCTACGCGGTGCAGGTGCCCGGTCTTCTGGGCCTGGGTCAGAGCGTGGCAGATCAAGGTCAGGCGGATGGCTTTCACCAAGGCTTCTCGTGGTGGACTGGGGCGCAAGGTTTAGCATGCCATGGTGGTTTTGGCTGCAACAATGTCGGTTGCTGACCGCTATTACGGCGATTGTTCGCCGCGCTTTTAGCATTGCCTATACGATCGAGCGCCGCGCGGGCGGCGCTCGATCTCACAGGCCCTCAACATCTCAAGGCAAGCACCTGCAAGCCCTTACTGCTTAACTGACTGGCATTAGGGCAAGCCCGCTCCACAGGATTGTAGATTGCCGAAGCTTGCGCGCTATCTCAGACAACCTGCTTTATCACTCCCCACACAGGCAGCGCCACCACCAGCCCCACCGCCAGCCTTGGCCAGTAAGGCAGCAGCATCACCAGCAGCATCCCGGCCAGCGACAGCACACCCAGCCAGGCCACTGGCCCCATGGCCCAGCCCCAGGCCTTGGCACACAGCACCAGGCTGGCCAGCAACGCCAGCCACCCGGCACCGCGCAAGCCGACCCGCAATGCACGTGGGCAGGCCCGGTTCCATACCTGCTTGTAATGCCGCTCCAGCCCTTGGCACAGCCCGAGCATGCCGGCGTAGGCAAACAACACGCCGCCTGTAATCCACATCATCATGCCTCGGCCTCTCTCTGCCGCCCTGCCCTGGCCTTCTGCTGCGCCGGCTGCGCTTGCCGAACCTGCCAGGCCGCCAGCCCAAGCAATACCCCCAGCACCAGCGCACAAGCGGCAACCCCCAGGCGCATCGTGTCTTCCAGGCCGCCAAACGCACCCAGGCCAATGCACAGCAATGCCGCCAACAACAGTTGCTCGACCCAGGCCCGGCGCGCCGGCCGGATACCGGCATGCAGCAGCGCCAGCAGCCATACGCCGAAGAATGCGCGCACCTCCCAGCTTTCCCGCTGCAGCAACTCCACCGGCAGCAGGCGGCTGGCCCACAGCAGCCCCACGCACGCCAGCAGCAAACCGCTGATGAAGCCGACGTTGCACACCTCGGCTACCCGGTACCAACGCCGCGCCGACGCCTCGGCGCTGGCAGTGGCGTACTTGCGCCCGCGCTTGACGCAGAACAGCACCAGGCCGCTGGCGATCATCAGGCAACTGACCAGCCCGCAGATGAAGTACAGCCAGCGCATCGGGTAACCGCCGAACTGGGCAAAGTGCAGGCCGACCATGACCCGCTGGGTCAGCGGCACCGCACGCCACGCTGGCACGTCGCTGAGCAGTTGCCCGCTGACGCCATCGAAGACCATAGCCTGGCCTTTGGCTAGCGCAATACGGTTGCCTAGCTCGGGGCGGACTTCGATACGCGCCGCGACGGTGTTGGGGTTACGGATGTTCAAGCCGCCAATCGGCCCCAGCCGTGCCTCGGCCTGGGCCAGCAACGGTGCCACATCGACCAGCGCGGCGGGTTGCCTGGCCAGGCCACGGGGTTGTTCGAGACGGGCATTGCCCTGAGCCTGGAAGTAGGCGCGGGTGTCGCCGGCGAACAGGGCATCAATGCCGGCCGGGATGTAGATGAGCATGAAGATCACCAGGCCGGTGTAGGTGATCATCAGGTGGAACGGCAGCAACAGCACCGCGCTGGCGTTATGGAAATCCAGCCACGAGCGCTGGCCTTTGTTCGGCCGGAAGGTGAAGAACTCCTTGAAGATCTTCTTGTGGATGACAATGCCGGTCACCAGCGCCGCCAGCATTACCAGTGCCAGTGCGCCGACCACGAAAATGCCCCAGTTGCGTGGCAGGTCGAGGGTAAAGTGGAAGCGGAAGAAGAAGTTGCCGCCGACACTGTCACGCACCTCGATCGCCTCACCGGTGCGAGGATCGAGTTGCACCCCCCCACCGTGGCGCCGTTCGCCAGTGGACACCCGCAGCCCGGGCGAACGCTCGTTCGGCAAGCTGATGCCCCAGTTACCGGCCTGCGGCTCGTGGGCCTGCAGGTAGGCGATGGCGCGCTGGGCAGCATCGGCCTGGGTCACCTGAGTGGCCGGGATTTCCGGTTGCATCCAGTGATTGAGTTCCTTGTCGAACACCGCCAAGGTGCCCGTGACGAAGATGGCAAACAGCAGCCAGCCGAAAATCAGCCCGGCCCAGGTGTGCAGCCAGGCCATCGATTGGGTGAAGGTGTTCTTCATGCCAACCACTCCAGCGCTTGCGGCCAGAAGCCGATCAGGCTCAAGGGTGCGGCCAGCACCAGCGGCGCCCAGGCGCGCAGGGCATCACGGCTGGCGAAGGCCCAGAGTATGGCGGCGGTGTAAACGATGAAGGCCGGCAAGGTCGCGACGATGACCGCATCGCCGGCGGGCAGCGGCAGCACGCGGGCCAGGCAGGCGCTGGCGGCGTAGCTGAGGGCATAGCCGCCGAGCAGGGCGGCGGCGCTGCGGGAGAGAATCTGCAGCCAGACGGGGGCTTTGACCATCAGGGGCTCCTTGGCATCTACAGGGAAGGCTTCTGGGGCTGCTTTGCAGCCCGATCGCGACACAAGGCCGCTCCTACAGGGAGACGCGAATCGCCTGTAGGAGCGGCCTTGTGTCGCGATCGGGCCGCAAAGCGGCCCCGCGCTGTCAGAAATTGATATTCAGCGCAGCAAACACCGCCCTGCCCGGCTGGTTATAGGTATTGGCCCCCGAGGTGCTGGCATTGCCGCCCCGCAGGATCTGCTTGTCGAACACGTTGTTCACCCCTACCCGCACGTCGTAGTTGGCGTTGAACTTGTACCCGGCACTCACATCGACCAGGCCGTAGGCCTCGACATCTTCCTGTGCGGTCTTATCGTAGTCCTGCTCGGTGCGATAGTTGTAGGTCGGCGATTTCTGCTTGCCGAAATAAGTGCCTGCTACCTGGAACGACAGCTGCTCGGTGGCGCGCCAGTCAAGGGTGGTGTTGACGGTGTATTGCGGAATCACCGACAGCGGCTCGCCGGTCTCGCGGTTGTCGTTGTCGAGCATCCAGGTCAGGTTGGTGTTCCAGTCCAGTGTCGGGCTCAGCTCGACGAAGAAGTTGCCTTCGATACCTTCCACCCGCGCCTTGCCGGCGTTGTCCCACTGGGTCACGCGGCTACCGGTGCCGATGGTGTACAGCACATCGGTATCTCCGATGATCTTGTTCTTGTAGTCATTGCGGAAGTAGGTGGCACTGGTGCGCCAGCTGCCGCGGTCGTAGAGCAGGCCGATTTCCTTGTTGACACTGATCTCGGGCTTGAGGTCGGCGTTGCCCTGCAGGTAGCAGCCACCGTTGTTGGTCTGCTGCACGCTGCAGCCGTTGCCACGGCTGTACAGCAGGTAATTGGGGTTGGACTGGTACAGGTTCGGCACCTTGTAGGCACGCGCAATGCCGCCTTTTACCGACAGCGCTTCAGTCAGCTTGTGGGACAGGTTGAGGCTGGGGCTGAAGTTGTCGCCGAAGGTTTCGTGATGGTCGAAACGCAGGCCCGGGGTAATGGTGGTATCGCCGACAATGATGTTGTCCTCGACGAACAACGCATAGCTGCGCGCGGTCATCTTCGAGCTGCTGCGATCGAAGCCGACCAGCCCGCCATTGCTGGTGGGGTCGGAGCTTTGCGGGCGCAGCGAACCTTGGTCATTGAGTGCTTCGTACAGGTATTCACCCCCGAGGGTCAGCACATGCTCGGTGCTGCCCATGGCGAACGGCAGGTTCACTTCGCTGCTCAGGCGCGTGTTGCGCAGGCGCGACATGGCGCCACCCTCGTCGCTTGGCGCACCTTCGGTACGCCCGGCCAGGCCCTCGTTGAGGCGCCAGTTGCGCACGTACTCGTAGGCCAGCGTGGTCTTGCTGGTACCCCAGGTAAAATCCCCCAGGTGGGTCAGGTCGTAGGTGCTGCGCTGCATCACGTTGGTTTCATGGCCGTACAGGCTGGAAACGAAGTCGACGTCACCGCCGCCGTTGCTGTTCATGGTGTCGCCGGCAAAGATGTTGCCCTGGCGGCTGTAGCCGGCACTGGCGTCAAGACGATGCTCGTCGCTCAGCTTCCAGCTCAGCAGGCCGTTGATGTCCTTGTTGCGCACGCCTTCGCGACCCGCTACCAGGGCACTGGTGGCATGCCCGGCGTTGATGTCGAGGTCGTCGGCATCGGTCTTGGCCAGGCCGCCATATAGGCGGAAACCGAGGTTGTCGGTAAGGCCGCCACCGAGGTTGAAGTTGGCCCGGCGGCTGGCGCCTTCGGCGCTGTCTTCGGGCAGCTGGGTGTACAGGCTGACGCTGCCTTTGAGCGCATCGGTCGGGCGCTTGGTAATGATGTTGACCACCCCGCCCATGGCGCCGGAGCCGTAGCGTGCCGCCGCCGGGCCACGCAAAATCTCGATACGTTCGACCGCCTCGGCCGGTACCCAGTTGGTTTCACCGCGGGTATCGCGGTCGCCGTTCCAGCCGTAGCGCACGGCGTTACGCGCGCTGGACGGCTTGCCGTCGATGAGGATCAGGGTGTTTTCCGGGCCCATGCCGCGCAAGTCGATCTGGCGGTTGTTGCCACGGGCGCCACTGGCGCTGTTGCCGGTCAGGTTGACCCCGGGCTCGCGGCGGATGATGTCGGACAGGTCGTTGGCAGGCGGGTGGCGCTTGATGTCGTCGGCAGTGATGATCGACGAACCCAGTGCCTGGCGCGCCTCGCGCTCGGCGGTGATCAGGGTGTCCTGGATCACCAGCGCGTTGTCGGCCACCGGCACTTCCAGCACCTCACCCGCACGCTGCTCCTCGGCTTGCGCCGCGGTGGCCATCATGGCCGGCGACGCCAGCGCGACGAACGCCAGGGCCAGGCTGTTGGGTGAAGTTCTGCACTGCATGGGTACATCTCCTGCGATTCATGAGCGAAAAGGCACATCCCTGTCGGAAACCGGGAGCCCTCGCCCACCGGCCCCGCAAACACAGTTTGGCGGCCAACAGGGGTGGTAAATATAGGGGTTCGTAAATGAGAGTAAATCGTATTTACGAAGTTTACATGTTTGTAACGGAACTTTGCTGAAACGCGAGATAGCGCCAATTCCAGTACTTGACCGCGATCAGTGTGGGAGCGGGTTCACTCGCGGCGTTGGCGTTGCGGTTGAGTCTTGGAGATTGCCGGGGGGGCTGTACGACCTCAAGGTTTCAGCACGAATAGAGCAAGCAGCAACCGTTCGATACAACCTCATACTTTTTGATTCCAGGCGAGCGCAGCAAAATATATACGTCAAAGACGTAGGGATGCAGTATGCTGACGATTATTGAGGCACCGCTTTTTTCAAGGCAATGGCCTGATTACTGGACTGAAGAAGAGCATGGCGCATTCATGTCCTTCCTTGCGAATGACCCTGATACCGGTTCGGTAATCCCCGGTTCAGGCGGATGCCGCAAGGTGCGCTGGAGCCTGGATGGCAAGGGTAAGCGGGGTGCAGTCCGTGTGATCTATACCGCCCAACTCGCCAATGGCGCTCTGGTTGTACTGCTTATCTACTGCAAGAGCGCCACTGAAACCATACCCGCGCACATGCTGCGCAAGATTGCGAAGGAGCTGAACCATGCCCCTGACTGAGAAAGAACTGATGCAGCGTGATGCCAGCCGGAACATCGGTGAAGAGTTGCTGGAATCCATACGTGACGTCAAAGCTGGCCGCCATGGTGCGGTGCGACAGGTAGAGGTGACCGAAGCAGCCGAGGCGCGTAGCAGAACCGGGCTTTCCCAGCTCAGGTTTGCAGAGCTGTTGGGTGTTTCAGTACGTACACTTCAAGAGTGGGAGCAAGGCCGGCGCGCACCGTCGGGGGCCGCTCGGTCGCTCCTGCACATCGCTGCATCCCGCCCGGACGTGTTTCGCGAGGTACTCCAAGGCCGTTAACTCCACCCGCAGGCTGGCGGGCCGTGGCAACAAACTGCTGCGATTGGCCCCGGCAATGTCGGCGTGCGTAGCAATACTCAGCCGACCCGCCACAACCCCGCGACTTGGGTGGTGAAGCCCTCGCTCATCAACTCCCGACGCATCGCCCACTCCGCTGCCGCCGGCACTGCCGCGCTGCGTAATGTGCCCCGCCCCCAGCGCGCGTTGACGCCATCGATCACCGCCATGACCCGTTCCGCACTCTGCGTTTGCCGAGCGCTGAACAAATCGCCGGTGTACTCGCCGCGCTGGCACAGGTCCAGCAGCAGCACCTCCGCCTTGCTGTAGCGAAAGCCTTGCCGGTAGACCCGCTCCAACGCCTCCAGGGCCATGCGCGTGAGCAGGCGCAGGTCATCGGTGGGATAGGGCAACTGCACCAGCACACCATTGGCATAACGTGGCTCGTCCGGGTTGAACATGCCGGTACGAATGCTCACGCGCATGCGCCGGGCCAGCGAGCGCTGCTGGCGCAGCTTTTCCGAGGCGCGCATCACGTAGGTGGCGACCGCTTCCTTGAGCGGCGCAAGCGCGGTCAGGCGCTGGCCGAACATGCGGCTGCAGCAGATTTCCTGCCGTGGCGGGGCGACGTCCTCCAGCTGCAGGCAGGGTGTGCCAGCCAGTTCGCGGGCGGTCTTCTCCACCAGCACGCTGAACGTCTTGCGCAGCAGACCGGGGTCCGCACGGGACAGGTCCCAGGCGGTGCGAATGGCCATAGCCTGCAGGTGCGCGGTAAGGCGTTTGCCGATGCCCCAGACTTCGGACACATCGCACTTTTTCAATACCCACTCATACTTCACCGGGTCGCGCAGATCGACCACCCAGCCACTCTGCCTGGCCCAACGCTTGGCTGCATGGTTGGCCAGCTTGGCCAAGGTCTTGGTGCCGGCGATACCGACGCCAACCGGGATGCCGGTGTGCTTGAACACCCGCTCGCGGATACAACGGCCAAGGTACTCGAGGTCGCCGGGCATGCCCGTGAGGTCGGCAAAGGCCTCGTCGATGGAATACACCTCCAGCGCCGGGACCATGCCTTCGATCACCGTCATCACCCGCTGGCTCATGTCGCCGTACAGCGCATAGTTGGAGGAAAACGCCACCACGCCGTGGCGCTGCAGCAGGTCCTTTACCTGGTAGTAGGGCTGCCCCATCTTCACCAGCGCCTTGGCTTCGGCACTGCGGGCGACGATGCAGCCGTCATTGTTGCTGAGCACGACGATGGGCGTACGCGACAGATCGGGACGGAATACCCGTTCGCAGCTGGCGTAGAAACTGTTGCAATCGATCAGGGCGAACACTGGCGAAGGTTTCATGTGGCGCCTGCCGGGTCATGGCTGCGCACGCTGAACGTGACCACGCCCCAGATCGTCAGGTCTTCACCCTCCATGATGTAACGGGGCGCATAGCGCGGGTTTTCCGAGCGCAGCATGACTTGCCCGGCGCTATGCTGCAGGCGCTTGCACAGCGGCTCGCCGTTGACCGCAGCAATCACGATATGGCCATGGCGCGCCTCGATCGAGCGGTCGACCAGCACCAGGTCGCCGTCGAAGATGCCGGCACCCTGCATGCTGTCGCCGTCTATCCTCACCAGGTACATGTGCGGTGCGCGCAGGTTGAACAGCTCATCCAGCGAAATGGGCTGCTCCATATGGTCCGCTGCAGGTGACGGAAAGCCTGCCGGAACTCGGAACAGGTAGCGCGGTACAGCTGCGCTGCCGCAAGTGATGGGACCCAGGATGGAAGTCATGACACGGCCTTGAAAATAAACTGTATGCATATACAGTAAACGCTGTGCCGGGTATCCGGTCAATTTCGCCGTAAGAAATTTCGACAAGTGGGGGACATGCCATGTGCGGACGCTTTGCCCAGTATCAGGGCCTGGCCGACTACCTGCGTGAACTGGACGCCGAACAGGACGTGATCAGCGGCTACGACAACGTGCCGATCAGCCGCTACAACGTCGCCCCTGGCAGCCGCGTGCTGATCCTGCACAACGCCGACAATGGCTTGCGCATCGACCCCTGCCATTGGGGCTGGGCGCCGTTCTGGGCCACCGGCAAACGCCCGGCACCGATCAACGCTCGGGTCGAGACGGTGACCACCGGCAAGTTCTTCAAGGCACTGTGGCCGCAAGGGCGGGCGCTGGTCATGGCCGATGGCTGGTACGAGTGGGTGCCTGACCCGCAAGATCCCAAGCGCAAGCAGCCCTATTTTATTCGCCTGAAAAGCCAGGCGCCGATGTTCATGGCGGCACTGGCCGAAGTGCGCACAGGGCTGGGCCCCCATGAAGGCGACGGCTTCGTAATCATTACGGCTGCCAGTGACGAAGGGATGGTCGATATCCACGACCGCCGGCCCCTGGTGCTGGGGCCGGCAGATGCGCGGGCGTGGATCGACCCGGACCTGGGCGCCGAACAGGCCGAACGCCTGGCCCGGGAGCGCTGCCTGCCGGTGGAGGCGTTCGAGTGGTTTCCCGTGGCCAAGGATGTCGGCAATGTGCGCAATGAAGGGGCGGAGTTGATTGCGATGCTCGATACCAGCCCTGAGACCCAATCGCCGGCAAGCCAGCGCCCACCCCGACCGCGCTGATCTTGAGGCATGCGCTACCCCTGTGGGGCTTGCCGGCGATAGGGCCGTCAAGCCGAGCTAGGCCAGCACGGGCTGCTGCTCCAGCAACGACCAACCGCCATGCCCATCTACTTCCAGACGATGGGTATGGAACCCCGCCAGCGTGCTGCGGTGCCCGACACTGACTAGCAGCGCCCCCGGCATTTGCGTGCGCAGCAGCGAGTACAGGGCATGTTCGAGGCCCTCATCCATCGCCGAGGTGGACTCGTCGAGGAACACCACCTGCGGCCGGTTGAACAGCACCCGAGCGAACGCCAGACGCTGCTGTTCACCCACAGAGAGGATATGTGACCAATCGCAACTGACATCCAGGCGCTCGGCCAGGTGGCCAAGGTTGACCTGGCGTAACGCCTGCTGCATTTGCAACTCATCCTCCGGCTTGCTGGCTGCCGGGTAGGCAATGACCGTACGCAAATCACCCAGTGGCAGGTAGGGGCGTTGCGACAGAAACAGTGCCTGATGGCCGGTTGGCCGCCTGACTTCACCTTCGGCATAGGGCCAAAGGCCCGCCAACGCACGCAGCAATGTGGTCTTGCCGCTGCCCGATGGCCCTTTGATCAACAACGCCTGACCGGCGTGCAGGTTCAAGTCGAGGTTGGCAATCAGGGCGTGCCCATCCGGGCGCAGCACCTGCAGGCCAGCGATCTGCAGCGCATGCGCCTGCTCCTCTGTGAGCACCCGAGGCAACGCACTTGCCTGCTCGTTGGCATCGAGGAAACCGGTCAGACGGTCGAGGGTAGCTCGGTACTGAGCGAACGCATCGTACGACTCGCGAAAGAACGACAACGAATCCTGCACCTGGCCAAAGGCCTGGGAAGTTTGCATGACGTCACCCAACTTGATCGCCCCACTGAAGAAGCGCGGTGCCTGCAGAATGAACGGGAACACCACGGCGACCTGGCTGATACCCAGGTTGAAGCCACTGAATTTGAGGTTCCGGAACACTAACGCCCAGGCATTCACGATCAGGGCAGCAAAGCGGCCCAGCAAAGTGCCCCGCTCGACTTGCGCACCTTGGTAGAAGGCGATGTTTTCGGCGTTTTCGCGCAGCCGCATCAATGCGTAACGGAAGTTGGCGGTGAGTTTCTCGTTAAGGAAATTCAAGCGGATCAACGGACGCCCAAGACGGAAAGCGACCCAGGTAGCGACGATTACGTACAGGTACACCGCGAATACCATCGCCCGTGGGATTTCCACCCCGGCCACTGCCAACGGTGCCGACAACCCCCAGAGAATGCCGGTAAACGCGACCAGTGACACCAGCGCACTGACCGCGCCCAGGGCCAGGGAAACCGAGTTGCTGACGAAGGCGTTGACGTCCAGTTCAATACGCTGGTCGGGGTTGTCCACCGGCTCGGCGAGGAACTGGCCACGGTAGTAGGCATCGCCGTGCATCCAGTCGTGGGTCAATCGCTCGGTCAGCCACACCCGCCACTTGATGCTGAATGCCTGGCTTACATAGAAGGTGAACAGCGAACGCAGCACATGGATGGTAGCCAGCACCGCGAAGACCCCGAGCAAGTACCAGAACGCCACTTGATCAAGGCCCTGCAGGGCGCTGTAGAAACCGTTGTACCAGAACGAGAACAGCACGTTGAGGCGCACCGAAAACAGCGTCAGCACCAGCAGCAGGGCAAACACCAGCAACGGCCGCCAACTGCGCCTGAAACTGAAATAAGGCCCGGCAAGCTGCCAGAACTGGCTGCCCCAGCGGGTACAACGTACGGCCAGAATGGCGGCGGCGGTGAAGCCGACAAGGGTGATGAACGAGGCGATTGCCAGCCAGCTCAGGCTCTCTTGCAAGGCCTGGTGCCAGTTCATGTCCATGGTGGGTATCCGTGCTGAGTATTTCCGCGAGCGTAGCACTGCACTGCGGTTGTTCAGGCATAAATGACACACGTTTCATGAATGCCAGCATTGCTCCTGGTCCCACAGGGATTTTTGGGAGGCCGGGGGACTGTTTTTGGCCCACAAAGACAAAACCCCTACCTGCATACGCAGATAGGGGTTTTGCGAAATGAATCTTGACGATGACCTACTCTCACATGGGGAAACCCCACACT
>NZ_JBIVHY010000008.1:0-133194 GCF_044749445.1 Pseudomonas sp. NPDC089408
CATTAGCGTTACGCGCTCTTCGATGGTCAAGTGGGTGTAGTGAGTAGTCATGCAGCACCTTACCTCGGGTGTTGCACTTGGTCACTGAGACCGCCAAGCCCTTGGGCGCATACACCTTCACCTTGCCGGCCTTGACATCCTCTTCATTGATCACACCTCGAACCCCGCCATAGTGGTCGACGTGACTGTGAGTGTAAATCACCGCCACAACCGGCTTCTTGGGCCGATGTTTGTAATACAGGTCAAGCGCAGCCTTGGCCGTTTCACTGGAAATCAGCGGGTCGAAAATGGTGATACCTTCCTTGCCTTCCACGATGGTCATGTTGGAAAGGTCGTAGTTACGCACCTGATAAATACCGTCGGTAACCTCGAAGAGACCCGATATGTTGATAAGCTGCGACTGCCGCCAAAGGCTGGGGTTGGTGGAAGCCGGTGCAGCTTGCCCTTCCTTGATGAAGCTGTACTTATTTGGGTCCCAAATCATATTACCGCTAGGACCTTTAATCGGTTCGGTAGGAAGCGGTGCGATGAAACCTTTGTGAGCCAGTTCAAAAGAGGTTTTGTCGTTAAAGGGAAGCTCCTTGAGAAGCGCATCGTTTGCAGCTTTGGTGGCATCCGTGGCGGGTTTCGGAGCTTCTTCGGCCCAACCCTGAGCTGCAAATGCAATAGCACTTGCTAACAAAAACGACGACCCTAACTTCCATAGTGATGACGGCGTTCCAGAGGCTTTACGAGGCGTATTCGGTTTGGCAACCAATGTCATGACAAACTCCCTTTGAAGTGAGCGCCGTACCAAATCGGCAACTGCCAGCAGTTAAAAAAGCCATAAATTCAAGCACTAACATTCCGCCAACCATGTTAGGACTCTACGGTTTATCGACTCCCGATAAGAAACGGGACGCAACGCTGTCCAACAGAATTTTCACATTAGGCGACTTTCAAAGCCTTTCAAGCAAAAACTCTAAAAACATTTCAAATGCCTCTAGCTGAAACGCTTAATGATGGCCATACAATATCAATCAACATTAATAACTAAGCAAAATAAAAAAATCTTGATACATGACCTTTGGCTATAACGACTATCTCGGCTTACGTGAATTTTATTAAGCTTCGCTTATTGTTTTCCGCATCAAAGCCAGTCTACGCTCTTATCAACGACCCTTTTTCTTCCATCGGACAGAACCTGATGAAAAACACGCCTATTTTAATTAGACATATCTCCGAACTTACAAAAACGCTTTCTGAAATATGTAACGGATCCTTCGATAAGCGACCGAAAAGCTACGGACATACCGCAGTGGATGGTCTGGTTGATTCGATAAATATATTGTTAGATAGGCTGGAGCATAGCGAAGCACGCGACAGAACCATTCTTGAAGGCATGGAGGACGGCTATTTCGAACTAGATATATATGCGCGCATAACGTCCTGCAACCCCGTATTTTGCAGAATGTTGGGCTACGCGGCTACTGTCCTGAAAGGCCGAACCTTTTCTACGCTCCAGCCACACCAGCAAGCGCATTTAACCACAGCACCTAGCGTGACAGAAACGGAAGTCGGAGCACCCGCCTCAACTTGGTTAAATCGCGCAGATGGAAGCGTTGGGTACTTTGAAGCCCACCTCTCGAGGATTTCTGATTCGAGAGGCGGTATTGTAGGTTATCGAGGTATACTGCATGATGTAAGCAAACACGTGCACCATCAAAAAAATTTATATGAAATGGTTTATCGTGATGCGTTGACCGGGCTTGGCAATCGCAAAGCTTTTTATCGTGACCTTGAAATAGCCATCAAGAACGGCAGCTCGCCCCTAACACTGGCCTTCATTGACTTAGATCACTTCAAACAAGTAAACGACACTTTCGGTCACGACGCAGGCGACGCAATTTTAGAATGCAGCGCAGATCGCCTACGCAACGTTCTGCGCTCAACAGATAACGCTTATCGACTTGGAGGCGACGAATTCACACTTATTTGTCAACACACAGAAGACACCGAAGCAATTCAGCTTTCTAAACGCCTTCTCGATGCGTTTTCAGCACCCTTTGCAATCGATGGAACGCTAATTGATTTTGTAACAGTTAGTATTGGTTTGGCTATCGCGCCAAACCATGCAAAAACAGCAGCCACCCTTCTCAAATGCGCGGATGAAGCGATGTATGAAGCCAAGAAGAAGCGTGGCACTTTCTACGTCTACGCTTCAAATTAAAAGAATACCGAAACTGGAGAAGCCCGCCTCTACCATATGGTCTCGCCGGTCGCCATCAACGAGTTGTTCAACCTCGCCAGCAAGCAGGTGCTAAGCCAGCTCAATGAGGTATTTTTGATGGCTTTCAGTGTGCGTCGCTTCGTCTCGCCCAAAGGCCGGGCTTTCGCTGCCTCCACCAGGAAACGGTCGATAATCTGCTTGACTGTATGCCCTACCCGGGTAGCGCGTTCGATAGCACAAGGCTCAGCCAACTCGGTTTCCCGTCGCTTCGCCCAAGCCACCGCAGCCTGTTTGCGGGCGAACATTTGGCTCTCTTGGTAGACTGTCACCTTGTTGTGATTGATGCGGATCTGGACGAGGTAGCTAGCGCTGCCATCGGCCTTTTTACGCGTTCTGACCGCTGCCATTTGAGATTGGTACACCTCGTCTGTCGATTGGTACATTGCATCAAGCGCTTGGTAAAAACGCCCCAAAACCCCGAAAATTGGTACAAAACACGTTGAACGAAATGACTGCAAAATCAGGCTACAAGCCAGAAACCACGCGCCTTGAGCCGTCACGCCGCTTTAGCGTTGCCCCTATGATGGACTGGACGGATAGGCACTGCCGGTTCTTCCTGCGCCTGCTCTCCAAACACACCCTGCTCTACACCGAAATGGTCACCACCGGCGCCCTGCTGCACAACGACGCCCAGCGTTTCCTGCGCCACGACGTCTCCGAGCACCCGCTGGCCCTGCAGTTGGGCGGCAGTGCGCCGGCTGACCTGGCCGCCTGTGCGCGATTGGCCGAAGACGCCGGCTACGATGAGGTCAACCTCAACGTCGGCTGCCCCAGCGACCGCGTGCAGAACAACATGATCGGCGCCTGCCTGATGGCTCACCCAGCGCTGGTGGCCGATTGCGTAAAGGCCATGCGTGATGCGGTGTCGACCCCGGTTACGGTCAAGCACCGCATTGGCATCAACGGCCGTGACAGCTATGCCGAGCTGTGCGACTTCGTCGGCCAGGTGCGTGAGGCGGGCTGCCGCAGTTTTACCGTGCATGCGCGTATTGCGATTCTGGAAGGGTTGTCGCCGAAGGAAAACCGTGAAATCCCGCCGCTGCGCTATGACGTGGCTGCGCAGTTGAAGGCGGACTTCCCGGACCTGGAAATCGTGCTTAACGGCGGGATCAAGACCTTGGCTGAATGCCAGGTGCACCTTGAAACCTTCGATGGCGTGATGCTGGGGCGTGAGGCGTATCACAACCCTTACCTGCTGGCCGAGGTGGATCAGCAGCTGTTTGGCAGTGAAGCGCCAGTGGTCAGCCGTAGCGAGGCGCTGGCGCAGCTGCGGCCTTATATCGTGGCGCACATGACAAGTGGTGGCGCGATGCACCATGTTACCCGGCATATTCTGGGGCTGGCCCAGGGATTCAAAGGCGCGCGGCGCTTCCGCCAGTTGCTGTCGGCGGATATTCACAAGGCGGCGGAGCCGCTGGCGGTGTTTGATCAGGCGGTGGAGTTGTTGCAAGGGCGTTGAAGCAGAAGCAGGAAGGTATCGCGGTCGGTGTAGGAGCGGCCTTGTGTCGCGATGGGCTGCGTAGCGGCCCCAGGATCTTCGGCGCGGCAGCGATTATGGGGCCGCTGCGCGCCCCTTCGCGGGTAAACCCGCTCCTACGGGGGGGGGCCGTGCGGGCTGTGGGTTTTGTGTAGGGGGAACCTCGGGGCTACCTGGGACTCGAATCTTCACCTTCGTACCGCCCTCCTAGGGCAAGCCCACACCTGACGGCCCTTGAGCGGCCGTCGGGGCTCGGGTAATGTCGAGTCATTGCACAGGACAGAGCACGCCCATGACCTCCAAGCTGGAACAACTCAAGCAGTTCACCACCGTGGTCGCCGACACCGGGGACCTGGACGCCATCACCCGCCTGAAACCGGTCGATGCCACCACCAACCCGTCGCTGCTGCTCAAGGCCGCCGCCATCCCGGGCTACGCCGACCTGCTCAAGCAGGTAAAAGCCGATGCCAAGGGCAATGTCGACCTGGCCTGCGACAAATTCGCAGTCGCGGTGGGCTCGGGCATTCTCAAGGTCATCCCAGGGCGTATCTCCACCGAAGTGGATGCCCGTCTGTCGTTCGACGAACCGGCCCTGCTGGCCAAAGCGCGCACGCTGATCGACCTGTACGAAAAAGCCGGTGTCGGCCGTGACCGCGTGCTGATCAAGCTGGCCTCCACCTGGGAAGGAATCCGCGCCGCCGAGAAGCTGGAAAAGGAAGGTATCCAGACCAACCTCACCCTGCTGTTCTCCTTCGCCCAGGCCCAGGCCTGCGCCGATGCCGGGGTGTTCCTGATTTCGCCGTTCGTGGGGCGTATCTATGACTGGTACAAGAAAAGCACCGGCCAGGAATACGTGGGTGCCGAAGACCCGGGCGTGCAATCGGTCACGCGTATCTACAATTACTACAAGGCCAATGGTTACAACACCGTGGTCATGGGCGCCAGCTTCCGCAACATTGGCCAGATCGAACAACTGGCCGGCTGCGACCGCCTGACCATCAGCCCGGACCTGCTCGACAAGCTGGGCAGCGACCAGGGCGAGCTGCCGCGCATCCTGAAGCCGGGCAACGCCGGTGAGGCCAAGCAGGTACTGAACGAAAGCCACTTCCGCTGGGCGATGAACGAAGATGCCATGGGTACCGAGAAGTTGGCCGAGGGTATCCGCCAGTTTGCCCGGGACCAGGAAAAGCTGGAGAAGTTGATGGCTGAAAAGGCCTGATACAGTTCGGGTTTGCCAGACGGGCGGGAAGTGTTCAGCATTTTCCGCCCGTTTTGTTTTGCCAAGTCTCAGTTTTATATTGAATTTTCGGGCCTCTTCGCGGGTAAACCCGCTCCCACATCAATTGGTGTAGGAGCGGGTTTACCCGCGAAGAGGCCCGATAAGCCACCCGAGCTGTCAATGACCTCCTCTACCTCCTTGCCCCTCGTCCTCACCGGCCCGGTACTGCGCCGCCTGGAACCCCAGCGCCTGGCCATCTGGCTGGTCGCTACCCAACCGCTTCAGCCCGCGTTCATTTTCCCGGCTAGCGAGGCCCAGGTCGATTGCCAGGTGATCCCGGTAGGCCAGCATGCGTTCATTCACCTGCTGGATATCCAGTTCGCCCACCCCCTGCCCCGCAACCAGCAGCTCGACTACGACCTGTTGCTCAACGGCCAAGGCATCGCCGGCTGGGCGCCGCACCTGCTCTATCCTGGCCAGCAGCGTCCAAACCTGGTGTTGCGCGATCGCCTTGACCACTTGCTGCACGGCTCCTGCCGCAAACCGCACCACCCGGCTGCTGACGGCCTGCTGTGCGCCGATCGCCTGCTGCAGGCCTGCACAACGCCCGAAGAGCGCCCCGCTGTATTGCTGATGACCGGCGACCAAGTGTATGCCGACGACGTCGCCGGCCCGATGCTGCGCGCGATCCATGGCTTGATCGCGCGCCTGGGCCTGTTCGACGAGCAACTGGATGGCGCGGTGGTCGACGACAGCCAGGCGCTGTACCAGCACCCGGCCAGCTACTATCACCGCGCCGATCTGCTGCCCGCGCAGGAACGTAACGAAACCCTGCGCGAACGCTTCTTCGGCGGCAAGCGCAAGCCGATCTTCTCGTCCAGCAACGCCGACAACCACCTGGTGACCTTTGCCGAGGTCATGGCCATGTACCTGCTGGTGTGGTCGCCCGTCCCTTGGCAGTTGGTAGGCCTGGACATGCCCGAAGGGCTCAGCGACCCGCATCAGGACCGTTACCGGCAAGAACTGCCGCTAATCCAGGGCTTTGCCGACAACCTCGATCAAGTGGCGCGGGTGATGGCCCACCTGCCCTGCCTGATGATCTTCGACGACCACGACATCACCGACGACTGGAACCTTTCGGCGCAGTGGGAGGAAACCGCCTACGGCCACCCGTTCTCGCGGCGGATCATCGGCAATGCCCTGCTCGGCTACCTGCTCTGCCAGGCCTGGGGCAATGACCCGGAAGCCTGCAAGCCTTTGCTCGATCAATGCCAGGCGCTGACCAGCCACAATCAGGACGCGCTGATCGGCGACTTGCTGCGTTTCCAGGGTTGGCAGTTCAGCCTGCCAACCGAGCCACCGTTGCTGGTATTGGACACCCGCACCCGCCGCTGGCGCAGTGAAAGCAACCTGGCCAAACCGTCTGGCCTGCTGGACTGGGAGGCGCTGAGTGAACTGCAACACGCACTGCTCGACCACCCTTCGGCAGTCATCGTGTCACCTGCGCCGATTTTTGGCGTGAAGCTGATTGAAACGGTGCAGAAAGTATTCAGCTGGCTGGGCTACCCGCTGCTGGTGGATGCCGAGAACTGGATGGCCCATCGCGGTGCGGCGCAGGTCATCCTCAATATCTTCCGCCACTCGCGTACGCCGGGGCATTACGTAGTGCTGTCCGGGGACGTGCACTACTCGTTCGTCTACGAAGTGCTGATTCGCCACCGCCAGCGCAGCCCGCATTTGTGGCAGGTGACCAGCAGCGGGATCAAGAACGAGTTTCCGCGGCGCTTGCTGGATGTGCTGGACCGCCTGAACCGCTGGCTGTATTCGCCGCGCTCGCCGTTGAACTGGTTTACCAAGCGCCGGAAGATGGAGGTGGTGCCGCGTACGCCCAGCCACAGCAAGGCTGGGGAGCGGTTGTGGAATGGGGCGGGGTTGGGGCAGGTGTTCTTTGATGAACAGGGGCGGCCGGCGCGTGTGTATCAGCTGGATGCGGGTGGGGGTGAGGCGACCGAGTTTGTTGGCCGAGCCTAGTCAACCCAGGGGTAATCTACTGCCTGGACCGGCCTCTTCGCGGGTGAACCCGCTCCTACATGGGCCAGTACAAATCCCTGTAGGAGCGGGTTCACCCGCGAAGAGGCCGGCACAGGCTAAAGGTCAGGTCCGCTCCAGCGCACTGACCAGGTCATGGAAGGCTTCACGGTTGGAATCGTTCAGGCCCATCAGGATCTTGTGTGCCTCCAATACCTTGGAGCGCACCACGTCTTCGTTCTGGTCCTGCGATGGCAGGTCGGTCAGGCATTCCGGGCACGGAATCGGACGATCGACGATGTTGAACACCTGATCGAAGCCCATCGATTGCAGCAACCGGGAAATGTCCGGGTTGGTGGTGACCACGGTCGGCAGCAGGCCAACCTTTTGCCGCGACAGGATCGACAGCTTGGCCAGCAAGCCCAAGGTGGTGCTGTCGATGCTCTCGGTTTCGGTGAGATCGATGACAATCGCCGAGAAGTTCAGCGCAGTGAAGATCTTCTCGATCGTCGCATCCAGCGCCGAACACAGGGTCAGGCGCACTTCACCGACAAACTTCAGTACGAAGGTACCACTCTGCTCGGCGAACTGGATTCTACCGGTACTCATTGAAGGTTCCTGCTCAACACCAATAGGGCGATATCATCCGGCATCTCCCCAAGCGTAGCCAATCCAAATCGTTGACGCAGCCCATCCAGGCTGCCACCTGCTGCCTTGACGATTTCCGGCAAGGCGGCTTCTTTATCTTTGAGCGTATCACCCGGCAAAAGGTCCAGAATGCCATCGGACATCAGGCTGAGGCTGAACTGCGGCGGCAGCTCCACCACCAGGTCCTGGTAGGTGGCCTCGTCGAACAGCCCCACCGGCAGGCCGCGGCCTTCCAGGTAGCGGGTGTGCTCGGGGGTGTACAGCACCGGCAGCGGCAAATGCCCGCCCACTGCGTAGGTCAGCAGCCCGGACTCTTCGTCGATCACCCCGCCGACCATGGTGACGTGCTTGCCCAGCTTGCTGTTTATCAGGCCGCGGTTGATGTGGCTGAGCACTTCAGACGGTTTGAACTCGCGCATCTTGCTGCGCTTGAGCTCGAACATGAGGCGCGTGGTCATGAATTTCAACAGCACGGTGACAAACGCCGACGACGCGCCATGCCCGGAAACATCGGCAAGGTAGAAGGCAATGCGCCGTTCGTCCACACGGAAGTAGTCGACAAAATCACCCGACAGGTACAACGACGGGATGATCTGGTGCTCGAAGGCAAACGCGCCGGCCGCCCAAGGGCTTTCCGGCAGCATGTTCATCTGCACCTGGCGACCGGCGGTCTGGTCTTCCTGCAGCAGGTGCAGGCTGGCCTCCAGCTCGCGGTTGGCGGCTTCGAGCTTGTCGCGGTAACGCTGGTTTTCCAGCACCAGGCGCGAACGGTCGAGGGCGCGGCGCACCGAATGCTCGAGTACGGCCAGGTCTTCCAGCGGCTTGATCAGGTAGTCGGCGGCGCCCAGGCGTAACGCCTCCACCGCATCACTCATGACGCCTGCACCGGACACTACGATCACCGGCAACTGCGGCGCACGTTCGCTGACCTGGCGGATCAGTTCGAGGCCGCCCATCTGCGGCATGCGCAGATCGCAGATCACGAGGTCGGGCTGGTGTTCTTCGAAGACCTGAAGCCCCTGCTGGCCATTACCGGCCTGGAGGACGCTGAAGCCACTGTCTTCGAGATAGGCGGCGAGGCTCGCACGGACCACGTCGTCGTCATCGATGATCAGCAGCGTTGCACTGGTTTTCTGCATGTGGGCGAACGGCGCCGATTTAGGTTGGTGCAGTGGTGTCGGCAAGGCAGACGGCCAGCTACGGGAATTCTTTGTGGTCACACTCTACTTGAGTTGTAGGACAAGAACACCTGTCCGGCAACTGTCCGGCAACTGTGAGCGCTACCTTGTAAGGCGCAGACGGTACTCCCATCCGCCAGGGGTTTCAAGCATGCAAGGGTAGACCTCGCCGCTCTTTACAGGGCAAATCACCGGGAGTTATAAGAAAGTCGACCAGCGCAACCCGATGGGAAGGATGCAGCATGCCCCACACGCCCTCCAGCCACAGCGAGAAACGCGATTTCATCCGCATGCGCATCGACACCGAGGTCAGCCTGCTGCATGCAGGCCAGGTCATCGCGGCGGTGTGCCTGGACCTGTCCAGCGGCGGCATGCAGGTGCAGGCGCCAGAACATTTTCAGGTAGGGGACCAGATCGAGGTGCGGATCGACTCCGACCACCCGGCGCTGAAGGGGCTGCATGCCAGCACCGAGGTGGTGTGGCTCGCCGACCAGCCGGGCGGGCAACAGAAGTTCGGTTTGCGCATTCTGGCGATGCATTGAACCCGGGGCCGCTTGGCGGCCCCAAGGCTCACCGATCAGAAGTCGTCTTCGACCTCGCCATCCTTGACCTTGAACTCGCGGTTCTGCAGGTAGGCATTGCGAATGAAGATGTACTTGTCACCCTGGATCAGCTTCTCGGCCGACAGCAGGCTGGCGCGGGTGTTGATCACATCCAGGGCAAAGATCGAGTTGCGGGTCGGCACATGATCGATGTAGCGGTACGGTTTGGTATAGGTGTCCGGGTACTTGGCCACGCCATCACGCACAGTGCTTGGGCCCAGCAACGGGATGACCACGTACGGGCCGCTCGGTACCCCCCAATAGCCCAGGGTCTGGCCGAAGTCTTCGTCACTGCGCTGCAGGCCCATTTTGGTGCCCACATCGAAGAAACCGCCCAGGCCGAAGGTGGTGTTCACGATCAGCCGCGCAGTGTCCACGCCCGCCGCATGCGGCTTGAGCTGCAGGATGTTGTTGGCCAGGTTGGTCACGTCACCCAGGTTGCGAAAGATGTTGTGAATGCCATCTTCGAGGAACTGCGGGGTAACCGCCTCGTAGCCCTTGGCCAGCGGCTTGAGGGCATAGGTGTCGACCGTATCGTTGAAACGGAAGATCGGGCGGTTGACCGCTTCCCAGGGATCTTCCTCGGTGGCAGCCTGAGTGGCTGCCACGGGCGCCAGCAGCATGCTGGCGCAGACACAGGCCTGGGTGACTCGTTCGATCACACTGGCACCGATCCTACGCATAGATGTCTCTCCATCGGATTTCTCGGCCGCAAGCGCAACGGGTCGCGCTGCTGTTAAGGCGGCAGTATAGAGGCTTGCGGGCTGATAAACAGCTTTACACATTTTTGCTCAATATTTTGTGAACAACTGTTGCGCAAGGGCCAGTGTCACAGGGCGGTAACAATCAACGCATAGCCTGCGGACTATTTGGGGGAAGTTGCCATGGACGCTGCACCCGCCTTTACCGCTGTGCTGTTCGGCCTGCGCGGCTGCCTGGTGCAGGCCGCCAATGGCGCCCCCTCGCCCGCCCCCGGCGCCCTGGCGACCCTCTCCGGCCTGCGTCAGCGCCAGGTGCCGTGCATCTGGCTGGATGACCTTGCCAGCACGCAAAGCAAGCGCCTGGCCCATGTGCTGCCTGACTGGCTGCCGGGGCATTCGGTGAACGGGGTGCGCTGGCCGGCGCCGAATGCCTGCTGGCAAGCCTTGATGACCCTGGACAGCGAACGCCTGGACGGCTGCGTGTTGGTCAGCGGCGACCCGCGCTTGCTCCAGTCGGGCCTTAACGCGGGGCTATGGACGGTCGGCCTGGCTGCCTGCAGCCCGTTATGCGACCACAGCTCACAGCAATGGCAAGCCCTGAGCCCGCAGGAACAGGACCTGGCCCGCGGCAAGGCGACGCTGGCGTTGTTCAGCCTGGGCGTGCACTCGGTGATCGACCACCTCGAAGCGCTGGACACCTGCCTGCAGGACATTGCCCTGCGCCGGCGCAAAGGCGAAAAACCCTGATACAGCCGCGTTGACGCGGATCATGCAAAGCAGCGGCAGGTGGATTACGCTGAACACAAACCAGAACCTTTGCCGCTTCGCTGAGGTCCATGGTTTTGCCAAGCCATTGATGGAGAACAGCCAATGCCTGCCCGCGAATTGCAAGAGCGCCTGAACAGCTTGCGCGAGCAACTGGACCGTAACGTACCGCTTTCGGAAGAAGAGCTGGCCGCACTGCACGAAGAAGCCCGCCAGATCGAGGCGCAACTGAAGCTTGAAGAAGCCACGCCGGACAATAACCTGGTGGACGGTGTGAACCTGGCGATCGAACGCTTCGAGGCCGACCACCCCGACCTCACCGCCACCCTGCGCAGCATTGCCAATTCGCTGCACAGCATGGGGATCTGAGATAGCTGGGGTGCTTTGCACCCCAGCGCGACACAAGGCCGCTCCTGCAGGGTCCGCGCAATTTTCTGAACTTGCGCGAGCCCTGTAGGAGCGGCCTTGTGTCGCGATGGGCCGCGAAGCGGCCCCGGCATACTTGAACCTTACTGGCGAACCAGGCGTTTATTATCCGGGCTGATCGCCCCCGTGCTGCGGTACGGGTTGATATCCAGCCCACCCCGGCGCACATAACGCGCATACACCGTCAGGTGCTCCGGCTGCAGCAGGTTTTTCAAGTCCAGGTAAATGCGCTCCACGCACTGCTCATGGAAGTCGGCATGCTGGCGAAAGCTGATCAGGTAGGTCAGCAGGCTGGCGTGGTCCAGCGCCCTGCCCTTGTACTCGACCACCACGCTGCCCCAGTCCGGCTGGCCGGTCACCGGGCAATTGGACTTCAGCAGGTGGCTGTGCACGGTTTCTTCCACCACGTGCTCCGTGCTGCAGCACAGCAGTTCTGGCTGCGGCTGCTCGTAGTTGCTGATGGCCACGTCCAGTGCATCGATGCACAGGCCCGGCAAGGCCACCACCCCCTGGGCCTCGACTTCGGCCAAGGTGCGCACCTTCACCCCCACCGGTTTGCCGGCCGCCGCAGAGAGGTCTTTCTCCAGGCAGGCCTGCAACTCACCCAGCGACGCGAACACCGTCTGGTTCAGCGAGTTGAGGTACAGCTTGAACGACTTGGACTCGATGATGTTCGGCGAATCGGCCGGAATGGCGAACTCGCCGATCGCCACCACCGGCTTGCCCGAAGGCAGCAGCCAGCTCAGTTCGAAGCAGTTCCAGTAATCCACGCCCTGCCACGGCAAGGTCTGGGCAGTAACCCCCAGCTCAGCCCATTTGGCAGTACGCGGAATGGGGAACAGCTGCTCCGGGGAGTAGGTGGCGATGTATTCGCTGGATTTGCCCAGCGGGGAGTGTTCGGCAGCGGGATGCATGGAAACTGACCTGAAGGTTCGAAATTGCCCCTAGTCTACCGGTTTTGCACCCCGCCTTGCAGGGCCAGTCACTCGATGGTCAATGCCCCGACCATGCCGGCCTGGTAGTGCCCCGGTACGTTGCAGGCAAACTCGATAGGCGCCGACTTGCGGAAGGTCCAGGTCAGCTCGGCGCGCTGGCCGGGCATGACCAGTGCGGTGTTGCCACCCGCGTGGCCATGGCCGCCACCATGATCCATCGCTTGGCTGTTGCTCATCATCTGGCCATGATCCATGCCCTCATGGTTCATGCCCCCGCTGAACAGCTTGCCTTGCATGGCGACCATTTCCTTCTGGTGCTCGGCATGCATGCCCTTGTCGCCGAGGTTGAATTCGTGCGGCAGCTTACCTTCGTTTACCAGCACGAAGCGCACCGTTTCGCCCGCCTTCACCTCAAGGTTCCCGGGCTCGAAGGCGATATCCTTGAGCACCACATTTACCGTGCGGGTGGCCTTGGAAGCCGGGGCTGGTTCGCCGAAGGCGAAGGTTTGCGCCTCACCGGCAAAGGTCGGCAGGCTGGCCAGGGCAAGGGCGGCGGCGATGAGCAGGCGTTTCATGATGACTCCGGGAATACACAACGGGATGCAGCCACATTAGTCAGGGGCGACTGGCAGCGACCTGACAGGCAGATTACAACTTTGTCAGCTTGAGCGTGCCGGCACATCGTCACGTATCATTTCAGCATCACCCGGTCCCTGTGGGAGTCAAGCCACCTGATGAAACTGCTGATCGTCGAAGACCAGGCCCGTACCGGCCAGTACCTGAGCCAGGGCCTGAGCGAGGCCGGCTTTACCACCGAACTGGCCACCGATGGCGAGACCGGCCAGTTCCTTGCCCTGACCGGTGATCACGCCCTGCTGATCCTCGACGTGATGCTGCCCGGCCGTGACGGCTGGCAGATCCTGCAGGCTGTACGCCAGGCCGGCCTGGACACACCGGTGCTGTTCCTCACCGCCCGCGACGCCGTCGAGGACCGCGTACACGGCTTGGAGCTGGGCGCCGACGACTACCTGGTCAAGCCGTTCGCCTTTTCCGAACTGCTGGCCCGGGTGCGCAGCCTGCTGCGCCGTGGCACCAGCCCCAACCAGGACACCACGCTTAGCCTGGCCGACCTGCGCCTGGACCTGATCCGCCGCCGCGCCGAGCGCGCCGGCCAGCGCATTGACCTGACCGCCAAGGAATTCTCCCTGCTCGAACTGCTGCTGCGCCGCCAGGGCGAGGTGCTGCCAAAGTCGCTGATTGCCTCGCAGGTGTGGGACATGAACTTCGACAGCGACACCAACGTGATCGAAGTGGCAATCCGCCGCCTGCGCCTGAAAATCGACGACCCGCACCCCAACAAGCTGATTCACACCGTGCGCGGCATGGGTTACGTCCTCGAAGAGCGCGCCGACTGATGCGCGGGCTATCCCTCGGCAGCCGCCTGGCCTTGCTGTTCGCCGCCTGCACCGCCGCCGTCTCGCTCGGGGCCGGCTTGCTGTTCAGCCGCGCCAGCGAACAGCACTTCGTCGAACTTGACCAACAACTGCTGGACTCGCGGCTGTCGCTGTTTCGCACGCAGCTGGCGGGCATCAGCAGCATGGATGACCTGAAGGCACGCCTGCCCGCCCTGCGCGACGCGCTTAGCCATCAGGCCGACCTGGCCCTGCGCATCAGCAGCGCTGAAGGCACCCCCTGGTTCGAAAGCCGCAGCGGGCTGCCGCAGGCACCGCTCGCCGCCGGGCTGGCCACCTTGCATGCACAGGGCACCGACTACCGCAGCCTGGCCGTGCACCTGATGCAGGGTGCCACGCAGTCGCCACAACTGACCCTGTACCTCGACATCACCCACCACCAGCACTTCCTGCAAGGCATGCAGCGCCTGATCTGGCTGACGGTCGGCCTGTCGGCACTGGCCACCGCACTGCTCGGTGCCTGGGCCGCACGTAGCGGCCTGCGCCCGCTGCGGCAAATGGGCCAGGTGGCTGCCAGCGTGTCAGCCCGCTCACTGACTACCCGGCTGCCGCTGGCGCAGATGCCCGAAGAACTGGCCGAACTGGCCAACAGCATGAACGCCATGCTTCAGCGCCTGGACGATGCCTTCCAGCGCCTGTCGGCGTTTTCGGCCGACATCGCCCACGAGCTGCGCACACCGCTGTCCAACCTGCTGACCCACACCCAGGTCACCCTCACCCGCCCGCGCAGCCTGGAGGAATACCGCGAAGCCCTGCATGGCAACCTGGAGGAGCTGCAATGGATGGCGCAGATGATCAACGACATGCTGTTCCTGGCCAAGGCCGATCATGGCCTGCTGGTGCCGGGGCAGGCGCCACTGGCCCTGCACGAAGAAGTGGATGCGCTGCTGGAATACTACGCGCCGCTGGCGGAAGACAGCGACGTGCAGATGCTGCGCGAGGGTGAAGCCGTACTGCACGGTGACCGGCATATGCTGCGCCGGGCGCTGTCCAACCTGCTGGATAACGCCTTGCGCTTTACTGCGGCGGGCGGGCAGATACGGGTGACGCTGGCGCCGGGGCCAAGCATCAGCGTGGCCAATACGGGGGCGGCTATCGAGCCGGCTGCTTTACCGCGGTTGTTTGATCGTTTTTACCGGGTGGACCCGGCGCGACGCGAGAGCAGTAGTGAGCATGCGGGGTTGGGCTTGGCGATTACCCGGTCGATCGTGCAGGCCCATGGTGGGCGCATTCGGGCGGAGTGTGAGGATGGATGGACGCGGTTTGTGATTGAGTTCACTGAAGATCGGTGAAATTGGGGCTGCTTTGCAGCCCATCGCGACGCAAGGCCGCTCCTACAGGGATCGTGTCAGTCTGGGAGCGCGCGGTCGCTGTAGGAGCGGCCTTGCGTCGCGAAAGGGGCGCAAGGCGCCCCCAACAATCTCACAGGAAACTATACAGCCAGGCCAATCGCCGGCTGCACCTGCGATGCCCGATACGCAGGATAAATGGTCGCCAAAAAGCTCATCACCAGCCCCGCCGTGCAGATCATTACCACATCCCCCCACTGCAACTGCGACGGCAAACTGCTGACGAAGTACACATCCGAAGTAAAGATGTGCTGCCCGCTCACCCGCTCCAGCCAACCGACAATCTGACTGACGTTGAACGCCGCAATCACCCCCAGCACACCACCAATCAGCGTGCCGACAATACCGATCAGGCTGCCCTGGACCATGAACGTGCCCATGATCTGCGCCGGCGTGGCGCCCAGGGTACGCAGGATGGCAATGTCCGGCCCCTTGTCGTTCACCACCATCACCAGGGTGGCAATGATGTTGAACGCCGCCACCGCGATGATCATCATCAGCAACAGGCCGATCATGGTCTTCTCCATTTTCATCGCACTGAACAGGCTGCCCTGGGTGTGCGACCAGTCATCGGCGCGGTAGGCGTCGCCCAACCCGGCAGCAATGACCTTGGACACCTGCGGTGCGGCATACAGGTCGTGCAGCTTCAGGCGCACGCCCTGTACCTGGCCTGGCGCCCAGCGCTGCATCTCGGCGGCATCGGCCACATGGATGTAGGCCTGCGAGCCATCCAGCTCGGCGCCGACCTTGAAGATGCCGACCACGGTCAGGCGCTGCATGCGTGGGGTGATGCCGCCCGGCTCCTTGCTGATTTCCGGCACGATCAGGGTCAACTTGTCGCCGGTGTTCAGGCGAAAACGCCGAGCCGTCAGCTCGCCGATGACCACACCGAACTCGCCCGGCTGCAGATCCTGCAAGCGGCCCTGGACGATATGCTGGCCAACGATCGAGACCTTGCTTTCCTCGGCCGGGTCGATACCGCCCACCTGGATCGGCTGCATCGCACCTTTGTAAGAGAGCATGCCTTCCATCTCGGTAATCGGCGCTACCGCCATCACCGCCGGGTTTTGCAGGGCCGCGTCGGCCACCTTGTGCCAGTCGCCCAACGGCTGCACGCCAAGGATGGCGGCATGCGGCACCAGGCCAAGGATGCGCGAGCTCATTTCGCGCTGGAAGCCGTTCATCACCGACAGCACCACGATCATCGCCAGCACGCCCAGCGACAGGCCGATCATCGAGGTCATCGAAATGAACGAGATGAAGTGGTTGCGGCGCTTGGCTCGGGTGTAACGCGCGCCGATGAAGATGGGCAAGGGTCTGAACATGTACGAAATCACCCAATGAAAACAGGAAAACGGGGCAGCACCTGCTGCCCCGTGCAGTCGATCAGATTGCCACCAGGTGGCCGTCGTCGAGCTTCAATACACGGTCCATCTGGCGCGCCAGGTTGAGGTCGTGGGTAACCACCAGGAACGCTGTGCGCGAGGCGCTGGACAGCTCCTGCATCAGTTCCTGAATGCCTTGGGCGGTATGGTGGTCGAGGTTGCCGGTAGGTTCGTCGAGCATCACCAGGCCAGGGCGGTTGACCAGTGCCCGGGCAATCGCCACGCGCTGGCGCTCGCCCCCGGACAGCTCGGCCGGCTTGTGATTGAGGCGATGGCCCAGGCCCACGCGTTTGAGCAGTGCCTCGGCGCGCTCACGTGCCTCGGGTATAGGCGTGCGACCGATCAGCAGCGGCATGCACACGTTCTCGATGGCAGTGAACTCTGGCAAGAGGTGGTGGAACTGGTAGACGAAGCCCAGCTCGCGGTTACGCAACAGGCCACGGGCACGCTCGCCCAGCGCGGACAGCTCTTCGCCCGCCAGCCAGACACTGCCCTGGGTTGGCCGGTCGAGGCCACCCAACAGGTTGAGCAGGGTGCTCTTGCCAGAGCCCGAGCTGCCGACGATGGCAATGCGCTCACCGGCGTGCAGTTCCAGGTTGAGGCCGGACAGCACTTGTACCGACTCCGGGCCCTCGTCGTAGGACTTGCCCAGGTTGCGGCAACTCAGAACGGCTTTATCACTCATGCGCGACTCACTCATAACGTAGCGCCTCTGCAGGCTGGGTGCGCGCCGCACGCCAGGCCGGGTACAGGGTGGCGAAGAAACTCAGGACCAGCGCCGCACCACAGACCATGTAAACGTCCTGGGCCTGGATCTGCGATGGCAGGTAATCGATGAAATACACGTCGGCGTTGAGGAACTTGTGCCCGATCAGCTTCTCGATGCCGGCGATCGCTGAACTGACATTCAGCGCCGCAAGAATGCCGACCACCGCGCCGATCAGGGTACCGATCACCCCGATCACCGTACCCTGGACCATGAAGATGAGCATGATCTGCCCGGGCGTGGCGCCTAGGGTGCGCAAGATGGCGATGTCGCCACGCTTGTCGTTGACCACCATCACCAGGGTGGAAATGATGTTGAACGCCGCCACCGCCACAATCAGCAGCAACAGCAGGCCGATCATGGCCTTTTCCATGCGGATCGCCTGGTACAGGTTGCCGTGGGTGCGGGTCCAGTCGCGGCTGTAGTACTCCTGGTCACCCAGCTGCTGGGCGATGCTCCAGGCAACGCGCGGCGCCTGGAACAGGTCGTCGAACTTCAGGCGCAGGCCTTGTACCTGATCGGGCTTCCAGCGGTGCAGGCGGGACAGGTCGCTGATGTTGGTCAGGCCCAGGTAGCCGTCGATTTCGCCCGCGCCAACGTGGAAGGTGCCAACCACGGTGAAGCGCTTCATGCGCGGGAACATGCCGGCCGGGGTCACGCTGACCTCGGGGGCGACAAAGGTGAGCTTGTCGCCAATGGCCACGCCCAGCTTGGCCGCAGCCTTGTCGCCGATCATGATGCCCCACTCGCCCGGGGCCAACTGGTCCAGGCGGCCCTGCAGGACGAAGTTGTCGATGATCGACACCTCGCGCTCGCGGGCCGGGTCGATGCCATTGAGCAGCACCTTCTGCACCTTGCCGTCATGGGTCAGCAGGCCCTGCATCTGGGTGAACGGCGCAACCGCCACCACCTGCGGATTCTGCTTTACTTGTTGGGCAAGGGCCTGCCAGTCGGCAATGGGCTGACCGCTCTCCAGCGTGGCATGGGGAATCATGCCCAGCACGCGGGTGCGCATCTCGTGGTCGAAACCGTTCATCACCGACAACACCACGATCATCACCACCACGCCCAGGGCGAGGCCGATCATCGAGGTCAGGGAAATGAACGAGACGAAGTGATTGCGTCGTTTGGCACGGGTATAACGCGTGCCGATAAATGCGAAAAGAGGTCTGAACATGTCGGGGCTTGTTCGGATGAAAGGGAACGTCCTTGTGGCGAGGCGCCTACGGCGGCTTTACACTCGGACCACCGCCGCTACCTTGGGTTCGCCATGACGACATTAGACGAAGAAGATCGCCGCGAATATTACCGCATCGAAGATCGGATCGCACTTCAAATCAGCCCTCTCAGCGCGGCCGAAGCCCTTGACCCAGATGTGTTGCAAGATGATTCCCCGCTGTTCAACCTGCTCAGCGAGCTGCACCTGTCCGACTTCGAGTCGCAGCACCTGCTGCGCCAGCTGAGCGACAAGGACCGCACCCTCGCCGCCTTCCTGCGCGCGCAGAACAAGCGCCTCGACCTGCTCAGCGCGGTGGTTGCGCACACCCTGCTCGGCGAAGTGGGCCAGCCACAGCCGGTAAAGATTTCCGAGGGCGGCATCGAGTTCGTGCAAACCTCGCCGGTTGCCCCCGGCACCCAGGTAAAAGTAAAAATGGTACTGATGCCGCGCGCCCACGGCCTGTTGCTGCGCGGCAAGGTCACCCATTGCGACGCACGCGCCAACGGCGGCTTCGAGGTGGGTACCGAATTCATCGACATGTCCGACGCCCAGCGGCAACTGCTCGCCCGTTACATCCTGCAGCGCCAACAGCAGCAACGGCGCCAGCAACTGGAACAGAACACCCCAGCCTCCTGAACCTGTTTTCTCTGATTTGAAGGAACGAACGTGACCCTGATCTACGGCCATCGCGGCGCCAAGGGCGAAGCACCCGAGAACACCCTGACCAGCTTCCAGCAGTGCCTGGCCCACGGCGTCAACCGCTGCGAGCTGGACCTGCACCTGTCAGCCGACAACGAGCTGATGGTGATCCACGACGCCACCCTCAAGCGCACCACCGGCCGGCGCGGCAAGGTGGTCGAGCACCCGGCCTCGGAACTGGTCAAGATCGACGCTCGCAAAGGCGGCCCGGGCCATGTACAACCCTGCCCCATTCCGACCTTGCAGGCGTTGTTCGAAAAATGCCCGTTCGAGCACTGGCAACTGGAAGTGAAAAGCGCCTCGCGCACCCGCGCCGCCACCACGGTGCTGGCAATTCGTGAGCTGGCACAGCAATACGGCCTGCTGGACAAAGTGACCATCACCTCCAGTTCGCGCGAAGTACTGGGCGCTGCGCTAGAGCTGGTACCGGACGTAAAGCGCGGGCTGGTGGCCGAATACGCCTGGCTCGACCCACTGAAGGTGGCACAGAACTACGGCTGCGAGCTGCTGGCGTTGAACTGGACGCTGTGCACCCCCGAGCGCCTGCTGAAAGCGCAGGGCCAGGGTTTGCACGTGTCGGTATGGACAGTCAACGAACCGGCACTGATGCGCCGGCTCGCTGATTTTGGCGTGGACAGCCTGATTACAGACTTTCCCGGTTTGGCCAAGACCACCCTCGGGCAGGGTTGAAATCGGTCTCTCCGACCGGCTCAGGCCACCGGTCGGAGCCGCTCAAAAAAGCCGGTTCAGGCCGTCGTAGGCAGCTACCCGATAGGCTTCGGCCATGGTCGGGTAGTTGAACGTGGTGTTGACGAAGTACTTGAGGTTGTTCTGCTCACCCGGCTGGTTCATGATCGCCTGGCCAATGTGGACAATCTCCGAAGCCTGGTAGCCGAAGCAGTGCACGCCGAGGATTTCCAGGGTTTCGCGGTGGAACAGGATCTTCAGCATGCCCTGCGGCTCACCGGCGATCTGCGCACGCGCCATGCCCTTGAAGAAGGCCTTGCCCACTTCGTACGGCACCTTGGCCTGGGTCAGCTCCTGCTCGTTCTTGCCGATCGAGCTGATCTCCGGAATGGTGTAGATGCCGGTCGGCACATCGTTGACGAAGCGCCAGCTGCCATTGTCGACGATGCTGCCAGCGGCCGAGCGACCCTGGTCGTGGGCGGCACTGGCCAGGCTTGGCCAGCCGATCACGTCACCGGCGCCATAGATGTTCGGCACGCTGGTGCGGTAGGCCTCGTCGACCTCGATCTGGCCACGGCTGTTGACCTTGATACCGATATTCTCCAGGCCCAGCTTGTCGGTGTTGCCGGTACGGCCGTTGCACCACAGCAAGGCGTCGGCCTTGATCTTCTTGCCCGACTTCAGGTGCAGGATCACCCCGTTGTCCAGGCCTTCGACGCGCTCATACTCTTCGTTGTGGCGCACGGTGATGTTGTTGTTGCTGAAGTGGTAGCTCAGCGCCTGGGAGATTTCCGAATCGAGGAAGCTCAACAGCTGGCCACGGTTGTCGACCAGCTCTACCAGCACGCCCAGGCCGCTGAAGATCGATGCGTATTCGCAACCGATCACGCCGGCGCCATACACGATCAACTTGCGCGGCGTGTGGCTGAGGCTAAGGATGGTATCGCTGTCGTAGACGCGTGGGTGGTGGAAGTCGATATCCGCCGGGCGGTACGGGCGCGAACCGGTGGCGATGATGATGTGCTTGGCGTTGAGCTTTTCGACCACGCCGTTCGGGCAGACCACTTCGACGGTCTGCTCGTCGGCGAAGCTGCCGGTGCCGAAGAACAGGTCGACGCGGTTACGGGCGTAATAGCCGGTACGCGAGGCGACCTGCTTGGCGATGACCTTCTCGGCGCTTTTCAGCACGTCCGGGAACGAGAACCAGCGTGGCTCACCGATGGCGCGGAACATCGTGTTGGTGTTGAACTGCATGATCTGCCGCACCGAGTGACGCAGTGCCTTGGACGGGATGGTGCCCAGGTGCGTGCAGTTGCCACCAACCTGGCGACGGTCATCGACCATCGCTACCTTGCGCCCTGCTTTGGCGGCGTTCATTGCCGCGCCTTCACCGGCCGGGCCGGAACCCAGCACCACTACGTCGTAGTTGTAGACAGCCATGCGTACTCCTTCAGAACTGGCCCGCAAGCCACGGTCGCTCGCGGGGCGCGATCATGCCGCCGGGGCGTCATGAGAAAATTCGGGTGCAGTCTAATCAAGCGTGAACGCCGCGCACATTAACCCTTGGTCGCGTCGTAGGCCAATTTTGCCCGCACTACATATGCTTCACCCTTTCCCTGGCGGCAATCATCCCTGCTTGTGCTTTCACTCGCCTTTCACCGCCCGTTCGAACGCGGGCGTAGCTCGGGAGACGAAGCCACCCTCTGCCCGAGTCACCAAAACCGCGGCCAGGCCATGCGCCACGGCAAAATCCCAGCCCTGTTCAGGGCCCAGGATCAGCAGCAGCGTCGAATAGCCATCAGCCTGCAGCGCCGAGGCGGCAAGCACGGTAACCGCGGCCAGGTCGTGTTCGACCGGGCGCCCGAGGCGGGCATCGAAGGTGTGTGAATAGCGCCGGCCATTCTGCTCGAAATAGTGCCGATAGTCACCCGAGGTTGATACTGAAAGGCCATTGACCGGGATGATCTGGCGGGCGATCTGGCGGTCCTCGCGTGGCAGCTCCAGGGCGATGCGCCAGGGGCTGCCATCGGGTTTGCGGCCGACCGCCTTGAGTTCGCCGGTGGCCTCGGCGACAAAACTGGCGATGCCCATGGCCTGCAGCCTGGCAGCGATCAGGTCGACAGCATGGCCAGCGGCGATGCTGTTGAAATCGAGCTGCACCGGGGCGTCCTTGCACAGGGCCTGGCCGTCGATATGCAGGTGCCGGTAACCGACGCGCTGGCGCACCTGGGCCAGGGCCTGCGGGTGGGGCACTTGCTCGTGGCGGGCCTGGGGGCCAAAGCCCCACAGGTCGAGTAATGGCTCTACCGTGAGGTCGAAGGCGCCGTCGCTTTGCTCAGCCAGGTGCTGCCCGAGGCTGACCAGTTCGAGCATGTCGGCCGGCAAGGCCAGGCACTGGTTGGCGGGCAACTGGTTGAACTGGCTGACGGTGGAGTCGCCGCGGTAGGTCGAATAGTGCTGGTCGATGCCGTGCAGAATGGTTTCGACTGCAGCCTGCACCTGAGCCGGCGCGGGGCCGCCCGGCTCGCGCACGTACTGGATGCTGTAGCTGCTGCCCATGGTCGGGCCGCCCAGGCGCTCCAGGGTTGGGCCTTGGTTGCAGGCGGTGAGCAGCATCAAGATGAACAATAGAGCTGTGCGCAATCGGAGTTTCTCAGTTCGACATGCCTGCACGGTCATTGTAGGAGCGGCCTAGTGTCGCGAAAGGGCCGCAACGCGGCCCCAGCAATTTTTGCATCACCACCGAAATCCTGGGGCCGCTTTGCGGCCCTTTCGCGACACAAGGCCGCTCCTACAATGACCGCGCCAGCACGAACAATATTCAGGCAAAAAAAACGGGAACCCGAAGGTTCCCGTTTTTTCATTGCCTTACAAGCGAATCAGCGTGGAAACGCTGGCGGGTTCACACCGGCCATGTCTTCCATCACGCGAACCACCTGGCAGCTGTAACCGAATTCGTTGTCGTACCAGACGTACAGGACAACGCGGTTGTCGTTGGCGATGGTTGCTTCAGCGTCAACCACACCGGCGTGGCGCGAGCCGACGAAGTCGGTCGAAACCACTTCCTGCGAGGCAACGTAGTCGATCTGCTTGTGCAGTTCGGAGTGCATCGCGGTCTGGCGCAGGTACTCGTTGATTTCGTCCCGAGTAGTGGCCTTTTCCAGGTTCAGGTTGAGGATGGCCATCGAAACGTTTGGCGTCGGTACGCGAATGGCGTTGCCGGTCAGCTTGCCCTTCAGCACTGGCAGTGCCTTGGCGGCAGCGGTGGCGGCGCCGGTTTCGGTGATGACCATGTTCAGCGGCGCGGCACGACCACGGCGGCTGCCCTTGTGGAAGTTGTCGATCAGGTTCTGGTCGTTGGTGAACGAGTGAACGGTTTCGACGTGGCCATTGACGATGCCGTACTGGTCGTTGATGGCCTTGAGCACCGGCACGATGGCGTTGGTGGTGCAGGAAGCGGCCGAGATGATCTTGTCATCGGCAGCGATGTCGCCGTGGTTGATACCATGCACGATGTTCTTCAGCGCGCCCTTGCCAGGTGCGGTGAGGATTACACGGGCAGCGCCCGGGCAGGCCAGGTGCTGGCCCAGGCCATCGGCATCACGCCATACGCCGGTGTTATCGACGATCAGCGCGTTATCGATGCCGTACTGGGTGTAGTCGACTTCGCTCGGGCTCTTGGCGTAGATAACCTGGATCAGGTTGCCGTTGGCGGTGATGGTGTTGTTGGCTTCGTCAATGGTGATGGTGCCATCGAACGGGCCGTGCACCGAGTCACGGCGCAACAGGCTGGCACGCTTGACCAGGTCGTTTTCGGCGCCCTTGCGCACGACGATGGCGCGCAGGCGCAGGCCGTCGCCGCCACCGGTTTTCTCGATCAGGATACGCGCCAGCAGGCGGCCGATGCGGCCGAAGCCGTACAGGACAACGTCAGTGCCTTTGCGCGCCGAAGCGTTCTGCTGGCCAACCACTTCGGCCAGCTCTTCACGGACGAACTGCTCGGCAGTGCGGCCATTGCCTTCCTGCTTGAACTTGTTGGCCAGCTTGCCCAGGTCAACCGAAGCGGCGCCCAGTTTCAGCTCGCTCATGGCCTTGAGCAGGGGGAATGTCTCGTGGACGGACAGTTCGGTTTCGTCGGCTTGACGGTGACGCGCAAAGCGATGCGCCTTGAGGATCGAGATAACCGAACGGTTGATCAGGCTACGGCCATAAATCGAGCTCACCACGTTGTTGTTGCGGTAGAGCTGACCGATAAGCGGGATCATCGCTTCAGCCAGGGCTTCACGATCAATCCACTCACCAAGACACTGGTCGGGCTTCTGAGTCACGGGAACCTTCCACATGTAGGGACAGAAAAAAGGGGCTACATTATGACGCCCCAACGCGGAACCGGCAATGAGCGCCTGTCGTAGGGACGCACGCCAGCGTTCATGGCCTTTCGAGCCTGACAGCCGGCACCGTCACCGGTACAATCGGTCTCTTTGCCGCAACGCTTGGAGTGCAATCTCCCGTGTCAGTTCTGCGCCTACCGCAAATGTCGGCCACGGCCGGCAAACAAACCTGGGGCAACCTGCCCGGTGCCGCCCTCAGCCTTGCCATCGCCGAGGCCGCCAGCAGCGCTGGCCGCTTCACCTTGCTGCTGACGGCCGACAGCCAGGCCGCCGACCGTCTGGAACAGGAGCTGCGCTTCTTTGCCCCGGACCTGCCGGTGCTGCCGTTTCCCGATTGGGAAACCCTGCCCTACGACCTGTTCTCGCCGCACCAGGACATCATCTCGCAGCGCATCGCCAGCCTGTACCGCCTGCCGGAGCTGAGCCACGGCATCCTCGTGGTGCCGGTCACAACCGCCCTGCACCGCCTGGCGCCCACGCGTTTTCTGCTGGGCAGCAGCCTGGTGCTGGATGTCGGCCAGACCATCGACGTCGAGCAGATGCGCTTGCGTCTGGAGGCCAGCGGCTACCGTTGCGTCGACACCGTCTACGAGCATGGCGAGTTCGCCGTGCGTGGCGCACTGATCGACCTGTTCCCGATGGGCAGCAAGCTGCCCTACCGCATCGACCTGTTCGATGACGAGATCGAGACCCTGCGCACCTTCGACCCCGAGACCCAGCGCTCGATCGACAAGGTCGACTCGATCCGCCTGCTGCCGGCGCGCGAGTTCCCGATGCAGAAAGAGGAAGTCACCCGCTTCAAGGCGCGTTTCCGCGAGCGCTTCGACGTCGACTTCCGCCGTAGCGCAATCTTCCAGGACCTGGCCAGCGGCATCATCCCTGCCGGTATCGAGTACTACCTGCCGCTGTTCTTCGAAGAAACCTCAACCCTGTTCGACTACCTGCCGGCCGATACCCAGGTGTTCTCGCTGCCGGGCGTGGAGCAGGCCGCCGAACACTTCTGGAACGACGTGCGCGGGCGTTATGAAGACCGCCGCGGCGACCTCAGCCGGCCACTGCTACCGCCGGCCGAGCTATTTCTGCCGGTAGAAGACTGCTTCGCCCGGCTCAAGCAATGGCCGCGGGTGGTGGTCAGCAGCGACGACCTCGACGCGGGTGCCGGCCGCGAGCGCTTCCCGGCACGCGCCCTGCCCAACCTGGCCATCGAAGCCAAGGCCAACCAGCCACTGGCCGAACTGGCCAGCTTCCTCGACCAGTTCCCGGGCCGCGTGCTGTTCACTGCCGAATCGGCAGGCCGCCGCGAAGTATTGCTGGAGCTGCTCGAACGGCTGAAGCTGCGGCCGCACACCGTCGACGGCTGGGACGACTTCATTACCGGTGCCGAGCGCCTGGCAATCACCATCGCCCCGCTGGACGACGGCCTGCTGCTGGACGACCCGGCCATCGCCCTGATCGCCGAAAGCCCGCTGTTCGGCCAGCGTGTAATGCAGCGCCGGCGCCGTGACAAGCGCGGCGAAACCGCCAACGACGCGGTGATCAAGAACCTTACCGAGTTGCGCGAAGGCGCGCCGGTGGTGCACATCGACCACGGTGTAGGCCGCTACCTGGGCCTGGCCACCCTGGAAATCGACGGCCAGGCCGCCGAATTCCTCACGCTGGAATACGCCGAAAACGCCAAGTTGTATGTGCCGGTGGCCAACCTGCACCTGATCGCCCGCTATACCGGTAGCGACGATGCCCTGGCACCCTTGCACCGGCTCGGCTCGGAAACCTGGCAGAAAGCCAAGCGCAAGGCCGCCGAACAGGTGCGTGACGTGGCCGCCGAGCTGCTCGACATCTATGCCCGCCGCGCCGCGCGCAAGGGCTATGCATTTGCCGACCCGTCGGCCGACTATGCCACCTTCAGCGCCGGCTTCCCGTTCGAGGAAACCCCTGACCAGCAAGCCGCCATCGAGGCCGTGCGTGCCGACATGCTGGCACCCAAGCCGATGGACCGCCTGGTCTGCGGCGACGTCGGCTTCGGCAAGACCGAAGTGGCCATGCGCGCAGCGTTCATCGCCGTGCACAGTGGCCGCCAGGTGGCCGTACTGGTGCCCACCACCCTGCTCGCCCAGCAGCACTACAACAGTTTCCGTGACCGCTTTGCCGACTGGCCGGTAACCGTCGAAGTGATGAGCCGCTTCAAGTCGGCCAAGGAAGTGGCCGCCGCCGCTGCCGACCTGGCCGAAGGCAAGATCGACATCCTGATCGGCACCCACAAGCTGCTGCAGGACGATGTGCGCTTCAAAGACCTGGGCCTGGCCATCATCGACGAAGAGCATCGCTTTGGCGTGCGCCAGAAGGAGCAACTGAAGGCCCTGCGCAGCGAGGTCGACATCCTTACCCTCACTGCAACGCCAATCCCGCGTACGCTGAACATGGCAGTGGCGGGCATGCGCGACCTGTCGATCATTGCCACGCCGCCAGCGCGCCGCCTGTCGGTGCGCACCTTCGTCATGGAACAGAACAAGAGCACGGTCAAGGAAGCGCTGCTGCGTGAGCTGCTGCGCGGTGGCCAGGTGTATTACCTGCACAACGATGTGAAAACCATCGAGAAGTGCGCCGCCGACCTCGCCGAGCTGGTACCCGAGGCACGTATCGGCATCGGCCATGGGCAGATGCGCGAGCGCGAGCTGGAACAGGTGATGAGCGACTTCTACCACAAGCGCTTCAACGTGCTGGTGGCCTCGACCATCATCGAAACCGGTATCGACGTGCCCAGCGCCAATACCATCGTCATCGAGCGCGCCGACAAGTTCGGCCTGGCGCAGCTGCACCAACTGCGCGGCCGGGTTGGCCGTAGCCACCACCAGGCCTATGCCTACCTGCTCACGCCCACCCGGCAGAAGGTCAGCGCCGACGCCGAAAAGCGCCTGGAGGCAATCGCCAACACCCAGGACCTGGGCGCCGGCTTCGTGCTGGCCACCAACGACCTGGAAATCCGCGGTGCCGGCGAGCTGCTGGGCGAAGGCCAGAGCGGGCAGATCCAGGCGGTTGGTTTCACCCTGTACATGGAAATGCTCGAGCGCGCTGTCAAGGCAATCCGCAAGGGCACCCAGCCCAACCTTGAGCAGCCGCTGGGCGGTGGTCCGGAGATCAACCTGCGCCTGCCGGCGCTGATCCCCGAGGACTACCTGCCCGACGTCCATGCACGGCTGATCCTGTACAAACGCATTGCCTCGGCCGCCGACGAAGAAGGCCTCAAGGACCTGCAGGTCGAGATGATCGACCGCTTCGGCCTGCTGCCGGAGCCGACCAAGAACCTGATGCGCCTGACCTCGCTCAAGCTGCACGCGGAAAAGCTCGGCATCAAGAAAGTCGATGCCGGCCCCAACGGCGGCAAGCTCGAGTTCGAAGCCGAAACCCCGGTCGACCCGCTGACCCTGATCAAGCTGATCCAGGGCCAGCCCAAACGCTACAAGTTCGAAGGCGCGACCCAGTTCCGTTTCCTGGTGCCGATGGAACGCCCCGACGAACGCTTCAATACTCTGGAGGCGCTGTTCGAGCGCCTGACCCCACAGCCTGCCTAAGGAAGATCCATGCGTGCCATCCGTTGCCTGACCTTGCTGCTGGCGCTGTTCGCCCCGGCGGCCTTCGCCGAAGGCCTGTATCAGGTAGAAATGATCCTGGTGCGGCAGAACAGCGTGCCTGCCTTTACCAGCCCGTTCGCCCCGGAAGACTGGAGCGCCGGGGCCCCGCGCCTGGAGAAAGACGCCGAGCGCCGCCTGGCACTGGAAGATGAAGCCACCCGCCTGGAGGCTACCGCCGACTACACCGTGCTGATGCACAAAGCCTGGCAGCAACAGGTTGGCAGTGCACCCAGCCGCATCGCCCTGGGCGAAGGCGCCGAGCAGTTCGGCCACTTCCCTATCGAAGGCAACCTGAGCATCGGCGAAGGCCGCTTTATCGCCGTCGAGGCCAATTTCTGGGTCAACCAGCTGGACGGCAACGGCAGCGTGCTGCAAAGCGAGCAGTTCAAGCAGAGCAACAGCAACGTCAAGGGCGGCCAGCTGACCTTCCTCGACGGCGGGCACCTGGCAGTGCTGCTGAAGGTGACACCGCCGGGTACGCCGAAAATGCCGGCGATGGACCCGGAGATGATGGAGCAGTGATGTGAGCGATGGCGACGCGCAGTTCTACACACAGGCAACCGATGATTGGTACAACTGGTTTGAGCGCGGCACGCTCAGCCGAGGCCGTGCCTATTCCCTGGAAGGCCGAGTAGGGCAGTTATCCATCGAAGGCATGGTGATCCATGCCGAGTGCGTAGGCTCGCAAGGCCGCGTTTACCAGCAGTACATCACCTTGACGGCGAGCGAGGACGGTCTGGAGGTCAACGGTAATTGCAGTTGCCCGGTCGCCATCAACTGCAAGCATTGTGCAGCAGTACTTTTTCACCTGCGCCATGCCCCACCCCCCGCCCCCGCTCGCGCCCCATCCTCCTCAGCCTTGTCGCCCGAGCTGAACTCTTGGGTTTGCGCCCTCGAACAACCTGCAGAACAACCGTCCGCCAAACCCGATCGCAAGGGCCGCGCACTGTACTATCAGATAGTGCCGGATCAGGATGTCTGCCACTTGAGAGTACTCAAGGGGACACGCCAGCCAGACGGTACGCTTGAGTTACTGCGGGTCACGTCACTTCCGGAACTGATTTATTACCCACCTCGGTATGTCACCGATGCCGACAACCGCTTGCTCAGGCTCATGGGCACCCTGGCGGAACGAGGCGGTTTGATGGGCGGGATCGTCTTGTCAGGCACCGAGGGGGCAGAACTGCTGGGCTACGCCATGTCCACGGGGCGCCTGCTGCTTGACAAACAGGGCGATACGCCCCTGCGCCAGGGCCCGCAATGTCATGCGCATTTCCGCTGGATACGGCTGGACAGCGGCTCCTATCGTGGCAGCTGGCACGCCGCAGAGCACACGTTCAACGTAGTCCTGCCCCTTGAACCACTGCACTACGTAAACACTGAAACGGGCGAAATCGGCAAGCTCACGCACGATCTGGACCCTTTCATCGCCAGCCAACTGGCCCGCGCACCGGTTGTCCCAGAGCATCTGGTAGTGCCCTTGAGCCACAGGCTCAATGCGCTCAATCGCCAGGTCCCTACCCCTACTCCGGTAAAGACCGAAGACATTGACGGCATTTCACCTAATGCCCAACTGACGCTTGGCAGCCTGGAGTTCAGCGCCTACATGCCCAAGACGGGCCGCATGCAACGACAGTTGCAACACCGCGCCGCACTGGCGTTTGACTATGACGGCCTGCATGCCAGTGGCAGCGACGACAAACCGCTGACCCGTCTGAAAGGCAGCGCCAGCCAGCGTATCCGTCGTCAGCCCCAGGCTGAACAGGCGCTGCGCAAGATACTGCGCGACTTCGGCTTCAAACCCGCCACCCGTCAGAGCAAGGCTTTGCCCGACAGCGCCGGCGAGATGTACCAACTGCCCGACGACGAAGCCTGGCTGCGCTTTGCCCGCGAAGGGCTGCCGCGCCTGCGCGAAGCCGGCTGGGACATCGACATCCACCGCGACTTTGCCTTCAACCTGCAAGAGGTAGACGACTGGTACGCCACCATCGACGAAGCCCCCGGCCACGAATGGTTCGACCTGGAGCTGGGTATTGTGGTCGACGGCCAGCGTCACAGCCTGTTGCCGATCGTGCTGCAACTGCTGCGCAGCAGCCCTGAGTTGCTGCGCCCCAGCGAGCTGGCCCGGCGCAGCGACGACGAACACCTGCTGATCGACCTGAATCGCGGCCGCCTGGACGCCCCGGCCCTGCGCGTCGCCCTGCCCTACGGCCGCATCAAGGCCGTGATGGGCACCTTGGGCGAACTGTACCTGCACGAAGACACCGCAGGCCCGGCCCTGCGCATGGAACGTGCCGACGCCGCGCGCCTGAATGAAATCGAAGGCCTGCCGCTGCACTGGGAAGGTGGCGAACATGTGCGCGACCTGGGCCGCCGTCTTCGCGATGCCCGCGACCTGCAGGTAGAGCCACCCACCGGGCTACAGGCCAGCTTGCGCCCCTATCAGCAGCAAGGCCTGAACTGGTTGCAGGCACTGCGCGAGATAGGTACCGGCGGTATCCTCGGCGACGACATGGGCCTGGGCAAGACCCTGCAGGCCCTGGCCCACCTGCTACTGGAAAAACAAACCGGGCGCCTGAACGCCCCGGCTCTGGCGGTGATGCCGACCAGCCTGATACCCAACTGGCTGGACGAAGCCCAGCGTTTTGCCCCCGACCTTCATGTACTCGCCCTGCACGGGCCGGGGCGCAGCAAGCACTTTGCCAAGCTGCATGAATACGACCTGGTCCTGACCACCTACGCGCTGGTGCCGCGCGATCTCGAACACCTGCGCACCCAAGCCTGGCACGTACTGGTTCTGGACGAGGCGCAGAACATCAAGAGCAGCACCAGCAAGGCCGCCCTCGCCGTCTGCGAGCTACAGGCCAGCCAGCGCCTGTGCCTGACCGGCACGCCGATGGAAAACAACCTGGGCGAACTGTGGTCGATCTTCCACTTTCTGATGCCGGGCTGGCTGGGTGATCTCAAGCGCTTCAACCAGGACTATCGCACGCCGATCGAGCGCCACGGCGACACCGAACGCATGGCCCACCTGGCCAGCCGCATCCGCCCGTTCCTGTTGCGTCGCACCAAGGAACAAGTGGCGACCGAGCTGCCAGCCAAGACCGAGATGGTGCACTGGGTCGAACTCAGCGACGCCCAGCGCGATACCTACGAGGCCGTGCGGGTAGCCATGGACCAGAAGGTCCGCGACGAAATCGCCCGCAATGGCGCCGCGCGCAGCCAGATCGTGATCCTTGACGCGCTGCTTAAGCTGCGCCAGGTGTGCTGCGACCTGCGCCTGGTCAAGGGCGTGGAAAGCAAAGGCAACCAGGCCGACAAAGGTAAGTTGGGTGCGCTGCTGGAAATGCTCGAAGAGCTGCTTAGCGAAGGCCGCCGGGTGCTGTTGTTCTCGCAGTTCACCTCGATGCTGGCGTTGATCGAGCAGGAATTGGAAAAGCGCAAGATCCGCTACAGCTTGCTGACGGGCGACACCCGCGATCGACGCAAGCCGGTGCAGCAGTTCCAGCAGGGTGACAGCGAGGTATTCCTGATCAGCCTCAAGGCCGGTGGCGTGGGCCTGAACCTGACGGCGGCGGACACGGTGATCCACTTCGACCCGTGGTGGAACCCGGCCAGTGAAAACCAGGCGACCGACCGCGCCTACCGCATTGGCCAGGACAAGCCGGTGTTCGTGTTCAAGCTGATTACCCGGGGGACGGTGGAAGAGAAGATCCAGTTGTTGCAGCAGGAGAAGGCGGCGCTGGCGGCAAGTTTGCTGGATGGCGGGCAGGCTGGGCAGTGGCGGCTGGGGGATGAAGAGATCGAGGCGTTGTTTGCGCCATTGCCTGGGAAGCGTGGGCGGTGAGTGTTTCGGGGCGCATGACTTGAGGGTTTTGTCGCCTGTGAGATCGAGCGGCGCTTCGCGGGACAAGCCCGCTCCCACATCTGTTTCGGGCCAATCACTCCTGTGAGGCCACCGCTGTCCGCCTTGTTTGTTCCATTCAATATTGAAGGTTACGCAGTTGCTTTTCATCCATCTCCAGCCATGCACCAAAACTGCAACCTATCTGGCACAGGAATGATTGGCCCGAAACAGATGTGGGAGCGGGCTTGTCCCGCGAAGCGCCGCGCGGGCGGCGCTCGATCTCACAGGCGCTGAAATGTTTCGGCGAACTCCCCAACCAGGTCAATCGACCAGCTGCGCCTCCTTCAACGCCCCCAACGCCTCCAGCCACCGCGGCTGCTGGCGATAGTCGGTCCGCGCAAAGCCCTGCCCGCGCATCCGCGCAATCCGCGGCGAGGGCTTCACCTTCATCCGCTGCGCCGCACTCAACGCCAGCTCCGCCGCGGCCCGGTCATTACACACCAGGCCCATGTCACAGCCAGCGCTCAACGCCGCCTCGATACGGCTGGCCGCATCACCCACCACATGGGCACCAGCCATCGACAGGTCATCACTGAAAATGACGCCGTCAAAGCCCAACTCGCCACGCAGGATGTCCTGCAGCCAGCGCCGCGAGAAGCCAGCCGGCTGGTTGTCGACTTGCGGGTAGATCACATGCGCCGGCATCACCGCCGCCAGCTGCCCGCTCAGGCGGCTGAACGGCACCAGGTCGGCCTGGCGCAGCTGCTCAAGGCTGCGCTCATCGGTCGGGATGGCCACATGCGAGTCGGCCTCGGCCCAGCCGTGCCCCGGGAAGTGCTTGCCACAGGCAGCCATGCCCGCCGCATTCATGCCACGGATGAACGCCCCAGCCAGTTGCGCGGCGCGTAGCGGGTCACCCTCGAAAGCACGGCTGCCGACCACGGCGCTGCGCTGATGATCCAGGTCGAGTACCGGGGCGAAGCTCAGGTCAAGGCCAACCGCCAGCACCTCGGTCGCCATCAGCCAGCCACACTGCTCGGCCAGGTATTCGGCGTTGTCGTTGTCGGCCAGCGCGCGCATGGCTGGCAGCCGTACAAAACCCTGGCGCAGGCGCTGCACGCGGCCACCTTCCTGGTCCACCGCCAGGATCAGCTCAGGGCGAATGGCGCGGATGGAAGCACACAGCTCACGCACCTGGCGCGGGCTGTCGATGTTGCGGGCAAAGATGATCAGGCCAGCCACTTCGGGCTGGCGCAGCAGGTGACGGTCTTCGGCGGTCAGCCATTTACCGGCGATATCCACCATCAGGGAGCCTTGCAGGCTGACGGTCATGGGTAATCCTTCATTGAAGACTGAACAGAAGCCGCGCTAGCTTAGCCCAAGCGCAACGCCCCGCCCAGCCTTCACGCCTTGGCGGTGGTAGCGCTGGTCTTGCTGCGCGGGCGCAGTTGCGCAGTGGCCATGGCGTCATCGGTAACGCCACTGTCAGCGCGCATGCCCGCCGCCAGGAACGGCACCATCAGGCGCATCACCTGCTCGATCGAGGTGTTGATGCCAAAGTCGGTCTCGGCGATCGCACGCAGGGCCTTGATGCCCGACATACTGAAGGCGGCGGCGCCGAGCATGAAGTGCACGCGCCAGAACAGCTCCAGCGGCGGAATACGAGGCGCGGCTTCGTTGACCAGCAGCATGTAGCGGCGGAACACCTTGCCGTACATGTCTTCCAGGTAACGCCGCAGGTGGCCCTGGCTCTGGCTGAAGGCCAGGCCAAGCAGGCGCATGAAGATCGACAGGTCGTTGTTGCTGCGCGGCTGCACGGCCAGTGCCTGCTCGACCAGCATTTCCAGCAGCTCTTCGAGGCTGGGCTTTTGCTCCGGCTTGGCCTGGCGACGCTCCAGTTCACGCTCCAGGCTGGCGCAGAACGGCCCGAGGAAGCGTGAGAACACCGCCTGGATCAGCGCCTTCTTGGAGCCGAAGTGATAGTTGACGGCCGCCAAGTTGACCCCGGCCTTGCTGGTAATCAGCCGCAATGAGGTCTCGGCGAACCCCCTTTCCGCGAACAACTGCTCGGCAGCATCGAGAATGCGTTCAACGGTTTCCGATTGGGCCATGACTACTCCGAGTACTCCGCCAGACAAACAGGTGTTTGAAACATACGTTTCAGCCCTGCATCTGTCAAGGCTCGGTGACCGGGCGGTCGCCATTTAAAAGCGCCAGCCGGCAAGCTGCAAGCGCCACCTCTACTGTTTATTGCGCGTTATCGCTTGCAGCGCATCCAGTACTGTATATAATCCCAGTCACTGTACAAAAAGACAGAGCGCACAACATGTTGAAACTGACGCCACGCCAAGCCGAAATTCTCGCGTTCATCAAGCGTTGCCTGGAAGACAACGGTTTCCCGCCAACCCGCGCCGAGATCGCTCAGGAGCTGGGCTTCAAGTCGCCCAACGCTGCCGAAGAACACCTCAAGGCCCTCGCCCGCAAGGGTGCGATCGAAATGACCCCGGGCGCCTCCCGCGGCATCCGCATCCCGGGCTTTGAAGCCAAGGCCGAAGAAAGTGGCCTGCCGATCATCGGCCGGGTGGCTGCCGGCGCACCGATCCTTGCCGAACAGCACATCGAGCAATCCTGCAACATCAACCCGGCATTCTTCCACCCCCAGGCCGACTATTTGCTGCGCGTACACGGCATGAGCATGAAGGACGTCGGTATTTTCGACGGTGACCTGCTGGCCGTACATACCTGCCGCGAAGCCCGCAATGGCCAGATCGTGGTAGCCCGCATCGGCGACGAAGTCACCGTCAAGCGTTTCAAGCGCGAAGGCAGCAAGGTCTGGCTGCTTGCCGAAAACCCCGAATTCGCCCCCATCGAAGTCGACCTGAAAGAACAGGAACTGGTGATCGAGGGCTTGAGCGTCGGCGTCATTCGCCGCTGATCCAGGAGGCGTCATGCAGCAGTTCATTCACGCACCCGAGCAAGCCCAGTTGCCGTTGTTCGAAGCATTCCTCGCCCAACCCGTACTACCTGGCCTGAAAGCCAGCGAACTGGCACGCAAGATCACCCAGCCCGAGCTGTTCAGCGAACTGTCGCTGCGCGGCGCCCCCGGGCACTGCCAAAGCCTGCTGGCACCGGTACTGCGCGAGCTGAGTGAAGAGGACGAGACCCGCTGGCTGACCCTGATCGCCCCGCCATCGAGCCTGACCCAGGCCTGGCTGCGCGATGCTGGCCTCAACCGTGAACGTATCCTGCTGCTGCACCCTCGCAGCAACCAAAGCCCGCTGCAACTGGCGTGCGAAGTCTTGCGCCTGGGCCTCAGCCACACCGTGGTCAGTTGGCTGGGCAGCGTCAACGCCACTTCGCGCCAGCAACTGCTGCGCGCAGCCAGTGCCGGAAATGCACAAAGCCTGAACATCCGCCTCGGCTGATGTTCAGGCTTTGCCTGTCACTTCAAAAAGCCTGACGCCCTGCTGCATCATCAGTGCAGCACGCGTGGTCCTTCATCTTTCTCCAGCTCGCCATCCATCAGGCGACCGGCCATCTGCACGCCCACGCTGAGCATGGCCTTGGCCACTTCAACATGCTGGCCCTGCAGGAATACCTTGGCGTCTTCCGAGAAATCCAGGGTTACCAGAGAGCCCTCATCCTCGGCGCGACGCAGTTCGATGCGGCCATCGGGCAACTCGACAATTTCCAGAAACGACGTAGACATAAATGGCAGTTCTCCGCGAAAGGCCAGTATTGTACCAGCCGCTGCGGTTATCAGCACTCACTCAACGCGTCGCGGAAACGTCTCACCAGGCCTTTAAGGTTGTTGCGCCAGCTTTCCAGCTCGGCACGCGACAGCGCTGGATGCTCCGGCTCATCGAGGTTGACCGCCTGGATCAGTGGCTGGGTCACATCGGTTTTTGGCGCTTTCCTGGCGACAGGTGGTCGGAACAAATCGGCATAAGCACTGAGCATTTGCGCCAGCCAGGTCTCGCGCTGGCGGGCCAGTTCCAGCAACTCGGCCACTTCCGGAATGGCGATGCCATTAAGGGTGTCGTCGGCCAGGGCTTGCTCGACCGTTGCCACAACTGGCAGGCGGTAGAACGCGCCGATTTCATGGCACATGCCCAGCAACGCGCCGTACAGGTGAAACAGCGCCGACTCACGCTCGGCCTGGACCAGGCCCTGGGCGTTCATGGCCTGGCTTTGCTCGGCCTTGGCCATGGACTCCAGGGCGAGGCCGGCGAAGAACAATTTCTGGTTGGTGCGGGTGTAGGTTTCCTGGGCCATTTCTGGGCCCTCCCGTGAGGCTGCAAGGCAAGTATTTGCATCATAAATGATTGGGGCCGCTTTGCGGCCCTTCGCGGCGGTTCGGCGCCCCGATGAACCCGCTCCTACAAGGTACTGCGCCGTATTCAAGGGCGGCGCGATACTGTGTAGGAGCGGGTTTACCGGGGCGCCGAACCGCCGCGAAGGGGCGCGAAGCGGCCCCAATTTACAGCACGGTCAGATCAGCGCTTGTCTTCAACCTTCCACGCACCACCATCGTAGAACGCCTTCCAGCCGGTCGGCTTGCCATCCACCTCGGACTGCACGTACTGCTCCTTGGTCTTGCGGCTGTAGCGGATCACCGCCGGGCGACCATCCGGGTCTTTCTGCGGCGCATCGCACAGGAAGTGGTATTTCGGGTCGATCTCATGCTTGTGCGGCACGATCTCCATTACCAGCGGTGCGCGGGTTTCGCGGTTCTTGGGGAACTGGCTGGCCGCCAGGAACAACCCCGAAGCGCCGTCGCGCAACACGTAGGTGTCGTCGACCTTCTCGCACTTGAGTTCCGGCATGTCCACCTTGTCCATCTTCGGTGGTGCCGCTTCGCCGCTCTTCAGCAGCTTGCGGGTGTTCTTGCACGCCGGGTTGGTGCAGCCGAAGAACTTGCCGAAACGGCCCGTCTTCAATTGCATCTCGCTGCCGCATTTGTCGCACTCCAGGCTCGGCCCTTCGTAGCCCTTGATGCGGTAGCTGCCTTCCTCGATCTCGTAGCCGGCGCAATCCGGGTTGTTACCGCAGATGTGCAGCTTATGCTTCTCGTCCAGCAGGTAGGCATCCATCGCCGTGGCGCAGATCGGGCAGCGGTGCTTGCCCAGCAGCACGCGCGACTCCGACTCACCCTCGTCATCCGCAGCAATCTCGTCGCCCGGCACCAGGTTAACGGTGGCCTTGCAACGCTCTTTTGGCGGCAGGCTGTAGCCCGAACAGCCGAGGAACACACCCGTGGAAGCCGTGCGGATCATCATCGGCCGGCCACATTCCTTGCACGGAATGTTGGTCATGGTCGGCTGGTTGGCACGCATGCCGTCTTCACTGGACTCGGCAGTCTGCAGCTTCTTGCTGAAGTCGCCGTAGAACTCGTCAAGCACGTTCTTCCAGTCACGCTCGCCCTGGGCCACGTCGTCGAGGTTCTCTTCCATGTCGGCGGTAAAGCCGTAGTCCATCAGGTTGGAGAAGCTCTCCGACAGGCGCTCGGTGACGATATCGCCCATCTTCTCGGAGTAGAAGCGCCGGTTGTGCAGGGTCACGTAGCCACGGTCCTGAATGGTGGAAATGATCGCCGCATAGGTCGACGGGCGGCCAATGCCGCGCTTTTCCATTTCCTTGACCAGGCTGGCCTCGGTGAAGCGTGCCGGTGGCTTGGTGAAGTGCTGGCTCGGGTCGATCTGCAGCAGCTTCAGCGCCTCACCCTGGACCATCTCTGGCAGCACGTCATCTTCGCCCGGCTTGCTCTGCTGTGGCAGCACGCGGGTATAACCGTCGAACTTGAGGATACGGCCCTTGGCGCGCAGCTCGAAGTCGCCGGCAGCCACAGTAACGCTGGTGGACAGGTACTGCGCCGGTGGCATCTGGCAGGCCAGGAACTGGCGCCAGATCAGCTCGTACAGGCGCTCGGCGTCCCGCTCCATGCCACTGAGCTTGGTCGGGTGAGTGTTCACGTCGGAAGGACGAATGGCTTCGTGCGCTTCCTGGGCGCCTTCCTTGCTGCCGTAGACCAGCGGCGCCTCAGGCAGGTACTGCTTGCCGAATTCGCGCTCGATGTAGCTACGCGCCATGTCCAGGGCGTCGCCCGACAGGTTGGTCGAGTCGGTACGCATGTAAGTGATGTAGCCCGCTTCGTACAAGCGTTGGGCCATCATCATGGTCTTTTTCACACCGAAGCCCAGGCGATTACTGGCTGCCTGCTGCAGGGTGGATGTGATGAACGGTGCCGACGGCTTGCTGCTGGTGGGGCGGTCTTCGCGCTTGACCACACTGTAGCTGGAAGCCTTGAGCTTCTCCAGCGCCGCCATGGCCTGGGCTTCGTTCAACGGTTTGAAGGCCTCGCCCTTCTCGCGCGCCACTTCGAAACGCACCTTGGCGTTTTTCGCCGTACCGAGGTCGGCGTGGATCTCCCAGTACTCTTCCGGGATGAACGCACGGATTTCACGCTCGCGCTCCACCACCAGCTTCACTGCTACCGACTGCACGCGACCGGCGGACAGGCCACGGGCAATCTTGGACCACAACAGTGGCGAAACCATGTAGCCGACCACACGGTCGAGGAAGCGCCGGGCCTGCTGGGCGTTGACCCGGTCGATGTCCAGCTCGCCCGGTTGCGAGAACGCTTCCTGGATGGCCTTCTTGGTAATTTCGTTGAACACCACGCGCTTGTAGCGGGTGTCGTCGCCGCCGATGGCCTCGCGCAGGTGCCAGGCGATGGCTTCCCCTTCGCGGTCCAAGTCGGTTGCGAGATAGATGGTGTCAGCATCTTTGGCCAGGCGGCGCAGCTCTTCGATCACCTTTTCCTTGCCAGGCAGGATCTCGTACTTGGCCTTCCAGCCGTGGTCGGGGTCCACGCCCATGCGCGCCACCAGTTGGCGGCGGGCCTTTTCTTTTGGCGACAGGGCCGGAGCCTCACCCGCAGCAGCCTTGCCACGCTTGGCGGCCGGCTCTTTGCTTGCGCTGGCCGAACCGCTGGTGGGGAGGTCTCGGATATGGCCGATACTCGACTTCACCACGTACTGGTTGCCCAGGTACTTGTTGATGGTCTTGGCCTTGGCCGGGGATTCCACAATGACCAGCGATTTGCCCATGGATCGGAGTATTCCTGAATCTGAAGATAAAAAACGCGTCAGGTGCCAGACGCGGCACCGCTATATATAGTGGCAAAAGTGTGAGGTCAAGTTCGAACGATCACGCCCGCGACTTGCCGAGCAACCCGGGCAGCCCCTCTTCGGCCTTGACCAAAGCAAAGCGTGGCACCTGCTCGCCGTCAACCTCGACGGACTCCTGGAACATCGAAAGTGGCCGCACCCAGAAGCTGTAATCACCATACAGGCATTGGTAGAACACCATCCACTCTTCGTTCTCGGAGTGCCGCGCAACACTGAAGACACGGTACTCAGGCCCTTTGTAATGCCGGTATACGCCTGGTTGTATCTGCATGTTGCCCACCCTCTTGAATAAACCTGAAAAAAACAAAACCGGGGCACAAGGCCCCGGCTGCTGTCCCGCTACGCGATCAGACGCGTTCGAAGACAGTGGTGATACCTTGACCAAGGCCGACGCACATGGTCGCCACCCCCAGGGTACCGCCATTTTGCTTCATGACATTGAGCAGGGTGCCGGAAATACGTGCCCCGGAGCAACCAAACGGGTGGCCCAAGGCAATGGCGCCGCCGTGCAGGTTAACCTTCTCATCCATCTTGTCGAGTACTTTCAAGTCTTTCAGCACTGGCAGGGCCTGTGCAGCGAAGGCTTCGTTGAGCTCGATGAAGTCGATGTCGGCCATGGTCAGGCCGGCGCGCTTGAGGGCTTTCTGGGTCGATGGCACCGGGCCGTAGCCCATGATTGCCGGATCGACGCCGGCCACCGCCATCGAACGGAGTACCGCCAATGGCTGGATACCCAGGTCCATGGCACGCTGGCCGGACATGACGATCATGCATGACGCGCCGTCGGTGATCTGCGACGAGGTACCGGCCGTGACCGTACCGCCCTTCGGGTTGAACGCAGGCTTGAGCGACGCCAGGCCTTCGAGCGTGGTTTCCGGGCGAATGGTTTCGTCGAAATCGAACACCTTCAGGAAGCCGTTCTCATCAAAGCCCTGCATCGGGATGATCTCGTCCTTGAACTTGCCTTCGACCGTGGCCTTGTGGGCCAACTGGTGCGAACGCACGCCGAACAGGTCCTGCTGCTCACGGGTGATGCCGTGCATCTTGCCGAGCATTTCTGCAGTCAGGCCCATCATCCCGGAAGCCTTGGCGGCATGCAAGGACAGGTGCGGGTTGGGGTCGACGCCGTGCATCATGCTGACGTGGCCCATGTGCTCCACGCCACCCACCACGAACACATCGCCGTTACCGGTCATGATCGCCTGGGCAGCGGTGTGCAGTGCACTCATCGACGAGCCGCACAGGCGGCTGACGGTCTGCGCTGCGGAGGTGTGCGGGATCTGGGTCATCAGCGAGGCCATGCGGGCAATGTTCCAGCCCTGCTCCAGGGTCTGGTTGACGCAGCCCCAGATCACGTCCTCGACTTCTTTCGGGTCGACCTTGCCGTTGCGTTCCAGCAGCTTGCTGATCAGGTGCGCCGACATGTCTTCGGCGCGGGTGTTGCGGTGCATGCCACCCTTGGAGCGGCCCATTGGCGTGCGACCGAAGTCGACAATCACCACGTCTCTTGGATTCAGGCTCATATCAAATCTCTCGCTCTAGCTCGTTGACCGCTCAGTTGAAGAAGCGCTGGCCGCTCTTGGCCATTTCACGCAGCTTGGCGGTCGGGTGGTACAGCGGCCCCAGGTCGGCGTACTGATCGGCCAGGGCAACGAATTCGGCGACACCGATCGAGTCGATGTAGCGCAGCGCACCACCGCGGAAAGGAGGGAAACCAATGCCGTAGACCAGGCCCATGTCGGCTTCGGCGGCGGTTTCGACGATGCCGTCTTCCAGGCAGCGCACGGTCTCCAGGCACAGCGGCACCATCATCCAGTTGATGATGTCTTCGTCGGTGACTTCACGCTGTTCGAACACGACCGGCTTGAGCACGTCGAGCACGGTGGCGTCGAAGACCTTCTTCGGCTTGCCGCGCTTGTCGGTTTCGTAGGCGTAGAAGCCCTTGCCGTTCTTCTGGCCCAGGCGGTTGGCTTCGTACAGCGCATCGACGGCCGAGCGGCGCTCGTCCTTCATGCGGTCCGGGAAGCCTTCGGCCATGACGTCACGGCCATGGTGGCCGGTGTCGATGCCAACCACGTCCATCAGGTAGGCCGGGCCCATCGGCCAGCCGAACTTTTCCATGACCTTGTCGATGCGCACGAAGTCGACACCGGCGCTGACCAGCTTGGCGAAACCGCCGAAGTAAGGGAACAGCACGCGGTTGACCAGGAAGCCCGGGCAGTCGTTGACCACGATCGGGTTCTTGCCCATTTTCTTGGCGTAGGCCACGGTGGTGGCGACCGCCACTTCACTGGACTTCTCGCCACGGATCACTTCCACCAGCGGCATCATGTGCACCGGGTTGAAGAAGTGCATGCCGACGAAGTTTTCCGGGCGCTTGAGTGCCTTGGCCAGCAGGTTGATGGAGATGGTCGATGTGTTGGAGGCAAGGATTGCATCCTCTTTTACCTGCCCTTCCACTTCAGCCAGTACCGCCTGCTTGACCTTCGGGTTCTCGACCACCGCCTCGACTACGATGTCGACATTGGCGAAATCGCCATAGGACAGGGTCGGGCGAATGGCGTTGAGTGCCTCGGCCATCTTGGCCGGGGTCAAACGCCCCTTGTCGACGCGGTTGCCGAGCAGCTTGGAGGCCTCGTTCAGGCCCAGCTGGATGGCTTCCTCGCGAATGTCCTTCATCAGGATCGGGGTGCCCTTGACCGCCGACTGGTAGGCGATGCCGCCCCCCATGATGCCGGCGCCGAGCACGGCGGCCTGCTTCACGTCGTGGGCGATTTCGTCATGCGCCTTGGCCTTGCGCTTGAGCTCCTGGTCGTTCAGGAACAGGCCGATCAGGCTTTCGGCTACCGAGGTCTTGGCCAGCTTGGCGAAGCCTGCGGCCTCGACTTCCAGGGCCTTGTCGCGGCCGAAATTGGCGGCTTTCTGAATGCTCTTGATGGCTTCGACCGGGGCCGGATAGTTCGGGCCGGCCTGGCCGGCGACGAAGCCCTTGGCGGTTTCGAAGGCCATCATTTGCTCGATGGCGTTGAGCTTGAGCTTTTCCAGCTTCGGCTGGCGCTTGGCCTTGTAGTCCAGCTCGCCGCTGATGGCGCGCTTGATCAGGTCCAGGGCACCGGCCTGCAGCAGCTCTGGGGCAACCACGGCATCGACGGCACCGACTTTCAGGGCGTCTTCGGCGCGGTTTTCCTTACCGGCGGCGATCCACTCGATGGCGTTGTCAGAGCCGATCAGGCGCGGCAGGCGCACGGTACCGCCAAAGCCCGGGTAGATACCCAGCTTGACTTCCGGCAGGCCGATCTTGGCGCTGGTGGACATGACCCGGTAGTCGGCCGCCAGGCACATTTCCAGGCCGCCACCCAGGGCGATGCCGTTGATGGCGGCAACGGTCGGCACTTCGAGGTCTTCGAAGGCGTTGAAGATGCGGTTGGCTTCCAGGTTGCCGGCGACCAGTTCGGCCTCGGGCAGCTTGAAGTTGTCGACGAACTCGGTGATGTCGGCGCCGACGATGAACACGTCCTTGCCACTGCTGACGATAACGCCCTTGACCGAGGCGTCGGCCTGGATGGCTTCGACGGCCTGGCGCAGCTCGTTCAGGGTCAGGCGGTTGAACTTGTTGACGGACTCACCCTTGAGGTCGAACTTGAGCTCGACGATGCCACTTTCAAGAGCCTTAACCGTGATGGCTTTACCTTCGTAAATCATCAACTGATCTCCACGATATGGAAGCTGAACTGTACACGCCGATCGCTGCAGCAAGAGCAGGCCTATCTGCCCCGCCCCAGGCACACCCGTCAGCGCGCTAGTCGGAAGTATGGCTTGGCGTCATGACATACAAACGCTCAATTCATACGCCCGTTTGATTTGGGTGTGCACACATTCTCCGAAAAGATCGACGTTGTCAAATGCTCACGAGCACGGCGAAAACGCGACTTTCCGGTCATTTTGTATCGCCCTGGTACAAAACATGATGACAGTGATCGCCGAACATTCATGTCAGCGATTGACTATGGCGCCGAAGGAACGTTGCAGTTTTCTGGTGTAGGGCCTGGGTTTGATGATGGCATTGAGATCGAGCGCCGCCCGCGCGGCGCTTCGCGGCACAAGGCCGCTCCCACATCTGTTTCGGGCCAGTTATTCCTGTGCCCTTGGTGCATGGCTGGGGAACAATGAAAAGCAACTGCTTCCCCTTCGATATCGAATGGGACAAACAAGGCGGACAGAGGCGACCTCACAGGAGAGATTGGCCCGAAACAGATGTGGGAGCGGCCTTGTGCCGCGAAGCGCCGCGCGGGCGGCGCTCGATCTCGACAACACCGCAAATCCCCCGCCAGGCACCTCGCAGCCCACCCTCACCCGCCCCAAAAAATTCCCCAACCACATCACTGGCAACCGGCTACACTCCCACTTGCTTGAAATGTATACCCGGCCTGCCTGGCCTTTTCTGCGACAGCAGAACGCAAAGCGGCGACTTGGCACCCCACCCCTTCAGGGGTATGCCAAGCCGCCGCTTTGTCGTTATGTGTTGTGAAACTCCCACAGGGAGTGGTGTCAGCTCAAGAATCAGCTGTCAGGCCAAGGTTTCAAGGACGTAGGCAACATCCTGCAATACAGCCGTATCGCCCCGCTCGGTCCAGTACAGGGCAATCATCCGCGCATCGGCCTCGACCTTGTAAACGCTTGCCGGCAAGCGCGCCAATGCCTCGACAAAGCGAGGATCTTCGCAGGGTTCACGCCACTGGTTCCACCACACTCCCGGGCTGACTTGCCAGAAGCTGAAGCTGTCTTCATGCCCGCGGCGGCGCGCCCGATGGTACTGCGGGCAAGGGCTTGGCGGCTCTTTCTCCAGCCAGTGCGGCCACTGCTGCGGCGCCAGTTGCATGGCCAGCCCCATGCGCCGCGCCTCCAGGCGCAGCTTCATCTGCTCGCTCTGTTTGCGCGAACTGCGCAGCCAGGAAAGCGGGCTGAGAATCAGCGCAAGGATTGACACCACCAGCAATACCGTCATATCAGTAGACCCCATAAAGCGTTGCAAATGAGCTGGTTAGCCATTTTTCACGGAAGACCCGCCCAAAAGCGACCATACTTCTTCTATCGCGATTGTCAGGAGTACCGCTCATGCAATACGAACATTTGTTGGTCGCCGTCGACCTGACCGAAGAATGCGACCCGGTGATCAAGCGCGCCATGAAGCTCGCCGAGCCCTCAGGCGCCAAGGTGTCGCTGGTGCACATCGTCGAGCCGATGGCCATGGCCTTTGGCGGTGACGTCCCCATGGACCTGTCGCAACTGCAACAGCAGCAGTTCGACCAGGCCAAGGAGCGCATGGAGCGCCTGTTCAACAAATACCCGGATATCAACCGCGGCGATTCGCACCTGACCTACGGCCAACCGCGCCAGGAAATCCACCAGTTGGCCAAGGACCAGAAGTGCGACCTGATCGTGGTCGGCAGCCATGGCCGCCATGGGCTGGCCCTGTTGCTAGGGTCGACAGCCAATGACGTGTTGCATGGCGCGCCGTGTGATGTGCTGGCGGTGCGGTTGCAGAAGAAGGATTGATTTAACCTGTAAAGGGTCTTCGCGGGTGAACCCGCTCCTACAAGGGATCGCATACCCTTGTAGGAGCGGGTTCATCGAGGCGTCGAACCGCCGCGAAGAGGCCGGATCAGGCTAACGCCAATCAGCCTTCCAGCTCAGCCCAGCGCTCTACCAATACATCCAGCTCGCCCTGCAGCTTCTCGATCTTCGCCAGTACCGCGGAAGTTTCCGCAATCGGCCGCTGATAGAACCCCGCCGCATTCACTTCTTCCTGGGCTTCTGCCATGCGCTGCTCCAGTGCGTCGATCTGCCCCGGCAGCATCTCCAGCTCACGCTGCAACTTGTAGCTGAGCTTCTTCTTCGAAGCCTCTTCCACCACCGGCGCAGCAACAGGCTCTGGCTTGGCCTCGACTTTCTCCACCACCGCACTGTTGAGCGCAGACTTGCCGCCCTTGCTCTCGGTCACGCCCAGCAGCTTCGGCGAGCCGCCCTGGCGAATCCAGTCTTCGTAGCCACCGACGTACTCACGCACCTTGCCCTCGCCCTCGAACACCAGGGTGCTGGTGACGACGTTGTCGAGGAAGGCCCGGTCGTGGCTGACCATCAGCACGGTGCCCTTGTAGTTGGACAGCACCTCTTCAAGCAGCTCGAGGGTTTCCACGTCCAGGTCGTTGGTCGGTTCGTCGAGGACCAGCAGGTTGGCCGGCTTGCTGAACAGCTTGGCCAGCAACAGCCGCGCACGCTCACCACCCGACAGTGCCTTGACCGGCGTGCGCGCACGCTGGGGGCTGAACAGGAAGTCGCCCAGGTAGCTCAGCACGTGGCGGTTCTGGCCATCGATCTCGATGAAGTCGCGGCCTTCGGCAAGGTTGTCGATTACCGTCTTTTCCAGGTCAAGCTGGTGGCGCATCTGGTCGAAATAGGCCACTTCCAGCTTGGTGCCACGCTCCACCTTGCCTGCGGTCGGCTCAAGGTCGCCCAGCATCATCTTCAGCAGGGTAGTCTTGCCGGTACCGTTGGCGCCCAGCAGGCCAATACGGTCCTGGCGCTGCAGGACCATGGAAAAGTCCTTGACCAGCAAAGGCCCGTCGGCGTGATGGAAGCTGACGTTCTCCAGCACCATCACCTGCTTGCCGGACTTGTCTGCCGCTTCGATCTGGATGTTGGCCCTGCCTTGGCGCTCGCGGCGCTCGCCACGCTCCACGCGCAGGGCCTTCAGTGCACGCACACGGCCTTCGTTGCGGGTACGGCGCGCCTTGATGCCCTGGCGGATCCACACTTCTTCCTGGGCCAGGCGCTTGTCGAACAGCGCGTTGGCGGTTTCTTCGGCGGCCAACGCCGCCTCCTTGTGCACCAGGAAGCTGGCGTAGTCGCCGTTCCAGTCGATCAGGCCGCCACGGTCCAGTTCGAGAATGCGGGTGGCCAGGTTCTGCAGGAAGGAACGGTCGTGGGTGATGAACAGCACCGCGCCGTTGAAGCCGCGCAGGGCCTCTTCGAGCCAGGCGATGGCACCGATGTCCAGGTGGTTGGTCGGTTCGTCGAGCAGCAGCAGGTCAGGCTCCGACACCAGCGCCTGGGCCAGCAGCACGCGGCGGCGCCAGCCACCGGACAGCTCGGCCAGGGTCTTGTCGGCGGGCAGTTGCAAGCGGCTGAGGGTGCTTTCCACCACTTGCTGCAGGCGCCAGCCGTCACGGGCTTCCAGCTCGTGCTGGACATGCATCAGCTTTTCCAGGTCTTCGTCACCCTGGATGTTCATGCTCAGGTGGTGGAACTGCGCCAGCAGTTCGCCGACGCCATCCAGGCCAGCCGCTACCACGTCGAACACCGTGCGCTCGTCGGCCACCGGCAGCTCTTGCGGCAGTTCGCCGATCTTCAGGCCCGGGGCGCGCCAGATTTCGCCGTCGTCGCCCTTCTGTTCGCCCTTGACCAGGCGCAGCATGCTCGACTTGCCGGTGCCGTTGCGGCCGATGATGCACACCCGCTCGCCACGAGCGATCTGCCAGGACACTTTGTCCAGCAGCGGCATGGCGCCGAATGCGAGGGACACATCGCTGAATTTGAGCAGGGTCATGTTGGTCTCCATAAATCGGGCGCGCATTCTACCTGACTTGGCACCCGACGGCACCCGCCAGGGTAAACGGCGAGCAGCTGGCGACATCCGGTCGAACTTAATATCCCGATACAAGCACAGTGCTTTCACCCGCAGCCGGCAAACGGCTAAGCTAAGGCAATAGCTTCCAACAGTGCTGGCTTCGCCGTCACTTCCCCATGGTTCAACTGCCCGGACGTATCATGCGCAGCCGCCTGTTACATATTGCATCCTGCCTGCTGCTTACCGCTGCCACCTGCGCGGCACAGGCTGCCGACCTGACCTTGCAACGCCAGTACTACGACGAGGCCAAGCGTGCGCTGGCCAAGGGCGACAAAGGCCCGTACCTGCGTTATGCCCAAGCCCTGAGCGACTACCCGCTGACGCCCTACCTGGCCTACGATGAGCTCACGGCCCGCCTGAAAAGCGCCAGCAACCAGGAAATCGAGGGTTTCCTCGCCAAGCATGGCGACCTGCCCCAGGCCAACTGGATGAAACTGCGCTGGTTGCGCTGGCTGGCCGAACGCGGCGAGTGGGATACCTTCGTCAAGTACTACGACCCCAAACTCAACTTCACCGAACTGGACTGCCTCAATGGCCAGTACCAGCTCAGCCATGGCCTGCGGGCCGAAGGCAACGCCACCGCCGACAAGCTGTGGAACGTCGGCAAGTCGCAACCTGCCGCGTGCGACACACTGTTCGGCATGTGGGCGACCGAAGGCCAGCTGACCGAGAGCAAACGCTGGGAACGCACCAAGCTGGCGGCCCAGGCGCGCAACTACGGCCTGGCCAACAACCTGGTCAACACGCTGACCACCCTTGGCCCGCAGGGGCGCCTGCTGGTTGACGTGGCACAGAAGCCCGAGCTGCTCAACCAGCCGTCGCGCTTCACCCCGGCCAACGAGGCGATGTCCGATGTGGTAAGCCTCGGCCTGCGCCGCCTGGCCCGCCAGGACCCGGAGCGGGCCATGGCGCTGCTCGACGATTATGCCCAGCGCATGCACTTCTCCCGCGACGAAAAGGTGGCCATCGCCCGCGAAATCGGCCTGACCCTGGCACGCCGCTATGACCCGCGTGCGCTCGACCTGATGACCCGCTACGACCCCGAACTGCGTGACAACACCGTCAGCGAGTGGCGCCTGCGCCTGTTGCTGCGCCTGGGCCGCTGGGAGGACGCCTACGAGTTGACCAAGCGCCTGCCGCAGGACCTGGCCGCCAGCAGCCGCTGGAAGTACTGGCAGGCACGCAGCCTGGAACTGGCACAGCCGAACAACCCGCAGATCCCGCTGCTGTACAAGACCGTGGCGCGCGAGCGTGACTTCTATGGCTTCCTCGCTGCCGACCGGGCGCAGACGCCGTACCAGCTCAACAACAAGCCGCTGCTGCTGAGCCCGCAACTGGTCAAGAAAGTGCGCAACACCCCGGGCATCCAGCGCGCACTGGAGTTCCACGCCCGCGGCCAGATCGTCGAAGGCCGCCGCGAGTGGTACCACGTGAGCCGCCACTTCACCCGTGACGAGATGGTCGCCCAGGCGCGCCTGGGTTATGAGCTGCGCTGGTACTTCCCGGCCATTCGCACCATCAGCCAGGCGCAGTACTGGGACGACCTGGACATCCGTTTCCCTATGGCCCACCGCGATACCCTGGTACGCGAAGCCAAAGTGCGCGGCCTGCATTCGAGCTGGGTGTTTGCCATCACCCGCCAGGAAAGCGCCTTCATGGAAGACGCACGCTCACCAGTGGGTGCCAGCGGCCTGATGCAGCTGATGCCAGCCACGGCCAAGGAAACCGCTCGCAAGTTCAGCATTCCGCTGGCTTCGCCGGCGCAGGTGCTGAACCCGGACAAGAACATCCAGTTGGGCGCGGCCTACCTGAGCCAGGTGCACAGCCAGTTCAACGGCAACCGGGTACTGGCCTCGGCAGCCTACAACGCCGGGCCGGGGCGTGTGCGACAGTGGCTGAAAGGCGCCAAGCACCTGAGCTTCGATGTGTGGGTAGAGTCGATCCCGTTCGACGAAACGCGCCAGTATGTGCAGAACGTGCTGTCGTATTCGGTGATCTATGGGCAGAAGCTGAACGCGCCGCAGCCGCTGGTGGACTGGCATGAGCGGTATTTTGATGACATGTGAGGTTTGCTGAGCCTCTACCGGCCTCTTCGCGGGTAAACCCGCTCCTACAAGGGTTATGAGCTCGTTGTAGGAGCGGGTTTACCCGCGAAGAGGCCGGTACAGGCAATATATCTACTCCAGCACCTCCACCTGCATCCCTACCTCCAATCTGCCACTGCCATCTACCGCCAGGTTCTGCCCGAACAGCACATCCCCCTCCTTTTCACGAAAGGTCTTCAGCGTAGCCATCGGCTCGCGGTCTTCACTGCGCTCGCCCGTAGCCGGATCGATGGTAGTGAAGACGCAGCGCACACTGGGCTTGAGCACACGAAACTCCAAGCTGCCAATACGAATGCGCTTCCAGCCATCTTCGGCAAACGGTTCAGCGCCCTCCACCACCAGGTTGGGCCGAAAGCGCAGCATCTCCATCGGCCGACCAACGCGCCGGCTCAGCTCGTCCAGCGAGCCCTGGCCAATCAGCAGCAAGGGGAAGCCATCGGGAAACGCCGCCCGGTCACTGTTGAAGCCATAACCGTTGGGCAAGTAGCGCGCACGCTGTTCCGGGCAATGCACCAGGCGCACGGGCTTGCCCAGCAGCTCGCTCAGCCAGGCCGCCGCCGCATCTCCTGCGTCCGGCACGCGCAGGGTATCGCGCCAGATGGTCACCCCGCGCAGGGCATCATCGGCAGGCGGCACCGCCACCCACAGCGGCGCCTGACCAGGTGCCTGCAACAGCAACCGGCCGTTGTCGTCATCGCTCGCCGTGATCTGGCCGAGCCGTGGCCAGGCGCGTTGGGTCAGGAAGCGTCCGTTTTCTTCCTCCACCACCATCCAGCGCCGGTCGCCCTGCAACCCCAACAAACCCACCGCTGAAGCCTGCAGGCCTTGTGCCTGCCCCGACTTCAGCGGGTATCGATACAACTCACTGAGAAACATCCCTGCCGCCTCGCGTCATGCCAAAAGCCAAGCTTATACCTGGCCGGCCCGGCAATCACGCAGTGGCGGTATCCAGCAGCAGGCGTTGCTTGACCACGTCGACCAGGCGATCGGGCTGGAACTTGGAAAGGAAGTTGTCACAGCCGACCTTCTTCACCATGGACTCGTTGAAACTGCCCGACAGCGAGGTGTGCAACACCACGTAAAGCTGGCGCAGGCGCGCATCGCTACGAATCTCGGTGGTCAACCGGTAGCCGTCCATTTCCGGCATTTCGGCGTCGGTGAACACCATCAGCAGCTTTTCGCATACGTCTTCGCCGGCATCGGCCCAGCCCTTGAGCATGCGCAGCGCTTTCAGGCCATCACTGGCCACATGCAGCTTCACGCCCAGCTGGGACAGGGTGTCGCGCAACTGCGCCAGGGCCACGCTGGAGTCATCCACCAGCAGCACCTCGCGCCCACGTGCCCGGGCCAGCACCGGGTCGGCAAGTTTTTCGCCAGAGACGCGGGCGTTGTACGGCACGATTTCGGCCAGCACCTTCTCCACGTCGATCACCTCCACCAACTGGTCATCGACCTTGGTGATGGCAGTCAGGTAATGCTGGCGCCCGGCGCTGGAAGGCGGCGGCATGATCGACTCCCAGTTCATGTTGACGATGCGGTCGACACCGCCCACCAGGAAGGCCTGCACTGAGCGGTTGTACTCGGTGACAATGATGGTGCTGTCCGGCCCCGGTTGCAGCGGGCGCATGCCGATTGCCTGGGACAGGTCGATCACCGGCAAGGTCTGCCCACGCAGGTTGACCACACCACAGACAAAGGGATGACGCTGCGGCATCAGGGTCAGCTTGGGCAGCTGCAGCACTTCCTGAACCTTGAACACGTTGATCGCGAACAACTGGCGACCGGCCAGGCGGAACATCAGGATTTCCAGGCGGTTCTCACCTACCAGTTGCGTGCGTTGGTCTACCGTGTCGAGAATGCCAGCCATTGGAAAACCCCCAGGCTTGAGTCGAAAAAGGTGAAATCATCTACCCTGTATCGGCGGCTTCCCGCACACCTTGACCCATGCGGGAAAATGCCGAGCAGGCAATTGATATCACTTTACCATCATGCTTTACTGCGGGCACTCCGTGACAAAACAACGGCAGGCCAAAAGTTCCCCACCTTAGCTTCGCATCAGGGAAACCCTTAGGAGCAATCGGGTGCAACCTGATGTTCGCGATATCCTTTAGCCATTAATGTGACGCCATTCTCATTGCATGAATGGAGTCAGGCTTTTGTTAGCTATCGTTTTGGCGTGCCCGTCCCTTGCGCCTACCCCACGCGCGGGGACCTGATCATGGACACTGCCTTATCGTTCGATGACGCCCTGCAGGGCTTCCTGCTGGATGCCCAGGTACTGCTGTCCCAGGCCCAGGAATGCCTGCAGCATCTGGAGCTGATCGACAATGACCCGGATGCCTGCCGTTGCCTGGACAACGCCCTCGACAGCCTCGCCCGGCAGGCCACACGCCTGGGCCTGCGTGAAGTCGCCCACTACGCCACCGCCCTGCAACAGTTACTTGCCCCGGCTTGTCACGGCGGCTGCCTGCCCCGTGAAGCCCTACCCGCGATAGGGGCCTGCCTGACCCTGCTGGCCTGGCAGCTGGAACTGGTCGATACCCGTACCGGGCGGCTTAACCTGGACATCGGCGAGCAGCTGGTACTGCTGGGTGAGCTGGCCAAGGTCGTGCAACAGCCGTTCGCACCCGCCTGCGCGTCCTGCGATGAAGAAGGCAACGTGTGCATTCACCCACATGACACCATGATCTCCGGCAGCCGCAGAAGCCGGTCCAAACCTGCGCACTAAAACTGAGCCAAAGTGCAACTAAGCACGATTATCCAAGCCCCATCAGGGTCAAACTTGGAAAGTTCTCCATGTTTTCAACGGGCCCTGTTGAAACATTACCGCATAGTTGCTGCACAAGTTCGACCAGCGCGATTAAAGGGTGGCACTTTGCTACTCGCCACGGCCCGACCAGCAGGCGTTTCAAAGCGTTACCCAGCCGCGACCGATGCCAGGCGAAGTGGTAATATGCGCCCCCACACACGTTTGCGACCGCAAAAAAGGTTGCACATCACGTGTTCGAAAAAACATCGAAAGTACTGCGCCAAAGCCTCTGACCAGCATTGTGCAAGGCCTCCATCAGCAATACTTCAGTGGCTTCCTTATTTATGCTCCCACGCTTGAAGATTCCCATGCGTTGCTGTTCCCGCGCTGCCCTGCTGCGTTGGCTGACAGTCGGGCTGTGTGTGGCCTCGCTGGTCACCAACCTGCTGCTGTACCTGGCCAACCTGGCAATCCCCGCCAGCCTGCTGGTGCTGCAATTCGCCGCAACGCTGGGGGCGGCCGTGCAACTGGGCCTGGGCGCCAGGTCGATCAGCCTGCGCCCGGCCGAGCTCGCCGAGCGCATGCTCAAGGTGCAGGAAGACGAGCGCCAGCATCTGAGCCGGGAGCTGCACGACGATATCGGCCAGTTGCTCACCGCCGCCAAACTGCAGCTGCAATGGCTGCAACGGCGCATGCCCGACGAACTGCAGGGCCACTGCGATGCCCTGCGCAGCACGCTGGATGACACCCTTGGCGCCGTGCGCGATGTGTCCTCCCTACTCAACCCGCGGCAACTGGCCAGCCTGGGGCTCGAAGCCAGCCTGCGCGCACACTTGGTGCGCACCCTGGCCAGCAGCGGGGTGCAATGGAGCCTGGCATGCAACCAACGCCTGGGAGGCATCGACGAAGCCGTGGCCATGGCGGTGTTTCGCATCACTCAGGAAGCCGTGACCAACATGCTGCGTCACGCCCAGGCACACAACCTGGTCATCCGCCTGCAACGCACCCCCGAGGGCCTGGCGTTGTCGATCCGTGATGATGGCCGTGGCTTTGTGCCCGCCCGCCACCCGGCCGAAGCTGGCCAGCGCGGCCTGGCCGGCATGCACGAGCGGGTCACCGCCTTGCACGGCAGCCTCGACATCACCAGCCAGCTTGGCCTGGGCACGCGGATAGAAGCGGTGTTCCCGTGGCCACCGCGCACCCAGCAACGCGCCAGGAGTACTGCCACCCATGACCTGTAGACTGCTGCTGGTAGACGACCACTCGCTGATCCGTGCCGGGGTACGTGCGCTGGTTTGCGACATCCCCGGCTACGGTGTGATCGGTGAAGCCGATGATGGCAGCCAGCTGCTCGAACAGGTGCGCACACTGGCGCCCGATATTGTCCTGCTGGACATTTCCATGCGTTCAACCAGCGGCCTGGACGCCCTCACTCAATTGCGGGCCAGCGGCAGCACCTGCAAGGTGCTGGTCTTGTCGATGCATACCGACCCGGACCTGATCATGCGCGCCCTGGAAAGTGGCGCCCACGGCTACCTGCTCAAGGACACCAGTGCCACCGAGCTGGAGCAGGCCCTGGAGGCGGTGCGCCACGGCGAACGCTACCTCAGCCCGGCCATCGCCCACACCGTCATCAACCAGGCATTACAGCACACCAGGCAAGGCAAGCACGGCACTGGCGAGCGGCACAACCTGACCGCGCGGCAGCTGGAAATCCTGCGCCTGATCGTGCGTGGCAAATCCACTCGGGAAATCGCAGCGGGCCTGGGCCTGTCGATCAAGACGGTGGAAACCCATCGCTCGCAGATCATGAAGCGCCTGCAGATTCACGATGTGGCTGGCCTGGTGCTGTTTGCCGTGCGCGAAAAAATCATCAGCCTGGACGACTGAGCAACGGCGACCCGGGCGGCAGGTGCAGCTGCAAGGCAGCGGGCCTGGCCTGAAAGCGCAGGTTGTCGGCTTGCAAGGGTTCGCCATCAAGGTTGATGTCCAGCCCCTGCGAACTCTTGATCTCCACCCACGGCAACCTGGCCCGTACGAACAGGCCGTCGCCCGCCAGCAGGTCGCGCAACGCTCCGACCACCTCTTGTGGCGCAGGCAGGATGGCGACGTCGAGCAAGCCGTCGTTGACCACGGCTTCCGGGCACAGTACCTGCCCGCCACCGGCCTGGCGGCCATTGCCGATACCCAGCGCCAGCAGCGGCCCCTGCCAGTGAAAGTCCGGCCCTTGCAGCTCCACCGAAGCGGCCTGCAGTTCGCTGAAGCGAGACAACCCCGTGAACAGGTAGGCGGCACCGCCCAGTACTTTCTTCAGGTCTTCGGAAGTATTGGCGGTGACCTGGCTGCCGAAGCCGCCCGTCGCCATGTTGAGGAACAGCTGATCGCCGACCTGACCAAGGTCGATGGGTTGTGGCTCGACATTCAGCAAGGCCAGCGCCGCGGCCGGTTCGAGGGGAATGCCGGCGGCCCTGGCAAAATCGTTGGCAGTGCCTAATGGCAACAGCGCCAGGCTGGCGTTGGTAGCGGCCTGCCCCATGGCCTGCGCCACATCGCGCAACGTGCCGTCGCCGCCACCCGCGACGATATGGCTGTAGCCCGCCGCCAGCGCCTCGGTAACCAGGCGCTGCGCGTCACCCGCCTCCCAGGTCACCCGCACATCCAGCACCCAGCCGGTGTCGCGCAGGTCGCCCACGGCACTGCGCAGTTCTTCGTTCATCGCCTGCTTGCCGTGCAGGACCAGCATCGCCTTGCGCTCTTGCATGTGCGCGTCTCCGTGAAATTGGCCAACCCTGATCTCGACCACAGGCTTGCACAGATCGTTGCATGCCCGCCCAAAAACAGGGATAGCACCAGCCTTCGGTTTGAGAAAATGATGGCATTCTTCACACAGTCGACAATGCCCGACTATGCTCTGCTAATGAACTTTTGACACGTTTTTGACCTGAGCAGGAAACACCTTCAGATGAGTCAGCTTTTTGACTTCTGAATGCCCAGGCCCGCCTTACCCCTAGCCAAGGACGCGCCTCCCGGCAGTGCGTTGCACACTGCCGTCGGGCGCGTCTTGCCATCTGCAGCCGTCAGCGAGGGCCACAGGCCATGCGCATTCTCTGGACACTGCCTTACCTGCCCTGGCCGACCACCAGCGGCTGCAAGACCCGGCAATATCACCTGATACGCGCACTGGCCCAGCGCGGCCACCGGATAACCCTGCTGGTACAATCGAAAATCCCCCTCAGCGATGCCGCACGAGAGGCCCTGGAACCGCTGCTCGAACGCCTGATCGTGCTGCCGCGACGGCCGCTGCACAACCCGCTGAACCTGCTGGCATCACCGATCATCGACTACCCCATGCGGGCGATCATCAATGGCCTGTCCTCGCGCCTGCGGCACCGCTTCGAGCAATTGCTGGACGAACCCTGGGACGTGATCCAGATCGAGCACAGCTATAGCTTCCAGCCGTTCGAAAAAGCGCTACAGGCCCGTGGCCTGCCCTACATGCTCAGCGAGCACAACCTGGAGTCGGTGACGGGCAGTGCCTGCCACGATCGCCTGCCGCTGTGGCTACGCCCTCTCAATGCCTTTGACCGCTGGCGCTACCGGCGTTGGGAACACCGGGTGCTGCGCCAGCCCACCGAACTGGTAGCAGTCAGCGCCCACGATGCCGAACTGATCGGGCAGATCAGCGGGCGCCCGGTGAACGTGGTGGTGAATGGCGTGGATTGTGATTTCTATGAGCCCGTGCAACCTTCGCTGCACAGCCAGCGCCTGCTGTTTGTCGGCAACTTCGAGTACGGTGCCAACCTGGAGGCCATCGAGTGGGCACTGGAAGACATCATGCCTCAGGTGTGGATGAGCAACCCAGCCGTGCGCCTGGCGATAGCCGGGCATGCCATGCCGACCAGCTGGAAGCTGCACTGGAATGACCCGCGCATCGAATGGTTCGGCTACCGCCCCGACCTGCGTGAACTGCAGCGGCGTTCCGCGCTGTTTTTTGCGCCACTGCGCTATGCCGGAGGCTCAAAGGTGAAAATCCTCGAAGCGATGGCCGCCGGCTTACCGGTCATCACCACCGGCAAAGGCATTTCCGGCCTGGCAGCGAACAATGGCGAACACTACCTGGGCAGTGATGACGGCGACCAACTGGCGTTGTTGATCACCCAACTGCTCAACCAGCCTTGGCGCATGAGCCAGTTGAGCGCGGGTGGGCGCCAGTTCGTCCGTCAACGCCACGACTGGAGCGTGGCTGCCCAGCAACTGGAAACCGTGCACATGCGCCTGACCCAGGCGGCACCGGCCAAAGCAGCGCCGCTGGCCGGGGCTTGGGTGGGACGCTCAGCCAAGTAGCTCGCTGAAAGGAATGAACGGCACGCTGTCACCCGGCTTCGGCGTGCTGCCTTCGCGCACCTCCACCAGCCCCTCGGCCCAGGCCGCGCTGCGCAGCACACCCGAACTCTGGTTCTTGTAGATGCGCACCTGGCCGTGCTCGATGCGCGCGCGCAGGTATTCGCGGCGCGTGCCTGGCTTGGGCCAGTCAAAGCCCGCCGGCATGTCGAAACGCAGTGGTGTAACATCGGCCACCCCTTGGCGCCGCAACAGATAGGGCCGGGTCAGCAGGCCAAAGGTGACCAGGGTCGAGGCCGGGTTACCTGGGAGGCCGATCACCGGTACGCCCTGGAAGTGGCCGAAGGTGAGCGGCTTGCCCGGCTTGATCGCCAGCTTCCATAACACAAGCTCGCCAGCTCCGCGCAGGGCAGCGCCGAGGTAATCGGCCTCGCCCACCGAAACCCCGCCAGTGGACAGGATCAGGTCGACATGGCCCAGCCCGGCCAGGCAGGCGCGGGTGCGCGCCAGGTCATCCGGCAGGATACCAGCATCGACCACCTCGCAACCCAGCCGCTGCAACCAGCTGACCAGCAGCCTGCGGTTACTGTTGTAGATCTGCCCAGGCCCCAGCGGCAGGCCAGGCTCGACCAGTTCGTCGCCAGTGGACAGCACGGCCACTTTCACCTTGCGTACCACGTCCAGGCGGCCATGGCCCAGCGTCGCCGCCAGGCCTAGCTCGATCGGCCCAAGGCGGGTGCCGGCGTTCATCACCTGCTCACCCTTGCGGGTTTCCTGGCCCTGAGGCCGAATGTTCTGTTCGGCTTGCAGCGGCTCAAGGAAGCGAACCCGGCCGTCTTCAAGCACTTCGGTGTTTTCCTGCATCTCGACGCAGTCGGCACCTTCCGGCACGGGTGCGCCGGTAAAAATGCGTGCGCAGGTACCTGGTTGCAGCGGCTGTGGCGCATGGCCGGCGAAAATCCGCTGGCTGACCGGCAACGGCTGGCCCTGCCAGTCGGCCTGGCGCAAGGCGTAGCCGTCCATGGCGCTGTTCGGCCAAGGCGGCAGGTCGAGCGAGGCCACCAGGTCGGTGGCCAGCACTCGGCCTTCAGCCTCGGCCAATGGCAGGTTTTCGGTTTCGCGAATCGGCGCCGCCTCGGCCAATGCCAGCAGTTGTTCCAGGGCTTGTTCCACCGGCATCAACGGCCGGGCCGGGCGGACCTCAGCCACGGCTGTCACAGGCCGCTGCCTGCTTCAGGTGGGGTACGAAGTTGCACGGGCGATGGCGGGCGTCGAGCTGCTCGGCGAGGATGCCGTCCCAGCCGGTACGCACGGCATTGGTCGAGCCCGGCAGGCAGCACACCAGGGTGCCGTTGGCCAGCCCGGCCAAGGCACGCGACTGTATGGTGGATGTGCCGATATCAGGCACGGAGATCTGCCGGAACAACTCGCCAAAGCCATCCACCTGCTTGTCCAGCAGGCAGGCCACCGCCTCGGGGGTGCTGTCGCGGCCGGTGAAGCCGGTACCGCCAGTAATCAGCACGACCTGCACGCGGTCATCGGCAATCCAGGTGGCGACCTGGGCGCGAATCTTGTAAAGGTCGTCCTTGAGCAGCACACGCTCAGCCAAGCGGTGGCCGGCGGCGCTCAGGCGGTCGACGAACATCTGCCCGGAGGTGTCGGTATCAAACGTGCGGGTGTCGCTGACCGTTAGCACGGCGATGTTCAGCGGCACGAAGGGGGTATCTGCCTTGGCTTTCATGGGTGTCGGTCACCAGAAGAGGGATGGCCGCATTTATATCACAGCGCGGCTTTTGCGACGCTGCGCCCCTCCGGTTTGCCCTGGGTCAACGGCACGGATTTGTCGCTATGCTGCACTTGGAGTGAACTTGCACTAACGTGCTGCGTCATAACTGTCATCCAGCACCATCGCAATTGGAGAACAACGATGATCAAACGGACCCTTCCCGCCTTTCTGCTTGTCCTTGGCTTGGGCGCCCTCGCCGGTTGTGCCTCGCCGACCGTCATTACGCTGAACGACGGTCGCGAGATCCAGGCCACCGACACGCCGAGTTTCGATGAAGACTCCGGTTTCTACGAATTCGAGCAATTGGACGGCAAACGTACGCGCCTGAACAAAGACCAGATCCGCACCGTCAAAGAGCTCTGATCTGGTCCCGGTTTTGGCAAAGGCCCTTTCAACAACAAGGGCTTGCTGGCCAAAACCGGATGCAGTAGGATTTTGTTCATCGGAGTGTAGCGCAGCCAGGTAGCGCGTCTCGTTCGGGACGAGAAGGCCGCAGGTTCGAATCCTGTCTCTCCGACCAGATCCTCATGAAAAGCCCGCCTTGTGCGGGCTTTTTTTGTGGGAGCGTGTCAACCATGAGGGTGTTTCAGGCAGTCAGGCGCGAGGTGACTTCGCCCAGTTGCCCCGACAAGCCATGCAGGCGCTGGCCGGCCTGTTCGGTGTGTTGCACGGCCTCCTGGTTGGCCGTGGCAATGCGGGTGATCTCGATCAGGTTGCGCGAGATGTCCTCGGCCACGCTGGTTTGTTCTTCAGCCGCAGTAGCAATCTGCCGGTTCATGTCGCGAATCGCCTCTACGGCCTGGGTAATGCGCTGTAGCATTTGCCCGGCCTGCTCCACCTGTTTCGCCCCTTCCTGGCTGCGTTGCTGACCACTTTCGATGGCCTTCACCGCCTCCACCGACTGCACCGCTTCGATGATCTGGTGGATTTCGGCAATCGACGCGGCCGTGCGCTGAGCCAGGCTGCGCACCTCATCGGCGACCACCGCAAAACCGCGCCCGGCCTCGCCAGCGCGGGCCGCTTCGATGGCCGCGTTGAGCGCCAGCAGGTTCGTCTGCTCGGCAATGCCGCGGATCACTTCCAGCACTTTGCCTATGCGCGTGCTGTCATGCTCGAGGTCGCGAATCACCGCCGCCGTGCCGGCAATCTCGCGGTTGACCACACCGATGATGTCGATGGTCTGCTGCATCACCTGCTCGCCCGCCTGGGCACTGTGGTCAGCGTCGTCTGCCGCGCGGGCGGCCTCGGCGGCATGCCGGGCGACCTCTTGGGCGGTGGCAGACATTTCATGCATGGCCGTGGCCACCTGGTCGGTCCGCTGGAACTGGTCATGGGTGCCGCGGGCCATGTCGCCAGCAATACTGCGCAGCTGGCCGCTGGCGCCTTCCAGCTCCTGGGCATTGTCCTGCAACCGGCCAACGGTGTCGGCCAGGAAATCGCGCAGGGTGTTGGCGGCCCGCGCCAGGCGCCCCAGTTCATCCTCGCGACGGCTGTCGACCCGGGCGGCAAAACGGCCCTGGCTGAGCTGGGCGACATACTCGATCAGCTGGCGGATCGGCTCGATCAGGTTGCGGTTCAGCAGCCACAGGCTAAACAGGCCCACCAGAAGCGCCGACCCCAACATCACCAGCACGCCCAGCCATACCGTGCGCTCGGCACTGGCATTGATACTGGTCGCCCGCTGGCGGGCATCGGCACGCAGTTGCTCGACCAGTTCGCTCATCTGCTCACTGGCAGCGCGGTCCACGCCTTTTACCGCCTGGTCGCCGGCTACCGGATCACCGCCTGCCGCCAGGAAAGCCTGACGCCCCTGTGCATAGGCCTGACCCAGCTGCCGGTGGCTTTCTCGCAGTTGCTGCAGTGGCGCCTTGAGCCTGGCATCGCTGCTGTCAATCAGTTGCCCAAGCAGTTGCTGCACCTGCTGCTCACGGGCCTGGAACTGCTGCCAGTACTTGTCCATCTCTGCCGGCTGGCGCCCGCGCAGCAGCACGTTCTTCCATTCCTGCACCTGGATCTTGAACTGCAGGTTTGCTTCGTCGATCAACTGCGAGGCGCGCAGCGGCCCGTCTACCAGCTCGGCATAACCGCGCACACTGGACGACAGAAACTGGAAACACACCAAGGCGATCAGCAGCATCGCGACCACACTGCCGCCGACCAGCGAGAGAATTTGCACTCTGAGGGATTTACGCAACATCGAGGGTCTCGAAACCAGAGGGAAAGACTGGGGCCGCTGTGCGGCCCATCGCAGGCAAGCCAGCTCCTACAAAAGCAGCGCAATGCTTCAGCACATACGCAACCCGTGTAGGAGCTGGCTTGCCTGCGATGGGCTGCAACGCAGCCCCCATGACTGGCAGGCAAAAAAAAGCTGCCATCAAGCAATGGCAGCCAGGTCGAGCACTTACGCAACAGTCGAGGCAGATACTCTCAGGCAATTGCTACAGAAATATTACAACGCCGCGACACCTTACCCACTGGTGAACTGCAAGGCCGCCAGCCGTGCATACAGCGGGCTTTCCTCGATCAACTGGCGATGGCTACCCACCGCCACCAATCGGCCTTGGTCAATCACCGCAATGCGCTCGGCATGCTGCACCGTGGCCAGGCGATGGGCGATGACCAGCGTGGTGCGCCCGGCCATCAGGCTGGGCAGCGCTTGCTGGATCAAGTGTTCGCTTTGCGCATCGAGGGCGCTGGTGGCTTCGTCCAGCAGCAGGATCGGCGCATCGACCAGCAATGCCCGGGCAATCGCCAGGCGCTGACGCTGGCCACCGGACAGGCCGATGCCGCCCTCGCCCAGCGGGGTCTGGTAGCCTTGCGGCAGCTGCCGGATGAATTCGTCGGCATGTGCGCCGCGGGCCGCTGCTTCAACCTCGGCCTGGGTCGCCTCGGGGCGGCCATAACGGATGTTGGCCTCCACCGTGCCACGAAATAGCGCGGGGTTCTGCGCCACCAGGGCGAACTGCCGGCGCAACAGGTCAGGGTCCAGTTCGGTCAACGGCTGGCCGTCGAGCAGGATGCGCCCTTGCTGCGGGTCGTAAAAGCGCAGCAACAGATCGAACAAGGTCGACTTGCCTGCCCCCGAGGGGCCTACCAGGGCGACGGTCTGCCCAGGTTCGATGGCCAGGCTCAAGCCATCGACCGCCGCCACGCCGGGCCGTGACGGGTAGGCAAACACCAGCGACTGCAGCTCGATACGCCCGCTGGCCCGCTGCTGTGGCAGCGCCACGGCAGGTGGCAGAATAGCGCTGCGTGCTGCCAACAGTTCGGCAATGCGCTCGGCGGCACCTGCGGCACGCTGCAGCTCACCGATCACCTCACTGAGGGTGCCGAAGGCGCTGCCGACGATCAGGCTGTAGAACACGAATGCCGCCAGTTCGCCAGCGGAGATACGCCCGGCGATCACATCCATGCCACCCACCCACAGCATCACCCCCACCGCCCCCAACACCAGCACGATCACCAGGGTGATCAGCCAGGCACGCTGGGCAATGCGCTTGCGGGCCACGGTAAAGGCTGCCTCGACCGTACCGGCGAACAGTTCACGGTCATGCGCCTGGTGGTTGTAGGCCTGCACGGTCTTGATCTGCCCCAGCGTCTCGGCCACGTAGCTACCCACATCGGCAACCCGGTCCAGGCTCTGCCGCGACAGGCTGCGGACCCGGCGGCCAAATAGCAGGATTGGCGCCAGCACCAGCGGCAGCGCCACCACCACGATGCTGGTGAGTTTGGGGTTGGTGATGAACAGCAACACCACGCCGCCGATGACCATCAAGGCATTGCGCAGGAACATCGACAATGACGAGCCGATGACAGATTGCAGCAGGGTGGTGTCTGCGGTCAGCCGTGACTGGATCTCAGAGCTGCGGTTGTCTTCGAAAAAGCCCGGATGCAGGCCGATGAGGTGGTCGAACACGGCACGGCGGATATCGGCTACGCAGCGTTCACCGATCCATGACACCAGGTAGAAGCGGCTGAAGGTGCCTACTGCCAGCGCCAACACCAGCAGCAGGAACAAGCCGATGGTCTGGTTGAGCTGGTGCGCGGAACGGGTCATGAAGCCCTGGTCGACCAACAGGCGGATACCTTGGCCCATGGACAGGGTAATGCCGGCGGTGACCACCAGCGCGAGCAAGGCCAGCATGACCTGCCGGCGATACGGGCGGATGAACCGCCAGGCCAGGCGCAAGGCGCGGCGTTGGCGCGGGGAGACTGATTCGGGCATGGCAACGACCATAATCACAGGGAAACCGCAGACTACCATTCATCCTGCCGGGGGAAGTGCCCGTAGGTTGCTATAGCCCATTGGTCTAACCAGACTATGGAGCTTTCACACCGTTTCTGTTGGACTGTGCCTGCCGAGACACGGTAGCTGTCACAGGCCGGTCACGGCGCAGGTCTAACCTGAGCTTGAACCTGATGAGGAGAAAGTGCATGAGCTTGCAGCATGGCAATGACAACCAGAAGCCCCAGACCAACCCGCAACCGCAGGTGTGCGGTTCGCTGATCGACGGCCAGGGGCGCGAAGTACCGATCACCGAGCAGATGATCCAGCAGGCCTGCAAGGTCCTGGAAGAAAGCCGGGTCGAGCGCGTACGCAAAGGTTGATCGGCGAATTCCTAGCAACCCGGCGCTTGCGCCGGGTTTTTATTTGCCTGGCAGTCGGCGTGCGCATAGCCCTGTAGGAGCGCATGATCCTGGAGCGGGGACTATCAGACCAACACACCACCCAGGGCACTCACCAATTGCGCCAGCTGCGGCGACTCGCCACGCAGGCGCACGGCCAGCCCCTCGATTTCGCGCCGTGGCGGGTACTGCTTGCGCAACTGGTCGAACGCCGCACGCTGCTGTTGCGGGTCATCGCTCAGGCTGCGGCGGAAATCGGCATCGTCGCGGCGCGGGTCATACACGGCGCGACACAGGGTGGCCAAGGCCCAGGCCGGGTCGGTGCTGGCATCCAGTTCGATCTGAGCCAGCGTTGGCCTGGGCAGCAGGTCGGCCAGTTGTACCTGCTCGTCCACACCGAGGAAGCGGCACAGCGCCTGGTAGATCTGCGCCGTGCCACGCTGGCGGCCGTCCAGGCTGTAGCCGGCGATGTGCGGTGAGGCCAGGGTGCACAGGTCGGCCAGTTGCAGGTCGACTTGCGGCTCGCCCTCCCAAACGTCCAGCACCGCATGCACGTCTTCACGGTCCAGCAGCAGCTCGCGCAAGGCGGCGTTGTCCACCACCGGGCCACGGCTGGCGTTGACCAGCCAGGCGCCTGGGCGCAACTGCGCCAGCTGCGCCTGGCCCAGCAGGTGCCAGGTCGGGTGCTCGCCACCGCGCTGCAACGGGGTATGCAGGCTGATCACATCGCACTGCTGGACGATGGTTTCGAGGCTGACATAGTCACCACCTTCGGCAGCCTGGCGAAGCGGGTCGCACACCAGCACCTTCCAGCCCAGGCCGTGCAGCACGCGCACCAGGCGCCCGCCCACTTCACCTGCACCGACCACGCCGTAGACGCGCTCGGGCAGCGCCACGCCATCCAGTTCGGCCAGGGTCAGCAAGCTACCCAACACGTAATCGACCACGCCGCGGGCATTGCAACCTGGTGCACTGCTCCAGCGAATGCCGGCTTCGGCAAAGTAGTCCAGATCCAGGTGATCGGTCCCGATGGTACAGGTGCCAACGAAGCGTACACGGCTGCCTTCGAGCAACTGACGGTCGACCTTGGTCACCGAGCGCACCAGCAGGATATCGGCGTCCTTGACGCAGGCTGCATCGAGGCTTCGGCCGGGGTAGCGGCGAATTTCACCGAAACCTTGGAAGAAGGCATCGAGCAGCGGGATGTTCTCGTCGGCAACTATCAGCATGGCGCTCTCCTGTCTGGGGAACGCAGTGTAGGCGCAACGCCGGGCGTGTTCCAGAGCGCTTCAGTCGGCTTTTTTGCGAATCCAGTAGAGGAACGTGCCGGCGTCCTCTTGCTGTTGCAGCAGTTCGTGGCCGAGGAAGTTGCAGAATTTGGGGATATCGCGGCGGGTCGACGGGTCGGTGGCGATGACCTTGAGCAGGCCGCCGGCGGCCAGGTTGCGTACGTGCTGGTGCAGCATCATCACTGGCTCTGGGCAGTTGAGGCCGGTGGCGTCGAGGACGGCGTCAGGGGTGAAATCGGTCATGGGGGGCTCCGAAAATGTTCGCTATTGTCGCGCATAGCGTTGTTTCGACCAAGGGGCCTCGGACATATGCCTTCAGGTTTGTGTGTGCATCGAGATCGAGCGCTGCCCGCGCAGCGCTTCGCGGGGCAAGCCCGCTCCCACAGTCTGTTTCGGGCCAATCAGTCCTATGAGGTCACCGCTGTCCGCCTTGTTTGTCCCCTTCGATATCTGAAGTGGGCGCAACTGCTTTCCATTGATACCAGTCATGCACCAAGGCGGGCACCGGTAATTGCACAGGAGAGATTGGCCCGAAACAGACTGTGGGAGCGGGCTTGTCCCGCGAAGCGCCGCGCGGGCGGCGCTCGATCCCAACACCAACCCAAAACTCCAGCCATGCACCTGCAGCCACACAGAATCCAAGCTCTGCGCTATAGCCTCAGCGCGGTTTCAAGTCCAACCTACGCAGATGACAAGTCACTTCCTCACGGTCGTGATACAGCTGCTTGCAAGCAATCGAAACCCGAATCTTGCGTGCCTTGAACGTCGCTTCCATGCGATCAAGCAACCGCCGCACCTCGGCATAGCGTTGCTTCATCGGCAACTTCAGGTTGACCACCGCCTCGCCACACAGCCCCTCCCCCAACCAGGTCTCGATCAGCGAGGTAGTACGCGCCGGCTTCTCGACGATATCGCAGACCATCCAGTCCACCGGCTGCTTCGGCTGCCAGGTAAAACCATCGGCCATCAGGTGCTGAACCAGCCCGGTATCCATCAGGCTCTCGGCCATCGGCCCGTTGTCGATGGCCGTCACCAGCATGCCGCGCCGCACCAACTGGTAGGTCCAGCCTCCCGGCGAAGCGCCCAGGTCGACGCCGGTCATGTCATCACCTAGCCGCTGCTCCCACTGCTCACGCGGGATAAACTGGTGCCAGGCCTCTTCCAGCTTGAGCGTCGAGCGGCTAGGGGCTTCGCGGGGGAACTTCAGGCGCGGGATGCCCATGGGCCACAATGCGCTGTTGTTGGCCGCAGCTACGCCGGCAAATACCCGTCGGCCACTGATGAAGGTGAGCAGCAAGCGTGGGCGGCTGGCGTCGTCGACCAGGCGGCCGGCCTTTTCCAACGCTTTGCGCAGCGGCACTTCGAACTTGCGGCAGAAGGTAGACAGCTCCTTGCCTTCGTTGCTGTCCAGCACTTCCAGCCACAGGCTGCCGAACACCGGGAAGTCGGCCAGGTGTGCCAACAATACGCTGATGCGGTCACTTTCCGGCAGCTCGACATAACCACCGCGGGCCCACTGCCGCGGGAAAATCAGCTGGTTGAAGCGCAGCTCACCCGTCAACCGCTCGGCTCCGCCCTCCTCGCTGCAGACAAACTCGGCGCTGGCACTTTGCGGCTTGCCTTTGGCATAGCCGGCAACACCCAGGCGGGCGGCATGTTCGCTGATTTCAGCGCAAACCTCACCCTCGAAACCGGGCCGGCAATGCATGAACAGGGTATTCATCTCTCACTCCACTACGGCGGGCGCGCAACAGGCGCCGGCAGGGCGGCGATAATAAAGGAAGTTCGGAACCAGCGACACGTCCCGCCGGTCCAGAAAAGGGTCAGGGGCCACAAACCGGTCTAACCTGACCATTCAGCCAGGTCCGTGCCGTGCGGACCGATACAGAGCGGTGCCACCGGTAAACCATGAGTAATTGCCGGGCACCGGCGCAGAAGGAGTTGGCAATGCCCTCGCTCGATAGCCTGAACACCCTCACGCCGCTCAAGGTCGGCGACCAGACCTACCACTACTTCAGCCTCACCAAAGCCGCCAGCCAGTTGGGCGACCTGCAGCGCTTGCCCATGTCACTGAAGGTGCTGCTGGAAAACCTGCTGCGCTGGGAAGACGGGAAAACAGTCACCGGCGACGACCTGCGCGCCCTTGCCCAGTGGCTGGGCGAGCGCCGCTCCGACCGCGAAATCCAGTACCGCCCGGCGCGGGTACTGATGCAGGACTTCACCGGCGTACCGGCAGTGGTCGACCTGGCCGCCATGCGTGCCGCCATGGCCAAGGCCGGCGGCAACCCGCAGCGCATCAACCCGTTGTCGCCAGTCGACCTGGTGATCGACCACTCGGTCATGGTTGACCGCTACGGCACACCGCAAGCGTTTGGCGAAAACGTCGACATCGAAATGCAACGCAATGGAGAGCGCTATGCCTTCCTGCGCTGGGGCCAGAGCGCCTTCGACAACTTCCGCGTGGTACCACCGGGTACCGGCATCTGCCACCAGGTCAACCTGGAGTACCTCGGCCGCACGGTGTGGACCCGTGAAGCCGATGGCCGTACTTACGCCTTCCCCGACACGCTGGTCGGCACCGACTCGCACACCACCATGATCAACGGCCTGGGCGTACTCGGCTGGGGTGTCGGGGGTATCGAGGCAGAAGCGGCCATGCTTGGCCAGCCGGTGTCGATGCTGATCCCGGAAGTGATCGGCTTCAAGCTGACCGGCAAGCTGCGCGAAGGCATTACCGCCACCGACCTGGTGCTGACGGTGACGCAGATGCTGCGCAAGAAAGGTGTGGTGGGCAAGTTCGTTGAATTCTACGGCGACGGCCTGGCCGAGCTGCCTCTGGCTGACCGCGCAACCATCGCCAACATGGCCCCGGAATACGGCGCCACCTGCGGTTTCTTCCCGGTCGATGACGTCACCCTGGGCTACCTGCGCCTGTCGGGCCGCCCCGAAGCGACCGTGCAACTGGTCGAGCAGTACTGCAAGGCCCAGGGCATGTGGCGCCTGCCCGGCCAAGAGCCGCTGTTCAGCGACACCCTGGCGCTGGACATGCACGAGGTCGAAGCCAGCCTGGCCGGGCCCAAGCGGCCACAGGACCGTGTGGCGCTGGGCCAGGTCAGCCAGGCCTTCGACCACTTCATCGAACTGCAACCCAAACCGCTGGCCAAGGAAGTTGGCCGCCTGGAAAGCGAAGGTGGCGGCGGTGTGGCGGTGGGCAATGCCGACCAGGCCGGCGAGATCGACTACAGCCACCAGGGCCAGAACCACACCTTGCGCGATGGCGCCGTGGTAATTGCCGCCATCACCTCGTGCACCAACACTTCAAACCCCAGCGTGATGATGGCGGCCGGGCTGGTGGCGAAAAAGGCCCTGGAAAAAGGCCTGCAACGCAAACCCTGGGTCAAGAGCTCGCTAGCGCCTGGCTCCAAGGTGGTCACCGAATACTTCAATGCCGCCGGGCTCACGCCCTACCTCGACCAGCTCGGTTTCGACCTGGTCGGCTACGGCTGCACCACGTGCATCGGCAACTCCGGGCCGCTGGATGAAGCGATCGAGAAAGCCATTGGCAGTGCCGACCTCACCGTCGCCTCGGTGCTGTCGGGCAACCGCAACTTCGAAGGCCGCGTACACCCGCTGGTGAAGACCAACTGGCTGGCTTCGCCGCCACTGGTAGTGGCCTATGCCCTGGCCGGCAGCGTGCGCGTGGACCTGACCCGCGACCCGCTGGGCACCGGTAAGGACGGCCGACCGGTCTACCTGCGCGATATCTGGCCTAGCCAGCAGGAAATTGCTGCAGCGGTGGCCAAGGTGGATACGGCCATGTTCCACAAGGAATACGCCGAGGTGTTCGCCGGTGATGCGCAATGGCAGGCCATCGAAGTGCCACAGGCCGCCACCTACGTGTGGCAGGACGACTCCACCTACATCCAGCACCCACCGTTCTTCGACGGCATTGGTGGGCCGCCACCCGCTATCGCCAACATCCACGGCGCGCGAGTACTGGCACTGCTGGGCGACTCGGTGACCACCGACCACATCTCCCCGGCCGGCAACATCAAGGCCGACAGCCCGGCCGGGCGCTACTTGCGCGGGCAAGGCGTGGAACCCCGCGACTTCAACTCCTACGGCTCGCGACGCGGCAACCATGAAGTGATGATGCGCGGCACCTTTGCCAACATCCGTATCCGCAACGAGATGCTGGCGGGTGAAGAAGGCGGCAACACCTTGCATGTGCCCACGGGCGAGAAGCTGTCGATCTACGACGCGGCCATGCGTTACCAGCAGGCAGGCACCCCGCTGGTGGTCATCGCCGGGCAGGAATACGGCACCGGCTCCAGCCGCGACTGGGCGGCGAAGGGCACCAACCTGCTTGGGGTGAAAGCGGTGCTTGCGGAAAGCTTCGAGCGAATTCACCGCTCCAACCTGGTAGGCATGGGCGTGCTACCGCTGCAGTTCAAGGCCGGACATGACCGCAAGCAACTGGGGCTGACCGGCAAGGAGCAGATTGACGTGCTGGGCCTGGACGGGGCCCAGATTCGCCCGGGCATGAGCCTGCCATTGCGCATTACCCGCGAGGATGGCCGGCAGGAGCAGATCGATGTGCTATGCCGCATCGATACCCTGAATGAGGTGGAGTACTTCAAGGCCGGGGGGATTCTGCATTATGTGTTGCGGCAGTTGATTGCGGGGTGAGGGCTGTAAGTCCGGCTGGAGAAGTGTAGCGCCTGTGAGATCGAGCGCCGTTAGTGTTCACCGAGACATTTTCAGCGCTTATGAGATCGAGCGCCGCCCGCGCGGCGCTTCGCGGCTAAAGCCGCTCCTACGTTTGTTTCGGGCCAATTATTCCTGGGGGATTTGCGCGCGAACGCCTTGGCGCACGCCTCGATATCGTGTCGTACAAACAAGGCGGTCGCGCGCGCCTGACACAGGAGGGACTGGCCAGAAACAAACGTAGGAGCGGCTTTAGCCGCGAAGCGCCGCGCGGGCGGCGCTCGATCTCACAGGCGCTGAATGTGTCAAGGCGAACGCTCCGGCGCTCGATCTCGCAGGCGCTGAAAATCCTTCGGTGAACATCTGCGGCGCTCGTCTCACAGGCGCCAACCCTCTAACGCCCCACACCTCTTCCCCCAACCACCCAGCACTGGCTCTTTGCCATGCATTCGGTCATCATCCGACTTACCCGTCATTAAACAGCAGTAAAACCGCAATAATGACGCCAACGGTTTCGAACGTGCATTTCGCCTAGACCAAAGCGACTGATGGCTCATTGCCACAGATCAAGCACTTTAAATAATCATTCAATAAAACCAGTGGCTTGCCGATACCTGTCGAAAGCCCTGCGGACTATCAACCCATGCGTAACAACCAGCCGATTACCCAGAGAGAACGGACTTTCCCTGCCCAGCAGCGGTTGATCTCCACCACCAACGCCAAGGGCGTGATCACCTATTGCAACGATGCCTTCATCGATATCAGTGGCTTCACCCGCGAAGAGCTGACTGGCGCACCGCACAACCTGGTACGTCACCCCGACGTGCCGCCTGCAGTGTTTGCCCATATGTGGCAAACGCTCAAGCAGGGCCAGCCATGGATGGGTATCGTCAAGAACCGCTGCAAGTCTGGCGACCATTACTGGGTGAACGCGTACGTCACGCCAATCTTCGATAACAATCAGGTGGTCGGCTTCGAGTCTGTGCGGGTCAAGCCCACTGCCGAACAGATCCGCCGCGCCGAAGCCCTGTACCAGCGCATCAACCAGGGCAAGCCGCCGGTACCGCGCCGTGACAAATGGCTGCCGGTACTGCAGGACTGGCTGCCATTCATCCTGATCAGCCAGGTAGGCTTCCTGATTGGCAACTGGCTGGGCCATTCGTGGGGCTTTGCCTTGGCCGCCGGGCTCTCGGTACCGCTGGGCCTGCTCGGCCTGAGCTGGCAGCAGCGCGGCCTCAAGCGCCTGCTGCGCCTGGCCGAGCAGACCACCTCCGACCCGCTGATCGCGCAGATGTTTACCGATAGCCGTGGCGTACAGGCGCGCCTGGAAATGGCCATGCTCAGCCAGGACGCCCGCATGAAAACCTGCCTCACCCGCCTGCAGGACAGTGCCGAACACCTCAGCGACCAGGCGCGCCAGTCCGATGCCCTGGCACACAAGAGCTCTTCGGGGCTGGAGCGCCAGCGGGTGGAGACCGAACAGGTCGCCGCCGCCGTCAACCAGATGGCGGCTACCACCCAGGAAGTGGCCAACCATGTGCAGCGCACGGCCGACGCCACTCAGGAAGCTAACCGCCTGACCAGCCAGGGCCGGCAGATTGCCGGGGAAACCCGCGAGGCCATCGAGCGCCTGTCGGCGGCGGTGGGCGAAACCGGGCAAACGGTTACGCAACTGGCCAAGGACAGCGACGAGATTGGTGGTGTGGTCGACGTGATCAAGGGTATCGCCGACCAGACCAACCTGCTGGCACTGAACGCGGCCATCGAAGCGGCGCGTGCCGGTGAAATGGGCCGCGGCTTTGCCGTGGTGGCCGACGAGGTGCGCCAGTTGGCCCAGCGTACCGCCGAATCCACCGGGCAGATCCACGGCCTGATCGCCAAGCTGCAACAAACCGCCAGCAATGCCGTACTGACCATGGAAACCGGTCACCGCCAGGCGCAGGAAGGTGTCGATCGGGTTATGCAGGCCGACGAGGCGCTGGTGGGAATCAGCGAAGCGGTAGCCAACATCACCGACATGGCTACCCAGATTGCGGCCGCGACAGAAGAGCAGACAGCGGTGGCCGACGAGATCAGCCGCAATATCAGCACCATCGCCCAGCTGGCCGACCAGACCGCCGAGCAGGCGCAGCATTCGGCGTTGCTGAGCGAAGAGCTGACCAGCACCGCGGGGAGCCAGTATTCGTTGGTGGAGCGGTTTAACCGCTAAGTACAGGCTTGCGCGGTCTTTGTAGGAGCGGCCTTGTGTCGCGAAAGGGCCGCGAAGCAGCCCCAAGATTTCAGGGCATATGCATAAATTGCTGGGGCTGCTTCGCAGCCCTATCGCGACACAAGGCCGCTCCTACAAGGAACGCGCAGCCTGACTGGCGGCATTACCAATCCAGCCGCAAACGGCTTTCGAAATAGCGCTCTTCCCCACTCAACGGGTCCTCGAACCGCAAGCTCTGCGCCAGCAGTTTCAGCGGCCGCTGGTAATCGTCTTCCCCGTTGAGCAACTGCGGATAGAACGGGTCATTGCTGATCCCCGCTCCCAAGGCTGCCATGTGCACGCGCAATTGATGGGTCTTGCCGGTCACCGGCGACAGACCATAGCGCCACAGCTCGCCATTCTTCTCCAACACCTCAGCCAGGGTTTCGCTATTGGCCTCGCCTTCTACCTCATGCATGCGGAAAAACGGCTCGCCATGCACCAGGCGGCTTTTGTGCACCAATGGGAACTGATGCTGCGCCATGGCGGCAGCGATGGCCTGGTAGCGCTTGTCGATGCGTCGCTCGGGAAACAGCCGCTGGTAGGCGCTGCGCGTGTGCGGGTTGGCGGAAAACAACACAAGCCCTGCAGTGTGCCGGTCAATGCGATGTAACGGCACCAGGTGCGGGTTATCCAGGCGGCGGATCAGCCGGCGCAGCAAGGTCTGCTCAACGTACTCACCCGTCGGTGTCACTGGCAAAAAATGCGGCTTGTCGGCTACCACCAGATGCTCGTCCACATGCAGCACGGCCTCATGCACGGGGATCGGCCGCTCATTTGGCACTTCGCGGAAATAGTGCAAGCGCATGCCCCGCTTGTACGGCAGCTCGGCGGCAATTGCCCGCCCTTCGGCATCCAGCACGCGACCACGGGCAAAGCGGTCGAGCCATTGGGCGCGGTCGATGGCCTTGAAATGGTCACACAAGCAATCGAGCACTGTCGCCCAGTTGCCGGGGGGCAGGCACACCGTGCTGGCTTGCTGGCGGGCGGGGTCGAAAGGTGCGGTCATGGCAGGGCTCAAAACGTTCACGGCCGCGCATTATCCCCCAAGCCTGCGAACTCAACCAGCCTGGGCCATCGCCTCGCTGCGCGCCTTCAGCCAGCGCAGCACTTGCACCGGTTCCCAGCGGGCTGGGTCGTACAGGGCATAGAGCAACCCTTGGTAACCCACCACATCCAGCCCACGGTGGTAGCCGGCACGCTGGAACAAGGCTTCGATCTCGGCGAAGCAGGTATTGAAGTGGACCTTGCCGAACGGCGTGCGGTCGTCGGTCACCAGGCCTTCGAGGCGCAGTTCCAGAACGGCGTCGGCCACCCGTTCCACGGGCATGCGGTTGACGCTGTACTTGAGTTGCTCAACGTTGAGCATGGCTTTACCTCGATACTGTATTTATATACAGCATACGAACATCCCCTTGTTGCCGTCAATGCGCTTCATTGCAACCCCGGCAGATAGCGGCCGCCTTTATGGATGGTCAACACCTGCCGGCGCGGCGTACCACGCGCCACGGACAAATGCACCCAGTCATCGAACTCCAGGATCAGCTGATCAAAGGGCACAGCACTTTCCATGATCCGGCGCACGGTTTCCCGTGGGCTCACTTCGATCACCGTGAAATCTGCTGCCAGCCCTTGTACATGCTGGCTGTTCGGGGAACCGCCGATAAGCCGGTTGACCTTCTCGCTGCGAAAACCGCTACTGACGATGATTGGCATACCGAACAATGCGCGAACCTGTTCCAGGGCACAGCACAGCAGCTGCAGGTTGGCCTTGGCTTCGGGAGGGGGGGTGTTATCGAAACCGTCCCTGGCAGCGAGCTGGGAGACGGTCATTTCAGCGAAGGTGAAATGGGGAGTGATCAACATGGCGAACTATTCCGATGATGGAGAAGGACACCGGCACTCGTGCGCCGGCACCTGATCATCAGCTCGCATCAACCGCCATGGAGCAGGGTTGCAACTCCTCTGCAGCCATCATTGCCCAAGAAATGCCACCACCTGTTCGGCATCGAACGGCCAATGCAGTTCGCCACCGTTGTCGCAGCGCCGCAGCACCGGAATGATCAGGCCGTAGCGCTCGAACAGGGGCTCGCTCTCGGCGACATCGACCAGTTCCACCAGCAGGCCATGGTCGACGAAGGGCATCAGCACCGCCTCGGCCACTTCACACAAGTGGCAGCCGAGGGTGCCGAACAGTTGGCATTCAGGCAGCATGGGGCAGGTCCCGGTTTGGCATGCAGAGAAGCCTATTCTAGGTCGACCGCGCCCGTCATGCACTTGGCCTGGATCAATCCTGGCTGGTGGCGCCAATACGGTGCAGCGACAAGTCGGCACCCTGGAACTCCTGCTCATGGCTCAAGCGCAGGCCATGCACCGCGCGCAGGGTACCGTAGACGGCAAAGCCACCGGCCAGTGCCACCACCACCCCCATCAGGCTGCCCAGCAACTGGCTGAACAGGCTGACACCGCCCATGCCGCCGAGCGCTACCTGGCCAAAGATGCCGCAGGCAATGCCACCCCACACACCGCACAGGCCATGCAATGGCCACACACCCAGCACGTCGTCGATCTTCCAGCGGTTCTGCGCCGCGGTGAACGTCCAGACGAACAGCGCGCCCGCCACCAGCCCGGTCGCCAGCGCACCCAACGGGTGCATCAGGTCGGAGCCGGCGCAAATCGCCACCAGCCCGGCCAGTGGGCCATTGTGCAGGAAGCCCGGGTCGTTGCGCCCGGCCAGCAACGCCGACAAGGTGCCGCCAACCATGGCCAGCAGTGAGTTGATCGCCACCAGGCCGCTGACGCCTTGCAAGGTCTGGGCGCTCATGACGTTGAAGCCGAACCAGCCGATGATCAGGATCCACGAGCCCAGCGCCAGGAACGGAATACTCGACGGCGCGAACGCCACCAGCCGGCCGTCGCGATAACGCCCGCGGCGTGCGCCCAGCAGCAGCACCGCCGCCAGCGCCAGCCAGCCGCCCATGGCATGCACCACCACCGAGCCGGCAAAGTCATGGAACGGCGCACCAAAGCGCGCCTGCAGCCAGGCCTGCACGCCCAGGTTGCCGTTCCACACCACGCCCTCGAAGAACGGGTAGATGAACGCCACGATCAATGCCGTGGCACACAGTTGCGGCACGAAGCGCGCGCGCTCGGCGATACCCCCGGAGATGATCGCCGGGATCGCTGCGGCAAAGGTCAGCAGGAAGAAGCACTTGACCAGCGCATAGCCATGGTCGGCCGCCAGCGTTGCTGCAGGCTGGAAGAAGTTGACACCATAGGCGATCCAGTAGCCTATAAAGAAGTACACCAGCGCCGAGATGGCAAAGTCGCTGAGGATCTTCGACAAGGCGTTGACCTGGTTCTTGTGGCGCACGGTGCCCACTTCGAGGAACGCGAAGCCGGCGTGCATGGCCAGCACCAGAATGGCGCCCATGAGAATGAACAGGGTGTTGGAACCGTGGACCAGGGAGTCCATTGCGCTGTGCATGTTATCCATGAAATAGGCAGACCTGCTGAAAAAGGCACCAGGACAGTTCAAGAACCTGCATCCCTGCACCGAATCGGTGCCAGCCCCTGCCCTGTTTCAACAACGTGGCTTGGGCCTGCGTGGTTTTTTCTTGGGTTTGTCGTGGATTGGGTTAAGGTTTAACGGTATTTGCTGCGCTGACGCCCTGAATCGGCGCAAAACCCGCCAGTGGTGCCCCGCAACGTGGCAAAGACATAGCAAGGCCCATACCAGCACACGTACCAGCACCGGCACTTGAACCTTCCACGCGTGCTGTCACTCGAACTACCAACATTCATCGACAGGGAGAGACCCATGGCCAGCAAATCGGCAAAGACTGCTCAAGAGATATTGATGGCGGACTTCCAGGCCTTGGTGCGCGACACCGAGAAACTGCTGGCTGACACCGCCAACCTGGCCGGCGACCAGGCCGACGAATTGCGCGAACAGATTCACGACCGCCTGGCCCAGGCCCGCGAAACCTTGCAACTGACCCAGGACTCGGTGCGCGACCGTGGCCAGGCGGCACTGGGCAGTGCCGAGCAGTATGTGCAGGAAAACCCGTGGCAGGCGATCGGCATCGCCGCGGGTGTCGGCCTGCTGATCGGCCTGCTGGCCAACCGGCGCTAAGGGGTTCCCATGGAGAATGAAGCCAACGGCGCCGGCCCCTCGGGCAGGCGCCTCGGCGCGGCCGCGCTGGGGCTGCTGCACAGCCATATCGAACTGTTCGGTATCGAGTTGCAGGAGCAGAAGGGCCGCACCTTGCGCCTGCTGCTGTTCGCCGGTCTGGCACTGGTGTTCGCCCTGCTGCTGCTGACGGCGCTTTCCGGGTTGCTGCTGGTATTGCTGTGGGACAGCTATCGCCTGGCCGGCATCATCGGCCTATGCGTGTTCTATGGCATTGCAGCGCTGTATTGCGGGTTGCGCCTGAAGGCGGCGGTGTTCGACGAGTCGTCACCGTTCGGCGCCACCCTCGAAGAACTTGCCAAGGACCGGGAGCGCCTATTGCCATGAGCCTGCCAGAACTGCCAAACACGCGTAACCCGCGCGAGCTGCGCAAGGCACTGCTGCGTCTGCGCATGGAGATGCACCGCCAGGAAATCCGCCATGAATCCGGGCAACTGCTGGAGCCGCTGCGCCGCGTGCGCGGCATGGGCAGCTCGCTGCACGAGGGGCTGGGTATCAAGCATGCGCCACTGTGGGGGATCGGTGCCGTGGTGGCGCTGGGCTTCCTGACCGGCAAGGGCGTACGCAGTGGCAACCTGGCACGGCTGGTGCGCCTGGGCAGCAGCCTGCTGCCGCTGGTGCGCCTGTACCTGCAAGGCAACCGCCGCCCCTGACGACGTGTATTGCCCCCTGTGGGAGCGGGTTTACCCGCGAATGCGGCAGTGGAGCCAGCGACGCATTCGCGGGTAAACCCGCTCCCACAGGGTCTGTATCGACCTGCCCCTTGCGCATCTGTACATGACACCGGAAGCTATAACCTTCGATCCACAGGAGACCGCGCCTTGGACTGGCACACCCTGCTCACCCGCGAACGCCTGGGCAAAGCCCTGTACAGCGCCGATGAACTCGGGCGCAGCCCCTTCCACAAAGACCATGACCGCATCATCTTTTCCGGTGCCTTCCGCCGCCTCGGGCGTAAGACTCAGGTACACCCGGTTTCCAGCAATGACCATATCCACACGCGCCTGACTCACTCGCTGGAAGTCAGCTGCGTCGGTCGCTCACTGGGCATGCGCGTGGGTGAAACCCTGCGCGACAGCCTGCCGGACTGGTGCGCCCCCAGCGACCTGGGGATGATTGTGCAGTCGGCTTGCCTGGCCCACGACATCGGCAACCCGCCGTTCGGCCACTCCGGCGAAGATGCCATCCGCCACTGGTTCCAGCAGGCAGCCGGTCGTGGCTGGCTCGATGACATGAGTGACGACGAGCGGGCCGACTTCCTCAACTTCGAAGGCAACGCCCAGGGCTTTCGTGTGCTCACTCAGCTGGAGTATCACCAGTTCGACGGCGGTACCCGGCTGACCTACGCCACCCTCGGCACTTACCTCAAGTACCCCTGGAGCGCCCGTCACGCCGACGCCCTCGGCTACAAGAAGCACAAATTCGGCAGCTACCAGAGCGAGCTGCCGCTGCTCGAGCAGATCGCCCGCAAGCTCGGCCTGCCACAGCTGGAGCACCAGCGTTGGGCACGCCACCCGCTGGTTTACCTGATGGAAGCGGCCGATGACATCTGCTATGCACTGATCGACCTGGAAGACGGCCTGGAGATGGAGTTGTTGCAATACGCCGAAGTCGAAGCCCTGCTGCTCGACCTGGTTGGCGACGACCTGCCGGAAACCTACCGCCAACTCGGGCCGGGCGATTCCCGCCGGCGCAAGCTCGCCATCCTGCGGGGCAAGGCCATCGAACACCTGACCAACGCCGCCGCCCACGCCTTCGTCGAGCAGCAGCGGGCGCTGCTGGCCGGGCAGCTGGCAGGTGACCTGGTCGAGCACATGCACGGCCCGGCCAAGCGTTGCGTGCTGCAGGCCAAAGACATGGCACGCAACAAGATCTTCCAGGACAAGCGCAAGACCCTGCACGAAATCGGTGCCTACACCACCCTGGAGATTCTGCTCAATACCTTCTGCGGCGCTGCACTTGAACAGCACGGCGGGCGCACGCCGTCGTTCAAGAGCCGGCGCGTACTCGACTTGATCGGCAACAATGCGCCAGACCCGCACGGCTCGTTGCACGGCGCGTTCCTGCGCATGATCGATTTCATTGCCGGCATGACCGACAGCTACGCCAGCGAAATGGCCCGGGAAATGACCGGGCGCTCCAGCCCGACCTGACCTGCCGCGGTGCAGACTGGGCTCGACCCGGCGCTGCACCGCATATTGAAGGAAACTTCCTACATATACTGGCGGCAAACTAAACAGCACGTATAAAAATCAATGAAAAGTTACCAAACACGCTTTGACACCGGGTTAAACACGCCTATTTCGTAGCCCGTTTTGTTTTATCCTGTAAGCCATTTCCCATAAACGGCTAACAGCCCTTCCTCCCGTGCCCGACGACTTCCAACTGCGATAAGGTGCCGGCTGTCACCCTCAGTCGCCCGCAGGGAAGTTGAACATGCACTCCATATTTATTGTCGACGACCATCCGGTCATCCGCTTGGCCGTCCGTATGCTGCTGGAAAACCAGAACTACAAGATTGTCGGCGAATCGGACAACGGCGTGGACGCCATGCAGATGATTCGCGAGAGCAACCCCGACCTGGTCATTCTCGACATCAGCATCCCCAAGCTAGACGGGCTGGAGGTACTTGCCCGCTTTCAGGCCATGGCCCTGCCCATAAAGGTTCTGGTACTGACCGCACAATCGCCGGCATTGTTTGCCATACGCTGCATGCACTCGGGCGCTGCCGGCTACGTGTGCAAGCAGGAAGACCTGAGCGAGCTGCTCAGTGCAATCAAGGCGGTACTGGCCGGCTACAACTATTTCCCCAGCCAGGCAATCAAGCACAATCAGGCGGTAGATGCCGACTTGCAACTTTTTCGCCAGGTGAATGACCGCGAACTGATGGTGCTGCAACTCTTCGCTCAAGGCCGCAGCAACAAGGAAATTGCCAAGGGCATGTTCCTGAGCAGCAAGACCGTCAGTACCTACAAGAAGCGCCTCATGCACAAACTTCAGGTCAGTACACTGGTCGACCTGATCGAGATGGCCAAGCGCAACGCGCTGGTCTGAGCACGGTCATGGCTCGCCCTATCGCCTACCTGTTCGTCGCACTGCTGCTGTTCTGCAGTGTGGCACGGGCTACCCTGCACGAGGCCTCATCCTTCACCCTGCTTCCTCGATCTCCGAGCGGGCCGCCCCATTACCTGTTAACCGACGAGCAACGGCAATGGCTCGAAAACCGCGATGAGCTGGTGCTGGGGACATCCGCCCCCGACTACCCGCCGTTCGACATCACCAGCGGTGGCCGCGACTATCAGGGTCTGACCGCCGAATACGCAAACATGGTCGGCAACGCCTTGCAGTTGCCGGTGCGGGTGCTGCGTTTCTCCAGTCGAGAGGCAGCGGTGGAGGCGCTGAGGCTCGGTGACATCGACTTGCTGGGCAGTGCCAATGGCTACGAAGCAGCCAGCGACGGTTTGGCCTTGTCACACCCCTATGCTGTCGACCAGCCCGTGCTGGTCACCCGTGAAGACGAGACCCGGCCACTGGATACCGGCTTGAAGGGCCTGCGCCTGGCCATGCTCTATCACTACCTGCCCAAACAGGAAGTGCTTGGCGCCTACCCCAAGGCCGAACTGCTGGCGTTCGGCTCCACCAGCCAGGCCCTGAATGCCGTGGCCTTTGGCCAGGCCGACGTGTTCATCGGCGATACCATTTCAACCCACTACCAGCTAAACCGCGGCCACCTGCCACGCCTGCGCATGACCCACTTCGGCAAACACGAGGCCGTCGGCTTCGGCTTTGCCCTGCGCCAACAAGACACGCTGCTGTTGGAGCTGGTGAACAGCATCCTCGACAGCCAGACCCCGGCCATGCGCTCCAGTATCTTCAAACGCTGGAGCGCAGGCAGCGACCTGTTGCTGAGCGACCGTAAACTGCAACTGAGCGAAGCCGAGGAACAATGGCTCCTGGATCATCCGGTCATGCGTGTGGCCATCGATGACACGGCGGCGCCGTTATCCTTCTTCGACGGTTCGGGGCATTTTCGCGGCATTACCGCCGATCTGCTCGAACTCATACGCCTGCGCACCGGTTTACGTTTCGAAGTGCAACATGCCAGCGGCATCGCCGACATGATCGCCCGCCTGAAAGATGGCCGGACCGATGTCATCACCGCGCTGACCAGCACCGGGCTGGCAGAGGACGACCTGCAACTCAGCCGCCCTTATCTGGAAAGCGCCTATGTGCTGGTCAGCCGCAAGGACGACAAGGCGCCAGTTTCTCTGGAAGCATTGGGGGGGCATCGCGTTGCCATTACCCGTTACAGCACAATGGACGCCATGTTGTCCCGTGAATATCCGCAAGTCGGCTGGGTTGAAACCGAAAGCGCGTTCTATGCCATGGCATTGCTCAACAGCGGCGCAGTCGATGCAGTCATCACCACCCTGATCGATGCCAACTACGCGTTGGCAAACAACCGCGAACTGGTCATCCGTGCTTCGGTCGGCAGCGAACCTGCCACCTTCGCCATGGCTACCACCGCCGCGTCGTCGGCGCTGGTGTCGATCCTCGACAAAGCCCTGTTGAGCATTTCACCGGAGGAGCTGGGGGTGATCAACAACCGCTGGCGCGGGTATGGCCAACACAAGGGCAACAACACCAAGGGCTACAGCCGCCTGGCCTTGCAAGTGGTGATGGGCACAGCCGGGCTGTTGCTACTGGCTTTGCTCTGGAACGCTCGGCTGCGGCTGCAGATTCGCCAGCGCCAGCGCGCCGAACGCGCGCTGAACGATCAACTGGCATTCATGCGCGCCCTGCTCAACGGCACCCCCCACCCGATGTACGTACGCGACCGCGAAGGCTGCCTGAAAAGTTGCAACTACAGCTACCTGGAAGCCGTGCAGGCCCGCTCCGAAGAGGTTATCGGCAAACAGCTGGAAGCCAGCCTGTTCACCGACTGCGAACAGACCCGGCAAATCCAGGCCGACTACCTGCAGGTCATGGCCGCAGGCTCGCCGCTGATCAAAGACCGACCGCTGCGAATCAAGGGCCGGGAGCTGACCATCTACCACTGGATCCTGCCCTATCGCGACTCGCTCGGCGAAGTGCAGGGCATCATCGGTGGCTGGATCGATATCAGCGAGCGCCGCCAACTGGTCATGGAGCTGCGCCAGGCCAAACAGCAGGCCGACGATGCCAACCGGGCCAAGAGCACCTTCCTGGCCACCATCAGCCACGAAATCCGCACGCCGATGAACGCCGTGATCGGCATGCTCGAACTGGCGGTAAAGCATGCCGACCAAGGCCGGGTGGACCCTGGCGCGCTGGAGCTGGCACACCATTCAGCCAAGGACCTGCTAGGCCTGATCGGCGATATTCTCGATATCGTGCGCATCGAGTCCGGGCACTTGTCGCTGGCCCCGGAGGTGGTCGACCTGGCTGCCCTGGTCGAATCGGTGGGGCGCATTTTCGATGGCCAGGCACGCCAGAAAGGTCTGGCCCTGGAGGTTACAATCGACCCATCCGCGCGCTGCCACGCCTTGCTCGACCCCTTGCGGTTCAAGCAGGTGCTGTCCAACCTGGTGAGCAACGCCATCAAGTTCACCGAGCATGGCCAGGTGCGTATCTGCGTCTGCCTGCTGGATGAGGGTACCAGCACACCCGCCGTGCTGGAGCTGGAGGTGCGCGACAGTGGCATTGGCATCCATGCCGACGACTTGCAGCGCCTGTTCAACCCCTTCATCCAGGCCAACCCGCACAGCCAGGGTGCCCGCGCAGGTACAGGGCTGGGCCTGGCTATCTGCCGCAACCTGTGCGAGATGATGGGTGGCAGCCTGTCGATCAAGAGCCTGGAAGATGTAGGTACCCAGGTACGCATGAAAATGCCACTGCATCGGGTCGATGCGGCTGAGCAACCCACACCGCTGCCCGAGCGCCTCGACGCGCCCGACCCACGCCTGAGCGTACTGGTGATCGATGACCACCCGGCCAACCTGCAATTAATGGCGCAACAGCTTGGCTACCTGGGCCTGAAACACGCCAGCGCCCCCGACGGCCGTGAGGGCCTGGCGGTCTGGCGAGCCGGCGACTTCGATGTGCTGGTACTGGACTGCAACATGCCGCACATGAATGGTTACCAGCTGGCCACTGCCGTGCGCGCCGAAGAACGGCATGGCAAGCGGCCGCGCTGCACCATCCTCGGCTACACCGCCAACGCGCAGCCGGAGGTACACCGCAAATGCCTGAGCGCCGGGATGGACGACTGCCTGCTCAAGCCTATCAGCCTCAGTACCCTCAGCCAGCGCCTGGCCGGCATTCGCCCGCGCCGCCGTTTGCGCCCCCGACGCAAGCTGTACCAACTGGATGGCCTGGCCGCAGTGGTCGGGCCGGACCCGGACGATCGCCAGCGTTTCCTGCAGGCCTTGCAGCAAAGCCTGCAGGCCGACCTGACCCACCTGATGGCGCTGCATCCGCAGCATGACAGCGGTGCCATTGCCGATCAGGCTCACAAGGTGCTCAGTGCCGCACGCATGCTGGAGGCGCCCTGCCTGATGGCAGCCTGCGAAGCGCTTGAGGTCGGCGGCCTGTCCACCGACCAGGTGCGCCTGCGGCGCCAGGCACTGGCACGGCACATGTGCCGAGTGGAACGCGCCCTGGCCAAGGAACTGGCCACCAGCAACGATACTCAGGCAGGCAGCCAGGCGTGTTAACTGGTAGACTGCGCGGCGTTATTACCTAAGAGGATTGTTTCATGGCCACAAACCGCTCCCGTCGTCTGCGCAAGAAGCTGTGTGTCGACGAGTTTCAGGAATTGGGCTTCGAGCTGAACCTGGAATTCAAGGAAGATCTGGATGACCAGGCAATCGATGCTTTCCTCGACGCGTTCCTGGCAGACGCCATGGACGCCAACGGCCTGGACTATGTAGGCGGTGACGATTACGGCCTGGTGTGCTCGGTCAAACGCGGCTCGGTCAGCGAAGAACAGCGCGCCGCCGTTGAAGCCTGGCTCAAAGGCCGCAGCGAACTGACCAAGGTTGAAGTCAGCCCGCTGCTGGACGCCTGGTACCCGGAAAAGCCAATCAACAAGGCTGAGTAATACCCAGCCCGGTTTGATTGATGAAAAGGCCACCCTTCGCGGTGGCTTTTTTATTGGCGATGCTTTTCCGTCGAACGTGGCGCATCGTCGCTACGCTTGGGGCATAATGCGTACTCTTTACGTCGTGGGGCCATCATCTCTTACAGCCCCAAAGCCCTTTTCCCTCGCTGCAGGGTACTTACTCACTATGATTAAAACGCTTCGTCCCCTCATGCTTGCCGGCCTGCTGTTGCCACTCGCCTTGCCCAGCCACGCCGCCGCCGTCAATACCACGCTGCCTGCCAAAGTGCAGCAGGCACTGAAGGCCAACAAACTGCAGGACACCGCGCTGTCGCTGGTCATGCTGCCGCTGGACGGCCCCGGCACCCCGACCGTGTTCAATGCCGATGTCTCGGTGAACCCGGCCTCGACCATGAAACTGGTCACCACGTACGCGGCCCTCGAACTGCTTGGCCCGACCTTCCAGTGGAAAACCGAGTTCTACACCGACGGCACCCTGAGCAACGGCGTGCTCAATGGCAACCTGTACCTCAAGGGTGGCGGCGACCCGAAGCTGAACATGGAAAAGCTCTGGCTGCTGATGCGTGACCTGCGCGCCAATGGCGTGCGCACCGTCACGGGTGACCTGGTGCTGGACCGCAGCCATTTCGTGCAACCCAACCTGCCGCAGTTCAACGACGACGGCGGCGACGTCAACAAGCCCTTCCTGGTCAAGCCCGACTCGCTGCTGGTCAACCTCAAGGCCCTGCGCTTCGTGGCCCGCAACGATGGCGGCAAGGTCACCATCGCGGTCGAGCCGCCGATTGCCAGCATCCGCATCGACAACCAGGTCAAGGCCGTGGCGTCGAAACAGTGCACCGGTGACGTGCGCTACAACCCGGTGCCCCAGGGCGACGGTATCAGCGTAACGGTCAGCGGCCAGTTGGGTGACGGCTGCAACTCGCAAACGTACCTGTCGTTGCTTGACCACCCAACCTACGCTGCCGGTGCCGTGCGTGCCATCTGGAACGAGCTGGGCGGCACCATCCAGGGTGGCGACCGTATCGAGAATGTGCCGAAGAGTGCCCGCCTGCTGGCCCGCGCCTTCTCGCCTGACCTGGTGGAAGTGATCCGCGACATCAACAAGTACAGCAACAACACCATGGCCCAGCAGTTGTTCCTGAGCCTGGGCGCGCAGTTCCGCACCGATGCCGATGGCGACGATGCCCGTGCTGCCCAGCGCGTGGTGCGCCAGTGGCTGGCGAAAAAGGGCATTACCGCACCGCACCTGGTGATGGAAAACGGCTCTGGCCTGTCACGTGCCGAACGGGTCAGCACCCGGGAAATGGCCGAGATGCTGCAGGCCGCCTGGAAGAGCCCCTACGCCGCCGAGTTCATGAGCTCGATGCCGCTGGTGGGCATGGACGGCACCATGCGCAAGCGCCTCAAGCGCACGGCCATGACCGGTGAAGGGCATATCAAGACCGGCACACTGAACACCGTGCGGGCGATTGCAGGTTTCAGCCGCGACAGCAACGGCCACACTTGGGCCGTGGCGGCCATCCTCAACGACCCGAAACCGTGGGGTGCCTCGCAGGTGCTGGACCAGGTGCTGCTGGACCTGTATCGCCAGCCGAAGCTGGCAGGTAGCACTGCAGCTAACTGATTTTACCGCCCCTTCACGACATGACCGGCTGACGCGGTCGGTGTAGGAGCGGCCTTGTGTCGCGATGGGCTGCGCAGCAGCCCCGGCAATTCTTGCTGCGAAGCTGAAATCCCAGGGCTGCTGCGCAGCCCATCGCGACACAAGGCCGCTCCTACACCGACCGAGCCGCCCTACAGTCACCCTTTCAGGCCGACTCACCCTCCACCCGGTCCCGCCCGGCCTGCTTGGCCGCATACACCCCGGCATCGGCGCGTAACAGCAGGGCATCAGCACCCTCACCCGGCCGCCAACCGGCCACACCAAAACTCGCCGTCACCTTGCCCACGCCGTCTACCGTCGCATTACGCACGCCTTGCCACAATTCCAGCGCCAGCAGCCGTGCCTGCTCGGCATCGCTGCCCGGGCACAGCACCATGAATTCTTCCCCGCCCAACCGGCAGAACACATCGGTGCGCCGCAACCGCTGACCGATGCGCTGGCACAGGCTGCGCAGCACCCGGTCGCCGACAGCATGGCCAAAGCGATCATTGATGCGCTTGAAATGGTCGATGTCGAGCATGATCACCGCCAGTGCCTGGCCATCGCGCTGGGCCCGCTCCAGTTCGACCTTGAGCCGCTCCTGGAAGTAGCGACGGTTATGGATACCGGTCAGCGAGTCGGTCACCGACAGCGCCCGCAACTCTTCCTCCACCCCCTTGAGGTCGGAGATGTCGGTCAGATAGCCGTGCCACAGCGTGCAGCCCTGCTCACCCACTTCCGGCGTTGCCTCGCCACGTACCCAACGCAGCCCGGCCCGCGGCAGGCAGACCCGGTACTCCTCACGCCACGGCGACAAGTGCTCGGCCGAGTAGCGCACCGAGCGGCGCACGCGCTCCAGGTCATCAGGGTGAATACGTTCGAACACCACCGTGGCATCCTTACGCAGCTGCTGCAGGTCGACTTCGTAGATGTCGTACAGCCCCATGCTGGCATACGGGAAACACGAATGGCCGTTGGCATCCAGGCGATACTGGTAAATGCCACCCGGCACCTCGGCACTGAGTTTCTCCAGCAAACGGTCACGCGCCGCCAAGGCTTCATGCACCCGGCGCCGCTCGGTAACATCAATGCAGATGGCCAGGTAACCTACCCACAACCCCTGCTCGTCGAGCATGGCAGTGACCAGCATGTTGGCCACCAGTTGGCTGCCATCGGCGCGCAGCAAGGTCCACTCACCGGGCTCGGCACCTTGCTCCTGCACCGTTTCGGCAAACATCGCCTGGCCGCCGGCAATGGGCCGTCCAAAGCGCACGCTCAAGGCATGGGCGCGCAGGTTCAGCTCTTCGGGCAGCACCAGGTGTTCAAGGTGCAACTGGCCAATCGCCTCGCTGGCCGGGTAACCGAGCATGCGTTCGGCGCCGGCGTTGAAGGTGCTGATCACCCCTTTGAGGTTGGTGGCGATGATCGCCACCTGGGTCGCGGCATCCAGCACGCTGCGCAACTGGTTGTGGGTGCCACGCAGCGACTGTTCGCTGACTTGCAGCTCGGCAGTACGCTGCTCGACCAGGGCCAGGGCACGTTGGCGCTGGCTGAACAGGCTGTACAACAGCACGCTGAGCAGCACGCTCAACAAGCCCCCCAGCAAGCTCACCGCCTGCACCGCCGAAGAACGGTTGGCCTGCACGAAGGCCAGGCTCGGCTGGATACTCAGCTGGAAAGGGTGGTCGGCCAGGTGCAACAGCTGATGGCTGGCCAGCGCCAACGGCGCGACCGGGTTCTGCGAATCGAACATCACTTCAGGGCCATGCAGCCCCGAGGGATCGACAATGCGCACCACCAGGTTGTCATCCGCCGCGACCGGCCGACCGTCACTGACCAGCTGCCGCAGGCTCAACAAGGCCAACACATAACCCGCCGCTGCGCCATTGGGGTTGGCATCGGAAAACACCGGCGCCACCATCAGCAGGCCGCGCGCGCCCGAGTGGCTATCGAACATGGCCAGCGGTTCGGACACGGCCATACTGCCCGGCCCCAGCGCCCGCGCGAGCGCCGCCTGCGGCGCGCCCTGGCCAGCCAGGTCAAGGCCATACGGCAGCCCAGGCGATTCGCCGGACTGGGTATACAGCACGGGAAAATAATGGTCGCGCAACGGCGCACGCTGCCATTGGCCAAGCTCATCCTGATCGCGAATCACATAGCCCGGGCCGGAATGGACACTGGCCTGGCGTTCGAACTCGGCACGCTGTGCAGCCTCGACGCGCGGCGCCCAGGCATAGGCCAGGGTACGCTGCAGCAATGGCCGAGCGTAACCGTCGAATTCGCGGGGGGTAATGTCGTTGGAAAAGCTGAAAAACCGCCGCAGCCCGTCCAGGCGCTGCTGCTGTTCGTCAAAGCGCTCGGCTATTCGGCTGAAGCGCTCGCTGGCCAGCAGCTCGAAGCGCTGGCGCAACTGCTGCTTGTAGAAGGTTTGCGCGGCCAGTGCCAAGGCGGCTGTCAACAGGCCGCCCGCCACCAATGCAACCAACGCCATCGCCCAGGCGGACACCGCCTCTGTACGCAGGCCAAGTAACCCCGCACGCACGCCACACTTTGACATACACCCATCTCGTCACGTCAGCGTCCTGCGGATTATCTTGCCCTGCACTCAGTTATAGCTATTGGCCATTAGCCGTGCAATGTACCTCGTCGCCTCAGCGCAATTGCAGACGCCAGGCACGGTGGATGCGATTGTTACGGGCGAAGTCCGGGTCCAGGGTCTGGGCCGTGATTTCTTCCACCGCGTAACGCGTCATCAGGTGTTCGTCCAGCTGGAACTTGCGGAAGTTGTTGGAGAAGTACAGCACACCACCGGGTGCCAGGCGGGCCATGGCCAGGTCCAGCAACTGCACGTGGTCACGCTGCACGTCGAACACACCTTCCATGCGCTTGGAATTGGAGAAGGTTGGCGGGTCGATGAAGATCAGCTCGTAGCTTTCGCGGCAGGCTTCCAGCCAGGCCATCACATCGCCCTGCTCCAGGCGGTTGCGCTCGGAGAAGCCATTCAGCGCCAGGTTGCGCCGTGCCCAGTCCAGGTAGGTTTTCGACAGGTCGACACTGGTGGTGCTGCGGGCGCCGCCCTTGGCTGCATGCACGGTGGCCGTGGCGGTGTAGCAGAACAGGTTGAGGAAGTGCTTGCCGGCAGCCTCGCGCTGGATGCGCATGCGCATCGGGCGGTGGTCCAGGAACAGACCGGTGTCGAGGTAGTCGGTGAGGTTGACCAGCAGCTTGACGCCGCCTTCGTTCACCTCCTGGAAGCGTCCCTCAGTAGCCTGGCGTTCGTACTGGCGGGTACCGCTCTGACGCTCGCGGCGCTTGAGCACCACGCGCTGAGGGGAAATGCCCAGTGCCTGCGGGATGGCTGCCAGCGCATCGAGCAGACGCGCCTGGGCCTTCTCCGGGTCGATCGAACGGGGAGCTGCGTACTCCTGTACGTGAACCCAATCCTGATAGAGGTCAACCGCCAGGGCATATTCGGGCATGTCGGCGTCGTACAGCCGGTAGCAATCAATCTGCTCGCGCCGGGCCCATTTGCCCAGTTGCTTGAGGTTCTTCTGCAGGCGGTTGGCAAACATCTGCGCACCTTCCGACAGGCGCGCCGGTTCGCTGGCCGCTGACACTTGCTGGCGGACTTCGGCATTGTCAGCCTGGGCTTCGCGACGCTCACCGGTCACGAACTGGTCTGGCTGTACCTTGAACAGCAGCAGCTTGCAGGGCAACGCGCCGTTCCAGAATGCGTATTGCTTGTGGCTGCGGATGCCCATGCGCTTGCCCAGTTGAGGCGCGCCGGTGAACACCGCCGCCTCCCAACCCATGCAGGCCTGGCGCAGGCGCTCGCCAAGGTTCTGGTAGAGGTACAGCAGGCTGGCTTCGTCACCCAGGCGCTCGCCGTACGGCGGGTTGCTGATGACCAGGCCTTTCTGGTTCTGGTCCGGGCGCGGCTCGAAGGTGCTGACCTCGCCCTGGTAGATCTTCACCCAGTCACCCAGGCCGGCTCGCTCGACGTTGTTGCGGCCTGGCTGGATCAGCCGTGGGTCGGCTTCGTAGCCACGGATCCACAGCGGTGGCTTGGCCAGGCCGGCCTGCGCGCGCGCCTGCGCCTCGTCGTGCACCTTGCGCCACAGGGCTGGCACATGGCCCAGCCAGGCGCTGAAGCCCCAGCGTTCACGCTTGAGGTTGGGCGCAATATCGGCGGCGATCATTGCCGCTTCTACCAGGAAGGTACCCACACCGCACATCGGGTCGGCCAGCGCGCCACCTTCAGCGGCAATGCGAGGCCAGCCAGCGCGGATCAGCACGGCTGCCGCGAGGTTTTCCTTCAGCGGCGCAGCGCCTTGCTGCAGGCGGTAGCCACGCTGGTGCAGGCTATGCCCGGACAGGTCGAGCGAGAGGATCGCCTCGCCACGGTCCAGGCGCAGGTGCACGCGCACGTCAGGGTCGATTTTTTCCACCGACGGGCGCAGGCCTTCGCGGTTGCGCAGCTTGTCGACGATCGCATCCTTGACCTTCAAGGCGCCGAAATGGGTGTTGTCGATGCCCGAGCCATGGCCGCTGAACTCCACGGCCAGGGTGCCATCGGCCGCCAGGTGGTCGGCCCAGTCGACGGCATTGACACCGTCGTACAGGTCATCGGCGTTCTTCATGGAGAAGCGCTTGAGCACCAGCAGTACGCGGTTAGCCAGGCGCGACCAGACGCACAGGCGGTAGGCGGTTTCCATGTCGGCTTCGCCGCGAATGGCCGATGTGTGCTCACGCACTTCGTCAAGGCCAAGGCCCTTGGCCTCTTCGGCAAGCAGGCCTTCAAGGCCTTTGGGGCAGGTGAGGTAAAGTTCGAAACGGTCCGACATGAGTATTCCAGAGCCTTGGGCTATTTGACTGACGAGGCGACGCATCGCCCCGCGATGTTTGCCCGCACCCCTTTCCAGCAGGCGTGCGGGTGGCGATTTGCGGCACACCCATGTGCCGCAAGAGGCCGGGCCACCTGACCGATCTGCGCTTGGCCGGGTGGCAAAGACAGCTTAGATCATCAGGCAGTACTAAAAATTCTGGCGATGCCGGGGACGATGTGACCCTTCGTCGCATTTCAAATTATTTCTTTCACTCACCGGCAACGCTGGCGAAATGACGTCAATGATCGGCAAACCCCGATCATAGCGGCCTCAGGGTCAAACAAGGTTGAGTCGCATTTATTTACTTATCCCCTCACCCTCACAAACGTTACGCCCTTATGACAAATCGATCATTCACACCGTGACTCGCATTCGATAGAACTGGTCTCAGGCCGCTTCGCAACGAGGCGGCACTTTCAGCTCGCCACGCCGGCAGCGAGCGCAAACCGGCAGAAAGACTCTGCCCGGCCTCGGAGAGGCCGACGGGACATTACAGTCAACAAGTGAGGGCAACACCCTATGAGAAGACTTAAGCGTGATCCGTTGGAAAGAGCATATTCACGTGGCTACCAATACGGGGTCACCGGCAAATCCCGCGAACTTTGCCCGTTCAATCTTCCTTCTGTTCGCCAAGCCTGGATTAACGGCTGGCGCGAAGGTCGCGGTGATAACTGGGACGGAATGACTGGCACCGCTGGCATCCATAGACTCAACGAAAATCACGCCGTTGGCTGATCGAGGACACTGAATTCGATTTACCATGCACGCCCTATCCGGGCGGCGGGCGAAGGCCCAGGGGCCCCTTGAAGGGGCCCTTTTTATGCCTGGAAAATTTCGTCAACTGCACTGGCCTATTCGCGGGTAAACCCGCTCCTACAACTACCTACTTCCTCTGTGGGAGCGGGTTTACCCGCGAATGGTCCTGTCAGGTTTACCGCGGCATAGCAGCGATAGCATCCACCGCCTCGCGAATCAGCGCCGGCCCCTTATAAATGAAGCCCGAATAAATCTGTACCAGGCTCGCCCCCGCCGCAATCTTCTCGGCAGCATGGCGGCCTTCGGTAATGCCACCGGCGGCAATGATCGGCAACTTGCCACCCAGCTCACCGGCCAGCACCTTGACGATGTGGGTGCTCTTCTCCAGCACCGGCGCGCCCGACAGGCCGCCCGCCTCGCCACCAAACGGCAGCGCTTCGACACCCTCACGGCCCAGCGTGGTGTTGGTGGCAATCACCGCATCCATGCCTGACTCCATCAGCGCAGCGGCCACCAAGGCAGTTTCTTCATCGCTCATGTCCGGGGCAATCTTGATCGCCAGCGGCACGCGCTTGCCATGGGTTGCGGCCAACTGCTCACGGCGCTCGGCCAGGGCATCGAGCAGTTGCTTGAGCGAGTCACCGAACTGCAGGCTGCGCAGGCCAGGGGTGTTTGGCGAGCTGACGTTGACGGTGATGTAGCTGGCGGCGGTGTAGACCTTGTCCAGGCAGACCAGGTAGTCATCGACGGCGCGCTCGACCGGGGTGTCGAAGTTCTTGCCGATGTTGATGCCCAGTACGCCGTTGTAGCGCGAAGCGCGCACACGGCCGAGCAGGTGATCGACGCCTTGGTTGTTGAAGCCCATGCGGTTGATGATGGCCGTGGCTTCGGGCAGGCGGAACAAGCGTGGCTTGGGGTTGCCCGGTTGCGGACGCGGGGTGACCGTGCCGATCTCGACAAACCCGAAGCCCAGTTGGGCGAAGCCGTCGATGGCTGCGCCATTCTTGTCCAGGCCAGCGGCCAGGCCCACCGGGTTGGCGAAGTTCAAGCCCATGACCGAAACCGGCAATGCCGCCGGTTGCTTGCACAGCATGCCATTGAGGCCGAGACGGCCACCGGCGCCGATCAGGTCCAGGGACAGGTCGTGGGAAGTTTCCGGGGAAAGCTTGAACAGCAGCTGGCGGGCCAGGGTATACATGGGCGGGCAAGGCTCAGGGTGAGTGAGGGGGCGATTATAGCCAGCGCGGGGCCGGCAGGACAGTAAATCGTGGGCGCGCTTGGCACATCGGTTGCACCGGTTCAGCCCACAGCCTTATCAGTACGGGCGAGGAACCTTGTGAACACTGTACCCCGAGCAACGCCCCTGGCCTGGGTAAACGGCAGCGACGCACCCGAAAAGCCCAGCCTCGACATCGGCTTCATGGCCCTGACCGACTGCGCCTCGGTGGTTGTTGCCGCCACTCAAGGTTTCGCCCAGCAGCACGGCCTTACCTTGAACCTCAAGCGCCAGGGCTCGTGGGCCGGGCTGCGCGACAAACTGGTCAGTGGCGAACTGGATGCCGCGCATTGCCTGTATGGCCTGGTCTACGCCGTGCACCTGGGCATCGGTGGCGTCCCTGCCAGCGACATGGCCGTGCTCATGGGCCTTAACCAGAACGCCCAGGCCATCAACCTGTCCCCGGCCCTGCAACGCAAGGGCGTGACCAACCCTGAAGCACTGGCGCGGTTGGTGCACCAGCACGGCGCACGCTTGACGTTCGCCCAGACCTTCCCCACCGGCACCCACGCCATGTGGCTGAATTACTGGCTGGCCAGCCAGGGCATCCACCCGCTGCGCGACGTCGACAGCGTAGTGGTACCGCCTGCACAGATGGCCGCACACATCCAGGCCGGGCGCATTGACGGCTTTTGTGTCGGCGAGCCCTGGGCAGCCGATGCCGCGGGCAAAGGCCAAGGCTTCACCCTGGCCACCAGCCAGTCGATCTGGCCGGACCACCCGGAAAAAGTCCTGGCCTGCGGCCGTGCCTTTGCCGAGCAATACCCCAACAGCGCTCGCGCGCTGATCAAGGCGATCCTCGCCGCCAGCCGGTTCATCGAGCAAAGCCCGGAAAACCGCCGCAGCACTGCGCAACTGCTCAGCGGCAGCGCGTACCTGGACACCACGCTGGACAGCATCGAGCCCCGCCTGCTCGGCCACTACCAGGACGGCCTGGGCAACCATTGGCAAGACCCGCATGCCCTGCGCCTTTACGACCATGGCCGGGCCAACCTGCCGTACCTGTCCGACGGCATGTGGTTCATGACCCAGTTCCGCCGCTGGGGCCTGCTGCGCGAAGACCCGGATTATCTCGGCGTGGCCCGCCAGGTCCAGCAACTGGTGCTGTACCGCGAGGCAGCGCAGAGCCTGGGCGTGCCGTGCCCTGAACAACCGATGCGCAGCAGCCTGCTGATCGACGGCACCCGCTGGGACGGCAGCGACCCTTATGGCTATGCCCGCAGCTTCAGCCTGCATGCGCTGGGCGAACTGCCCGATGCCCGTGTTGGCGCGTGAGGGAACGAACATGTTGCGCATCCTGCTGATCGACGACACCCAACGTAAACTCGGGCGCCTCAAGGCAGCCTTGATCGAGGCCGGCTTCGAGGTCACCGAAGCCCCAGGCCTGACCATCGACCTGCCCGCCTGCGTCGAAACGGTGCGCCCGGATGTGGTGCTGATCGATACCGACTCACCGGACCGCGATGTGATGGAACAGGTGGTGCTGGTCAGCCGTGACCAGCCACGCCCCATCGTGCTGTTCACCGATGAGCACGACCCCGGGGTAATGCGCCAGGCGATCCAGGCCGGCGTCAGCGCCTATATCGTCGAGGGCATCCATGCAGCGCGGCTGCAGCCGATTCTGGATGTGGCCATGGCCCGCTTCGAAAGTGACCAGGCGCTGAAGGCGCAACTAGTGGCGCGCGACCTGCAACTGGCCGAACGTAAGCGCATCGAGCAAGCCAAGGGCCTGCTTATGAAAATGAAGGATTGCAATGAAGAGCAGGCCTACACCCTGATGCGCCGCCAGGCCATGAGCCGCCAGCAGAAGCTGATCCAGGTGGCCGAGCAGATCATTGCCATGCACGAGATGCTGGGGTGATGGGCTAGCCATGGCATTTTCAGCGCCTGTGAGATCGAGCGCCGCCCGCGCGGCGCTTCGCGGGGCAAGCCCGCTCCCACATTTGTTTCGGGCCAGTATCGCCTATGCCAGCGCGAAACCGCCTTGTTGGTCCGACACGATATCGAGGAGCACGCCAAAGGGTCGCGCGCCAATGGCGCAGGCATAACTGGCCCGAAACAAATGTGGGAGCGGGCTTGCCCCGCGAAGCGCCGCGCGGGCGGCGCTCGATCGCACAGGCGCTGAAAATCTCAAGCCAGCCCCAGCCCACAGTTGGCCCATCTCTTGCTGAGCAAACCTCACCGGTAGCCAACGGCGGTTGCCCCACTTAATCCCGACAAAGACGTCGCTCTCCCCTCCACCTTCCGTGGAGCGGGTGGCGGCGTCTTTTTCGTTCCGTTGCATTGCCGAGTGAGGTGTTCGATGAGTACCAGCTTCTGGAAATCCGGGCATGTGCCCACGCTGTTCGCCGCGTTCCTGTACTTCGACCTCAGCTTCATGGTCTGGTACCTGCTGGGCCCGCTGGCGGTGCAGATTGCCGCCGACCTGCAACTGAGTGCACAACAACGGGGCCTGATGGTGGCGATGCCTATCCTGGCCGGGGCGATCCTGCGCTTTGCCATGGGCGTGCTGGTCGACCGCCTGTCACCCAAGACCGCCGGGCTGATCGGCCAGCTAGTCGTCATCATCGCCCTGGCCGCTGCCTGGCACCTGGGCGTGAACAGCTATGAACAAGCATTGCTGCTAGGCGTTTTCCTCGGCTTCGCCGGTGCCTCATTCGCCGTGTCGCTGCCGCTGGCCTCGCAATGGTACCCGCCCCAGCACCAGGGCAAGGCCATGGGCATCGCCGGCGCCGGCAATTCCGGCACGGTATTCGCCGCCTTGCTGGCGCCGGCACTGGCAGCCGGCTTTGGCTGGAGCAATGTGTTCGGCTTCGCGCTGATCCCGCTGTCACTGGCACTGGTGGTGTTCGCCCTGCTGGCGCGCAATGCCCCGCAACGGCCCAAGCCAAAGGCCATGGCCGACTACCTCAAGGCACTGGGCGACCGCGACAGCTGGTGGTTCATGTTCTTCTACAGCGTCACGTTCGGCGGCTTCATCGGTCTGGCCAGCGCCCTGCCCGGTTACTTCAGCGACCAGTACGGCCTGAGCCCGATCACCGCCGGTTACTACACCGCAGCCTGCGTGTTCGCCGGCAGCCTGATGCGCCCGATCGGCGGCGCCCTGGCCGACCGCTTCGGCGGTATCCGCACCCTGCTGGGCATGTACAGCGTGGCAGCCATCTGCATTGCCGCAGTCGGCTTCAACCTGCCGTCTGCAGCGGCGGCCCTGGCACTGTTCGTCAGTGCCATGCTCGGTCTGGGTGCCGGCAATGGCGCGGTGTTCCAGCTGGTACCGCAGCGCTTCCGCCAGGAGATCGGGGTAATGACCGGTCTGATCGGCATGGCCGGCGGCATCGGCGGCTTCCTGCTGGCGGCCGGGCTGGGCACCATCAAGCAGCACACTGGCGATTACCAACTGGGGCTGTGGCTGTTTGCCAGCCTGGGCCTGCTGGCCTGGTTCGGCCTGCATGGCGTGAAACTGCGCTGGCGCACTACCTGGGGCTCGGCTGCAGTCACTGCAGCGCGGGTCTGAGGCACACCGATGAGCCTGCAACTGAGCTTTGCCCAGGCCAGCGCCACCGGGCCGCGCGCGGAAAACCAGGACGCCCTGCGCCTGGTCACCCCGACGCCGGAGCTGGCGGCCAGCAAAGGCTACCTGTTCGCCCTGGCCGACGGTGTCAGCCAGTGTGCCGACGGTGGCCTGGCGGCGCGTGCCAGCCTGCAGGCGCTGGCGCTGGATTACTACGCCACCCCGGCCACCTGGAGCGTGGCCCAGGCCCTCGACCGCCTGCTGCTGGCACAGAACCGCTGGCTGCGCGCCCAGGGCAGTGGCCAGCCGTTATTGACCACGCTTAGCGCGCTGGTGCTGCGCGGCCGGCGCTTTACCCTGGCCCACGTGGGCGACTGCCGGGTGTACCGCTGGCACGCCGGGCACCTGCAATGCCTGAGTGAAGACCATGTGTGGGACCAACCGGGCATGCAGCATGTGCTGAAGCGCGCATTGGGCCTGGACCAGCACCTGCTGGTGGATTACCTGGAAGGCGAGCTGCAGCCAGGCGAATGTTATCTGCTGCTCAGCGACGGCGTCTGGGCCAGCCTGGGCGACCGGCATATCCAGGCGGTGCTGCGCGAGCAACCCGACCTGCAACTGGCCGCTGACACTTTGGTTGCCAGCGCGCACCTTAAGGGTAGCCAGGACAACGCCAGCGCCTTGCTGGTGCAGGTCGAGCAACTGGGCACGAGCAACCTCGGCGACACCCTGGCACAACTGCAGCACTGGCCGGTGCCCCAGCCGCTGCGAGAAGGCGAGGTAATCGACGGCTGGCAGGTAGAAAAACTGCATGCACACAGCCGCCAGGCCCTGCTGTACCAGGTGCGCGATGAGCAAGGCCAGGCATGGCTGCTCAAGACCCTGCCACCTGCCCGCGAGCAAGAGCCTGGTGCTGCACAAGGGCTGTTGCTGGAAGAGTGGTTCTTGCGCCGTGTCGCCGGCCGGCACTTCCCCGAGCTGCACGCCTGCAGCCAGCGCCAGCAGTTGTACTACGTGATGCGAGAATACCCCGGCCAAAGCCTGGCGGCGCTGCTGGCCGAAAACGGCCCCTTGCCGCTGCCCCAATGGCTGGAAATCGCCCGGCAGTTGCTGCAGGCAGTCGGGGTGTTGCACCGGCGTAACCTGCTGCACCGCGACATCAAGCCAGACAACCTGCACCTGGGCCGCGATGGCCAGTTGCGCGTGCTGGATTTTGGTGTGGCCTACTGCCCTGGCCTGTCCGAAGACCCGCTGCACGACCTGCCCGGCACACCTTCGTACATTGCCCCTGAAGCGTTCGACGGCCACCCGCCCTGCCCGCGCCAGGACCTGTATGCCGTGGGTGTGACGCTGTACCAACTGCTGACCGGGCACTACCCGTATGGCGAAGTGGAGGCCTTCCAGCGCCCGCGCTTCGGCCAGCCGGTCAACCCCGCACGCTACCGGCCCGACCTGGCGGAATGGTTGCAGCACAACCTGCAACAAGCCGTGGCTGCCGACCCGGCGCAGCGCTTCGAAACGGCCGAACACTGGTTGCTGCTGCTCGAGCGCGGCGACCGTCAGGAACTGCCTAGCCGTTCACGGCCATTGCTGGAGCGCGAGCCGCTGAAGGTGTGGCGCACCCTGGCCCTGCTGTCCCTGCTACTCAACCTGATATTACTGCTCACCCTGCTAAAGGGCTGACTGCAGCTTGCCGATGAGGAAACCCTGATACATGCAAAAGTGTGGCGGGTCTGTGCCGGCCCTGGTGACCCTGAACTGCTCAATCCAGGGGACAAGTTGAACCTGTGGGAGCGGGTTTACCCGCGAATAGGCCTGCACAGGAAACACAAATCCAAGGCAAAGAAAAACCCGGCCGAGGCCGGGTTTTCCGTGAAACTTCAGGCCAATTACTTGGACTGAGCTTCAACCTGCGCTTCAACGCGACGGTTAACAGCGCGACCTTCTTCGGTGGCGTTGTCAGCAACCGGACGGGTTTCGCCGTAGCCAACCGAGTCAACACGGCTGGATTCTACGCCGTACTGCTGGGTCAGGACTTGCTTGACAGCGTTGGCACGACGCTCGGACAGCTTCTGGTTGTAAGCGTCTGGACCCACGGAGTCAGTGTGACCTTCAACCACGGTAGTGGTTTGTGGGTACTGCTTCATGAAGTCAGCCAGGTTTTTGATGTCGCCGTAGCTGTTTGGCTTGACGACCGACTTGTCGAAGTCGAACTTGACGTCCAGCTCAACACGAACGACTTCGGCAACAGCCGGGCAGCCGTCGGCGTCAACGGTAACGTTGGCCGGGGTGTCTGGGCACTTGTCGACGTTGTCGCACACGCCATCGTTGTCGGAGTCGGAGCAGACTTCAGCAACTGGAGCTGGAGCGGCTGCGGCTTGCTTCGGGCTACCGCCGAAGTTCAGACCAACACCAACGCTTGGCGCCCACTCGGTGTCGCCCTGGTCGATGTTGTACTGAGCTTCTACGCCGGCACGGGCGTAGAACATGTCGGTGATGTACCACTTGGCGCCAGCGCCAACGTTGGCGAAGGTGGAGTGGTCACGACCGCCACGGCCGGTCTGGCCCAGCGACTGGTGCGAGAAACCAGCAGATACGTACGGACGGATGGCGTCGTACGGGTTGTTGAAGTGGTAAACGGCGTCCAGGGCGGTGTTCGAGCCCTTGATGTTCTTGCCGTCTTCGCCACGAGCGTTGTGCACTTCGTCGTAGCCCAGACGCAGTTCAACGTCGTCGGTCAGGAAGTAACCGATCGAACCGCCGAACAGGTTGCCGTCGTTCTTGAAGTCGCGCTGGCTGTCGAAGAATTCTTTCTTGTAGAAGATTTCAGTCTCGACGGCGCCTTGACCTTGTGCCATAGCGCCAATCGAAGTGGCGGCTACGAGCGAACCAATGGCCAAGCCCAAGGTGTTTTTCAATTTCATCCGTTAAATCCCCATCTGGTGATAGTTAAGCAGTCCCACCACAAACAAGGGGGACAACTCGACGGCAAGTCTAGCAGAACTCGCCGATCCGTTAGAGATATTTGCACGCCACTAAGTTTCATCCAGGCCTGCAAATTTCTCCCGAAGCTTGTCTAGCGCGCGCTTGTAGCGCATTTTCGTCGCGCTCAGGCCCATGTGCATGATGTCGGCAATTTCCTGAAATTCCAGTTCTGCGACAAAACGCAGCACCAGGATTTCCCGGTCAATCGGGTTCACATGCACCAGCCATTTGTCCAGCCCGCCTTTTTCTTCCGGTTTCGGGGCCTTGTCTTCGGACGCCTCTTCTATAGGGTCCAGACTCAAGGCATCCATCAACCGGCGCTTACGGCGCTCCTTGCGATACTGGGTAATGCACTCGTTGTAGGTGATGCTGTAGAGCCAGGTCTTGAACTTGGATTTACCCTCGAAGTTCTTCAGCCCGTACAGCACTTTCAGCATCACTTCCTGACAGACATCGTCCGCGTCACGGTCGTTCCCCAGATAACGCGCACAGACGTTGAACAGGGTCCGCTGGTAGCGCCGCATGAGCTCCTCATAGGCACGGGTAACGTGGTACAGCTCCTCATGCGAACGCGCCACCAACTCTTCGTCGGTGAGCTCGCGGGGGTCATAACGCATGGGCGGCGAATGAACTTTATTCAAAACGGATCTGGCCGACAGTCAGGTCAATGTCGCCGCGCGACCCCGTGGGTCGAATTTCGCGGCGGCATACATTAACAGCTTTTGTGCGGTTAGCGGCTATTGACACGCTGCTCAAGCAACTCGCGGTTGGAAAGCGATACCAGTTCGCCATCATCTGTCAGCAGCGTGGTCTTCACCGTTCCGATCTCTTCGATGTGCCCTTCAACCTCTCCAATCCGCACCTGCTGGCCGACCTGATACAGCTCGCGCACATAGATGCCCGCCAGGATTTGCCCGGCGATTTCGCGGCTACCCAGGCCCATGGCCAGGGCAACGGCCAGACCAACGGTAATCAGCCCGATCACGATCACGTGGTTCAGCAGGTCGGTTTTCACCTCCAGCTGGCTGATGGCGACCGAGATACTGATGATGATCACCAGGCCCTGGGTGATACGCCCGAGGCCCGCCGAATATTCCAGGCCGATGCCTTCGGCAGCACCGCGCACCAGGCCGTTGGCCACCTGCGCCAGTAGCACGCCGGCCAACAGCACCAGCGCTGCGCCGAACACTTTGGGCAGGTACAGGGCGAGCATGTCAAGGGTCGCCGATACCCGCTCAAGGCCCAGCGATTCAGCCGCCGAAACCAGGAAGATGAGCAGCACGAACCAGTAGACGATCTTGCCGATCAGGGTCGAGATCGGCACCTGGATGCCAACCCGGCCGAGCATCTTGGTCAGGCCGGTGCCGGCCATCAGGCGGTCCAGGCCAAACTTGGCCAACAGCTTGGACAACAGCGTGTCGAGTAGCTTGGCCACCACGAAACCGAGCAGCACCACGACCAGCGCGCCGAACAGGTTAGGGATGAAGTTCGCTACCTTGGTCCAAAGGGCGGTCATTGCGGTGACCAGGCTCTGGGTCCAGAGATCGAGTTCCATATTCAATCGGCCTTATCTGCTTTGCTGCCGCTGGCAGCGTTGCGGGAAGAGTGTCGACGCACCGGCGCGACATGCGCCGAGCCATTGTTCACGGCGATCAGCAGCGCCTGGCACCAGCGGCCAAGCAAGCTGAACAGATCACCTGCGCCCACCTGACGGTTGGCGGTTTTCAGTACACGACCCAGGCAAGCGGCGTCGTCCCGGTCGTCCCGGTCGTTGCCGGAGGGTGATGCCTTGAGCAGGTCGCGCAGGGATTCTTCAAACGGATCGTGCATGGGCACCTCGCGCAGTGTCAGTCAGAGACGAGATGGCCGGGCGATGGGTCACACATCGCGTTGGGACGAATGTTTCGAATTGAGTGCGCGCTGGCTTCTTCGCGGGCAGGCAATACATGCCTATACCCACCGCAACCGCCGGAACAACCACCACTGCCCCACTGCCAACCCCAGCACGACTATGCAGGCAAACAGGAAGCCCAAGGGGTTTTCCGCCCCGGGGATGCCGCCGACATTGATGCCCAGCAGCCCGGTAATGAAGCTCATCGGCAAGAAGATGCAGGTGATGATGCCAAAGCGGTACATGGTGCGGTTCATCCGCTCGCTGCGCCGCCGGTCTTCGCTTTCCAGCACCAGCGCGGCACGCTCACGGGTCAGCTCCAGCTCTTCGAGGTAGCGGATCAGGCTGTTGTTCAACTCGTTCCAGTAATCGGCATCGGCATTGGCGAACCAGCTCCACTTGCTGCGCGACAACTGGGCGTAGATTTCCCGCTGCGGGGCCAGGAAGCGGCGCAAGCCGGCGGCGCGACGGCGAATCTGCTGCAGGCTGCCGTGCTCCGGCGTATACCGTTCGTCGGATTCGACCTTTTCTTCCTCCAGGTCGACCAGCTCGGCCAGGTCACTGACCAGGCCCTGGACCTTTTCGGTCAGCAGCTCGCCCATCAGCAGCAACAGCTCGGACGCCGATTTCGGCCCCCTGCCCTGCTCCAGCTGCTGGAGTATTTCGTCACTGGCGCGCAACGGCCGCAGGCGCAGCGAGATCACCCGCTGCGCCTCGGCAAAGATACGCACCGAAACCATGTCTTCGGGCTCGGCGCCCGGGTTGAGGTTGACCCCGCGCAGAAACAGCAACAGCTGCTCCTCGGCCATGGGCAGCAGGCGCGGACGGGTGTTTTCTTCCAGCAGCAGCTCGCAGGCGAACTCGCTCAGGCCGCTGTCGTGCAGCAGCCAGGTGCGGGTTTGCGGATGACTGCGGTCCCAGTGCAGCCACAGGCTCTGCTCCGGTTGCAGTTGCAGGTCGTCCAGTTCGGTACGGGCAATCGAGCGCGCGCCACCTTTGCCATCGAGCACCAGGGCATGCACCAGCCCCCACTGCGCGTTGTCTTCCTCGAACATCAAAGCTCCATCAGCGCGTGCGGCGCATCACTCCGGCATTTTCAGCAGGCTTGGCGAAACCAGTACGCCATTGTTGTCGGCATACACATATTCGCCCGGGCGGAAGGTGACGCCGGCGAAGGTCACTGCCACGTTAAGGTCGCCGATGCCGCGTTTGTCGGTCTTCATCGGGTGGCTGGCCAAGGCCTGCACGCCGACGTCGGTCTGGATCAGCACGTCGACGTCACGCACACAGCCATAGATCACCAGGCCTTCCCAGCCATTTTTGGCAGCCTTTTCGGCGAGCATGTCGCCCAGCAGGGCCCGGCGCAGCGAACCACCGCCATCGACCACCAGCACCTTGCCCTTGCCATCGAGTTCGACCTGCTCCTTGACCAGCGAGTTGTCTTCAAAGCACTTGATGGTGACGATCTGGCCGCCGAACGAGTCGCGGCCACCGAAGTTGCTGAACATCGGCTCCAGCACTTGTACCAGGTCCGGGTAGGCGTCACACAGGTCGGGCGTTACGTAATGCTGCATGGGAAGCTCCTGTCAGTCACAACGAAAGCGGGTATCGGCCAAGGCTACACCTTGGAGGCCGTTGCAGTCATCCCGGACCGGGTGGTCATATGTGTTTTGTCTGTGCCGGCCCTTTCGCGGCTAAAGCCGCTCCTACAACGGCACGCGCCGTCCTCTCATTGTAGGAGCGGCTTTAGCCGCGAAGAGGCCCGCACAGGCGCAATCAACTCAACTGGCAGGCACAGCTTCCACAGCCACAGTGGACGCATGCACCGCCAGCAGCGGATTACGCAGCCAGCGCTCAACCAGTGGCCACACCTGCACCTGCGCAGCCTTGCTCACCAGCATGTCGACATGCCCGAAAGCCTCGAAACCTTCTTCACGCCCCAGCCGCAGGAACTGCTTGCGCTCGCCCCCAAACTGTTCGAACAGCTTGCGACAGGCCCACACCGGGTCTTGGAAATCGCCCGCGCCAGCCACCGCCAGCAGCGGCACATCGACCTCGGCCAGCCCGGCCCACCAGTCGTGCTTCTTGTCGCCAAAGCGCCCGAACAGGCCATGCCAGCGCATGCTTTCAAGGGCCAGGCCAATCGGCTCGTCCTCCGGCCCACGCTTGAAGCGAGGCCCGGAAATCTGCCCCCAGCGCTTGAGCACCAGCTTCGCGCCCCAGGCCAGCGGCGGTACTTTCAACGGCCAGTACACGCGGCTGATCTGTGTACCGAACAGCGCCACGCTGGCGACTTGATCAGCCTCCAGGAAGCCACCGCCCAGCGCTGCAGCCAGGGTCGTGCCCCCCAGTGAGTGGCCAACCCAGTGCGGCGCCTGGCCCGACTGCTCGCGCACAAAGGCATTGATCAGGGGCAGGTCCTCCCGGGCATAGGCGGCTACGCTGTTGTGCTTCCAGGCAAGGTTGCGCGGCGACAGGCCGTGGCCGCGCATTTCCGGGATCCACACATCGAAACCAGCGCGCGCCAGGTAGGCGCCAAGGCCGACGCCTTTGGGCGAATACCAGAAACGCCGGTTGGAAAAACTGCCGTGCAGAAGAATGACCGGCACGCCCTGGGGCTGGCGTTGGTCAGCCAGCCCTAGGCGGGTCACGGCCAACTCGACGCTGGGGTCAGGGCTGTTGCCGGCCTTGATCCGGTACACGTCTTCGCTGAGGTCACCGCGGCGCTCGGCACTGAGCAAGGCCACGGGAAATAAAGTGCTGCTGCTTTGCATAAGGTTGCTTGGTGCACAAAAAAGGCGGGATCCATTGCTGGAGCTCGCCCTGGAAAAAACCAGGCGGGGGTACGCCAGACGTCCCTCCGCATTTTTACTGCGTCAGGCCGCGCCTTGGCCTTCGGCCAGGAAGAACCAGGTTTCGAGTACCGAGTCCGGGTTCAGCGACACGCTTTCGATGCCCTGTTCCATCAGCCACTTGGCCAGGTCCGGGTGGTCCGATGGGCCTTGGCCGCAGATGCCGATGTACTTGCCGGCCTTGTTGCACGCGGCAATGGCGTTGGCCAGCAGCTTCTTCACCGCGGGATTTCGCTCGTCGAACAGGTGCGCGATGATGCCCGAGTCACGGTCCAGGCCCAGGGTCAACTGGGTCAGGTCGTTGGAGCCGATCGAGAAGCCGTCGAAGTACTCCAGGAACTCTTCGGCGAGGATGGCGTTGGACGGCAGCTCGCACATCATGATCACGCGCAGGCCGTTGTCGCCGCGGGCCAGGCCGTTTTCAGCCAGCAGGTCGACAACCTGGCTGGCTTCGCCCAGGGTGCGTACGAACGGCACCATGATCTCGACGTTGGTCAGGCCCATCTCGTTGCGCACACGTTTCAGCGCACGGCACTCGAGCTCGAAGCAGTCACGGAACGATTCGCTGATGTAGCGCGAAGCGCCGCGGAAGCCCAGCATCGGGTTTTCTTCTTCGGGCTCGTACAGCTTGCCGCCGATCAGGTTGGCGTACTCGTTGGACTTGAAGTCCGACAGGCGCACGATGACCTTTTTCGGGTAGAAGGCGGCTGCCAGGGTGCTGATGCCTTCGACCAGTTTCTCGACGTAGAAGCCGACCGGGTCGCTGTAGCCGGCAATGCGCTTGTCGACGCTGTCTTTCAGGTCGGCTGGCAGGCCGGCGTAGTTCAGCAGCGCCTTGGGGTGCACGCCGATCATGCGGTTGATGATGAATTCCAGGCGCGCGAGGCCAACACCTTCGTTCGGCAGTTGGGCAAAGTCGAAGGCGCGGTCCGGGTTACCGACGTTCATCATGATCTTGAACGGCAGCTCGGGCATGGCATCGACCGAGTTCTGCTTGACGTCGAAGCCCAGTTCACCTTCGAAGATGAAACCGGTATCGCCTTCGGCGCAGGAAACAGTCACGCCCTGGCCGTCCTTGAGTATCTGGGTGGCGTTGCCGCAACCGACCACGGCCGGGATACCCAGCTCACGGGCGATGATCGAGGCGTGGCAGGTACGCCCGCCACGGTTGGTGACGATGGCGCTGGCGCGCTTCATGACCGGTTCCCAGTCCGGGTCGGTCATGTCGGATACCAGCACGTCGCCCGGCTGGACCTTGTCCATTTCCGATACGTCGTTGATCACGCGGACCTTGCCGGCGCCGATGCGCTGGCCGATGGCACGGCCTTCGACCAGCACGGTGCCCTTTTCCTTCAGCAGGTAGCGCTCCATGACATTGGCGCTGGAACGGCTCTTCACGGTCTCAGGGCGGGCCTGGACGATGTACAGCTTGCCGTCGTCACCGTCCTTGGCCCACTCGATGTCCATCGGCCGCTGGTAGTGCTGCTCGATGATCATTGCTTGCTTGGCCAGTTCGCTGACCTCGGCATCGCTGAGGCAGAAGCGTGCGCGCTCGGCGCGGTCGACTTCGACGGTCTTGACCGAACGGCCGGCCTTGGCTTCGTCGCCATAGACCATCTTGATCGCCTTGCTGCCCAGGTTGCGGCGCAGGATGGCAGGGCGGCCGGCCTGCAGGGTGTTCTTGTGCACGTAGAATTCGTCAGGGTTGACCGCACCCTGCACCACGGTTTCGCCCAGGCCGTAGGCGCCGGTGATGAACACCACGTCGCGGAAGCCCGACTCGGTGTCGAGGGTGAACATGACGCCGGCGGTGCCGGTTTCCGAGCGGACCATGCGCTGTACGCCGGCAGACAGTGCCACCAGCTTGTGGTCGAAGCCCTGGTGCACGCGGTAGGCGATGGCGCGGTCGTTGAACAGCGAGGCGAACACTTCCTTGGCCGCGCGGATCACGTTATCGACGCCACGGATATTGAGGAAGGTTTCCTGCTGACCGGCGAACGAGGCGTCCGGCAGGTCTTCGGCGGTAGCCGAGGAGCGCACGGCAACGGCCATGTTGTCGTTGCCGGCGGCCATTTCGGCGAACGCCGTACGGATTTCCGAATCCAGACGTGCCGGGAATTCGGCTTCCATGACCCACTGACGGATCTGCGCGCCGGTCTTGGTCAGGGCATTGATGTCATCCACGTCCAGCGCGTCGAGCGCGGCGTGAATCTTGTCGTTCAGGCCACTCTGCTCGAGAAAGTCACGGTACGCCTGCGCCGTGGTGGCAAAGCCGCCCGGCACGGACACCCCGGCACCTGCGAGGTTACTGATCATCTCGCCCAGGGATGCGTTCTTGCCCCCCACATGCTCTACATCATGGACGCCGAGCTTATCGAGGGAAACTACGTACTCTACCAAGGTGATCTCTCCACTAACTGTGTTGGAAAAGCTCAAAAGGCGCCCGCCTGTCTTCTATGACTTGGCCGGGCGTTTGTGGCCTGTACCTGGAAAATAGGCTTTGCAAATGTGGCAGAATGACGACAGCCGCATTCGGCAAACCGAACTTATCATATCCAAGAATCTTCATCAGCTTAAGGCCCAGATCGCAAATGAAACGAACCGCGTTCTTCATCTCCGACGGCACCGGTATCACTGCCGAAACCCTGGGCCAGAGTCTGCTCGCGCAATTCGAGAGCATTCCGTTCAACAAATTCACCCGTCCGTACATCGATTCACCCGACAAGGCGCGAACCATGGTCCAGCAAATCAACGCTGCGGCCGAGCGCGACGGGGTGCGCCCGATCATCTTCGACACCATCGTCAACCAGGACATCCGCGAGATCCTGGCCACGTCGAACGGGTTCATGATCGACATCTTTTCTTCGTTTTTATCCCCGCTCGAGCAGGAATTGACCGCCCATTCGTCGTATTCCGTCGGCAAATCGCACTCGATTGGCGGCAACTCCAACTACATGGAGCGCATCGAGGCGGTGAACTTCGCCCTCGACAACGACGACGGCGCGCGCACCCATTACTACGACAAGGCCGACCTGATCCTGGTGGGTGTGTCGCGTTGCGGCAAGACCCCAACCTGCCTGTACATGGCCATGCAGTTTGGCATCCGCGCCGCCAACTACCCGCTGACCGAAGACGACATGGAGCGCCTGCAGCTGCCGGCGGTGCTGAAAAAGCACCACAACAAGCTGTTCGGGCTGACCATCGACCCTGACCGCCTGACGGCCATCCGCCACGAGCGCAAGCCCAACAGCCGTTATTCGAGTTTTGCCCAGTGCGAGTTCGAGGTGCGCGAGGTGGAAAGCCTGTTCCGGCGGGAGAACATTCCCAACATCAATTCCACGCATTTTTCGGTGGAGGAGATTTCGGCGAAGATTCTGGTGGAGAAAGGGGTGGAGCGCAGGTTCAAGTAAGCCTGTACAACCCTTGAAGCCTGCACAGGCCCTGTGGGAGCGGCCTTGCGTCGCGAAAGGGGTGCGTAGCGCCCCCATGATTTCAGCTACGCCGCACATATCGCCGGGGCTGCTTTGCAGCCCTTTCGCGACACAAGGCCGCTCCTACAGGGATTGCGCAAGCCCCAAAACAAAGCCCCGGCATCGCTGCCGGGGCTTTCTTTTACCTCACTACACGCCTCAGGACGGCACCACTGCCGCCTGCCCGCTCATGGCCAGGTCGACCAGCTCGCGGTTGGCCACCGCGTACATCGCATAGTCGGTGCCGGTGGCGTTGCGCAGGTCGTCGAGCATGGCGCGCCAGCGCTCCACCATCACCCGGTGCTGCTCGGCCCACAGTGCCACACGGGCGTCCATGTCATCCGGGGCATCGGCCATCTGCAAGACCGAGATGGTGATAGCCCGCTGCTGCAGGTCGATGTCGTCGCGGAACGCCTCGCGGGCCAGTGCCTGCCAGTTGTTCTCCACCGGCAGGTTGCTGATTTCCTGCAGGTACCAGGTCAGGTCCAGCGCGCTGCCCACGGCGAAGAACGCCTTGGCCACCTGCGCCGGCTCATGCCCGGTCACGTCGGCTGCTTCGATGATCGGTAGCAGGGTATACAGGTGGCTGGTGCCGGCAACCATGCGCGCCAGCAACTCCGGCACACCGGCCTCGACGAAGCCCTGGTAGCGCACCATCCAGCGTTCGCGGGTCGGCCCTTCGAGCAGTTCGTCCAGCTTGAGCCCCAGTTGCGCGATCTTCGGCCCGAAGTGCGCGGTGTCACGCCCGGCATCCTGCTCGTTGCGCCGGCTACGCAAGAACCAACGGGTAGCCCGGCGGCCCAGGCGCATCAGCTCGTCCATCAGGGTCAGCTGGATTTCGGCCGGCACCTGGTAGTCGAGCGCCTCGATCTGGCGGAACCAGTGTGGCAGGTGGAAAATGTCACGCACGATCACGTAGGCCCCGGCCACATTGGCCGGGCTCATGCCAGTCGACTCTTTCAGGCGCTGGACGAAGGTGATGCCCATGTTGTTGACCAGGTCGTTGGCGATCTGGGTGCTGACGATTTCGCGCTTCAGGCGGTGGCGGCGCATGGCCTCGGCGAACTTGCTGACCAGCGACGGCGGGAAGGCGGTTTCCATGTCGCGGGTCAGGTAGTCGTCGTCCGGTACCAACGATTTGAGCAACTGCTCCTTGAGGTCGATCTTGCTGTACGAGATCAGCACCGACAGCTCGGCACGGGTCAGACCCTGGCCGGCAGCCAGGCGTTCTGCCAATTGCTCTTCGGACGGCAGGAACTCGATGGCGCGGTCCAGCTTGCCGCGTGCCTCCAGGTCGGCCATCAGGCGCTTGTACTCGGCAATCCGCTCGCGGGCACGGCGGGCGGCCAGCGACAGCGCCTGGGTCTGCTTGTAGTTGTTGCCCAGCACCAGGCCGGCCACTTCATCGGTCATGCTACCGAGCAGCTGGTTGCGCTGCTTTTCGGTCATGTCGCCACCCTGCACCACTTCGTTGAGCAGGATCTTGATGTTGACCTCGTGGTCGGAGCAGTCCACGCCGCCGGCGTTGTCGATGAAGTCGGTGTTGGTGGCGCCGCCGTTGAGGCCGAACTCCACCCGGCCAAGCTGGGTCATGCCCAGGTTGCCGCCCTCGCCGACCACCTTGCAGCGCAGTTCGTTGCCGTTGACCCGCAGCGCATCGTTGGCCTTGTCGCCGACATCGGCGTGGCTTTCGGTGCTGGCCTTGACGTAGGTACCGATGCCGCCGTTCCACAGCAGGTCTACCGGGGCCTTGAGCAGCGCATTCAGCAGCTCGGTCGGGGTCAGGCGGTCGGCTTCGATGGCGAAGCGTTCTTTCATCTGCGGGCTGATGGCGATGCTCTTGGCACTGCGCGGGAAGATCCCGCCGCCTTCGGACATGATGCTGGTGTCGTAGTCGCTCCAGGCCGAGCGCGGCAGGTCGAACAGGCGCTTGCGCTCGGCAAAGCTGGAGGCAGGCTCGGGGTTGGGGTCGATGAAGATGTGCAGGTGGTTGAACGCCGCCACCAGTTGCAGCTTGTCGGACATCAGCAAGCCGTTGCCGAACACGTCGCCGGCCATGTCGCCGACACCAATGACCGTGATCGGGTCTTGCTGCACGTTGATGCCGCGCTCGCGGAAGTGGCGTTGCACGCCCACCCAGGCGCCGCGGGCGGTAATGCCCATCTTCTTGTGGTCGTAACCGGCCGAACCGCCCGAGGCAAAGGCGTCGCCCAGCCAGAAGCCGTAGTCGATGGCAATGCCGTTGGCGATGTCGGAGAAGGTCGCGGTGCCCTTGTCGGCCGCCACCACCAGGTACGGGTCGTCATCGTCGTGGCGCACCACGTTGGCCGGCGGCACCACGCCACCGTCCTTGAGGTTGTCGGTGATGTCGAGCAGGCCGGAAATGAAGATGCGGTAGCACGCCACGCCTTCGGCGGCGATCTCGTCACGCCCGCCGCCCAGCGGCAAGCGACGCGGCAGGAAGCCGCCCTTGGCGCCGACTGGCACGATCACCGAGTTCTTCACCTGCTGGGCCTTGACCAGACCGAGCACTTCGGTGCGGAAGTCTTCTTCGCGGTCGGACCAGCGCAGGCCGCCGCGGGCAACATTGCCGAAGCGCAGGTGCACGCCCTCGACCCGTGGCGAGTAGACGAAAATCTCGAACTTGGGTACCGGCTTGGGCAGCTCGGGGATCAGCTTGGGGTTGAACTTGAAGCTGAAGTACGATTTGTTCTGGCCGTTGGCGTCCGGCTGGTAGAAGTTGGTACGCAGGGTGGCCTTGATCAGGTCCAGGTAGCGGCGCAGGATGCGGTCTTCGTTCAGCACCTGCACGTCGTCCAGCGCGGTCAGGATAGCCTGTTCCAGGCGCTGCTGCTTGTCGTCCAGGTCGTCCTGGGTGAGCTTGCGCGCCAGGTAGAAGCGGGTCTTGAACAACCGGGTCAGCTCGCGGGCAATGTCGGTGTGGTTGTTCAGGGTGCTGGCGATATAGCCGAGGTCGAAGCCCAGGCGGATCTGCTTGAGGTAACGGGCGTAGGCGCGCAGCAGGGCAACGTCGCGCCATGGCAGGCCAGCGGTGAGCACCAGGCGGTTGAAGGCGTCATTTTCGGCATCGCCCCGGACGATGTGGATAAAGGCGTCCTGCAGGGTGTCGTTGAGCTGCTGGATATCCAGGCTCAGGCCTTCGCTGTAGGTAAAGGCAAAGTCGTGGATCCAGTATTCACGGCCACTGGCATGGCGTAGGCGGTACGGGAACTCACCGAGCACGCGCAGGCCGAGGTTTTCCAGGATCGGCAGCACGTCGGACAGCGCCAGCGGCGTGTCGGCGTGGTACAGCTTGCAGTGCAGGATGCGCTCGCCCACCTGGGTCAGTGGCTGGTAGAAACTCATCGCCAGCGGCTTGTGTTCCGTCAGGTTCAACACATGCTGCAGGTCGACCACCGCCGAGTGCGCGGCAAAGCGCTCACGGTAACCGGCCGGGAAGCCTTTGGGGAAGTCGGCAAGGATGTTGGTGCCCTGGGCTTCGCCGAAGTTCTCCACCACCAGCGCCGAGTAGTCGTCATGCCACGAGCGGCACGCCTGGATGACTTCGCGCTCCAGTTGCTGCGGGTCGATATCGATACGGTTCTTCGGGTCGACCCGCAGAATCAGCTGCACACGGGCCAGTACCGATTCCGAGAAGAAGGTCCAGAACTCGCAGTCGCTGGCCTTCAGGCGCTCCATCAGCACTTGCTGGATCTTCTGGCGCACTTCGGTGGAGTAGATTTCCCGCGGCACGTAGGCCAGGCAGTAGCAGAAGCGGCCGTACGGGTCCTTGCGCAGGAACACACGGATCTTGTTGCGCTCCTGGATCTGCACGATTGCCATGACCGTGGTGAACAGTTCGTCGATCGGCGTCTGGAACAGGTCGTCGCGCGGCAGCACTTCCAACACCTGGGCCAGTTCCTTGCCCAGGTGTGCCTTGGGGTCGAAGCCCGAGCGGCGCTCCACTTCGGCCACTTTCACGCGGATATACGGAATGGCATGCACGCTTTCGCCATACACCGACGAGGTGTACAGGCCCATGAAGCGGTGCTCCTTGATGACCTTGCCGTCGGCGTCCAGCTGGCGGATCGACACGTAGTCCGGGTAGGCCGGGCGGTGGACGCGGCTAGGCAGCGCGGCCTTGGCGAACGACAGCAGCAGCGGCTCGTTGAGGTAGGCCACGGCGTAGTCTTCGATGCGCAGCTCTTCGGCGGTCAGGCCCACCCGCAGGCGGCGCGGCAGGCCGAGGAACGACTGCTCGTCGTAGACCATCTGGCCACCGGAGGCGTCGCCCTTGACGGTGAATTCTTCATAGCCCAGGAAGGTGAAGTGGTTGTCCAGCAGCCATTCCAGGAAGGCCTTGACCTCGCCCTTCTCGTTTTGCGCCGGGCCGAAGGCGGTCTGTTCCACCTCGGCCACCACTTGACGCAGCTTGGCCTTCATCGGCTCGAAGTCGGCAACCGCCACCCGCACCTCAGCCAGCACCTGCTCGATCTCGCGGGCCAACACGGTCAGCTCGGCGGCGTTGGCGCAGCGGTCGATTTCCAGGTACATCAGTGACTCATGCTGCACGCCCTCGCCCTGGCTGCCTTTTGGCAGCAGTTCCAGCAGCTCGCCCTTGGCGCCACGGCGCACGCTGAGCACGGTGGTCTGCAGGGTGTGAATGCTGTAGCCGCGGCGGTTGAGTTCGGTGCGTACCGAATCGACCAGGAACGGCAGGTCGTGGTGCAGCACTTCGACCACCGAATGGGTCGACTGCCAGCCGTTACGTTCGTAATCGGGGTTGTACACCCGCACTTGCGGGGTTTCGGGGTCGAAACGTTCGATGATGCGCCAGGCTGACAGGGTGCAGCCGGCCAGGTCGGAAAGCCTGCGCTGGGTGAGTTCGTCCAGAGAGATGATGCCGAAGAACTGCTCGGCGAATAGCGCCACTTGTGGCAGGGACTGTTCGCTGATGTGCTGCGCCAGGGCCGCTTGCAGTTGATGCTGGAAGTCGGCTTTGCTGGCTGCGGTGAAGAACGCCATCTGTGGTACTCCGCTTGGGCTTTGTAATAGTTGAAGCGTCGCTGCGTGCGCCATGTACGGATCAACGATAGCCAACCCGTGGCAAGGCGGACGGTAAAAACCAGGCGTTGAACGTGCGCAGGCACGCCCAGGGCTGGGCGAAGCTTAACGACTGATCGGTCATCAAGGCTTGCAGCGCTGCGACAATTTCGGTCAAGGGGCGGTAACTTTACGTTTATGCATGTAGCCAAGACTGTCAGAATTCCCTTCCGTTTCCTTTGATCCGAGCCTGATCATGCAAATCAACACTGCCCTGCTGTTCGCCACCCCTTGCGATGACGAGGAAGACAACATGGCGACCCTGTGCTGCCACAGCGACAAGGGTCAGATGTTTCTGCTGACCCGCTACCCGGACGAAGACACCGTCGACCTGACCCTGGATGACGAGCCGTCGACCCTGGACGGGCTGAAAGTGACCTTGAGTGCCAAGCGCCTGCTGATCGAAGTGGCGGCCGGCGACCGTGATGCGCTGAAGGGCGACGAGGTGCTGGAGATCAACCTGACCAGCGAACTGAGTGACCTGGATGAGGTGAAGGAAACCTTGGAGAACATCCTGGCCGGAACTGGAACCTTTGTCTGCGAGCTTTGAATTATCACTCGCTGCATAGCGAGAACACGGTCCCACCTGGCCTGCATCACCTTCAAGGCACAGAACCTGTAGGAGCGGCCTTGCGTCGCGATGGGCTGCGCAGCAGCCCCGGCAATTTATGCATCTGTGCGCAAACCCTGGGGCTGCTGCGCAGCTCATCCGACCGGTCCGGCGCCCCGGCAAGGCCGCTCCTACAAGGGCCAGTGCTGGCCAGAGGAATCATGAAAGACAGTTGCTCCCACAAGGATCACTCAAGCGCTTGTTGCATTTCTTGGGCCTGCACCCGCAACGCCTCACAAAACGGCTCCACCGCCGCCGAAGCCGGCCTATGGTCCGGCCGGATCAGCATCACCTGGTACGGCACCGACACCCGCAAGCGGCGGATCGGCAGCCCGCCCTGCGCCGCCTCCAGCCCGCTCAGCGGGTTGATGATCGCCACCCCCAGGCCTTGGCGCACCATCGCACACACCGACGCCGCACTGGTGGTCTCGATCACCGTGCGGCGGTTTACCCCCGCGGCACGAAAGTGCTGGTCCAGGCGCTGGCGGTAGGTGTCCAGGCTGGCCAGGTTGATGAAGTCAACCTCGTGGAAATCGCTCAGCTCCAGCTCGGCCTTGGCCTGCAACGGGTGGTGCGCGGGCAATACGCACACCATGTTGGCGCTGAACAGCAACTCGCCATAGGCACCGCGCGGTATCTGCTCGACCTCGGTCAGGCCCAGGTCATGCTGCTGGGCCACCAGTGATTCCTCCAGCAACGGCGACTCCTGCGCCAGGATGCTCACGCTCACCCCCCGGTGCTGCTGGTGAAAGCGCTGGCAAGCCTTGGGCAACAGCGTTTGCGAGAACAGCGGCAGGCAGGTGATGGCCAGCCGGCCCTGCTCGAAATTGCGAATAGCCTGGGCAAAGCGGTCGATCCGCTCCAGCCCGACGTAGGCGCGCTCGACCTCCTCGATCAACAGCAGCGCCTGGGCCGTCGCCACCAGGCGGCCACCCTCGCGCTCGAACAGGTTCAGCCCGGTCACCTGCTCCAGCCGCGCCAGTTCACGGCTGACGGTGGGCTGCGAGGTAAACAGCAGGCGCGCTGCACCGGTGACGCTGCCCGCCGCCATGATGGCGCGGAACACTTCGATATGGCGGATGGAGAGTTTCACTGTAAAGACCTGCGAGATGACAACAGCCATATCAGATATGAATAGCCGGTAGAAAAATAGCTATTTTTATGAATTCACGCTTTACCTCATGCTGGGGGCCTTCCTGATATGAGAAGCGCCACCATGACTGCAACCTTCACCCTCCTGGCCGAGGCGGTCCGCCAGCACGGCTCGCCGCTGTGGGCCTACGATGCCAGCACCATCGCTGAGCGCGTGGCACAGCTGAAGGTGTTCGACACCGTACGCTTCGCCCAGAAAGCCAACCCCAACCTGCACGTGCTGCGCCTTATGCGTGGCCACGGCCTGGTGCTGGACGCGGTATCGCTGGGCGAAATGGAGCGGGCCTTCGCTGCCGGTGCCAGCGTCGCGGGCGACCCGGCGGGTGTGGTGCTGACCTGCGATGCGCTGGACCGGCCGACCCTGGAGCGGGTGGTGGCAGAACAGATCGAAGTCAACGCCGGCTCAATCGACATGCTGCGCCAGTTGGGTGAGCGTTCCCCGGGCCACCGCGTGTGGGTGCGCATCAACCCGGGCTTCGGCCATGGCCACAGCCGCAAGACCAATACCGGCGGCGAAAACAGCAAGCACGGCATCTGGCATGAAGAACTGGACGAAGCGCTGGCGGTGATCAAGGCCCATGGCCTGCACCTGGTGGGCGTGCACATGCACATCGGCTCCGGGGTGGATTACCAGCACCTGGAGCAGGTGGCCCGCTCGATGATCGAGCTGATCGGCCGCCTGGGCGTGGACATCGAGGCGTTTTCCATCGGCGGCGGGCTATCTACCCCGTACCGCAGCACCGACAAGCCGGTCGACCTGCAGCGCTATGCCCAGACCTGGGCGGTGGCACGCAAGGAAATCGAAGCGATGCTCGGCCACCCGGTGCGCATGGAGATCGAACCTGGCCGCTTCCTGGTGGCCGAGTCCGGTTACCTGGTGGCCGAGGTGCGTGCAGTGAAACAGGTGGGGCGCAATACCTTCGTCATGATCGACGCTGGCTTCAACGACCTGATGCGCCCGGCCATGTACGGTGCCTACCACGGCATGACCCTGCTCGATGCCAACGGCCAGCCGGTGGACCGCCCACGCCAGCCGACCGTGGTGGCCGGGCCGCTGTGCGAGTCGGGTGACGTGTTCACCCAGGATGACCAGGAGCTGACTCCGCAAGACCTGCCCCAGGCCCAAGTGGGCGACCTGTTGGTCATTCATGACGCCGGCGCCTATGGCGCGTCGATGTCCTCGAACTACAACAGCCGGCCGCTGCTGCCGGAGTTCCTGATCGAGAATGGCGCCCTGCGCATGATCCGCCGGCGGCAGACGGTGCAGGACTTGCTGGGTCTGGAGGCAGGGTTCTAACAAGCATGCACGATCCCCTGTAGGAGCGGCCTTGCGTCGCGATCGGGGTGCGAAGCACCCCCACGGTCTTCATACCCATGCACAATCGCCGGGGCCGCGTTGCGGCCCTTTCGCGACGCAAGGCCGCTCCTACAACGACCGCGTAAACCCTGTCGGCACTGCAAGGCCCTTGCAATCGAATCCTCCCCCAATAACAATGCGATCAATTCCCATTAATAATGCGGTCTTGACGCCATGTCGACGCTCGATTCCCAGGCCCTGCACCAGCTGTACAGCGAGAACAACAGCTGGCTGAAGGGTTGGCTGCGCGCCCGCCTGGGCAATGCCGCCGATGCCTCGGACCTGGCCCACGACACCTTCCTGCGGGTGATGACTGCCCGTAATCAATTGCCGATCCGCGAGCCACGCAGCTACCTCAGCGCCATCGCCCGCTCGCTGCTGATCGACAAGGGCCGCCGTCGCACCATCGAACAGGCCTACCTGCAGGCCCTGGCCCTGCGTCCGGAGCCGGTGGAAGTCTCGCCCGAGGTGCGCCTGTCGATCATCGAAATGCTGGTAGCAGTAGACAGCCTGCTCGACGAACTGGGTGCCAAGACCCGCGCCATCTTCCTGGCCGTGCAACTCGAAGGCCTGACCTACGGGGCAGCGGCTGAGCGCTTTGGCGTGTCGGTCACTACCGTGAAGAATCACCTGATCAAGGCCATGACCCGCTGCCTGCTGGTAGTCGAAGGCTGAGCACATGGAACTCAAGACGCTCGAAGCCGCCGCGACCTGGTATGTACAACTGAACGACGGCGCCAGCAACGACGCCCGCACCCAGGCCTGGCAGCAGTGGCTGCAGGCCAGCCCGCAACATGCCGCCGCCTGGGCACGCGTGGAAAAACTCCAGCAGCAATGGGCCATGGTGCCGGCGCAGGCGGCGCTGTCCAGCCTGGGGGCAGCCCAGGCACAGCGCCGTGACGTGCTGAAAGTGCTGAGCCTGCTGCTGGCCATGGGTGGCGGCGGCTGGCTGGCAGCTGAACAGGTGCCCTACCACGCGCTGTTGGCCCAGCAACGTACCGGCACCGGCGAACGGCGCACCCTGCAATTGGCAGACGGCTCGCAACTGGAGCTGAACGTGGGTACCGCGCTAGACGTGCGCTATGACGCCAAGGTGCGGGCGATCCAGTTGTACCAGGGGGAAATCCTGGTGAAACCGGTCAGCGACCGGCAGCAGCGCCCGTTCATCGTACACACCGACGATGGCAGCATCCTTGCCCGCAGTACCGCGTTCAGTATTCGCAAACTGGCGCAGCAGACGCGGGTGGGTGTACTGCAGGCCTCGGTCGAGGTGCGTCCGCAACGCCATCTGGACCGGGTGCTGCAACTGCAAGGCGGGCAGCAGGTGAGCTTCGGCCCCGACGACCTCACCAGCCCCCATGCCCTGCCCGCCGACTCCACGGCGTGGCTGCAAGGCATGCTGAGCGTGAACGACTGGCGCCTGGGCGATTTCATCGAAGAGCTGGGGCGCTACCGGCCAGGGGTGCTGCGCTGCGCCTCGTCGATCCAGGCCATGAGCATTTCCGGCGCGTTTCGCATCGACGACACCGACATCGCCCTGGCCAACCTGCCGAAAACCCTGCCGGTGAAGGTGCGTTATCTCAGCCGCTACTGGGTCAGCGTGGAACCTGCCTGAACACCCGTTGAAAAAACTTTCAGTGAAATCTTGCTGATTTCGATTCTCGTCCGTCCCTGACACAAGCCGCGACGACAGCGACTTTCTGCCATGACTCGGAAGGATCACGTAATGCCCCACCTGCACCCCACCCCTGCAACCACGCTGAGCCAGGCTGTGCGCCTGGTGCTGTTCGGCATGTCACTGGCCAGCGCACCGGTCGCGCTGCTGATGCCTGCCCAGGCCATGGCGCAGAGCCAGACCGCCTACCATATCGCCGCTGGCCCATTGGGCAATGCCATCACCCAGTTCGGCGTGCAGGCGGGCGTGACCATTTCGTTCGACACCGCACAGACACGCAACCTGACCAGCAATGGCCTGGAGGGCAGCTACAGCATTGAGGAAGGGCTGGTACGGCTGCTGGGCAACAGTGGCTTGCAGGCGCAGCGCCAAGGCAACGGCGGTTATGTGCTGGTGCCTGCCGACAATGGCACGGCCATGGAACTGGGACCGTTGAACATCGACGCCAACCGGCTGGATGCGACTAGCGAAGGCACCCAGTCCTATACCGCTCGCGCAGTGACCATCGGCAAGGGTGTGCATACGCTGAAGGAAACCCCGCAGTCGGTCACCGTGATGACCCGCAAGATGCTCGACGACCAGAACCTCAACACGCTGGAACAGGTACTGGACAAAACCCCGGGCATTACCGTTTACGACTCGCCCATGGGCGGAAAGTACTTCTATTCGCGTGGTTTCAACCTCGACGGCCAGTACCAGTACGACGGCGTGCCACTGGACGTGGGCGGCAACTACGTGCAGGCCAACAGCTTTTCCAGCGACATGGCGTTCTATGACCGGGTCGAGATCCTCAAGGGGGCGGCCGGCATGATGAAGGGCTCCGGCTCCTCTGCCGGCGGCGTCAACTTCGTGCGCAAGCGCGGCCAGGACAAGGCCGCGACAACCGTCACCCTGTCTGCCGGCAGCTGGGACAACTATCGCGGCCAGGTCGACGTTGGCGGCCCGCTGAACGATTCGGGGACCGTGCGTGGCCGGGCAGTGGCGGCCCTGCAGGACCGCCAGTACTTCTATGACGTTGCCAAGCGCCAGGACCAGATACTGTACGGCGCCATCGACTGGGACGTCAGCGACGACACCACCCTCGGCTTTGGCCTGGCTTACGAGGATGTCGATGCCACACCGTGCTACGCCGGCGTGCCACGCTACGCCGATGGCAGTGACCTGAAACTGTCGCGCTCCCCCTGCCTGGGCGCCAGCTGGAACGACCTGCAAAGCCAGCGTATTACCGGCTATGCCGACCTCAAGCACCGGTTCAATGATGACTGGACGCTGAATTTCGCCTCGATCTACACCCACAACACCCAGGACATCGAATACGCGTACTCCGAAGGCGCGGTACCCGTCGGTGCCAGTACCGCCAGCATGAGCGTCCGTGCCGGCCGTTTCGATTACGACCAGGACGACTACGGCTTCGATAGCTATGTCGATGGCAAGTTCGAGGCGTTTGGCCTGCAGCACGAACTGATCATCGGTGCCAACGCCAGCCGGCAGAAAACCCACGATTACTTCGCGCTGATGCTGCTGGACGGCAAGCAGGACCCGTTCGCCCCCACTGCGAACTTCCCACACCCGTCCAAGGCCGATTACCTGGTCAACCCGACGCGCGGTGGCAGTGTGCCAACCGACTCCACCACCACCCAATACGGCACGTACGCCAACCTGCGTTTGAAACTGGCAGAGCCGCTGACCCTGGTACTGGGCGCACGGGTAAGCTGGTACCGCAACAAGAGCGACTCCTATACCCAGTTCTATGATTACTGGGTGAATAACCGCAGCCAGGAAAACGGCCAGGTCACGCCGTTCGCCGCCGTGCTGTACGACCTGAACGACCAGTGGACCGCCTATGCCAGCTACGCCGACATCTTTCAGCCGCAGAGCGACAAGGTAAATGCCGAGCGGCAACCGCTGCAGCCCAAGACCGGTGCCAACTACGAGATAGGCATCAAGGGCGAGCTGTTGGGCGGCGCGCTGAACACCTCGTTCAACCTGTTCCGCACCCTCGAGAATCACCGTGCGGAAAGTGACTACATCGAGACCTGCCCGTCAGGCGACGGCTATTGCTACACCGACAGTGGCAAGGTCCGTGCACAGGGCTTCGAGGCCGAGATCAGCGGCTCGCCGATCGAGCGCCTGCAACTGCTGGCGGGGTACACCTACACCCAGACCAAGTACCTGAAGACCATCGAGGACAGCGACCCCACCGAGCTGACCTTCACCTCCAGCTTCATCCCGCGGCACATGCTCAAGGTGTGGGGTGATTACCAGCTGGATGGCGCGCTTGAACGCTGGACCGTGGGTGCCGGCCTGAACAGCCAGAGCGAAAACTTCCGCACCACCGGCACTACCCGTGTCGAACAAGCCGGCTACACCGTGTGGAACGGCCGCGTGCAATATCGGCTTGACCCGAACTGGACCGTTGCCGTCAACGGCAACAACCTGTTCGACAAAAAGTACTACGCCACCATCGGCGCGCCGGGCTGGGGCAACTTCTACGGCGAGCCGCGCAACTTCATGGTGACGCTGCAGGGCGCGTTCTAAACACCGACGCGGCCCCTTGTAGGAGCGGCCTTGTGTCGCGATCGGGCCGCAAAGCGGCCCCAGGATCTTCGCGTCACGGCAAGCGTGCTGGGGCCGCGGCCTATCCCAGGTTTCAGGCAGGTGTGGCCCCACAAAAGGCCCTGCCGCTGGCCGACGCACGCAAGCATTGGGCCTCATGGCAGGAAACCCTCGAAGGTTTCGCTGCCGACGATTTGTCGGCAGCCAATGACCTGTGCTCATCGGCCACCCCCGGTGCCGTCAAGGCCGAGTACGCCAACCGTTACTGGATTCCGTTTGCCTACGATTATGGCGGCAACCACCTGGGCGTCGACCTGGACCCGGCCGAGCGCGGTACTTTCGGGCAGGTGATCAACTTTGGCCGCGATGAAGAAGAGAAATTCGTCGTGGCCGATTCCGTGAGCAGCTTCCTTGAGTGGCTGGTCGATCAGCTCGAAGGCGGCAACGCCGCGATCCGCGAAGAAGACGATGGCGGGCGCAGCCTGAACACGCGCCAGCCGGAGAAATTTCACTTTCTCGATTCGGTCAGGGTGATGTTCGCCTCGCATGCACCGCAGGCATCAGCCGGCGAGTGACGTTCGTAAACGCAGCACCACCTCTGTAGGAGCGGCTTTAGCCGCGAAGAATCCAGTGCGGTGCCTGGCACCGGCTGCGCCGGTGTTCGCGGCTAAAGCCGCTCCTACAGAGATCTCGCTTAATCGATCAGTTATGTGATAACCCATGGCGCAGCCGCGCCAACCTGAACGGTTGGAAACTGATAGGGAAATCACCCATGCGCCCCAACAAGGCCTGCCCCATTATCCTTTCATCCACGTTGCCACCGAAAATCCTGCTGTTCCGCCATCCACTGGCTGGCGTACAACTGGTGAAAGGCACCATCGAACACGGCGAAACCCCAGCCGAAGCGGCCTTGCGTGAGTTGCACGAGGAGTCCGGCATCAGCGATGCCGAAGTCCGTCTGGACCTGGGCTGTTGGGATGCCGGACACCTCGGCCAGATCTGGTCGTTTCAGCTGTGCCAGGTGCCGGGCGAACTGCCCGAACACTGGTCACACCAGACGCTGGATGACCATGGCCATCTGTTCGATTTCTTCTGGGCACCACTCCACGACCTGCCCTATGCCGATTGCCACCCGGTCTTTCAGCGGGCATTGGCTTATTTGCACAACGCCCTGACGCTTGTGCATTAGCCCGCAGTAGCCAGGCTGGCGTTGTCGGTGCTTGCCTTGAGATGTTGAGGGTCTGTGACATCGAGCCCCGCCCGCGCGGCGCTCGATCGCATAGGCGATGCTAAAGCTACGGCGAACACCTCGTCTTAACTGGCTGGCATTACGTCAGCCCCGGGTCACAATCCGTCAGAGGGTGTCGCCTGCATTGGGGCTGCCTCGCAGCCCATCGCCGGCAAGCGCGGCTCCCACAGAGACCGCGTTGCCTTCAAGCCTAACGCCGAACCTGTAGGAGCGGGTTCACCCGCGAATAGGCCCGCACAGGCTGAGCATGTTGCTTGCCCCTCCCGATTCAATTTAGTTAACATTGCCCCCTCTTCCCCTCCCGGCCTCCCCTGCCGTGCACCGCCCAGGCGTTAACTCGCGAAGCGGTCATTCACGATGCCGACCCCGCATGGCCGCCACTTAACGGCGTGCCCATCCGCCATCAATACATTCAGGATGACCCCATGATCATTCGCCAAGGCATCGCTGCAGACTACCCGCAGCTGCTCGACATCTGGCTGCGCGCCGTGCGCGCAACACACCACTTTCTGCAACCGTCCGACATCGACGCGCTGCTGCCGCAACTGCGCGATGCGTACTTCCCAGCCGTCGAGCTGTGGGTTGCAGTAGACACCAATGACCAGCCGCTGGGCTTTATCGGCTTCAACGAAAACCACGTGGAAATGCTCTTCGTCGACCCCGAGCGCCACGGCCAGGGCATTGGCCGCGCACTGCTGGATTTCGGCCGCCAGTCGCGCAGCACCCTGAGCGTCGACGTCAATGAGCAGAACCCGCAGGCTGTCGGGTTCTACCAGCACTATGGCTTCGTCCAGACCGGCCGCTCACCGCTGGATGGTGAAGGCCGGCCGTTCCCCTTGCTGCACATGAGCCTGCCCGCTGGGGCGTGAGCAACAGGCGCACACCGCGATGGAGCGTAAAGCCAACCCGCCGCCACCGTCCGACTGGGTGATCCGCAGTGCCCAGCCCGGCGGTATCGAGCGTATCGAGGCCTGGTTCGGCAGCCACGGCTACGACCCGCATCGCCACGATACCTACTCGATCGGCCGTACCTTGGCCGGTGTGCAAAGCTTCCACTACAAGGGCTCGCTGCGCCACGGCATACCCGGTAATACCCTGGTGCTGCACCCGGACGAGCTGCATGACGGCATGGCCGGCACCGACGCAGGCTTTCGCTACCGCATGGCCTACATCGACCCGGCACTGATCCAGAACGTGCTGGGTGGCCAGCCGCTGCCTTTCATCGCAGGCGGGCTGTCCAGTGACCCACGCCTGTACCATGCCAGTGAGGCATGGGTGCAGGCCGTGGACCATCCGTTGGAGCCGCTGGAGGAACAGGACGCCCTGTACGACCTGGCCATGGCCTTGCTGGCCGTCGGTGGCAAACCACGCGGGCGCAAGCGCCTGGACTACCAGGCCGCCGAACGTGCCCGGGCCTTCATCATGGCACACCTGCAGCAAAGCATTACCCTGGACATGCTGGAACAAGCCAGCGGCCGCGAACGCTGGAGCCTGTCGCGCGACTTTCGCACGCTGTACGGCACCAGCCCTTATCGCTTCGTCACCCTGCGCCGCCTGGACTGCTTGCGGCGCATGATCTTCGACGGTTTCAGCCTGGTCGATGCCGCCCTCGCCGCCGGCTTTCATGACCAGAGCCACATGACCCGGCATTTCACTCGCTGCTACGGCGTATCACCCTTGCGCTGGCTGGAGCGCCTACGCCCCACCCGCTGACTTGCAGGATCGTACAAGAATCCGGCTACTCATGATCGCTAGGCTGACCACTCCACTCACCGAGGAATTGTCATGCCTGAAGCCAATCTCCCATCCCAGCCTGTGAACCTGCTGCACAAAGCGTCGCTGATCGAACAGCAATGGAGCCCCAGGGTCGTTGCCGAAATGAACGACTACCAGTTCAAGGTGGTGCGTATCGAAGGCGAGTTCATCTGGCACGCGCACCCGGAAACCGACGAAGCATTTCTGGTGCTGGAAGGCACCTTGCGCATCGACCTGCCGGATGGCTGCGTGCACATCTACCCCGGGGAACTCTATGTCGTGCCACGCGGGGTCGAACACCGCACCGCGGCACAGGGCGAAGCAAAGCTGATGATGATCGAGCCACGGGGCATTCTGAACACCGGGCATGAAGGGGGGCAGCGCACGGCGGTGAATGATGTCTGGATCTGAATCGAAGCGGCCGTTGTAAGCTTGCGACACTGAACAGCAGGCCAAAGCCAGATCCCGTCGCCGCCTGGCCTGCATCACCGGCTTAAGCCTGGCAGCCATCAGAGTTTCTACCCCCTGCCGCTGATACACTTCCAACCTGTGAAATTTGCGAGACAGGCCAAAGGCATGAACCCGACGCGCTATACCACCGTGGCCAAGGACTTGATGGAGGGCATCGCCAGTGGCCGTTACCCGGTGGGCAGCCTGCTGCCGACCGAGTTCGAGCTGTGCGACCTGTACGGTGTAAGCCGACACACGGTGCGTGCCGCCATCGACCAGTTGCTCAACCAGGGGCTGGTGTCACGGCGCAAGCGCGTCGGCACCCGGGTCGAGGCCAGCAGCCCGCGCGGCGGCTATTCGCAGTCGCTGGCCAGCGTGGCGGACCTGGCGCACCTGGCAGAAACCCAACAGCGGGAAATCCAGGACGTGCGCCACTTCGTCGCCGACCTGAGCGAGGCGGCGCGCCTGGGGTTGGTGCCAGGGGAGCATTACTTCTGCGTGTCGAGCATCCGCGTCGATCGCGCACACCATGCTGCGCCGCTGTGCTGGACCGACGTGTATGCACAGCGCGACTACGCCGAAGTCATCGAACGGGCCCGCGAGCACCCCGACCAGCTGATTGCCGGGTTGATCGAGCAGCACTACGGCCGGGCGATCGCGGTGGTCGACCAACAGGTGCGGGCAGTGTTGCTGACAGCGGAAATGGCCCGGGCACTGAAGGCCGAGGCGGGTTCACCGGGGTTGAAGATCATCCGCCATTACCGCGAGGAAAACGGCGATTTGATGGCGGTGTCCGAGACGGTGCACCCGGATGACCGGTTTACACTGGTGACCCAGATGCGGCGGGATCGGTCGTCCGGCTAACCAACTTCAAAGCCTTGCGCGGTCCCTGTAGGAGCGGCCTTGTGTCGCGATCGGGCTGCAAAGCAGCCCCGGGATTGCAGCGCTGATACACAAATCGCTGGGGCTGCTTCGCAGCCCGATCGCGACACAAGGCCGCTCCTACAAGGGATCGCGCAGCTCAGGTAATCATTTCATGTGTGCAACATCCGCTCAGCCTCCTGCAATTGCTGCCCCCGCGCCGTCACCACCCGGTGATCCCGCGCCAGCCAGGCATAGATCGTCGGCAGCACGAACAAGGTAAACATCGTCCCCACCAGCATCCCGCACACAATCACCACCCCCAGCCCGAACCGGCTGTTGGCCCCGGCGCCACTGGCGAACAGCAGCGGCAGCACGCCGAAGGTCATCGCCGCAGTGGTCATCAGCACCGGCCGCAGGCGAATCTGCGCAGCGCGGACGATGGCCGTCGCCCGGTCGAGGTTGTCGCGCAGCTGGATCTCATTGGCGAACTCGACCATCAGGATGCCGTGCTTGCTGATCAGGCCGATCAGTGTCACCAGGCCGATCTGTGTGTAGATGTTCAGCGTGGCCCAGCCCAGCGCCAGCGGCAGCAGCGCACCACAGATCGACAACGGCACGGTCACCAGGATGATCAGCGGGTCGACCAGGCTTTCATACTGCGCCGCCAGCACCAGGTAGATCACTACCAGCGCGGCGAGAAACGCCCACATCAGGGCAAAGCCCTCCTGCACATACTGGCGTGATTCCGATTGCCAGTCGTGGCTGAAACCCGGCGGCAGTTCGGCTGTGAGCTGCTCCAGGAATGCCACGGCATTGCCCATCGACACACCCGGCGCCGGGATCGCCTGCAAGGTACTGGCGTTCTGTTGGTCGAACTGCAACAGCCGGTTGGGCGCTACTTCGATATCCAGGTGCACCACAGTCGCCAGCGGTACCAGGCTGCCATCCTCGGCACGCACGTACTGGCGGTTCAGCGCGGCCGGGGTCAGGCGCTGGTCCTGGACACTCTGCGGGATCACGTCGTAGGAACGCCCGAACAAGGCAAAGCGGTTGAGGTACTGTTCGCCCACCAGCACACCCAATGACTCGCCGATGGCCTGCATGCTGATGCCCAGGCTCGCCGCCTTGGCCCGGTCGACACGTACCTTGACCACCGGGTTGTTGTAGTCGAGGTCGCTGTCCACCACGGCAAACAGGCCGCTGTCACGGGCACGTTGCTTGAGCACTTCCATGGTCTGGTACAGCTCGGGGTAATTCTGCGCACTGCGCAGCACCATCTGCACCGGCAGGCCACCACTGGAGCCCGGTAGCGACGCCACCTGGAAGGCGAAGATGCTGCTGCCTTCGATATCCGCCACGGCCTGCTGCAATTGCGCCTGTACCTGGGCGGCAGAGCGCTCGCGCGCCTGCCAGGCACTGAGGTTGATACCGCCGAAACTGGCGGCCGGGCCGTCGGTGCCGTTGATGATCCAGGTGTCGGTGGTTTCGTCGATGGCCTTCATCACCTGGTCCAGCTTCAGGGCAAAGCGCTCGACGTAATCCAGGCTGGCATGCTGCGGCGACTTGATTGCCGTCAGCACCGCCGCCTGGTCCTCGGGCGGTGCCAGCTCGCGCTGGGGCAGCAGGTATAGCCAGGGCAGGCTCAGGCACACCAGCAGCGCCACGCCGCCACTGATCCAGCGATGCGCCAGGGTGTAGCCCAGCACCCGCGCATAGGCCCCGGTCAGGGCGCCGAACACGCGGTCGGCCAGCCTGGCCATGGCGCCGTGCTGCTGGCCGGGTTGCAGCAGCAGCGAGCTCATCACCGGCGACAAGGTCAGCGCGACAATGCCAGACACGATCACTGCCCCCGCCAGGGTCAGGGCAAACTCGCGGAACAGCGTGCCGGTCAGCCCGCCCATCAGCCCGATCGGTGCATATACCGCAGCCAGGGTGAGGGTCATGGCAATCACCGGCCCGGCAATTTCCCTCGCACCGGCCAATGCCGCCGCGACCGGCGACCTCCCCTCTTCGATATGACGGTGCACGTTCTCCACCACCACGATGGCATCGTCCACCACCAGGCCGATGGCCAACACCATCGCCAGCAGGGTCAGCAGGTTGAGGCTGAAGCCGAACAGCAGCATTAGGCCCGCCGCACCCAGCATCGACAGCGGGATGGCAACCACCGCAATCAGCACGCTGCGCAGCGAACCCAGGCACAGCCAGATCACCAGCACCACGATCAGCATTGCCTCCACCAACGTGCGCAGCACCTCGTGGATCGAGGCATCGATGAAGCGCGCGGTCTCATAGGCCAGGGCCACAGTCACGCCAGGTGGCAAGGTCTGCTGGATCTGCGGCAGCAACTGGCGAATGCCTTCGACGATCACCAGCGGGTTGCCGGTCGGCGTGGGGAACAGCCCCAGATGCACGGCGGGCTTACCGTCCATGGTGGCGCTGGTCTGGGTGGCCGCCGCGCTCAGCTCGACGGTGCCGACATCGCGCAGGCGCACCAGGTCGGTGCCATCGTTGCGGATGATCAGTTCACGGAAGTCTTCGACCCGGGTCAGGTCGGTGTCTACCTGGATATCGGCCAGCACGTACTGCCCGCGCACCTGGCCCGGCGTTGCCTGGTAGTTGTTGGCTCGCACCGCCTGCGCCACGTCGGCAGCGGTCACCCCACGCCCGGCCATCTGCTCGCTGTTCAGCCACAGGCGCATGGCCAGGCGCTGGCCACCGAACGACTGCACCTTGGCCACGCCATCGATGCCGGAGAACTGTGGCTCCACTACCCGCGACAGGTAATCGCTCAGTTCCGGTATCGACAGGCTGTGGCTGGCAAAGCCCACGTAGGCCACGGCAGTCGAATCACCGGCCGACAGCTCCACCACCGGGTCGTAGGCTTTTTCCGGCAGGCGATAACGCACCTGGTTGACCTTGGCCATTGTTTCGGCCAGCGCCTGGGTCGAATCGCGGTTGAGCACCATGCGCAAGGTGATCAGGCTGCGCCCCTGCTGCGACGACGAGGACAGGTAATCGATGCCCTCGACCGACGACACCGCCTGGGTGATCGGCTGGGTGACGAAGCCCTGCATCAGCTCGGCGGAGGCGCCGGGGTACTCGGTGCTGATGGTGATGGTGGAGCTTTCCAGTAACGGGTACTGGCGGATCGGCAGTTTGCCCATGGCAAACAGCCCCAGCAGGATGATCAGGCTGCTGACTACCAGCGCCAGCACCGGGCGGCGCACGAAGAGGTCGGTAAACTTCACGGCTGCAGCCCTCCCAGGTTGGCCTGCAGGCTGTCCTGCGCCACCGGCTCGACCGGCATGCCATCGCTCAGTTTCAGCTGGCCGGACACCACCACCCGGTCACCCGGTGCCAGGCCGGAAGTCACCTCCACTTGCCCTTGCCAGCGCTCACCGGTAGTGACCCGCACTCGGCCGACCCGTGTGCCATGCTGCGCATCCTGGGTCGCAACGAACACCGTCTGCCCGTAGGCGGTGTAGGTGATTGCCGTTTCCGGCACGGCCAGCACAGTCGACGGCTGCGCCGCGTCCAGGCGCACACCGGCATACATGCCCGGCTGCAATTGCCCGCCCGGGTTCGCCAAAGCGGCCTGCACCTGCACCAGGCGCGCCTTGCTGACTACAGGGTCGACGGCCACTACCCGTGCCTCGAAGCGCTCCCCGCGTACAGCGTCCACACTTAACGCCAACACCTGGCCGAGGTGCACTTCGGGAGCAGCCTGCTCGCCCAGGGCGAAATTGACGTGCAACTGGCTGATGTCGGCCAGGCTGACGATGGTTTCGCCTGCGGCCAGGTACTGGCCCTGATGCACCCGACGGATGCCGAGTTTGCCGGCAAACGGCGCGCGGATAGCCTTCTGCGCGATCAGCGCCTCGACATGCTGCAGTTCACCGCTGGCCACGTCCGCCGCGGTGGCAGCGTTGTCCAGCAGCTCCTGCGACACCGCATTCATCGCCCGCAGTTTCCGGCTGCGCTGCAAGATCACCTCGGCGTTGCGCAGCCTGGCCCGCAGTTGTACGCGCAAGGCCTGCTCCGGGGCATCGTTGAGCTGCACCAGCAACTGCCCGGCCGTAACCGCTTGCCCCGACTCGAAGGCAATACGGGTGATACGCCCCGCCGCCTCGGCCGCCACCTGCACCTGGTTGACCGCCTCCAGCTCCCCCGACGCAAAGTTCTGCCGCGCCAACTGCACCTGCTCGGCCGTGGCCAACGCCACCTTGGTCGCCGGCCATGCCGCTGCAACCGGCGGTGCCGAACCGCTGCCCATCAGCGCGTAGCCTGCGGCCAGCACACCGGCAACAGCGCCAGCCCAGGCCAGTAACGTCCGTTTGTTCATGCACTGCTCCGATCATCAGGGAAAGCGGTTGCGGGGAAGATCGGGCAGGACTATAAGAGCTCAACTTAACTTGAGGTCAACAGGCATGGCAGCGGACAACACGCGAATGCTTACGGTGGGTGAAGTGGCCAAACGCAGCGGCGTGGCGGTGTCTGCGCTGCACTTCTACGAGGCCAAGGGGTTGATCGCCAGTGTGCGTACGGCAGGTAACCAGCGCCGCTATCCCTCGCTGGTGCTGCGCACACTGGCGATCATCAAGGTGGCGCAGCGCACCGGTATACCGCTGGAGGAGATTCGCCAGGCGTTCAGCCGCTATGCGCCCAACAGCAAGCTGACCGCGGCGCAATGGGGCGAGATGTCCACGGCCTGGCGTGAAGACCTCAATGTGCGTATTCGCACCCTGGAGGCACTGCGCGACAGCCTGGACAACTGCATTGGTTGCGGTTGCCTGTCGCTGGAAGACTGCCCACTGCGCAACCCCGAGGATGTGCTGGCCAAGGAAGGGACCGGGGCGCGGATTCTGGAGAAAAAGGCGCGCTAGCAGGTCCCAGCAAGACATCGCTTGGAACCAATCCGCCACCACCACCCCCTAACCCTGTGCTGTTAACCCATTGTCGTTCACAGGAAGGGAAAGACCATCATGAAGCGCGAACAAATTGAAGGTGTTGCCGAGAATATTGCAGGCAAAGCACAGAGCGCGGTAGGCCGCCTGGTTGAAGACCCAGCCCTGGAAGCTGAAGGTGACGGCCGTCAGGCTGCCGGCCAGTTGACCAAGACTTATGGTGACGCGCTGGACACTGTCTCTACCTTCGTCAAGGAAAAACCCTTCGCGGCGCTGGCCATAACCGCGGGACTGACAATGGTGTTGTCTCGTCTGCTGAGGCGCTGATACGGGGTACTGAGTACGCAAGCCGTTCTGCATACCTTGTAGGAGCGGCCTTGCGCAGCCCATCGCGACGCAAGGCCGCTCCTACAGGTTCTATGTATGTTTTGAAGGTGATGCAGGCCAGGTGGAGCTTTAGCCGCGAAGAATCCTACGCTGTGCATGGCACCGGCTGCGCCGGTGTTCGCGGGCCCGCCCGCTCCCATAGGTCCTAGGTCAGGCTCAAGGTTGGCGCTGTACCTGTGGCTCAGTCATTCTTGCCCAGCATATACTGCTCAAAATGCTCGATATGCTCGTCCAGGTTATCCTCGAGCATCATCCGGTACTGCTCGCAGAAGTACTTCAGGATCTCCTGCCGCGCAGCCCCCAGTTCCGCGCCACTCTTGAAGCTGCGGGCGCTCATCCAGGCGCTGAAACGTGCGGCACCGAAGGTCAGCGAGGCGCTTACCTTGCCCAGGTCTTCAAACTTTTCGATCTGCTGGTTGGCCAGCTCGATGTGCGCATCGGCGCGGTCGTAAAAAGCCTGGTCAGTAGCTTGGGTCATTGCAATTCACCTTGTTGCGGGATGCGAGCGGGAGGCCAAGCCTTGCATGTCGCGGCGCATACGTGCAAGGCTGAAAAAGGATCACCCATGACGAAAAAGGAAGCAAACCACCTCATGACCGGAATCACACGTATCCATCGCTATTTGCGCCCACTGCCTGCAACACCGACTGCAGCCAGTGGGCGTGACCTCAAGGCCAAACGTGCCGCCCGCCTCGCTTCAAAGCTCGCCAACCTGCTGTGTACCCCCCGCTCCGCCCCGCCTTACCTGTGCGTCACCCCCGAGCGCCCCCCTGTCGACCGTGTGCCCCCTACCTGACTGCCACCGCTGCAGCTCACACACCGTACTCGCCTGCTGAAGGCGGGATGACTGACGCTACGACAAGGGGCAACAACCCATGCTTTTCTTTCACGGTAAACGCATCTTCAGCGCCATCTTCGATATGGATGGCACCCTGTTCGACACCGAGCGCCTGCGCTTCAAGACCCTGAAACAGGCCTCGCTGGAAATCTTCGGCAAGCCACTGGGCGAGCACACGCTGATCGGCTCGCTGGGCCTGAGCGCGAAAAAAGCAGAAGCCCTGGCCAAGGCCCACAACGGTGAAGACTTCCCCTACGCCGAGATCCGCCAGCGTGCGGATGAACTTGAGCTGGAGTACGTGCGCAACCACGGCGTACCGATCAAGGCCGGCCTGCTGGAGGTGTTGGAACGCCTGCGCAAGTCGGGCCTGACCATGGCCGTGGCCACCTCCAGCCGCCGCGCCATCGCCGAGGAATACCTGATCAACGCCAATGTGCTGAAGTACTTCGACATCACCGTGTGCGGCGATGAAGTCAGCCAGGGCAAACCCCACCCGGAAATCTTCCTGAAGGCCGCCCGCGCGCTCAATTGCGCGCCAGACCAGTGCTTCATGGTCGAAGACTCGGAAAACGGCATGCTCTCGGCCATGCGCGCCGAGGGCCAGGCGATCCTGATCGAAGACATCAAGCCGCCCGCTGCCGAGATCAAGGCCGGTGCGCTCAAGGCCTATCGCAGCATGCCGGAATTCCTCGCCGACCTGAGCGAATGCGTGCCCGACCTGGGCATGCCGACGCTGAGCGAGCCGTTCCCGGCCTCGTTGAACCAGTTCCGCGTGGGCATTCACGGGTTCGGCGCCATTGGCGGCGGTTACCTGACCCAGGTATTGGCCCATTGGGACGGTTACACCCGGCCTTGCGAAATCATCGCTGCGACCCGCTCGCGCATGCTGCGCGAAAGCGTCAGCGCCTTTGGCCGCTACAGCGTGCGCTACGGTGCCACCTCGTTCGACCAGACCATCGACAACGTGCGCATGATCGACCTGGACGACGATGCCGCCGTAATCAACATGTACACCGCTGCCGAAGTCATCGGCCTGAGCCTGCCCGAGCAGGCCATCAGGGGCCAGGCCAAGGTGATTGCCCTGGGACTGCTGCAACGCTTCGAACGCCGCGGCCGCGAACTGACCTTGCTGATCGTGTTGAACAAGGTTGGCGGTGGTGCATTCGTGCGCAGGCATGTGCAAGCCGAGCTGGCGTTACTGTGCCCGCCAGCCATCTGCGAGCAGGTGCTGGACAAGACCCACTTCGCCGAAACGGTGGTCAGCCGCATCGTCTCCAAGCTGAGCAATGACGCGCTGGTGCGGCAACTGCGCATCAAGTCGCAGATGTTCCAGAACAGCCTGGAAGACGAACCCGCCGCCGCCCGCAAGGCGTCGGCGCCGCTGGCCGAATACGAACGGTTGCTCGGCCATTTCAAACCCTTTGCGCAGCCCACCAACGCCATGAGCCAGTTGCACCTGGTGCTGTTCAACAGCGAAGCCGACATGCCGCTGTACGTGGAGCGCGGCAGCGACCTGCTCGAACGGTTGCGCCAGGTAAACACGGTGCCAGACATTGCCCAGATCCAGGTCATCAAGAACCGCTTGTGGAACGGCCCGCACGCCATCGTCGCTTGGTACGCCAGCTTGCTGGGGCATGCCTGGGTTGGCCAGGGCATGGGCGATGCCCGCGTGAGTGCGCTGGCCGAGCGGCTGATTCGCCAGGAAGTGGCGCCAGCGCTGGTGGCCGAGTACCCGCAAATGGCCGAGGTGGTCAGCCGCTTTGCCGAGGCGTTTCTTGAACGCTGCAAAACCTCGTTCAAGGACCCGTGCGCCCGCGTCGGCCGTGACCCGCTGCGCAAGCTGCAACGCAACGAGCGCATCCTCAGCAGCCTCGAGCTTGCCGGCAAGCATGGCATTGAAACACCGGCCCTGGCCTTCGGTGCTGCCTTGGCGATTCACCATGCGCTGCGTTGCAACGATGACAAGAACCTGGAAGCCCAGGCGATCAGGCAGGTGTACCGGGACAACGATGACAGTGTCGAGGCGGTGCTGACCCATGGCGGCACTTGCAACGGCAAACGCTTTCCCGGGCTGGATCCGGTCAATGACGCACAACTGATCAGCGCCATTGCCATGGCGTTCCGGCAGTACCCGCAAAAGGCGTCGGTAACCCGATTCGACAATCTTTGCATCGGCGCATAGAGCCAGCGCCTTGTTCGGCTTGATGCTCGCAGCGCCTATGCGATCGAGCGCCGCCCGCGCGGCGCTTCGCGGCACAAGGCCGCTGCCATATCTGTTTCGGGCCAGTTAATCCTGTGCCATTGGCGCGCGCACCCTGGATGCATGGCTGGAAATCGATAGGAAATAGCGACACTTTGAAGATCGAATGGAACAAACAAGGCGGACAGAGGTGATCTCACAGGAATCATTGGCCCGAAACAGATGTGGGAGCGGCCTTGTGCCGCGAAGCGCCGCGCGGGCGGCGCTCGATCTCAGAGGCACCCAAAATTTTGGGGCAAACACCAGGTGCCATGCACCATCCTCGTAAAATTCAGGACCTGAACTTCACAAATACCAGCTCCGGATCCCCGTCATCCAGGTTTTCAACCTGGCCACTGCCCAGAAACCCGAGCTTGCCGAGCAACGCCTGCATCGGCAGGTTCGAGGCATTGGTCGAGGTGAACAGCTTGTCCCCCGAAGACCGGGACTGCAGCACCCGCAGGATGGCTGCACCAACGCCCCGGCGACGTGCCGAATCTCGCACCATCACAAGCGGGATGAAATCCTGCCCAAAAAAGGAGTTATCCAACACGCCATAGCCCAACACCAACCCAGCACCATCGGCATCCGTTGCCACCCAGCACTGGCCGTTCGCTACCGCGCGGGCAATGAACTGCTGCCGGCATTCCTCACGCCGGGCAACGGCATCAAGCTCAAACAGCGCATCAAGGTCGGCATGCCGGGCGAGCCGCACATCTGCTTCCAGAGTCATTTGTTCACCGCATCGATAACCAGATCGCACGTTAAACCTGAGCGAAAGGTTCGAGCAACGGCTGATACGGCGTCTTTTCATTTACCTGCAAAACCTCAGGGCTGAGCTGCGATCTGCCTTTTGTGTCACCACTCACTTGAATAGGACACAAAGTGTCATTAAGATCACCCTGTGTCCTGACGACCTCCACCGTCGCTCAGCAACCTATCACCCGTCCCCTGCAGGTACCGCCGATGACGACCACCATGCACATTCCCAAGGACCAACTGGTCAAGCTCGCCCAGCAGCAGATGCTGACAGCACTGGCCGACAACACCTACAGCGCCCGGCAAAAACTCGCGCTCACCTGCCGCATCCTGTTCGACGGCGGCCACGACTCCGGCCTGGCCGGGCAAATCACCGCCCGTGCGCAGGAACCCGGCACCTACTACACCCAGCAGCTGGGCCTGGGCTTTGACGAAATCACTGCCTCCAACCTGCTGGTGGTGGACGAAAACCTCACCGTGCTGCAAGGCCGCGGCATGGCCAACCCGGCCAACCGTTTCCACAGCTGGCTGTACCGCGCCCGCGCCGACGTCAACTGCATCATCCACACCCACCCGCTGCACAGCGCTGCCTTGTCGATGCTGGAGGTGCCACTGGCGATCTCGCACATGGACCTGTGCCCGCTGTTCGACGACTGCGCGTTCCTCAAGGAGTGGCCAGGCGTGCCGGTGGGCAATGAAGAAGGCGAAATCATCTCGAAGGCGATCGGCGACAAGCGGGCCATCCTGCTTTCCCACCACGGGCTGCTGATCGCCGGCCGTTCGATTGAGGAGGCCTGCGTGCTCGCCCTGCTGTTCGAGCGGGCAGCAAAGATGCAGCTGCTGGCCATGGGCGCCGGTGATATCCGCCCGATCCCCGAAGCGCTGGGCAAAGAGGCCCACGACTGGATCTCCACCCCTAAACGTCATGGCGCCGCATTCAGCTACTACGCGCGCCGTGCCTTGCGTGCCCACGGCGACTGCCTGGGCTGATTGAAGCTGTACTCTTTCCTTAACTACGGCAGAGGTGCCAGGTCATGTCTACACCTGTAATTCGCGGCGTTATCGGCTACACCATCACTCCCTTCACGGCAGACGGCACGCTCGACCTGGATGCCCTGGGCACGTCCATCGACAGCCTGATCGATGGCGGTGTGCACGCCATCGCGCCACTGGGCAGCACCGGCGAAGGGGCCTACCTGTCCGACAGCGAGTGGCAAAGCGTGGTGCGCTTCAGCCAGGCCCGCATTGCCGGGCGCGTGCCCAGCGTGGTCAGCGTCTCCGACCTGACCACCGCACGCACCGTGCAGCGTGCACGCCTGGCCCAGGCGTGCGGGGCTACGGCGGTGATGGTGTTGCCCATTTCGTACTGGAAACTCACCGAGGCCGAGGTGGTCGCCCACTACAAGGCCGTCGGTGCCGCCATCGACATTCCGATCATGCTCTACAACAACCCGGGCACCAGCGGCACCGACCTGTCGGTGGAGCTGATCCTGCGCATCCTTGGCGAGGTGCCCAATGTGACCATGGTCAAGGAAAGCACCGGCGACATTCAGCGCATGCACCGCCTGTTCATGGCCACCGATGGCCAGGTGGCGTTTTACAACGGCTGCAACCCGCTGACCCTGGAAGCCCTGGTGGCCGGCGCCACCGGCTGGTGCACCGCAGCGCCCAACCTGATCCCGGCCCTGAACCTGGCGCTGTGGGACGCCGTGCAACAAGGCCAGCTGGCCGAAGCCCGCACGCTGTTCTATCGCCAGTACGAGCTGCTGGAATACATCACCCGCCGTGGCCTGCCCACCACCATCAAGGCCGGCCTGAAACTGCTCGGCCAGGATGTCGGCGCGCCACGCCTGCCGTTGCAGGCGCTGGATGCGCAAGGCAGCGACTACCTGAAGCGCCTGCTGACCGAACTGGCCAACTGACCCTCAACCGCGCAGCAGGCAACGCGGTGGATGGCACCGGCTGTGCCGGTGTTCGCGGCTAAAGCCGCTCCTACGGGCCTGCGCTGTACTTGTAGGAGCGGGTTTACCCGCGAAGCAGGCAACGCGGCGCATGGCACCGGCTATGCCGGTGTTCGCGGCTAAAGCCGCTCCTACGGGCCTGCGCTGTACTTGTAGGAGCGGGTTTACCCGCGAAGCAGGTAACGCGGTGGATGGCACCGGCTTTGCCGGTGTTCGCGGCTAAAGCCGCTCCTACGGGCCTGCGCTGTACCTGTAGGAGCGGGTTTACCCGCGAAGCAGGTAACGCGGTGGATGGCACCGGCTTTGCCGGTGTTCGCGGCTAAAGCCGCTCCTACGGGCCTGCGCTGAC
>NZ_JBIVHY010000008.1:133289-228016 GCF_044749445.1 Pseudomonas sp. NPDC089408
CTGTACTTGTAGGAGCGGGTTTACCCGCGAAGCAGGCGACGCGGTGGATCGCACCGGCTGCGCCGGTGTTCGCGGCGGTTCGACGCCGCTTCCACAGAAATTGCGCTTAAACAGAACATACTGAAAACTACCCGAGGCAATCATGGACGCGCCTGCTCAAAGCGCTTCAACTCCGCTACGCCTGACAGACATTCTCCACCCCGTAATAGCCGGAATCGTTTCGGTCATCGTCAACTACGGCGGTACCTTCATCCTGGTGTTCCAGGCAGCCAAGGTGGCCGGGCTAAGACCGGAGCTGACCTCATCGTGGGTGTGGGCCGTATCGATCGGCGTCGGTCTCAGCGGCCTGGCGCTGTCCTGGTACAGCCGCGAGCCGGTGATCACAGCCTGGTCCACGCCAGCCGCCGCGTTCCTGGTCACCGCCCTGGCCAACGTACCTTACAGTGACGCCATCGGCGCCTATCTGCTGTCGGCCGCCGCTTTCGTGGTGCTGGGGCTGACCGGCTGCTTCGAGCGCCTGGTGCGGCTGGTGCCTGGTGGCATCGCTGCCGGGCTGCTGGCGGGCATCTTGTTGCAGTTCGGCATCGGTGCCTTTGCCAGCCTGTCGCTCGACCCCGCCCTGGCCGGCTTGCTGATTGCCGCCTATGTGGCCTTCAAACGCTTCACCGCGCGCTACGCCGTGGTCGGCATTCTGCTGCTGGGCCTGGGCTACCTGCTGCTGAAGGGCCAGGTGGGCCTGAGCGGGGTCACGCTGGCGCTCGCCTCACCCGTATTCACCGCCCCCACCTTTTCCCTCAATGCAGCCCTGAGCGTGGCCCTGCCGTTGTTCCTGATCACCCTCACCGGCCAATACATGCCCGGCATGCTGGTGCTGCGCAACGACGGCTTTAAGACCAGCGCCAACCCGATTGTCGCGGTCACCGGTCTGGGCTCGTTGCTGATGGCGCCATTCGGCTCACACGCCTTCAACATCGCGGCCATCACGGCGGCCATCTGCACCGGCAAGGAAGCCCATGAAGATCCGGGCAAGCGCTGGGTAGCGGGGATCGCTGCCGGCGTCTGCTACATCCTTGTGGGAGTGTTCGGGGTCGCCCTGGCCAGTGTATTCATGGCCCTGCCGGCCACTTTCATCACCACCCTGGCCGGCCTTGCCCTGCTAGGCACCATCGGCGCCAGCCTGGCCAGCGCGATGGCCGATGCCCGTTCGCGCGAAGCAGCGCTGATCACCTTTCTGGCAGCCGCGGCCAATATCAGCCTGTTCGGCATTGGCGGGGCGTTCTGGGGCCTGGTCATCGGCCTGCTGGCCCATGCCGCATTGAATGGTCGCCTCCCCGCGTTTCGCCGCGCCCGCTAGACGGGCATCCCATCACCTCGCCGTGCGCCACAGGCGCGCACGCTGTTTACAGGTACCGTCATGCGCCACGCTGGCCCCAAGCTGCTGACTCAAATTGCTGCCGTGCACTTCGTCAGCCATGTGCACATCATGCTGATCCCGGCGCTGCTGCCGGTGCTTCCCGGCCTGCTGGGGGTAGGCTTCATCGAACTCGGCGTGGCCCTGGCGGTGTTCAACATCGTCTCTGCCCTGGTGCAGGCCCCGCTGGGTTATGCCGTCGACCACTATGGTGCGCGGCGAGTGCTCAAGGCCGGGCTGCTGCTGGGCAGCCTCAGTTTCCTGCTGCTGGCGGCCAGCCCCGGCTATGCGCTGTTGCTGGTGACCATGGCCCTGGCCGGCCTGGCCAATGGCGTGTATCACCCGGCCGATTATGCGCTGCTGGCCAAGGGCATCGAGCCAGGCCGGCTAGGGCGGTCATTCTCCATTCATACTTTCGCCGGTTTTCTCGGCTCGGCGGTTACCCCGGCCATATTCCTTGGTATCGCTGCCGTGCTGGGCACACGGGCAGCCCTGGCGGCGGGCGCGGTATTCGGGGCTGCTGCGCTGCTGTTGATATCGATACCGGGCAGTGGCGTGTACCGGGTCGCAGAAGTGGGTAAAAAAGGCAGTGCCGGCCCGGCCCCGGCAACCGGCCGTGTACGCTTGCTTACACCGATGATCGGCGTGCTGACCGTGTTGTTCATATTGCTCAACCTGAGCACCAGTGCCATCGAGAAGTTCTCCGTTGCAGCACTCGTACAAGGCCAAGGCCTGACCTTGACCTGGGCCAACGCCGGGCTTACTGCCTTCTTGCTGTGTAGCGCTGCGGGCGTGCTGTGTGGCGGCGCGCTGGCTGACCGTACCCGGCGCCATGGCCTGGTGGCGGCACTGGCTTTTGCCTTGGCCGCCGCGCTGACCGCGCTGGTGGCCCTGGGCGTGCTTTGGGACTGGGCATTGGTGGGGGTACTGGGCGCCATCGGCTTGCTGACCGGGATCATCGCCCCCTCGCGGGACATGCTGGTCAAAGCAGCAGCACCGCCAGGCGCCGAGGGCAAGACCTTCGGGCTGGTCTCGACCGGGTTCGGCGGCGCCATCGGGCCGGTGGTGTTCGGCTGGCTGCTCGACCGAGGGCTGCCCAGCGGGGTTTTCGTGGCTTCGGTGGTGTTCATGGTGCTGACGGTGGGGCTGACATTGGCGCAGGAGGTTTTTATGGCCCGAAAAGGAAGGGGGGCGCTGCGGTACCCGTGGTGATCTGGTTTCGGCCACCAAGTGTTCGCCGCATTTTTAGCGCCTTTGAGATCGAGCGCCGCCCGCGCGGCGCTTCGCGGGGCAAGTCGGATCGCCGCACCGCCGCTCCCACAGTCTGTTTCGGGCCAATCAGTCCTGTGAGGTCACCTCTGTCCGCCTTGTTTGTTCCCTTCGATATTGAAGGGGGCGCCGTTGCTCTTCATCAATATCCAGCCATGCACCAAGGCGGGCACCGGTAATAGCACAGGAGAGATTGGCCCGAAACAGACTGTGGGAGCGGCGGTGCGGCGATCCGACTTGCCCCGCGAAGCGCCGCGCGGGCGGCGCTCGATTTCACAGGCGCCGAAAACATATCGCCGAACACCCCAAACGCAATCACCCCACCGGGTTCCCATGCACCACCCGCCCCCCCACCCCCGGCCGATTGACAAACAACACATCCAGCACACTGTTACGCAACCCCTTCAGCGCATTCCAGTTCGCCGAAGCATGCACATACCTGTCGCGCAACAACCGCTGCTCTGCCTCAGTCAACCCCAGCTGCCCGGTTTCCCCCAAGGCAAACGCATGCAACTTGCGGCTGATCACTTCCAACTCATCCGGCACATGATGCTCAGCATGCGCGCCCAAGGGCGCAAACGGCACGCCAGCCCGTACCGCCAGTTCACGCATCACGCTCAAGTACACCCGCGAAAGCTGCCCGGCCACTTCCCGCTCGCGGTACAGCGCCGCATAAACCTGCTTTTGCGCCTCACTCGGCCGGCCGCCGGCAATCGGCTCTTCCCAGGTCATTACTTGCGGCCTGGGTTCGCCCATTTCGGCAAAATCCTTCGCCAACAAGGCACTCATCGACGTCTGCACGCGGCTTTGCCCAGCAGGCATCGCTGCCGACACGCGCTGGGACTGCGGCTTGCACAACAGCACCTGCTCCCGCAGGGTTTCCGGGTACCCGCCGCCAATGTTCGAGTGCACGCCCGGCAGCACAATGTCATGCCCACTGCTCACCAGCGGGAAGTTGTGCCGTTGCTCGTCCGCCGCCACCAGTTGCACCACCCGCCGGGCAATGCCTGCACCCAGGCCCAGGCGCAAACCGCCATGGCGGTCGTCCGCGGGGTCGAAGTCGCCCCGCAACGGGGCGATGATCGCCGCCACGGTGTCGAACAGGCCGATAAAGTTGATTGAAATGCCACAGGTCACCGGTAACAGCCCGCCCGCGCCTTCGTGCAACAGGTTGGCCAAGTGGCGCACCGCCGCCGCACCGCGGCTGAACCCGAACAGGTCGAACTCGAGCCGATCCAGCAAAACCTGCGGATGCGCCCGGCACCAACCCTGCAGTTGCCCGGCAATGCTCTGCAACGCCTCGGCAACCCGCGCTTCGGCCCCCGTGCGCCCGCGTCCGGTAGCCGAAGCATAGACATGGTCGGCTTCACCGGCCAAGGTGCCCACCCCCTCCACGTAGCGCTTCAAAAAGGCCAACTGCCCGTCAATACGGGTCGTATCCACCGGATACAGCGCATGCAACAGGGCCACATTGCTCAAGGCGTTGGCATAACTGCCGCCTTGCCCAGCCAACGCCGTGGCATTGTGCTGGTTGTTACCGGTGCCATCGAAAAACACCCCGAAACGCAGGGTTATCCGCTCAGGGGTTGGCGTACCGCCGCTGCTCGATTTCATCTTCGTGCCTTGTGTTTGCCCATAAAGCACAAGCAAGCGCCAGCAAGGCGTCACGCAACATCAGGCAATGGCCAGCCCTGCGTAGGACATTTCTGTACCCGCATGCCCCCATGCAACGATAAATTTACCCAGCGCCATTGGTCGCCGCCCCCCCGGATGGATTAAAGTATCAGCCCTTGCCAGGGCAGCTGCTTTCAGCCGCCTCAGGCCATCTACCAGGAACCGTCGCCGATGGAACACCGTGAAGCGCTGATCGCGCTGCGCACCTTTCTTTCTACCCAGATCCTAGGCCAGGAAAAACTGGTCGAGCGGCTGTTGATCGTGTTGCTGGCAGACGGCCACATGCTGGTCGAAGGTGCCCCGGGCCTGGCCAAGACCAAGGCCATCAAAGAGCTCGCCGAAGGCATCGAGGCGCAGTTCCATCGCATCCAGTTCACCCCCGACCTGCTCCCGGCCGACATCACCGGCACGGAAATCTATCGCCCGGAAACCGGCAGTTTCGTGTTCCAGCAAGGGCCGATCTTCCACAACCTGGTGCTGGCCGACGAAATCAACCGCGCCCCGGCCAAAGTGCAGTCGGCGCTGCTCGAAGCCATGGCCGAGCGCCAGGTCAGCGTGGGCCGCAGCACTTACGACCTGTCGCCGCTGTTTCTGGTCATGGCCACGCAGAACCCGATCGAGCAGGAAGGTACCTACCCGCTGCCCGAAGCCCAGCTCGACCGCTTCCTGATGCACGTAAAAATCGGCTTCCCCGACGCAGCGGTAGAGCGGCGTATCCTGGCTCAGGCGCGCGGTGAAGCACTGGGTGGCGAGACCAAGCCCGAGCGCCGGGTCAGCCAGCAGGCCATTTTTGCCGCGCGCAAGGAAATCCTTGGCCTGTACATGGCCGACGCGGTAGAGGAATACCTGGTGCAGCTGGTGATGGCCACCCGCACCCCGGCCAAGTTCGACACTGAACTGGCCGACTGGATCGCCTATGGCGCCAGCCCGCGCGGGTCCATTTCGCTGGACCGCTGCGCGCGCGCCCACGCCTGGCTGGCCGGGCGCGACTTCGTCAGCCCCGAAGACATCCAGGCGGTGCTGTTCGACGTGCTGCGCCACCGCATCATTCTCTCGTTCGAGGCCGAGGCCGCGGGGATCGACCAGGACCGCGTGGTCCAGCGCATCCTCGATGTCGTCGCCGTTGCCTGAGCCCATGCCCACTGCGCAGTTGGCCGAACCCGGCATCCGCATCGGCCTTGCCGAGCTGATTGACATGCGCCACCGCGTGCGCGAAATCCAGCTGTTTTCCAAGCCCGGCCAGCGCAGCCCGCTGGTCGGCCTGCACCATTCCAAGTTGCGTGGGCGCGGCGTGGACTTCGACCAGGTGCGCGTGTACCAGGCCGGTGACGACGTGCGCAACATCGACTGGCGCGTCACCGCTCGCACCCAGGAGCCGCACACCAAACTGTTCCACGAAGAACGCGAACGGCCGATCTTCATTCTTGTCGAGCAGAGCCAACGGCTGTTCTTCGGCTCGGGGCTGATGTTCAAGTCGGTGCTGGCGGCACAGGCCGCCGCGCTGTTCGGCTGGGCCGCGCTGGGCCACAACGACCGCATCGGCGGCCTGGTGTTTGGCGATAGCGAACACCACGAAATCAAGCCCCGGCGCAGCAAACAGAGCCTGCTGCAACTGCTCAACCGCCTGGCCAAGGTCAACCAGTCGCTGCACACCGAGGCCACCCCCGGTACCGACAGCCTTGGCCTGGCCCTGCGCCGCGCCCGCGAAGTGCTGCGCCCCGGTAGCCTGGCCATCGTCATCTGCGACGAGCGCTCGCTCAGCGCCCAGGTGGAACAGCACCTGGCCATGCTCTCGCGGCATTGCGACCTGCTGTTGCTGCCGGTGTCCGACCCCCTCGACCATGCCCTGCCTGCCGCCGGCCTGCTGCGTTTTGCCCAGCGCAGCGCCCAGCTGGAGCTCGACACCCTCGACGCCAACCTGCGCCAGGCCTATCGCCAGCAAGCCGAGGCACGTATCGAGCGCTGGGAACTGATGGCGCAGAAGCTGCGCGTGGCGCTGATGCCGCTGAGCACGCAAAGCGAAATGATCGAGCAACTGCGCGAATACCTGAACGCCCAGCGGCCACGGAGCGCGTCATGAACCCGCTCGATCAGTTGCAACCGCTGATCGAACCGGCACCGATCGGCCTGTGGCCGCCGGCACCCGGTTGGTGGGCCCTGTTGGCCATCCTGCCGCTGCTGGGCTGGGGCCTGTGGCGGCTGCGCCGCTGGCGCCCGGGCAAACGGCGCATCGTGCGCGCCGAGCAACCGTTGGACCCGGTACGCGTAGAAGCGCTGGCCGAGCTGGCCCGCCTGCCACGCCCGTACGACGGCGCCCCGGCCGGTGCCTGGCTGCAACAGATCAACGCCCTGCTCAAGCGCCTGTGCCGCAGCCACTACCCAGGTGCCAACAGCCATACCCTCAACGGCCGCCAGTGGCTGGCGTTTCTCGACAACCGCTGCCCGGCCGCCGGCCTGACCCGCTGGATGGTGCTGGTCGAAGGTGCCTACAAGCCCGAGTGCAAGCTCGACGACAAAGCCATCGTCGGCCTCAGCCAAGCCGTCGAAACCTGGATCCGCAAGCATGTTTGAACTGGCCTGGCCGTGGGTTTTCGCCCTGTTGCCGCTGCCGTGGCTGCTGCGCCTGGTGTTGCCCGCCGCCGACAGCGGCGAGCCGGTGCTCAAGGTCGGCTTCCTCGACGAGCTAGAAGGCCTGGCCGGGCGCCGCGCACGGCTGAACCTGCCGACCTGGCGCCAGCAGGCGCCGTTCGTGGTCATCTGGCTGTTGCTGCTGTGCGCTGCCGCCCGCCCGCAATGGTTGGGCGAGCCGGTGCCGGTGGCCGCCAGCGGTCGCGACCTGCTGGTGGCCGTGGACGTATCCGGGTCGATGGACTTCCCCGACATGCAGTGGAAGAACGAAGACATCAGCCGCCTCGACCTGGTCAAGGCGCTGCTTGGCGACTTCCTGCAGGACCGCGAGGGCGACCGCGTGGGCCTGATCCTGTTCGGCAGCCAGGCCTACCTGCAGGCGCCGCTCACCTTCGACCGACGCACCGTGCGCACCTTCCTCGACGAGGCGCACATCGGCATCGCCGGCAAAAACACCGCCATCGGCGACGCCATTGGCCTGGCAGTGAAACGCCTGCGCCAGCGCCCGTCGCAAAGCCGGGTGCTGGTGCTGATCACCGACGGTGCCAACAACGGTGGGCAGATCCACCCGCTGACCGCCGCCCGCCTGGCGGCCCAGGAAGGCGTGCGCATCTACACCATCGGCATTGGCGCCAACCCCGAAGCCAGCGGCACCCCCGGCCTGCTCGGCCTCAACCCGAGCCTGGACCTGGACGAAGCCGCGCTCAAGGAAATCGCCGATATCAGCCACGGTGCCTACTTCCGCGCCCATGACGGCGCCGAACTGGATGCCATCGGCGACACCCTTGACCAGCTCGAACCGGTGGCCCAGCAACCGACCCAGGCGCGCACGGCCCAGGCCTTGTACGCCTGGCCATTGGCCCTGGCGCTGCTGCTCAGCGTGTTGCTGGTAGTGGCTGTGCAATGGCCCGACAACCTGTTGCAGCGCCTGTTGCGCAGGCCGCGCTTCCTGCAGCCACACCCGGAGTGGCGCCAACGCCTGAAGCGCTTGCGGTTAAGGAGGCGGCGATGATCGACCTGTGGCCGCAATGGTTGCGCCCGCTTTGGCTGCTGGCCGTGCCCCTGCTCGGTTGGCTGCTGTACAAACTGTGGCACCGGCGCAAGCGCGCGGGGCGCTGGCAGATGATTCTGCCACCGGCGTTCCACGGTGTGCTGCTGGGCGGCGGTAATGGCAATGCCAGCAAACTGCCGTGGGTGGCGCTTGGCCTGGCCTGGCTACTGGTGATCCTGGCCCTGCTCGGGCCCAGCTGGCAGCGCGTGGAAGAAAACCGCCAGCGCCCGGCCGACCCGCTGGTGATTCTGCTCGAACTGACGCCACAGATGCTCGCCGAGGACAGCCCACCCAATCGCCTGGAACAGGCCCGGCGCAAAGTCCTCGACCTGCTCGAACACCGCCGTGACAGCCAGACCGCGCTGGTGGTGTATGCCGGGTCCGCGCACACCTTGGTGCCGCTGTCCGACGACCTGGCCACCACCCGCAACCTGCTTGAGGCCATCGACCCGTCGATCATGCCCAAACCGGGCCAACGCGCAGACCTGGCCGTGCAAAAAGGCCTGGCGCTGTTGGCCCAGAGCGGTCTCGGCCAGGGCCGCCTGCTGCTGATCGCTTCATCCCTGAGCGCCCCGGAGCGCCAGGGCATCGCCCAGGCCCTCGGCCGCCAAGGCCCGAGCCTGCTGATGCTGGGTATCGGCAGCCGTGAAGGCGCCCCGGTACGCCAGGCCAACGGCGAGTACCTTAAAGATGACCAGGGCGGCATTCTCCTGCCCCGCCTGGACAGTGCCAGCCTCAAGGGCTTTATCAGCGGCACCGGCGGGCGCTACCGGCATGCCCGTGTCGATGACCTCGACCTGCGTGGCCTGGGCCTGTTCGACAACCCGCGGACCGGGCGCAACGACGGCCAGACCCTGCAACTGGACAGCTGGGCCGACCAGGGTTACTGGTTGCTGCTACCGCTGTTGCTGCTGGCCGCTTGCGCCGGCCGGCGCGGCTGGCTGTTCTGCCTGCCGCTGCTGCTGGCGTTGCCACAGCCCAGCCAGGCCTTCGAGTTCAACGACCTGTGGCTGCGCCCCGACCAGCAAGGCCAGCGCCTGCTAGAGCAAAACCGCCCGGCCAGCGCAGCGCGCCACTTCCAGGACCCGCAATGGCGGGGCATGGCGCTGTACCAGTCCGGCGACTATGCCGGTGCCGCCGAGGCATTTTCCCAGGGCGACAGTGCCGCAGCCCACTACAATCGAGGCAATGCTCTGGCCCACAGCGGCGAGCTGGAGGCCGCCCTGGACGCCTACGAGCAAGCCCTGGAACGCCAGGCCGACCTGCAAGCGGCACTCGACAACCAGGCGTTGGTGCAACAAATGCTGCAACAGCGTGAGGCCAAGGCTGAGCAACAACCGCCCGGCAACGATGCCCAAGGCACGCCCGGCAGCGAAACCGAAGGCAACAGCAGCTCGGCCAGCAGCCCGGCCCAAGGCACCCCCAGTAACGACGAACAAGCCAGCGCCGAACAGCCTGGCGAAAGCAACGGCAACAGCCAGGCCACCCCTGGCAATCAGGCGGGGGCCGATGACGGCGTCATTCAGCCGCCGCAGCGCCCGGTATCGACCAACCTCGACGCCGAGCAGCGCCAGGCCCTGGAACAATGGCTGCGGGAGATCCCCGACAACCCGGCGGAGCTGCTGCGGCGCAAATTTTGGTATGAACAGCAATTGCATCAGGAAACCCCACGATGAGTCGCTTCGGCGTCTTTCTCCTTACCCTGCTGTGGGCCGTGCTGGCCCAGGCCGACCCCCTGCTGCAGGCCAGCGTCGACCGCACCCGCCTGGAAGCCGGCGAAAGCCTGGAGCTGACCCTGGAAAGCCAGGACGTCACCCAGTTTGGCAAGCCCGACCTGCGCGCCCTTGAAGGCGACTTCGAAGTGCGTGGCACGCGCCAGCTGAACAGCCTGCACACCCTCGACGGCGAAACCCGCGCCAGCACGCGCTGGATCATCACCCTGCTACCGCGGCGTAGCGGCAGCCTGCGCATTCCCGAGCTGCAACTGGGCCAGTCGCGCAGCCAGGCCATCGAACTGCAAGTGCTGCAGGCCGATGCCAGCCGCCAGGACACCTCGCAGGTGTTCATCGAGGCAACCCTCGACAGCCCCGACGTCTACGTGCAGGCCCAGGCCGTGCTCACCTTGCGCATCTACCACTCGGTAGCGCTGTACGACGACAGCAGCCTGAGCCCGCTGCAGCTGGAGAACGCCAAGGTCGAACCGCTGGGCGAATCGCGCACCTATGAAAAGGAAATCAACGGCGTACGCCATGGCGTGATCGAGACCCGTTATGCCGTGTATGCCCAGCAAAGCGGCACGCTCGACATCCCGCCGCTGACCTTCACCGCCACCGCCGCTGCCAGCAGCGATGAAGCCCCGCAGGCCAACGGCACGGCACGCGCCGGCCACCAGGTACAAGTCAGCTCGTTGCCGCTGCGCCTGACCGTGCGCCCGATTCCGGCCGCCTGGCCGGCTGGCGTGCCGTGGTTACCGGCCCGCAGCCTGACCCTGGAAGAGCGCTGGAACCCCGACCCCGGCAACCAGCAGGTGCAGATCGGCGACTCGCTGACGCGCAACATCACCTTGCGCGCCGATGGTTTGTCCGCTACCCAGTTGCCGCCGCTGCCGGCCACCGAAATCATCGGCCTGCGCCGCTACCCCGACCAGCCGCTGCTGCGCAACGAAATCAACGAGCGCGGCATGACCGCCAACCGCGAAGAGCGCGAAGCCCTGGTACCCACCCATGCCGGCACACTGGCGCTGCCGGCGCTGGAAGTAGCCTGGTGGAACACCCGCGAAGACCACCTGGAGCACAGCAGCCTGCCAGCGCGCACGCTGAATGTGCAGGACAACCCGGCGCTGAGCGCCGACACCCCGGTGGGCGACAACAGCAGTGCCAGCAGCCTGCTGTGGCCGTGGCAGCTGGCTACCTTGGTATTCGCCCTGACCACCGTGCTGGGCTTTGCCCTGTGGTGGCGTGCGCGCTCGCAACCGGCGGTGCTGCGTGCGGCGCAGAACGGGCCAAGCCCGCGAACCTTGCTGGACGACCTCAAGCGCGCCTGCCAGGCCAACGACCCCCAGGCCACCCGCCAGGCGCTGGATGCCTGGGCCCGGCAGCAGCCAGAGACCCTGGCCGAGATGGCGGCGCGCTTTGTGCCGTTGTCGGATGCGCTGGATGGGTTGAACGGCGCGTTGTACAGCGAGACTGGCCAGTATTGGCAGGGTGAGGATTTGTGGCGGGCGATCGGCACGATACCGCCGGCTGAGCAGGTGTTGTTGCCGGCTGGGGAGAATGGCAGCTTGCCGCCGCTTTATCCTAAGTAGTCGGCTGCCTGGGCCTGTTCGCGGGCATGCGCGGTACCTGTGGGAGCGGGTTCACCCGCGAACACCGGCGCAGCCGGTGCCAGCCACGAGATTGCGTCAGGGCTGACAGGGGTTCGGCGGCACATTTGCAGCGCCTGCAGGTGTTTGTCGGTGGATTTTCAGCGCCGGTGAGATCGAGCGCCGCCCGCGCGGCGCTTCGCGGGACAAGCCCGCTCCCACATCTGTTTCGGGCCAGTCACTCCTGTGAGGGCACCGCTGTCCGCCTTGTTTGTCCGCCTTGATATCGGCTGCGCCGCTGGTGTTTATCAATCTCCAGCCATGAACCCGGGTGCGCGCGGCAAAGGCACAGGAATAATTGGCCCGAAACAGATGTGGGAGCGGGCTTGCCCCGCGAAGCGCCGCGCGGGCGGCGCTCGGTCTAACAGGCCCTGCAAATGTAATGACGGACACCTGCCAGCCCTCACCCAATCCCCCGCCCTACCCCCGCCCCTCCACCTGTAAGACATTTCTGAACCTGCAACCAAATGCTTCAGAATCAACCCGCTTAGGAATTATCCTACGCCCGCTGCCGAACTATCGCTGTTGTCGGGAAAACACCTCACGGATAACGTTTCCGGGTCGCTTCGGTGACCGGGTGTGAGAACCCGACGATAAGCAAATTTCGGTCAGCTTTCATGGCGGCCGTGCGCGGGCAGACTTCGGTCTGGCCGAGTTTTCCTTTGCTTCCTCGGTTTCTCACCCCGCGTACGGCTGCCACCTAAACCCGTGAGAAGGTTGTGGTGGTGGCATTCTCTGATTAAGCAAAGGGTTTGAATCATGAAGAAGATCGTCCCCAATCCACCCGCAATCCTGACAGCCCGCCCCTTCTACACCATCAACCAGGACACCCCCTCGGTTGACGCCCTGACCCACACCCTCCAGCTGATGGCCGGCATTGAAGACTCGCTGGACGAATACATCTGTGCCAACGCCGGCGAGCCTGGCATCAACATGCTGGTCAATGCGGTGCATCACGTGCAGATGACCAGAGCGCTGACCGAGTTGCTGCTGCACCGTCAGGCTGGGGATATGCTCCATCGCTGACTGCCGCTCCTACAAAAAGCAGGATCGCGTCATGGCTGCCAGGTGTTCGACGCCACATTTTCAGCGCCTGTGAGATCGAGCGCCGCCCGCGCGGCGCTTCGCGGCACAAGGCCGCTCCCACATCTGTTTCGGGCCAATCAGTCCTGTGAGGTCACCTCTGCCCGCCTTGTTTGTTCCCTTCGATATTGAAGGGGGCGCCGTCGCTCTTTAATCTCCAGCCATGCACCAAGGCGGGCACCGGTAATACCACAGGAGAGATTGGCCCGAAACAGACTGTGGGAGCGGGCTTGCCCCGCGAAGCGCCGCGCGGGCGGCGCTCGATCTCACAGGCGCTGAAAATTCACCGATGAACACCTGCAAGCGCTGAAAATGTGATGGCCAACCCCTGGCAGCCCTAACCCTAACCCTTACCCCCACCCACTCCCCCGCCCTGCCCCCCAACCCCATGCTTGAGTTACCATACCGCCCTCGCGCAACGCCCATCCCCCAAAGCCAAGCCCTCGCTTGCTCGACTCGACACCAACAGGTCATCCATGCGTCTGTTTCATACCTCCGACTGGCACCTGGGCCAAAGCCTGCACGGCCAGGAACGCGACTTCGAACACGCCTGCTTCCTCGACTGGCTGCTCGGCCAGCTGCGCCTGCGTCAGCCGGATGCGCTGCTGATCGCTGGCGATATCTTCGACACGGTCAACCCGCCGGTCAAAGCCCAGGAGCGGCTCTACGACTTCATCGTCCAGGCCCACGAGCAACAGCCCAAGCTGGACATCGTGATGATCGCCGGCAACCACGACTCCGGCTCGCGCATCGAGTTGCCCGCCGCGCTGATGCGCCGCCTGCGCACCCATGCCCTGGGCCGGGTGCACTGGCTGGACGAGGGCCAGCTGGATGCCGAGCGCCTGCTGATTCCGCTCACCAATGGCCGCGGCAAGGTCGCTGCCTGGTGCCTGGCCCTGCCGTTTTTGCGCCCGGCCGAGGTGACCGGCCCGCAACTGGGCGACGACTACGTGCAAGGCATCACCCAGGTGCACCAGCAACTAATCGCCGCCGCGCAAAAAAAGCGCAAGAAAGACCAGGCGCTGATCGCCATCAGCCACGCGCACATGGCCGGTGGCGCGGTGTCGGAAGACTCCGAGCGCAGCCTGATCATCGGCAACGCCGAGGCCTTGCCGGCCAAGCTGTTCGACAAAGCCATCAGCTATGTCGCGTTGGGCCACCTGCACAAGCCGCAAAAGGTCAACCGCGAAGAACGCATCCGCTACAGTGGCTCGCCGATCCCGCTGTCGTTCGCCGAAATCAACTACCCGCACCAGGTGCTGGAAGTGGAGCTGGATGGCAACGGTTTGGTCAGTGTCGAACCGCGCCCGGTACCGCGCGCCGTAGCCCTGCAACGGGTCGGCCCGGCCCCCTTGGGCGAACTGCTGCAGCAACTGGCCGACCTGCCGGTGATCGACCTGCTCGAAGACCCCAACCGCCAGCCCTGGCTGGAAGTGCGGGTGATTCTCGACGAGCCGCAACCCGACCTGCGCCAGCAGATCGAAAGCGCAATCGAGGGCAAGGCCGTACGGCTGATCCGCATCAGCGCCGAGTACGCCGGCCGCAACAACGCCGAAGACGATGACCTGGCCTTTGTCGAACTGGCCCAGATGACCCCGCAAGACCTGTTCCGCCGTGCCTGGGAGCAGGCCTACGGCAGCGCTGTCGACGAGCAGGCGCTGGCCGACTTTGCCCTGCTGTTGCAGGACGTGCAGCAGGAAGAGGAACAGCCATGAAGATTCTCGCCATCCGCCTGAAGAACCTGGCATCGCTGGCCGGCCCGGTCGACATCGACTTCACCGCCGAACCACTGGCCAGCGCCGGCCTGTTCGCCATCACCGGGCCTACCGGTGCCGGCAAGAGTACCCTGCTCGACGCCTTGTGCCTGGCGCTGTTCGGCACCGTGCCGCGGCTCAATGACATCGGCCGCGAGGCCAAGGTGCCGGATGCCGACGGCGATATCCCCACTTCCGACCCGCGCAACCTGCTGCGCCGGGGCACCGGCAGCGGCTTTGCCGAAGTGGATTTCGTCGGTATCGATGGCCGCCGCTACCGCGCCCGCTGGGAAGCCAACCGTGCCCGCGACAAGGCCAACGGCAAGCTGCAACACAGCCGCCAGAGCTTCTACGACCTCGACAGCGAGCAAGTGCTGGGCAGTGGCAAGCACGAATACAAGCAACTGGTCGAAGCTCGCCTGGGCTTGAACTTCGAGCAGTTCACCCGTGCCGTGATGCTGGCCCAGAGCGAGTTCGGCGCATTCCTCAAGGCCGACGACAAAGAGCGCAGCGAGCTGCTGGAAAAGCTCACCAACACTGCCATCTACACCCGCCTGGGCCAGCGCGCCTTCAGCAAGGCGCGCGAGGCTGGCGAAGCGCACAACACCCTGAAAGACCGCGCCAGCCACCTGCTGCCAATGGCCGCCGAAGCCCGCGCCGAGCTTGACCAGCACCTGGAACAGGCGCAGCAGCAGTTCAAGGCCGACCAGGCCGGCGAACGCCAACTGGAACTGCAACGCAACTGGCTGAACGAACAACGCCAGCTGCAAGCCCAGCACGCCGAGGCCGGCAGCGCGTTGCAAGCCGCCGAGCAGGAATGGCAACAGCTGGCCGAGCCGCGCCTGGACCTGGTCCGCCTGGAGCGCCTGGCCCCGCAGCGTCACCAGTTCCACCGCCAACAGGCGCTGAGCGCACAATTGGCACCCGTGGCGGCGAGAATTGCCGAACAGCAACAGCAGCAGGCCGACCTGCAGGCACGCACCCGCGAGCTGGAACAGGCGCTGACGGTTGCCCGCCAGGCACTGGCAGACAGCCAGGCCCAGCACGGCGAAAATGCCCCGCGCCTGCGCCAGGCTTTTGCCGCCCAGGACAACCTGGCCCGTCTCGATCAGGAGCTGGCCGCCCAGCGCGACAGCAGCCAACAGGCGCAGCAGCAAGTCACCGATGGCCAGCAGCAACTGCAGCAACTGGAAGACCATCAGCAGCGCAGCGTGCAGCAACTGGCACAGATCGACACCTCACTCGCCGACAGCCAGCACCTGGCCGGCCTGGCCAATGCCTGGCACGCCTACCTGCCGCAACTGAAACAGGTGATGCTGATTGGCGGCCGCCTGGCCAAGGGCCGTGAAGAACTGCCCGGCCTGCAGGCCCAGGCCAGCCAGGCCAATGCCCACTTGCAGGCCGAACGCGATGCCTATGACGTGCTGTTCCGCGAAGCCAAGGCCGAGCCCCAGGCCCTGGCCGAGCAGATCGACCTGCTGGGCGGCATGCTGCAGGACAACCGCAAGCAACAGCGCGCCGTCGAAGAGCTGTCGCGCCTGCATGGCCGCGAACGAGAGCTGCGCCAGCAACTGGATGCCGTGCGCGAACGCCAGCAGCAGGCCATGCAGCAACGCCAGCAACTGATTGGCGAAGGCACCGCTGCCAAGGCCGAGCTGGAAGCCGCCGAGCAGGCGCTCAACCTCACCCGCCAGTTGCTGGAACGCCAGCGCCTGGCGCGCAACACCAGCGTCGAAGAGCTACGCGGCCAGCTGCGCGACGGTGAGCCCTGCCCGGTATGCGGCAGCACCGAGCACCCGTTCCACCAGCCCGAAGCGCTGCTGCAAAGCCTGGGTCGTCATGACCAGGCCGAAGAAGATGCCGCGCAGAAGCAGGTCGAAACCCTCAACAGCAAGCTGGTAGAGCTGCGCACCCAGCTGGGTGTGGTCAACGCCCAGCTCAAGGACTACCAGCAGCAACAACAGCAACTGGGCGACCAACTGCAACCGCTGGTGGCCCAGGTGCAGGCGCACAGCCTGTGGCCGGCCCTGGCCCCACAGGACGACCAGGCCCGCAGCGCCTGGCTCGACAGCCAGCTGCGCCGCCTGGACGAAGAAATCGGCCAGGACGAGAAACGCCAAAGCGCGCTGCTCGCCCTGCAACGCGACGCGGCCCGCCTCAACCAGCAACTGCAGGCTGCCCACGACGCCCAGCAACAGGCCCAGCGCCACCTGGAGCAACAGCACCAGGCCCTGGCCAATGACGAGCAGCAGTTGCAGCAAGGCCTGAACGACCTGGCCGGGGTATTGCCCGAGGAAGCCCTCAAGGCTCTCAACGACGACCCGGCCAATGCCTTCCTTGCCCTTGACCAGCAAATTGCCCAGCGCCTGCAACAACTGGAGCAGCGCAAGGACGAACTGGAAGAGCAGCAAGCCCGGCAAACCCAGCTGGACAAGCTGCGCGACCAGCAACAGGCGCGGGTCCAGGGCCTGCAGCAGTTGCAGCAGAAGCTCGCCGCCCTCGACGAGCAGCGCCAGCAGGCCTCGGCTTCGCTCGGCGAGCTACTCGGCGAACATGCCAGTGCCGAAGCCTGGCAACAACACATGGACGCCGCACTGGAACACGCCCGTGCCCTCGACGCCGACACCGCCCAGCGCCTGCAGCAGTTGCTTACCCAGGGCGTGCAACTGGCCAGTGAACTCAAGGCCAACGCCCAGCAGCAACAGGCGCTGGACACCGAGTGCCAGCAGTTGCAGAGCCAGATCGCCCAGTGGCGCGGCGAACATCCGGAGCTGGACGATGCCGGCCTGGATCGCCTGTTGGCCATGGACGACACACAGGTCAATGAACTGCGCCAGCGCCTGCAAGGTGCCGAAAAAGCCATCGAGCAAGGCCGTGTGTTGCTGCAGGAACGTGAACAGCGCCTGCAACAACACGCCGCACAAATGACCGTGGAAGCCTCGGCCGAAGCACTGGAGCAAGCCCTGACCGAGCTGCGCGCGCGCCTGGCCAGCCACGAGCAACAATGCGCCGAACTGCGTGCGCAGCAGGCCGACGACCAGCGCCGCCAGCAGGCCCACCAGGCGCTGGCGGCAGAAATCGAACAGGCCCACCAGCAGTGGCAACGCTGGGCCCGCCTGAATGCCCTGATCGGCTCGGCCTCGGGCGATGTGTTCCGCAAGATCGCCCAGGGCTACAACCTCGACCTGCTGCTGCACCACGCCAATAGCCAATTGCGCCAACTGGCCCGCCGCTACCGCCTCAAACGCGGCGGCAGCGCCCTGGGCCTGCTGGTGCTGGACACCGAGATGGGTGACGAACTGCGCTCGGTACATTCGCTGTCGGGCGGCGAAACCTTCCTGGTGTCGTTGGCGTTGGCACTGGGCCTGGCCTCGATGGCCTCCAGCACCCTGCGCATCGAATCGCTGTTCATCGATGAAGGCTTCGGCAGCCTCGACCCCGAATCGCTGCAACTGGCGATGGATGCCCTCGACGGCTTGCAGGCCCAGGGCCGCAAGGTGGCGGTGATTTCCCACGTGCAGGAAATGCACGAGCGCATTCCGGTGCAGATCCAGGTGCGCCGCCAGGGCAATGGCCTGAGTGACGTGGAGGTGTGCGGGTGATCCTTTACTCGTTCCGCCGCTGCCCATGGGCCATGCGCGCGCGCCTGGCCCTGCGCTATGCGGGGTGCGAGGTGGAGATTCGCGAGGTGGCGATGAAAAACAAGCCGGCAGAACTGCTGGCCTTGTCACCCAAGGGCACGGTGCCGGTACTGGATACCGGTGCCGGGGTGCTCGAAGAAAGCCTGGACATCATGCGCTGGGCGCTGGCGCAAAACGACCCGCAGGACTGGCAGCTACAGGCCGACCCTGCAGCGGCGCAACAGGCTGATGCCCTGATTGCGCGCAACGACAGCACGTTCAAGGCACAGGTGAACCTGTACAAGTATGCTGAACGCTACCCGGATCATTCCCGCGAGCATTATCGCCAGCAGGCCGAAGCCTGGCTGGCGGAGCTCGAGGGCCTGCTGGCGGGCCGACGCTACTTTCTGGCTGACCACCCGAGCATTGTCGATGCCGCGTTGCTGCCCCTGATGCGCCAGTTTGCCGGGGTCGAACCGCAGTGGTTCGCCGAGGCGGCTTATCCGCGGGTGCGGAGCTGGCTGGAGGGGTGGCTGGCTTCGGAGCTGTTCAGGTCGGTCATGGCTAAATAGGCTCACACGATCCCTTGTAGGAGCGGCCTTGTGTCGCGATGGGGCGCGCAGCGGCCCCGGTTTTTTGCGTCACAGCTGAAATTGCCGGGGCCGCTCTGAGGCCCTATCGCGACACAAGGCCGCTCCTACACGGGACTGAGTCAGCTTCACGAGTGGTGCTTGCCACTCAACGCCGCATGAAAGTGGGCACTCTGGCGCAGGTACTGCTCGGTATAACTGTGGGTAGCGGACGCCTTGCTGCGGCTGTCGGCATGGGCATGCGCCGGCAGTACAACCGATGCGGAAATGGCGGATGCGGCAATAACCGGGAAGAGATTGAAGTTCATCTGGGCTGACCTCGACGGCGGTGGTTTGACGTTGGCCCGTTTGGGCCTTGGGTCAAACTTACGCCGATGAGGCCAAGCGCAAAAATTCATTGCGGCAGTATCGATTATCACGCCGATCGATATCACTCAATGAACTTCAGGTCCGAAGGTGCCTCCTGCTTCAGCGTCTGCACCGTCTCCAGCAGCTTGCCGCTGCGCGGGTCGCGGCGCATGACCACGATCTGGTTGCTCTTCTGGTTGGCCACCAGCAGGAAGTTGTCGCTTGGGTCGATGGCGAATTCGCGCGGGTGATCGCCCTCCACCGAACGGCGCTGCAGGAACGCCAGCTGGCCGTCCTGCTTGCCCACGCTGAACACCACGATTTCGTTGGCCGTGCCGCGGTTGCTGACGTACAGGAAACGCCCGTCCGCCGACAGGTGCAGGCCGCCTGCCGCCTTGGCCGCGGCATCCTGCTGTTCGGTCAGCGGCAGGCGCTGGCGCTCGAGCAGGGCATCGTCCTTGACGTCGAACATCACCACTTCACCGCTCATTTCCAGCGTCAGGTAGGCATGCCGGCCCTTGGCGTCGAACAGCAGGTGGCGTGGCCCGCTGCCGGGTGGCAGGTCTACCGAGGCCGGAATGGCCGGGCTCAACGGCTGGTCCGGGCTGGCACCGTCGTAGCGGTAGATGAACACCTTGTCAGCGCCCAGGTCGCAGGCATACAGATGCTGGCCGTTGGGCGACAACACCAGCGAATGCACATGGGCCCCGGCCTGGCGCTCGGGGTTAACGCCACTTGGCGTGTGCCGTAGTTGCTGCACGACCTGCTTGAGCTTGCCGTCCTTGGACACCGGGATTACCACCAGGCTGCCACCCGGGTCGGGGTTGACCGCATAGTTGGCCACAAACAGGAAACGCTGGTCACGGCTGATACTGGCGTGGGTCGGCTCGTCGCCTTTGCTGGCCACCTGATTGAGCGGTTTGATCTCGCCCTTGGCACTGACCGTGAAACTGCTGGCGTGGCCGCCCGGGGTTTCATTGACCGCGAACAGCAGGCGCTGATCGGCCGACAGCACCAGCCATGAGGGGCTGACGCTTTCCACCACTTGCAGTGGCGTGGGCTTGATGTGGTCGCGCTTGTCGTCGAACTGATAGCGGTAGATACCCTGGCTGGCGCCATCGGTGTAACTGCCCACCAGCAAGGTAGCGGCGTGGGCGTGGATAGTCAGGCTCATCAGGCTAGCGGCCAGCAGGCTCGTCCAGGTCCGGTTCATCGTGGTCTTCATCCGGGGCGCGAAAGGCACTCATACAGACTAGCCGATGCGCGCCCTGGGCATCGTTCAGTTGCCATTCATCAGCGCTGGCGATGGCGGCGGCGACCTGCTCGGGGGTGAACGACCAGCGGCGCAGCTGGCGGCCGTCCATGCATTCGACGGTGAGGCCAGTTTCGTCGGCGGTGAAGTCGAAGGCGTGCAGGCCGTCGATCAGGAGCATGTCGCAGGACTGCAGGGCGGTGGCGAGGGGGGACATGGGGGTACCTGTAAGGGATGTGGCGGCATTATAACCCTGGGGCTGCTTTGCAGCCCATCCGACCGGTCCGGCGCCCCGGCAAGGCCGCTCCTACAGGAGATCGCGTTCCCCTGTAGGAGCGGCCTTGTGTCGCGATTGGGCCGCAAAGCGGCCCCCTGCGGTCAATGGGCGAAAATCGATCCCCCTTCCTTGCCCACCATCTTCTCAGGCTTGATCAGGAACCGCGCCAACGCCGGCAACAGCCACAGCGCACCAAACATGTTCCACAGCAACATGAAGGTCAGCATCAGCCCCATGTCCGCCTGGAACTTGATCGCCGAGAAAATCCACGTGCACACGCCAATGGCCAGGCACAGCCCGGTGAACAGCACCGCCTTGCCGGTCGAGCGCAGGGTCTGGTAATACGCCTCCTGCAACGGCAGCCCAGCGCGCAGGAAGCTTTCCAGCCGGCTGTAGATGTAGATGCCATAATCCACGCCAATACCCACACCCAGCGCCACCACCGGCAAGGTCGCCACCTTCACACCAATGCCCATGTAGGCCATCAGCGCATTACCCAGCACCGAGGTCAGCACCAGCGGCAGCACGATGCACAGGGTCGCGGCAAACGAGCGGAAGGTGATCAGGCACATCACCGCCACGCAGATGTACACCAGGATCAGGATGGTCAGCTCGGCCGACTTGATCACTTCGTTGGTCGCCGCCTCAATCCCGGCGTTACCCGCTGCCAGCAGGAACTGCAGGCCCTCCTTGTTGTGGCTGTCGGCAAACGCCTTGGCCACGGCGGTAACCCGCTCCAGGGTTTCGGCCTTGTGGTCGTTGAGGAACACCAGCACCGGCGCCAGCGAGCAATCGCCGTTGTACAGGCCATCGGCACGGGCGATGGAGTTGTTGAGAATGTCCGGGTTGCGCGACAGGGTTTCCCATTTCAGGCTGCCCTCGTTCATGCCCTTGATCACCTGCTTGGACACCGTCACCAGGGAAATCGCCGACTGCACGCCCGGGGTGTTCTGCATGGTCCACATCAGCTCGTCGATCGGCGCCATGGTCGAGTGAATCGAGCACTGCTCCGACGGCGTCTTGACCATGATCACCAGCACGTCGGAACTGGTCGAGTAGTTGCTGATGATGAAGTTGTTGTCCTGGTTGTAGCGCGAGTCAGGGCGCAGCTCTGGCGCGCCCTGGTCGAGGTCGCCGATCTTCAGGTTCTGGCTGTACCACAGCCCCCCGGCAAAGGCGAGCAGCGCCAGTACCACCGACACCGGCGCCACCTTGGCGCTGGCGAAGTTCGACAGCAGGCGCCAGAACGGGTGCTCGCGGGTCGCGTCCTTCTTGCTGCGCTCGATGGCTTTCTGGCTGATGCCGACGTAGGAGATGGCCACCGGCAGCAGGATCAGGTTGGTGAACACGATCACCGCCACGCCGATGGAAGCGCCGATGGCCAGCTCGCGAATCACCCCGATGTCGATGATCAACAAGGTGATGAAGCCCACCGCATCGGCCAGGATGGCGATCATCCCCGGCAGGAACAGCTGGCGGAAGGTGCGCCGCGCGGCAGTAAGCGCGTTGTCGGCATCACTTGACTGCAAGGCGATGCCGTTGATCTTCTGCACCCCGTGGGAAATGCCGATGGCGAAGATCAGGAACGGCACCAGCATCGAGTACGGGTCCAGGCCAAAGCCCACCGCATGCATCAGCCCCAGTTGCCAGACCACCGCCACCAAGGTGGTGATGAGCACGGCAATGGTGCTACGGATGCACCAGGTGAACCAGTACAACAGCACCCAGGTGATCGCCAGGGCGACACCGAAGAACATCGCCACCATCACCAGGCCGTCAATCAGGTCGCCGACCTTCTTGGCGAAGCCGACGATGTGCACCTTCACGTTAGGGTTCTGCGCCTGGAACTTGTCACGGATCTTCTCTTCCAGCAGGTGCGAGAACTGCTGGTAGTCCAGCTTCACCTGTTTGCCCGGGTCTTGCGGGTCGGGGTAGCTCTCCAGCAGCGGAACATCGACGATGCTGGACTTGAAGTTGTTGCCCACCAGCCGGCCGACCTGGCCCGACTTGAGCACGTTGTCGCGCAGGGTGTCGAGGCTGTCCTGCGAGCCGTTGTAGGTGTTGGGGATGACCTCGCCACCGGAAAAGCCCTCTTCGGTGACTTCGCTCCAGCGCACACTGGGGCTCCACAGCGACTTCAACCCGGCACGGTCGACACCGGGGATGTAGAACACCTCGTCATGGATCTGGCGCAGGGTCTCCATGTAGTCCTTGTCGAAGATGTCGCCGTTGACCGCCTCTACCGAAATGCGCACGGTGTTGCCGAGGTTGGCCAGGTCGTTGCGGTGCTCCATCATCTGTTCGATGAACGGATGCTGCAGCGGGATCATCTTCTCGAAGCTGGTAGACGGGCGAATCTGCGTGGCCTGCCAGAACAGGAAAATGCTGATCAACACGCACAGGGCGATGACCACGGGGCGGTTGTTGAAGATCAGGCGTTCGAGCAGCGTGGCCTTGTCCTGGTGATGCGGGTGCATGCTGATGCTCTCCCTGCTGGTCATGGACGCACCTCCCCGGCAACCTGGTCGGCACCTTCGGCGCTGGCCAGGTGCACACCACCCTGCCCCACCAGCAGCAGGCCGCCGTTGGCCAGGCCACTGACGCCGGCCAGGGCAATGCGGTCGGCACGGTTGTGCACGCTGAAGGTCTGGCCGTCGTCGATGCTACGCAGCACACTGCCGCCATTGCCGACCAGTACCAGGCTGCCATCTTCGACAAGCGTAGCGCCTGCCAAGCCGAATTCGAGGGTGCCACGCGCGGCCTTGAGCTCGATCGGCTGCCAGCTGTCACCGAAGTCGGCCGAGCGGAACAGGTTGCCGCGCAGGCCGTAGGCCAGCAGGGTATGGGGTTGGCGGGTGCCGATCACACCAAACAGCGAGCCCTCGTAGGGCCCTTGCACCCTGGTCCAGGTCTGGCCGTTGTCGGCAGAGCGGAACATGCCGCCCTGCTCACCGACGATGAACAGGCCGGCATCGCGCACCCGGGCGATGCCGTTCAGGTGCAGCTGGTCGGGGTTATCCAGGCGCTCGGCCACGTCCTGCCAGTGCTGGCCACCGTCGGTGGTTTCCAGCAAGGCGCCGTAGGCCCCCACGGCAAAGCCGTGCTGGGCATCGAGGAAGGTGATATCGAGCAAGGGCGCTTCACGGGCCAGGTCTTCGAACTGCTTGCTCCAGGTAGCGCCGCCATCGTTGCTGCTGAGGATTTGCGCGTCATGGCCGACGGCCCAGCCGCGCTTGTCGTCGAGGAAAAACACCGCAGTGAGCAGTTGCCGGGTCGGCACCCGGGCCTGGGTCCAGGTACTGCCCTGGTCGTCGGAGAACAGGATATGGCCACGATCGCCGACCACCACCAGGCGCTTGCCGGCATGGGTGGCGCCGATCAGCAGGCTCTGGCTGGCCTTGGCCGATTCGGTGGAGTATTCGTCGGCGGCAGCGGCTTGCACGCTGTCAGCCCACATGCCAAGTGCCAGCGCCAGTACCGCTGCGGCTGCCAATGGCCAGGCGAGGCGCCTGTTCTGTTCCCTCATGACTGTCCCCCTGTTGTGTTCTTGTTTGGCGGGTCAATGCATTGCAGGTACTGCGAAAAGCCTGATCTAGAGGCCTGCAATAGCTTGGGGGGATCGTAGCGGGGATGTTTGCGGGAATACAACGGGCGGGGTGTTATGTTTTGTTGTCGGCTTGAAAAAGCCGGGGCCGCTGTGCGGCCCATCGCGACGCAAGGCCGCTCCTACAGGGGTTACGCGATTCCCCTGTAGGAGCGGCCTTGTGTCGCGATGGGCTGCAAAGCAGCCCCTTGGCCCTCAAGCCAAACTCTTGCTCACAACCTCATACACATCACTGGACAGCTCACCCGAAGCCAGAATCCGCTCCAACTCCCCCTTCATCAGGCCCTGGCGCGCGTCGTCATACTTGCGCCAGCGGGTCAGCGGCGCCAGTTGACGCGAGGCAATCTGCGGGTTCAGCGCATTCAGTTCGATCACCAGGTCCGCCAGGAAGCGATACCCCGAACCATCCGCGGCATGGAAGTTGACCAGGTTCTGCCCGGCAAACGCACCAATCAGCGCACGCACCTTGTTCGGGTTCTTCAGGGTGAACGCCGGGTGCTGCATCAGCGCCTTGACCCGCGCCAGCCCGCCCGGCAGCGCGCTGGCCGCCTGTACGCTGAACCACTGGTCCATGACCAGCGGGTTGTCCTTGAAGTGCTCGGCAAAGGCTTCCAGCGCTTTCGCACGCTCGGCCTCGAACGGCGAGTTGACCAGCACCGCCAGCGCGGTCAGGCGCTCGGTCATGTTGTCACAGTGCTCGAACTGCTCCAGGGTCGCTGCCAGCACCTGCGGCTTGCCGCTCTGCATCAGGTACGACAGGACGATGTTCTGCAGGCTGCGGCGGGCAAAGTGTTCGGCCGAGGCCACGTAGGCGGTGCTGCGCGACACCTCACGGTGGGCCTGGTAGCGCGCCCACAGGGCGTCGAACAGCTGCTCGGCGATCTGCTGACGGGCGAACTCGCGGGCAGCGTGGATGGCATCCACATCGGCCACCTGGCTGATCTCGGTGAGGTAGGCCTCCCCCGGCAACGAAAGCATTTCGGCAACCATGGCCGGGTCCAGCGCTTCGTTGCCCAGCACCGTGCCCAGGGCAGTGATCAGGCGCTGGTCGAGCTTGAGTGCTTCGCCGCGCTGATACTGGCCGATCAGTTCCTGCAGTACCTGTACCGACAGTTGCTGGCCCGCTTCCCAGCGGTTGAAGCCGTCACTGTCGTGCTGCATCAGGAACATCAACTGGTCGCGGTCATACGGGAAGCTCAGCTTCACCGGGGCGCTGAAGCCACGCAGCAACGATGGCAGCGGCTTGGCGGCGATGCCCTGGAAGGTAAAGGTCTGTTCGGCCTCGGTCACCGACAACACGCGGCTGGTGCCTTGCTGGGTCGTTTCACCGGCCAGTTGCAGCGGCAGGTCGTTGCCGGCGGCATCCAGCAGGCCCAGCTCGACCGGGATCACGAACGGCAGTTTTTCGGCCTTGTCCGGTGTCTGCGGGCAGCTCTGGCGGAAGGTCAGGCTGTAGGTCTGCGCGGCAGCGTCGTAGGCCTCGCTCACGTCCAGGCGCGGGGTACCGGCCTGGCTGTACCAGCGCTTGAACTGAGTGAAGTCGACACCGTTGGCGTCTTCCATGGCCTTGATGAAGTCATCAGTGGTCACCGCCTGGCCATCGTGGCGTTCGAAGTACAGGTCGCTGCCCTTGCGGAAGCCCTCGGCGCCCAGCAGGGTACGGACCATGCGCACCACTTCGGCACCCTTTTCGTACACGGTCAGGGTGTAGAAGTTGGAGATTTCGATGAAGCTGTCGGGGCGAACCGGGTGGGCCATGGGGCCGGCGTCTTCGGCGAACTGGTGGGTACGCAGGTAGGCCACGTCCTCGATGCGCTTGACCGTGCGCGAGTTCATGTCGGCGCTGAACTCGGCATCGCGGAACACCGTGAAGCCTTCCTTCAGCGACAGCTGGAACCAGTCACGGCAGGTGACGCGGTTGCCCGACCAGTTGTGGAAGTACTCGTGGGCGACCACGCCTTCGACGCGCTGGTGCGCGGCGTCGGTGGCGGTTTCGGCACGGGCCAGCACGCAGCTGGAGTTGAAGATGTTCAGGCCCTTGTTTTCCATGGCGCCCATGTTGAAGTCGTTGACCGCAACGATCATGAAGATGTCCAGGTCGTACTCACGGCCGTAGACTTCTTCATCCCAGCGCATGGACTTCTTCAGGCTGACCATGGCGTGGTCGCACTTGTCGATGTTTTCGGGCTCGACGTAGATGCGCAGGGTCACATCGCGGCCGGACTGGCGGGTGAAGCTGTCCTCGACGCACCACAGGTCACCGGCCACCAGGGCGAACAGGTAGGCCGGCTTCATGAACGGGTCTTCCCAGGTCGCCCAGTGGCGGCCGTCTTCCGCCGGCCCGCTACCGATCGGGTTGCCGTTGCTCAACAGTACCGGGTAGCGATGCTGCTCGGCGATCACCGTGGTGGTGAAGGTGCTCATCACGTCCGGGCGGTCGAGGTAATAGGTGATCTTGCGGAAGCCCTCGGCCTCGCACTGGGTGCAGAACATCTTGCCGGACTTGTACAGGCCTTCCAGCGCTGTGTTGCTCTCCGGGTGGATTTTCACGCTGGTGTCGAGGGTGAAGCGCTCGGTTTTCGGCTGGACCGTCAGGCTGTCGGCGCCCAGCTGGTAATCGCCCGCCTGCAGTTCCTGGTCGTCCAGCGAAGCGCGCAGCAGCTCCAGCTGCTGGCCGTCGAGTTCCAGTGGCGGCAGGCCGGCACCGCGTGCCGGGTTGCGGCGCATCACCAGTTGCGCGTGAACCAGGGTGTGGTCCTCGAACAGCTCGAAGGTCAGGTGCGTCTCGTCGATCAGGTACTCGGGCGCCTGGTAATCCTTCAGGTAGATCACTTGCGGTTGTTCGGTACGCATGTGCAGGTCCTTTTTACTGAAGCACGGCCAACTGGTAGGCCGTGTACTTGCGAATATTGATCACACCGGTGTCGAAGATCAGGTACTGGCCCTTGATGCCCAGCAGCGTGCCTTCCACCACTGGGGTTTTGTCGAGGTTGAAGCTGACGATCTTGGTCGGGTAAGCCTCGACCGGGTAGTTCATCTGTACCACTTCGGCGTCGGCCAGCGGCTGGATCGCCTGCAGGCCGAAACGCTCCTGCAGCGCTCGCAGGCCGTCAGCGCAGGCTTCGAAGATCTGCTCGCGAATGGCCTGCAGGTCGAGCACTTCGGCGTCGCCCTTGAGCAGCGCGCGCCAGTTGGTGCGGTCCGGCACCTGGCTGCGCAGCACGTCTTCGACCAGGCCCGACTGTTGGCGGGTGGCCACGCGCATGATCGGCAAGGCCTGGCTGGCGCCCTGGTCGAGCCAGCGGGTGGGCAGCTGGGTGGCGCGGGTGATGCCGACCTTGATGCCCGACGAGTTGGCCAGGTAGACCACGTGGTCGGTCATGCAGAACTGTTCGCCCCACGAAGGCTCGCGGCAGGTGCCGGCGTCGTAGTGGCATTTTTCCGGGGCCATGATGCACACATCGCACTGGGCCAGCTTGGTCATGCACGGGTAGCAGTAACCCTGGCTGAAGCTGGTCTTGGTGCGCTTGCCGCAATGGCTGCAGTGAATGGCGCCGAGGTATTCCAGGCGCAGGCGCTGGCCAATCAGCGGGTTGACCGGCACCTGGGTGTCATCCAGGCGGAAGCTGTACTGCACCACCGGTGCCTGCAGGCTTACCGCCATCTTGCTCAACGAGCCACGAGCGAGTTCGATCAATGTACCGAGTCCGACTTGAACAGAATGTTGGCGATCGGCGCGGACTTCGACGCACATTCCTGCGGGCCCATGTAACCGGTGCGCTGGTCTTCAGGCAGGTTTTTCATTTCCCAGGCGATGACCGCCTGCAGCGACAGCTCTTTCTGCTCGGCAGTGAGCTTGCGGCCATCCGACCATTTGCCGATTTCCACGGCCAGTTTCAGGCTCTCGTAGATTTCCGGGGTGATGTTTTCAATCATTTGCGCGAAAGTGGACATAGTGTCTCCTGATTCAAGCCGACAGTTTACGCCGGGCAAGCGCCCCACCCAAGAGCCCGGTCAGGCATCCGATGAGCAGCCCGCCGACATGGGCGGCATTGGCGATCTGGCCAAGGCCGAGGGTGCCGACCACGCCGGTCAGGCACACCACCAGCCAGATCAGCATCATCGCCAGCACGCCCTTGGGCAGGCTGAAGTAACGGTTGGGCGCCAGCCACTGGAACAGCCAGACATGCCCGAGCAGGCCATACAGCACACCGGACAGGCCGCCGAACAGGCTCGGCCCGCTGGTATAGTGCTGGGCCAGGTTGGATACCAGGCTGAACAGCAGGGTCAGCCCCAGCAGCATCCACGGGCCCTGGCGCAGTTCGATGCGTTTGCCCAGCTCCCAGTACCACAGGCTGTTCATGGCCAAGTGCAGCACGCCGAAGTGCAGCAGCATCGGCGATACCAGGCGCCACCACTGGCCCTGGTCGAGGGTTTGCGCCAGCGGGGTGAAGTACAGGTAGTCGCCCTGCACGCGGAAGTCGAGGAAGGTGAACCAGCTGATGGTGGTGAAGTTGTCGCCCAGGTTGGTCAGGCCGGCGACGATGAAGCACAGCAGCAGGGTGATAGTGGTGACTTTGCAGGCTTTGGCCTGTTCTGCCAGGGAGGGTTGTGTGGGGCTATTCGCGGGTGAACCCGCTCCCACAGGGCCCTGTGCAAATTCGAGGTCGGCGTTGCCGTCGGGGTAGCGCTGGTAGAGTTCGCGGACGTCTTCGGCGAGGGTGTCGGGGGCCCAGAGGACCTGGGCGTCGCCCTCCTCGCTGACCCGGTGCGGCACCTGCAGGCGCTGCAGCAGGTGGACGAAGCCGCTGAGGTCAACCGACAACGGCAGGCGCATCACTTCGATAATGTTCATTGGTTGGCCTGTGGGCGGTCGACGTCGACCCAGACGAACTTGTGCGGGTCGATGCGGGTTTCATCATCCAGCCGGTAGGCGGCCAGCTTGCCGTAAAGTACGGCACTGTAGTCCAGGCAGGCCAGGTTGGGGCGAATCGGCGCGGGGTGGCCGCTGCGCCAGTAGTGCCCGACAAACAGCAATGGCTCGTCCTCGGCGTAGCGCAACAAGGCGTTCTTCTGGCTGTGGCTCAGTGGCGCGCTGGCCACCTCTTCGGGTAAGGCATCGGGCTGGAACACGATGTCGCCGTAGGTTTGCGGGTCTTCTTCCCAGAACTTGGTGCGGAAGAAGGCGCGGGTCAGGCCGTCGCCACCGGTCAGGGTAAGGCCGTCGGGCAGGCGCATGTCGGTGCCGCGCAGCAGGCGGTTGCACACCGTGGCGGCGAAGCTGTTGCTGACTGCCGAGGCCTGGATGAAGTGCTCGTCGATACGCCCGTCGGGGTATTGCTGGCGCAGCGGTTCAATCAGTTGCCGGTCCCAGCAGGCATGCACCAGCCGGAAGCGTCCGGCATCGACGAACAGTGGCAGCTCGTAGAACCAGTTGACGAAGTCGTGCCAGTCGCCAGGGTGCTGGGCGAACTGGGTCAGGGTTTCGTCGATCAGCCGGGCATGCCGCGGCGTATGTTCGCGCACGTAGGCCTTGCCGCTGCCGGGTAGCGCCGGGGTGACCCAGCCGAGCGCGTTGTACTCGTGGTTGCCCATGATGCAGAACGCCTGGCCGGCCTCGACCATGTCGTGGACGATGTGCAGTGCCTCGCGGATGCGTGGCCCGCGGTCGACGATGTCGCCGAGGAACAGCGCCTGGCGCCGCGGGTGGCGCCACACGCCGGCCATGCGCTTGTAGCCGAGGGCGTCGAGCAGGCGTTCAAGGGTCAGCGCACAACCGTGCACATCACCGATGATGTCGAAACTGCGCGCCGGATCGAGCATCAGTCGTCCCTGCTCCCCAGGCGGCTGCCCCAACCCAGTTTGGTGCGGCAGACCTCGTAGTAATTGTGGTCCAGCGGGTGGATCAGGCGCAGTTTCTGCGGCTTCTTGCTGACCGTGATGGTATCGCCGGGGGCGCAGGTGAAGTGGTTCTGGCCGTCACAGGACACTTGCGGGTAGATCTGCAGGTCCTTGGACACCACGATCTTCAGCTCGCTGTTGCCGTCGACCACGATCGGCCGGCCCGACAGAGTGTGCGGGTACATCGGCACGATGACGATGGCGTCGAGCTTGGGGTGCATGATCGGGCCGCCGGCCGACAGCGCATAGGCTGTAGAGCCGGTAGGGGTGGCAACGATCAGGCCGTCGGCCTTCTGGCTGCAGACGAACTGGCCGTCGATGTAGATCTCGAACTCGATCATGCGCGTGGACTTGCCCGGGTGCAGCACCACATCGTTCAGTGCATCGCCCTGGCCAATGGCTTCGTGGTGGCGGCGCACCTCGGCCTGCAGCAGGAAGCGGTTTTCCACCAGGTAGTGGCCGTCGAGCACTTCGGCGACTTTCTCTTCCAGCTCGTCGGGACGAATGTCGGTGAGAAAGCCCAGGTTGCCACGGTTGATGCCCAGTACCGGAATGTTGTGCCGCGCCAGGGCGCGGGCGGCGCCGAGCAGGCTGCCGTCGCCGCCGACCACGATGACCAGGTCGCAGACCTCGCCCAGCAGCTTGCGGGTGGAGGTTTGCAGGCCATGGCCGGGCAGCACTTCGGCGATGGTGTCCTCGAGGATCACGTGCAGATGGCGCTCGAGGAGGAATTTTTTCAGTCGGCGAATGGTGTCGAGCACCTGCGAGCTGCCAAGGCGACCGATGATACCGATATTGCGAAATTGCTCCATGGGGCTCCTGCGAGGCTCTGCGGCGGGTGACGATGCGCCGATTATGGGCGAAACCACCGGGCAGCGGCAAACCGGCTATGCTCGCAAGATGACGCCATTCGCCCAACTCCACGACCTGCCCCGGCAACTGCAGCGCCCCGCCGTGCGTGACCTGGCCTGGGCCCTGCTGTCGCCGCCCCTGCTCAGCGCCCCGCCCTGCCCCCAGCGCCACCCGCTGGCAGGCAGCCTGTGGGCGCGGCAACCGCAACACCTTGAGCAGTGGTTGCGGGGGCTGGATGACGACGACCAGCCGTTGCGCGAGTGGCTGGCAAAGCTCGGCAGCCGGCGCCTGGGGCATTACTACGAACGCCTGTGGCAATTCGCCCTGGGCCAGGCGCCGGGCGTTGAATTGCTGGCGGCCAACCTGGCCATTCGCGATGGCGGGCATACCTTGGGCGAGCTGGACGTGCTGCTGCGTGACGGCGACGGTGTGCACCACCTGGAACTGGCTATCAAACTGTACCTGGGCCCGCCAGGCGCCGGGCACGCCCCGGATGCCTGGCTGGGGCCGGGTTGCCATGACCGGCTGGGCAGCAAGCTGGCGCATCTGGCGGGGCACCAGTTGCCCATGTCGACGGGGGCGCACAGTCGTGAGGCGCTGGCTCGGCTAGGGGTGGAACAGGTGCAGGCGCACATGTGGCTGGGAGGTTATCTGTTTTATCCGTGGCCTGGGCATGCCGAGGCGCCGGAGGGTGCCGACCCTGGGCATTTGCGTGGGCGCTGGTTACGGCGGCAGGACTGGGTCATGGCTGAGGGTGAGCATTGGCAGCCGTTGCAGCGACATGCCTGGCTGGCGCCGGCGCGGGTCGAGGCGAATGAGTGCTGGCCTGTAGAGCAGTTTGCGGCGTGGCTGCATGTGCTGGAGCGGCAGGCGCCGGCGCAGTTGCTGGTGAGGTTGGAGCAGCAGGCTGATGGTGCCTGGCAGGAGGTGGAGCGGGTGTTTCTGGTGGCTGATGAGTGGCCGTTTTGGGCCTAATGCCTGCCTTGAGGTTTCCGGCGCTTGTGAGATCGAGCGCCGCCCGCGCGGCGCTTCGCGGCTAAAGCCGCTCCTACGTTTGTTTCGGGCCAATCCGTCCTGTGCCTGGCGCGCGCGACCGCCTTGTTTGTACGACGCGGTATCGTGGCATGCGTCAATTTGTACGACGCGATATTGTGACATAAGCCAATTTGAACGACGCGATATCGTGACATGCGCCAAGGCGTTCGCGCGCAAATACCACAGGCATAACTGGCCCGAAACAAACGTAGGAGCGGCTTTAGCCGCGAAGCGCCGCGCGGGCGGCGCTCGATCTCGCAAGCGCCAAAAATATAAAGACATACAACCGACCTGATGACGAGGACCGATCATGGTTTCAACCACCCCCACGCCCCATTACGCGCGCCTGTCCATCGCCCTGCACTGGCTGATGCTGGTGCTGCTGGCCGCTGTATACGCCCTTATCGAACTGCGTGGCCTGTTCCCCAAGGACAGCGCCGAACGCAACCTGATGAAAGACCTGCACTTCATGCTCGGGCTCAGTGTTTTCGTACTGGTCTGGTTGCGCCTGGCCGTGCGCCTGAGCCGCCCGACCCCGCCCATTGTGCCAAAGCCGCCAGCGTGGCAGACCGGCCTGGCGCACCTGGTGCACCTGGCGCTGTACCTGATGATGATCGGCCTGCCACTGGCCGGCTGGCTGATCCTGAGCGCTGCCGACAAGCCCGTGCCGTTCTTCGGCCTGGAGTTGCCGCACCTGATCGGCCCGAACCCGGACCAGGCCAAGTTCATCAAGGGCTGGCATGAGCGCATCGGCAGGTGGGGCTACTGGCTGATCGGCCTGCATGCCGTAGCCGGCCTGTACCACCACTACATCAAGCGCGACAACACGCTGTTGCGCATGCTGCCTTACAAGTAACCGCGCCGGCCCTGCAGGCCACCGGTGTGCAGGAAAATCAAGCGGCTGCCGGGCGCGAACAGCCCCGCGGCCACCTGATCTCGCAGGGCCAACAGGGCCTTGCCGGTGTAAAGGGCTTCGAGCGGCACGCCGGTGTGCTGCTCGCAGTCGGCGATGAAAGCCAGCAACGCATCATCGAACTTGCCGAAACCGCCACGGCAAGCGTCGTGTAGCTGGTAGCCGTGCACACCAGCCAATGATGCTACCGCCTCCGGCACACCATGATCCCTGGGCACCGCCAAAGCGCCATGTACGGCATGCGCGCCCGCCTCGGCCAGAACCAGGCCGGCCAGGGTAGTCCCCGTTCCGCAGGCCAGCCACCAGGCGTCGTAGCCCGCCCAGCCCAACGCCGCGATTTGTGTACGGGCCTGCTGCATGATCAACGCGCAGCCCTGCGCGCCGGCCAACCCGCCGCCGCCTTCGGGGATGCAGTGCCAGCCGGGGTAGCGTGCCTGCCAAGGCTCCCAGAAACCGGGTTCGTTACGCGCGCGGTAGCCGCCATAACCGAGCCAGTGCAATTCCATGCCCAGCGCCTGCAGGTCACGCACAGTTGGCGTGTGCTGGGGGTGGCCGCGTAACAGGCCGGCGGTGGCGAAGCCGAAGCGCTTGCCGGCGGCGGCCAGGGCGTGCAAGTGGTTGGAATGGTTGCCGCCGAGGCTAATCAGGCCTGGGGCGTTGCTGTTGGCGGCATGCTGCAGGTGGTGGCGGAGCTTGAACCACTTGTTGCCGCTGATCAGGGGGTCGATCAGGTCCAGGCGCAGGATGGCGGCATGGACCTGGGCTTGTTGCAGCCAAGGCAGGTCGAGGGGTTGCAGGGGGGCTTGGGGAAGGTCTAGTTGCATGCTGCGAGTCTACCTGTGAAATCCTGGGGGCGCTGTGCGCCCCTTTCGCGACACAAGGCCGCTCCTACAGGGAACAGCGCAACCTTCAAGGCTTGCGCGGTCTCTGTAGGAGCGGCCTTGTGTCGCGATGGGCCGCGCAGCGGCCCCGGCGATCTCAGAGCTCAGCCGCCAATCGCGACCCCTGGTTGATCGCCCGCTTGGCATCCAGCTCCGCCGCCACATCGGCGCCACCAATCAAATGCACCGACTGCCCCGCCGCCACCAGCCCGTCCTGCAGCTCACGCAGCGGGTCCTGCCCCGCGCAGATCACCACGTTGTCTACCGCCAGCACCTGCGGCTCACCCTCGCCCACGCGAATGTGCAGGCCGGCATCGTCGATACTCAGGTACTCGACACTGTTCAGCATCTGCACCCGCTTGTTCTTCAACCCGGTGCGGTGAATCCAGCCGGTGGTCTTGCCCAACCCATCACCCACCTTGGATTTCTTGCGCTGCAACAGGTAAACCTGACGCGCCGGGGCATGCGGCTCAGCCTTGATCCCCGCTACCCCACCGCGCGCTTCAAGCTCGGTGTCGATGCCCCACTCCTTCCAGAACGCCTCGCGGTCCTGGCTGGTGGCCACGCCTTCATGCACCAGGTACTCGGATACGTCAAAGCCGATGCCACCTGCGCCAATCACCGCCACCGCCTTGCCCACCGGTTTGCGTTCAAGCAACACGTCCAGGTAACTGAGCACCTTGGCATGCTCGACACCAGGAATGGCCGGCGTGCGCGGGGCAATACCGGTAGCCAGGATGATTTCGTCGTAGCCGCCCTCCACCAGTGCCTGCACATTCACGCGGGTATTCAGGCGCAGATCAACGCCGGTGCTTCGCACTTTGTTGCGGAAGTAACGCAAGGTTTCGAAGAACTCTTCCTTGCCCGGCACCCGCTTGGCGACATTGAACTGCCCGCCAATCTCGCTGGCAGCATCGAACAGTGTCACGGTATGGCCGCGCTCTGCAGCAACGGTGGCAGCAGCCAGGCCGGCCGGGCCGGCACCGACCACGGCAATGCGCTTCACCGCACGTACCGGCAGGTAGTTGAGCTCGGTTTCATGGCAGGCACGCGGGTTGACCAGGCAACTGGTCAGCTTGCCGCCAAAGGTGTGGTCCAGGCAGGCCTGGTTACAACCGATGCAGGTGTTGATTTCATCCGCGCGACCAGCCGCGGCCTTGTTGACGAAGTCCGGGTCGGCAAGAAACGGCCGGGCCATCGAGACCATGTCGGCATCGCCCTCGGCCAGCACCGCCTCGGCCACTTCCGGGGTGTTGATACGGTTGGTGGTGATCAGCGGAATGTTCACCACGCCACGCAACTTGGCAGTGACCTTGCTGAACGCCGCGCGCGGCACCTTGGTGGCAATCGTCGGGATGCGTGCCTCGTGCCAGCCGATGCCGGTGTTGATCAGCGTGGCGCCGGCCTGCTCGATGGCCTTGGCCAGCAGCTCGATTTCGTCCCAGCTGCTGCCACCCTCGACCAGGTCGAGCATCGACAGGCGGAAGATGATGATGAAGCTCGGCCCCACCGCGCCACGTACCCGGCTGACGATTTCCACCGCCAGGCGCATGCGGTTCTCATACCTACCACCCCAGCGGTCGGTGCGGTGGTTGGTGTGGGCGGCGAGGAACTGGTTGATGAAGTAGCCTTCCGACCCCATGATCTCGACGCCGTCGTAACCGGCGCGCTGGGCCAGTACCGCGCAATTGACGAAGTCGGCGATCTGCTTCTCGATGCCCGCCTCGTCCAGTTCCTTGGGCTTGAACGGGTTGATCGGCGCCTGGATCGCGCTGGGTGCCACCTGCCGTGGGCTGTAGGCATAGCGCCCGGCATGCAGGATCTGCAGGCAGACCTTGCCACCCGCGGCGTGCACTGCTTCGGTCACGATCCGGTGCTTGTCGGCCTCTTCCTCGGTGCTGAGCTTGGCCGCGCCGGAATACACCCCGCCTTCATCGTTCGGCGCAATGCCGCCAGTGACCATCAGGCCGACGCCGCCACGTGCGCGCTCGGCAAAGTAGGCGGCCATGCGTTCGAAACCGCCGGGGCGCTCTTCGAGGCCGGTGTGCATCGAGCCCATCAGGGTACGGTTACGCAACGTGGTAAAGCCCAGGTCCAGCGGGGCGAGCAGGTGCGGGTAACGGTCGGCGGCCATGGAAATGTCCCCAGGTGGCGTGATCACGGGATGCGGGCGCCTCACCAGTCGGCGGGCCCCGTCGTTTGTCTGCCTGCGACATTAAACAGCCGTTTGAACCGGCTCAATGATCGAAACTGACAAGTTAATGACCCTGATGAACACAGCATACCTGTCATTTCTGCCAGTTTTAAAACTGACTGGGTTATTCATAATTGGGATGGATCAACGCCCCTAAGCTACGAGTATGAGACATGAAGAGATCAACAACGGGTACTCTGTTTCTTTACCAAGCTGGAAAAATCGTGACGCGCCTGCAGGGCGACGCCTCCTGCAGCCTGCTGCGCGCGGACAACGTTGCGTTGGTAGAGCACTCGGCCAGCCGAGGTAGTAACGCCACGGTGCTCTGTTCGGACATGAAAGGCTCAGCCCTCGGCACTCAACAGGCAAAGACCACCCATAGCCATGCCTATACACCTTATGGTTTCTGCGCAAGGCTCTATTCGCTGCACGGTTTCAATGGCGAGTATCTTGACACGGTGGTGGGTAACTACCTGCTCAACAGCTATCGTTTTTACAACACCACACTGATGCGATTTCACTCACCCGATGACTTAAGTCCCTTCTTGAAAGGTGGTCTGAATACTTACGTATTCTGCGTCGGCGACCCCATAAACTATTCAGATCCGACCGGCCACAATCGAAAATTTATTATTCAATCCAAAACCAATATCACGACTTTCAAGACCAAAAACGCCTTTCAAGGGGAAAGGCTCGTAGCCACCATCAAAGAAGAAAGCCGCACTGTATTCAACGTCTTTACAGATAACACTCGCACCACTACTGTACCCGTGCTGGAAATGCAATATCCTAAATACCTAGAAAACAGACAATTCATCGAATCATTTAGCGAACTAAACAAAACCTCCCTCGGCAAAAGCATCTTATCCCAACAGCACGCAAAAGCTGTCGTAAAAAGTCTAGAGAGTGGCGGAGAATCAAGCCGCGGCTATCGCACCCCATCCCCCCTAACTTTAATGTTGGACGCGCAATACACCAATAGCCACATCGTTGCCACCGCTCAATCATTAGTAAAAAAAGCTCTAGACGCGAACGACGCAAGCGTTGTCATTAGAGCTACGTAGTACGGACAACCAAACTGAACCACCAATATAAACCTGCACAAAAACCGCATTCAAGTTATACGTTCCAATCTAACAACTCACGCCAAGCCCTGAGAGATGCCACCCTTTTTTCACTAACGCATGTATGCTAATTTCATATCTCAGCTTTAGATAAAAACCAAAGCCTCATGCGAAAACTCCTGGCAAGCGCCCTGGCGCTGGTGATGATTGCCGCCCTTTGCGGCTATGGCTTCTGGACCCAGCAACGTCCGGAAGGCCACTACCTGTCCGACCTGCGTATCGAACTGGCACTGAACCATGGTGTGCCCGGCGAGCACGGCAACCTGCTCGGCGTCGAGCCGCTGCTGTACCCGGGCGACTACCAGAACCTGCAACGCCTGCACCGCAAGCTTGCCGCCTACCTGGAACAGGCCCGTGCCCAAGGGCTGGTGAGCCCGCGCACGGTGGTGGTGCTGCCGGAACACATCGGCACCTGGCTGTGGGCGCGTGGCGAGAAGAACGAGCTGTACCAGGTCACCCAGAGCCGCGAGGCCCAGCAATGGCTGGAGCTGAGCAACCCGCTGCGTTACGGCCTGGCCATGCTCGGTGCCGACAGCGACGACCGGCGTGCCGATGCGCACCTGCGCATGAAGGCCGAGCAGATGGCAGCAGACTACCAGCAGCTGTTCGGTGGCCTGGCCAAGGAATTTGGCGTCACCCTGGTGGCCGGTTCGATCGTGCTGCCCGCCCCGTATGTGAAACAAGGCGTGCTGCATGTCGGCCGTGGCCCGCTGTTCAACAGCAGCGTGGTGTTTGCCGGTGACGGCACGCTATTGGGCCAGCCGCAGCGCCAGCAGTACCCCGACAGCGAAATGCGCCGTTATGTCCACGACGGCCGCCAGTACCCGCTGCAGGTGGTGCAAACCCCAGCCGGGCGCCTGGGGGTGCTGGTGGGCAGTGACAGCTGGTACCCGGAAAACCACCAGCAATTGGCGCAGCAGTCGGTACAGTTGATCGCCAACCCGGTGTTCCTCAGCGGCAAGGGCAGTTGGCAAGCGCCGTGGCGCGGCAACCGCCATCAGCACGCCAGCGCCGGGCTGGCCTTGCAGCGTGGCGAGGTCAGTGAACAGACGGCCTGGCAACGTTTGACCGCAGCGGCCGGGGCCAGTGTCAGCAGCATGAGCGTGTTCATGCGCGGGCAGTTCTGGGAGCAAGGCAGTGATGGCCAAGGGTTCGCCCACCAGGCGGGTGAATTGCTCGCCGGCCCTCCCAGCCCTGGCGCCCGCTTGCTGAACCTGTGGCTGTAGGCCCATGGCCCGTCCCCGCGTACGCCTTGGCGATCTGTCGGTTGGCTTTGTCCAGCCACTGAGCGAGGCCCTGGCTGAACTGGGGCATGCACCAGAGCCGCTGTTGCACCACTATGGCCTGGATGCGGCACGCCTCAGTGAAGCGGGCGCACGCCTGTCGATCCCCCGCTACATGCACCTGGGCAACGCCGCCATCGAACTGAGCGGTGAGCCAGCGCTGGGCCTGCACATGGGCCGCCTGAGCCGCCTGGCACATGCCGGCCTGGCCGGGGTCACTGCGGCGCAGGCCCCCACCCTGGGCGAGGCAGCGCGCACGTTGCTGCGTTTCGAGCCACTGTATGCGGCTAACTACCGTGGCCACTCCAGCTTTCATGAAGATGCCCAGGGTGCCTGGTTGCGGTTCTATTCAATCAGTCCCTACAACGCCTTCAACCGCTTTGTAGTGGATTCACTGCTGGCCGGCTGGCTGGCCCAGTTGGCCGACCTTGCCGGCGTACCCGTGCAGGCCGAGCGCCTGGACATCGAATTTGCCGCCCCCGCCTACGCTGCGCAGTACCAGTCGCTGTGCAACACGCCGGTGCAGTTCGCCGCCGAAGGCAACCAGCTACGCCTGAGCCGCGCCACCTTGCAATTGGCCAACCCCAGGCATTGCCCGAGCACCTGGCAGCACCTGTTGCAGCTGTGCGAAGCCGAGATGCTGCAACGTACACGGGTGCGCAGCCTGGGTGAGCGCATCACCCACCTGCTGGGCCCGTTGCTCAATGGCGGCCGGGAACCGGACCTGGAAGAAGTGGCATTGCACCTGCAACTGCCCACCTGGACCTTGCGCCGCAAACTGGCCGAGGAAGGCACGCGCTTTCGCGACCTGCTCAATGAAACACGGCGCGACCTGGCCGAGACCTACATCCGCGATACGGCGCTGGCGTTTGGCGAAATTGCCTACCTGTTGGGGTTTGCTTCGGCTGAGGCCTTCCAGCGCGCATTCAAGCGCTGGACGGGCCTGACGCCGGGGGAGTTCCGCCGCAGCCAGCGACGGGTGGGTTAAAGCTCGGTGGCGTCGTCGGCCGGTTCCGGGGTGTCCAGTTCGTAAGCCTGGGTTTCGAGTAGTTCTTCCTGGTATTCGTCCATGCCCTGCGTCCTCTTTCTCATTTTGTCTTCGTAGGTGTCGCCTTCAAGCTAAGCAGGTGGCATGAAGGAATGATGACAAGCCTATGAGTGGTAAACGTAGCAAGGGTTCAGGAAGTTATCACAGGGCATTTGTAACAACGGACACAAAGCTCGCACCCGGTCTGATGCGCGTCAGTTAAGCAGTAAGGGCTGCCTGACTGGCATAAGCCCCCTGTGGTTTTTCACAGCCTCACCAGTCATGTGTATAACTGACCGTCAATACCGTGCCCGGTGCCGGCAAGTGGCTGGTGTTGTTGTTGTTGCGCAGCAACTGGCTGTACAGCGGGTAATAGTCACGGTTGAACAGGTTCTGGACACCCACACTCACCTTGTCGTCAGGGGCGATCTGGTACTGGCTGACCAAGTCCACCGTCGTGTAGGTGCTCACCGGGTGGCGGCCAAAACTGTCCATGCCATCGAGCCGGTAGTCCTTGCTGTCGAAGAACGTGGCTTGCACGCGATTACTCCAGTCCAGGGTTGGCTTGTACTGGATGTAGGCCGTCAGTTTCAGGGGTGGAACACGGTAGCCGGTCATATCCTGCCAGCCTTTGCCATCCGGTTTTTCCCGCCCGCGCATCCAGGTCGCGCTGCCGCCTGCCCCCCAGACCGCGTCGTCCGTCAGCCAATCAACACTGGCCTCGGCGCCATAGATGCGCTCCTGGGTGCGGGTCAGGATCAGGCCATTGTTGAAACTCTGCACATCGCCCAGCTTGGATGTGGTGTAGAACAGCGCAACGGTGCCCAGGGTGTTGCTACCCAGGTCGCCCCGCCAGCCCATTTCGTAGTTGTTGGTCTTGACCGGTTCCAGGTTCGAGGCGTCGATGTCAAAACCCCGCCGCGCATTGCGCAACTGGATACCCACGTCTGGCAATTGGAAGCCTTGGCTGAAGGAGGCATAGACTTCCTGGCCGAGCACCGGCGAGTACACGATGCCGAAGTTGGACAATACGGCATCGTAATGAATCTCGCCGCCTGCCACCGCCACCGCCACCGCCACCGGTGAGGCTGCTGCAGATTCGGACAACGGCACGAAGTCATCGAATTTTGCAGTGGAGTATTCGTAGCGCAGGCCGCCGTCTATCGACCAGTGCTCATTGAAACGATGCTGCAACTGAGCGAACGCGCCGGCGCTGCGGGTTTTCAGTGGCGGCATGTAGGTGAGCTTGCCTGTCTTGTCGAAGACCAGGCCACCGCTGGCGTCGTAAGCGGCAGGGTCAAACACGTCGAGCGGCATGTCGCTGCGCTCCTGGTTGTAGTCGCCGCCCCACACCAACTCGGTACTGCCACTGTTGCCAAGTGGCGTGCGCAGGGTCAGGCGGCTGCCGAAGACCTCGCTGCTCTGCATGACCTGGTCGACATTGCCACCGCGGGTGGCAACGGCGCGGGCGTCGAACGGGGTGAAGCGAGTGAAGTAGTCGCGGTAATAGACCTGGGCAGAAAGCCGGCTGCCAAACACGTCCAGATGCTCGTACTCCAGGTTCAGCAAGGTGTTGCGAATGCGGTTCTGCTCGTCGAGTTGCAGGCCCTTGATTGCATTGGCCGGCGCCGAACCGGGGGCAAGTTGCGCAACGCTCGGGTCGGTTGCGAAGTCGCTGTCCTGGCGTGCGTCATAGTGGCTGGCTGCGAGCTGGATGCGCTGGTCCTGGTCGATGTGCAGCCCCAGCTTGCCGCCAATGTTGTAGATGTTTGAATCGAACAGGTCGCCCTGGCTGGGCTCCGGGGCGATCCGCTCACCGTGGGCATCGTAAGAGGCGCCGATGTGGCGGGTGCCAAAGTCGAATGCGTAGTCCACCGCCCCTTGCGAGCCTGCGACATACTGCTGGAACTGGCCGCCCAGGCCATCGCTGCCCAGGCGGGTTAGCGGCGTGGTGGCACTCAGGCTGGTTTCCGCACGGTTTTCACCTCCCGCAGGCCGTGTGGTAATCGAGATGATGCCCCCTGTGGCGCCGCTGCCGTAGATCGCGCTGCTGCCACGAATCACTTCGACCTGTTCGATCAACGCCGGGTCGATGTTGGCCAGGTTGCGTGATGAATCGCGGTTGGTATTGAGCGGCACACCATCGACCATCACCAGCATGCTGCGCCCGCGCAAGGTCTGGCCGTACTCGGTCACCGTGCGGCTGGAGTCGGACATGCCCGGGACCGCCTTGGCCAGCACCGTGGCCAGGCTCTCGGAACCCTGGCGCAGCGCTTGCAATTGCTCATGCTCAAGCACGGTGGATTGCCGCGTTGCGGAAACCAGGCTGCTGCTGGTACGCGAGGCAGTAATGTCCATTTGTGCCATTTCCACGGGTGCGCTCTGCGTTACCGCCTGGGCGCTGGAAGCCGTGGCCTTCTGCGCGACGACGATGAAAGTACGGTCGCCCTTGGCCTGTGCTTGCAGGCCACTGCCCTTGAGTAGCGTTTGAAGTGCCTCCTCGGCGGTAAATTGCCCTTTCATCGCAGGGGTTGCGCGGTCTGCACCCAGGTCACTGGCAAAGATGATCTGTACCGAAGACTGCTGAGCAAGGGCATTGATGGCTTCACCCAGCGGTGCGGCCGGGAGGTCTACGTTCACCCGTTCCTGGCCTTGGGCCGATACTGCGATGAGCAAGCTACTGGCAAGCAGTGACAGGCGAAGGTAACGACTGCGAGGAGGAAGATGCACGTCTCGAATTCCTTTTGGATGGCTTTTTCTAACTAGCCGCTCCGGGAAGCGAAAAACCCTACCTGCGCTCTGATGCCAGTCAGTTAAGAATGGCAAGGTGTTCTCCCTGCCTTATGCAGCGCCTATTCGATCGAGCGCCGCCCGCGCGGCGCTTCGCGGCACAAGGCCGCACATTTGTTTCGGGCCAGTTAAACCTGCCACCTGCGCACTCGCACCCTGGGTGCATGGCTGGAAATTGATGATGAGCAGCGTCATTGCCGGTGTCGAAGGGAACATACAGGGCGGCCAGAGGTGATCTCACAGGAGTGATTGGCCCGAAACAGATGTGGGAGCGGCCTTGTGCCGCGAAGCGCCGCGCGGGCGGCGCTCGATCTGACAGGCAACAAACATCCCAAGGCAAGCACCTGTCAGCCTTTACCGCTTAACTGGCTGGCATTAACCTGCGCTCAAGCATCATTTTCCAGTCGGTTTGCGTTGGATGCGAACCTCCCCGCCCTGTTCACGCAGCACAGCGACGGGCAGGATGCTCGGCAGCAGGTCCAGCAACTGGTCAACCTTGTGCGCCTCGAATACCCCTGTCACCTTGAGCGCTGCCAGGCCAGGATCGTCCAAGCGCACAGGTGCCGTCCGGTAGTGGCGCAGCAATGCCACTGCTTCGCCCAGCGGCGTCTGCGCGAACACGATGCGATCATCCTTCCAGGCCATCGCCCTGGAAGCATCGACCTTGGCGACGGGCATCAATTGCCCGCGGATCGCGTCGACTTGCTGCCCGGGCATCAGCACCGCAGGCGTTTGCGCCGCGCCCGGTACTTCGACCTTCACCTGCCCACGTGCCAGTGTCACACGTACCTCATCGTGCTCCAGGCGGCGAACATTGAACAGCGTACCCAACACCTCGACGTTCGCCAGCCCTGCCGCCACGACGAAGGGGCGGTACACCGCCGGGGCCACGTCGAACAGGGCCTGCCCGGCGCGCAGGCCAACCTCGCGGCTGAGCAGACGCCAACGGATATCTACCTGCGTGGCGCTGTCCAGCAGCAGCCTGCTGCCATCGTTCAACAGCACGGCGCGGCGCTCACCCACGGCGGTAGCAAAATGCTCGCGCTTGTACGTGGGGTTCAGCCACGCAAGGGCTGCCACAGCCAGCGCAAGCAGCAGGGTGATGCCGGCCGACCTCAGCACTTTCGAAGGCGCCTGCCTGCTCGGCGGCAGCGGGAACAGCTGCTTGAGCTGTTCACGATGTCGCCCTAGCGCGTCATCCAACGGCGCCTGGCTCGGCTGCCGGGTCATGCCTGTACCTCATCGCGGCCAAGCTTCTGCCTGCACGCCGCCAAGCCCAGGCGCAGGTGCTTTTCCACGGTCTTGAGGGAAATACCGAGGCGCTCAGCAACTTCTGCCTGGGGGACCTGGTGAATCTTGTGCATGACAAAAACCGCCTGGCAACGCGGTGGCAGTTCAGCGATTGCGCTGACAAGCCGTTGAAATTCGCGCTCGGTCTCATGCCTGCACGCTGGCGTCGCACCTGGGCAGGCTACCTCAGGCAGCTCGGCGACGGCCTCCACCCAGGCGACTCGGCGGCGATCGCTACGATAGCGGCTCACCGCCGTGTCGGTGGAGATTTTCCGCAGCATCGCCAGTGGCGAGTGAACACCTGGTTTTTCTTCGCCTTCCAGCAGTTGCACACAGACGTCATGCACAACGTCGCGGGCCATGCCCTTATCACCGAAACGGCGACGAATGTGCTCCACCAGTTCGTCGTAATGACGTACCAGCGCAGACAGCAGCGTCGGTTTGGCGGGATCGAATCGCACAGGGCACCCAGGAAGCGCGCGAGGCGCTGAAAAGAAGGCACCGAGTGTAAATGAGAAATAGTTGCAGATAAATACCCTTATCAATGCCCGCATTCAGCCGCCCGTGGCAAGGCCTTCAGGCAGCGTCAGCCCGGTGGCGATGGCACTGGCTACCAGCTTGGCCCGCTCGGCATCGAGCAGCGCATAAGCGGCTTGCAGCGTACTGATCTTCGCCTGGATTTCGGCCATCTTGCGGGTGACCATGATCGCGCCTTGCGCGCAATCGATGGTATTGCCCCGTTTGGCGGCAAGCATTTCGCCAATCTCGGCAAGGGTGAACCCGCCGCTCTGCGCACCCTGGATAAAGGCCAGATCGTGGACGGTCTGCTCGCTGTAGCTGCGGTAGTTGTTGGCTTGGCGCTGGGCGACGATAAGACCGAGTTGTTCGTAATAGCGCAATGTATGGCGGCCAATGCCACTGCGCCGCTCCAGGGCACCAATGTTCACGGCAGAAAGTCCTTGACTGTAGAGTTGGCTCTACACCCTAACCTGCGCCCTTCATCCAGACAAGGGACCGGATATGCGCGTGGAATGCTTCGTTACGGGTGGCAGTGGCTTCGTCGGCCAACATTTACTGGCGCACCTTACCGCAACCGGGTACACCGCCCGGGTGCTCATGCGCCAGCCTGAACAGATCGGGCGCCTGCGCGAGCAGGTTGCCCGATTGGGCGGTAGCGCCGAGTTCGTCCACGCGGTAGCTGGCGATATCAGCCAGGAGGGGCTTGGGCTCGGCGAAGCCGACCGGCAATGCATCTCGGCCGCCGCCGTGGTGTTCCATCTGGCGGCGCAATTCACCTGGGGGCTGACCACGGAGCGCGCCCGCGCCGTCAATGTGCAAGGGGCGCTGAGGGTTGCCAGCCTGGCGGCGGGGTACGGCATTCGCCTGCTGATGGTGGGCGGTTTCATGCTGCAAAACCTTGACCACCTGGCGCGCATCGGGGTTGATACCAAGCGCCCTGAAAACACCGACTGGCCCGCGGTCTATGGCCGCGTAGGCGGTTACGAAGGCAGCAAGCTGGAAGCGCATTTTGCGGTCATCCGCCATATGCAGGATGCGGGCGCTGCGTACTCCATCGTTCACCCTGCTACGGTATGCGGTCAGAGTGAAAGTGGGCACATCCTCGCAGGGCAACCGCTGGCAGTACTCATTCGCGATCTTGCACTGGGCCGTTTCAAGGCCATTCCGGGCTCCGCCAGGCACTGGTTGCCTTTGGTCAGCGTCGACTACCTGGTGAAGATGATCACCTGCGTGGCGTTCGACCCTTCGATGGCAAACCAGCAGGTGCTGGCGCTCTACCCACACACGCCAAATTTGCAGGGCATGCTGGCGCAGATCGCAACCACCCTGGCGGTCAGGGCGCCACGCCGCCATGTACCGATAAATGTGCTGAAGTGGATATTGGCGATCCCGGGCCTGGCAGCCCGGTTGTCGATCAGCCCGGAGTCATTGAACTTCATTCAGACACAACGCTTCGACATGCGTATCACCGAGCAACTGGAACGCAGGTATCAGTTCACTCATCCCGACATGGAACAGGCGCTGGAAAAAACCGTGCGTTATGTCGCCGGTTACCTGATCGCCAACCCTGCGCCCGCGCGAGCCCCTGTGGCCACCTGATCACGGCGCGCCCTGCGCAATTTTGTCGGACAACGTTGGCGGGTTCAGTGCTATATTTTCATGAACCGGCCAGTTACTTTACTGACCGTTTGGTTACATAACTTGAGGCTTGGCGCCACTGCTGCGCCGGGCATTTCCTGAGCACGACAAGCACAGCCCGCAGCGACACTGGAAACTTCATCAGGTATTGACGTGAAGCGTGATATCCATCTGGTTGTGCTATTGCTCTCGGTCATCGGTTTTTCGCTTGCCTCGTTAACGCTGTGGAAGGTCATGGGCTCACGCGAACGTGCGCTGGAAGACGTCAACATCCATGGCCTGAACCTGACCCAGGCCCTGTCCACCTATTCGGAAGGGATCGTCCGGCAAAGCACGCTGCTCTTGCTCGGCCTGGTCGAGCGCCTGGAAACCGAGGGCGTCGGGCCTGCGCAAATTCAACGCCTCAGCGAACTGGTCAAACGTCAGCAACCCTTGATGCCACCCATGAGCGGCGTCACGCTTTACGCCAAGGACGGCCGCTGGCTGATGTCGTCGAACCGACCGATACCGGCCGGCGCCAACAGCAGCGACCGAGCGTACTTCGTACACCACCGTGACGACCCGTCCCGCGAGCCTTTCATCGGCCTGCCCATCCGCAGCCGCGTCACCCAGGAATGGGTGATCACCATCAGCCGACGGTTCAATGACGAGCATGGCGAGTTCGCCGGGGTCGTGGCCGTAACGCTTGGCGTGGAAAACTTCCTGCAACTTTTCGGCAAGCTGGACGTTGGCCATGACGGCGCCATCGGGTTGTCTTTTACCGACGGTGCCATGCTGGTGCGCTACCCGTTTCGGGAGCAGGACATGGGGCGCAACTTTTCCAACTCGCCGATCTTCGCCAAGTACCTCATCGCCCAACCGGTGGGCACGGCATCGTTCACCTCCAGCCTGGACGGTGTCGAGCGCCTGTATGCGTTTCGCAAGAGCGACAAGCTGCCGCTGGTGACGACGGTTGCATTGGGCAAGCAGGAAGCGCTTGCAGCCTGGCGGCTTGAGGCGCTGCTGTCGGCGCTGGTGGTTGCTGCACTGCTCGCGGTGACCGGCGCCATCGGCTGGTTGCTGATACGGGCCATGAGCCGGCGAAACGCGGTTGAGAGCGAGCTGCGGCTGACCCAACAGCAGCTGCTGGAAAGCAACCAGAAGCTCGAACGCCTGGCCATGCACGATGCACTGACCGGGCTCGCCAACCGGCGCAGTTTTGACGAGGCGCTGGCCCAGGAGATACGCACAGCCCAGCGCCATGCCACCCAACTGACGTTGCTGATGATCGATATCGACCACTTCAAACGCTACAACGACAGCTATGGGCACCCGGCGGGTGACGCGTGCCTGCAGCAGATAGCGCACCTGCTGTCTGGCTGCATCCGCCGCCCCCGCGACCTGCTGGCACGCTACGGGGGGGAGGAACTGGCGGTGATCCTGCCTGATACCGACGAGGAAGGGGCCGCAGTCGTGGCCAGGCTCATGCTCGAGCGCCTGGCCTTGCAAGCGATCCCGCACCAGGGCAGCCCCTTGGGCCACGTAACCGCCAGCATCGGTATTGCCAGCACCGAGCGTGCAGCGCCCGACACCCCGGCAGCGCTGCTCGAGCGCGCCGACCAGGCGCTGTACATGGCCAAGCAGGCGGGCCGCAATCGCCTGCAAGTCGTCACCCCGCCCGGAAGCGTCCAACTGGCCCGTTAACGCTGCTTGCGCATTACCACAGCGCAATATCGTAGGTCATGTAGATCCGGTTGCTGTCGCGACCTCGGGAAAAGTCAGCGCGGTACACGTAGTTGCGCAGCTTCACCCCCAGGCCCTTGGCCCATCCGGATTGCACCACGTAGGCAAGTTCCATGTCGCGCTCCCACTCGCTGAGCCCTGCGTCAGCAGAGCGGCCGTTATCGCCGCTCAAGTAGCGCGCCATGAACGTGAGCCCGGGGACACCCGCGGCGGCAAAGTTGTAGGCGTAGCTTGCCATCCAGGTTTTCTCTTCCTCCTCGATGAACTTGCCGATACCCACGTTGCTGAACGAATACACGGTGGCGCCGCTGATGTAGGGCAACCCGGCCTTGCCGTCGAGCACCTGGTAGCCGCCGCCGACCGTGTGCCCCGAGTGACTGTACGACAGTTGCCCGCTGAACATGTCGTTGTCGATCTCGCCCCCTTGGGCAGCGCCGCTGTCGCGGCTGTTGAAGTAGCGCAGGTCGGTAGTAAGCACACCGCCGGCCAATGGCAGGTCGTGTACCAAGCCGACATAGTGCTGGCGATAGAAGTGTTCGAGTTGGCCGTGGAAATAGCTCAGGCGCAGTGGCTTGCTGAGCGCATAGTCGGCGCCGGCAAAGTTGAAATCGCCAGACTGGCCACCGCTGTAGCCGTCCAGGTACAGGCCAGTGCTGTCAGAAGAGTCACGCTGCTTGAAGCGCTCCAGGTGGCCGGCAGTCAAGGTCAGGTTGTCTATGTCCGTGCTGGTCAGTTGTGTACCCTGGTAGGTTTGCGGCAACAGGCGCGCGTCGTTGTAGACCAGCACCGGGGTCTTCGGCAGCAGGGTGCCATGCTTGACCACGGTCTGCCCCAGTCGCGCCTTGGCCGTCACCCCGGCACTGGCAAACTCGTCCGCAGCACGGCCATCGTCGTGCACCGGCAGCAGGCCAGTACCGCTGCGGCCACGGCCCGAATCGAGCCGCACGCCGACCAGCCCCGACGCATCGAGCCCAAGCCCCAGCGCGCCTTGCGTAAAGCCTGACTGGTAGTCGAGCAGGAAACCCTGCGCCCATTCCACCCGCTCGCTCTTGGCAGTAGCGGCAGCACGTGGGCTCATACCCTGTTCATCGCGAAAGTTCTCATTGAAATAGACGTTGCGCAGTTGCAGTTTGAGCTTGCCATCGTCGATGAAACCGGCGGCGCCGGCCACAGGCAGCCAGCCGCAGAGCAGGCCACAGGTGGCCCCACGGAATACAACTCGGGACATGATCGGTACTCTGTTGTTGTTATTGGATGAGGTGGGCGCCAGTTGACGCCCCAGGGCTGATCAGACGAAGAAGGACAAGGCACCCGTGGCCAGGGCCAGCGCAGTGATCACCAGCGATGTCAGCACCGCCCATTTCACCGTGGCTTTCTGGAAGTCGCCGATGTCGCGGTCGACCATACCCACCAGCAGCAAGGTCGAGGCTACCAGCGGGCTCATCAAGTGCACGGGCTGCCCCAGGACCGAAGCGCGGGCAATTTCAACCGGGTCGATGCCGTAGGCGGCCGCGGCGTTGGCCAGGATCGGAACCACGCCAAAGTAGTAGGCGTCGTTGGACAGCACGAAGGTCAGCGGCATGCTGGTCAGCGCCACCACCAGCGGGAACCAGTGGCTCCACGCCTCGGGGATCCAGTCGACCAGGGTCTGCGCCAGGGCGTCGACCATCTTGGTGCCCGAGAAGATCCCGGCGAAGATGCCGGCGGCAAATACCAGCAGTACCACGGTCATGGCATTGCCGGAATGGGCGAGAATGCGCTCCTTCTGCAGGTCCAGTTGCGGGTAGTTGATCATCAGCGCGGCGACAAAACCGATCATGAACAGGATGGCGGCATGCATCAGCCCCAGCACCAGCGCAGTCATGACGGCAACCACCAAGACCAGGTTGACATAGGCCAGCCGCGGGCGCTTGTGTGGGTTGTCGCCAAGGATTTCCTTGATGTAGCAATTGCCGCCGCCAGACTCCAGGGCGATGTTGCCGATGCGTCGGCGCTCGGCGCGGCCCAGCAGGTAGGCGGTGAATACCACCCAGGCTGCGCCACCGATCACGGTCGGCAGCATCGGGATGAAGTACTCGGTGGCATCCAGCCCTAGAGCGGCAATGGCCCGGGTAGCCGGTCCGCCCCAAGGGCTCATGCCGCTCATGATGCTCAGCGACAGCATCGATACCGTGGCCAGGATCATCGGGTTCATGCCAATGCGCTTGTACAACGGCAGCATGGCCGCGCAGGTAATCATGTAGGTGGTGGTGCCGTCACCGTCCAGCGCCACCAGCAACGACAACAGCGCAGTGCCGATGGCGATCTTGATCGGGTCGCCATTGACGCGTTTGAGAATCTTGCGAATCAGCGGGTCGAACAGACCGGCATCGATCATCAGGCCGAAGAACAGGATGGCGAACAGCAACAGGGCCGCTGACGGCGCCACCATTTTCAGGCCATCGAGCATCATCTTGCCCAGTTCGGGGGCAAAGCCGCCGATCACGGCGAAGACAATGGGGGTTACGGTGAGTGCCACAATTGGCGACAGGCGTTTACTCATGATCAGGTAGGTGAAGGTCACCACCATGATCAAGCCCAGGAGTGCGAGCATGGTTTTTTCTCTTGTTTTTATTCTGTTGCGGCCGCCAGCAAGGCAGACAGCCCCCTACCCCACTCGACATCGCCGGGATGTCGAGTGGAATTTTATGACAGCAACGCGTGGTGGAAGAGGCTTTTAGCCGTGATGCCGAGGCTCGGCAGACCAGTCGACCCGTACTGCGTCAGCCTCGTCTGCTGCGACCGGAGTGCCGTTCAGCCGACCCAGCAAGGTCTCCCGATCACAGGCATTCTCCGACAACGAGATGACCACGGTGGCTACAGCGTTGCTGGCCAGGCTGGTCAGGGCGCGCGCTTCGGACATGAAGCGGTCGATGCCGATCAGCAAGGCAAGCCCTGCCAACGGGATGTCGTGAATGACGGTCAGGGTCGAGGCCAACGCCACGAAGCCACTGCCGGTCACACCTGCAGCACCTTTGGACGACAGCAGCATGATCGCCAGCATGGTCACTGTCTGGCCGAGGGTCAGGTCGATGTTGCAGGCTTGCGCAATGAACACCGCCGCCAGCGACAGGTAGATGGCCGTACCGTCGAGGTTGAAGGAATAACCGGTGGGCAGCACCAACCCCACCACACCTTTCTTGCAGCCCAGCTTCTCCAGTTTTTCCAGCATGCGTGGCAGCACCGGCTCGGTGGACGATGTGCCGAGCACCACCAGGAACTCCTCGCGGAAATAACGCAGCAGTTTCCACAAGCTGAAGCCATGGGCACGGCAGATGCCGCCGAGCACCACCAGCACGAAGAACGCACAGGCGATGTACAACGTGCCGACCAGCTTGGCCAATGCGCCAAGCGACGTCACGCCGTACTGGCCGACGGTGAACGCCAGCGCACCGAAGGCGCCGACCGGCGCGAAGCGCATCAGGTAGCCGAAGATGCGAAACACCATGGTCGAGGCCGACTCGAGTACATCGAGTACCGGCTTGCCCTTCTCGCCCATCGACGACAGGGCAAAACCGCTGAGCACCGCGATGAACAGCACCGGCAGCACTTCCCCCTTGTTGAACGCACCGATGAAGGTGTCGGGGATGATGTGCATGAAGAAATCGACCACGCTGAGCTTCGCTGCAGATGCCGCGTACTGGCTTAGCCCGGCGGTGCTGAGGGTGGCCGGGTCGATGTTCATGCCAACCCCCGGACGGAACAGATACACCGCCGCCAGGCCGATCATCAGGCTGACCACGGTCAGTACCAGGAACAGCAGCAGGGTCTTGCTCATCAAGCGCCCCAGTGAGCGCTTGTCGGTCATGCCGGCGATGCCGGTGACGATGGTGCAGAACACCACCGGGGCGATCATCATCTTGATCAGCTTGATGAACGCATCACCCAGCGGCTTGAGCGCAACGGCCTGTTGCGCCCAGAAGTGGCCGACCACCACGCCCAGCAGGACGGCGCAGAGGATCTGGAAGTACAGCGATTTGGCGAGTCTCATGAGGCATCACCCATTGTTGAAATTGTGCGGATGCGCTTGTTGCGAATATAAAGCTCTCTCTATGCCTGGCCTATCCCGCCAACCTGCGGAATGTAGGGGCATAGACGAAGCCGGAGAACAGCCGTCGGGCGGTTCGCACCACCGAGGCCTGGAGGGTCTTGCCATCGGCACCGCTGCGCGACAGGGCAACATCGATACCGCCGCTTGGGTGCTCCAGGCGCACCTCGGTCAATTGCGCGGCGCCCTCGCCCAGCAGCTCAGCGATGACCGTGTCCGGGCTGACGCAGGCAGTCGCCAGCCCTATCGCGCCGGTGATGGCCAAGGCGCGGTGGCAGTTGTGCGGCATGAAATAGCGAACCTGCAAGGTGCCGTCGTAGCGGGGCTTGGATACCAGCACCGGTTTGGGAATGACCATACCGCTGACATCACCCAGCCCCATGGCCTTGCCGGCCTTCAGGCGTAACGCCTCGAGGCGCTTGAGCAGTGCACCGTTGGCGTCGAGTTCGGCCGGGGTCTCCGAGCCACTGACGCCGAGCTGGCTGGCTTCGACCACCATCATTGGCATGGCCATGTCGATACAGGTGACCGCTACACCATCAATCACATCCCTGGCCTGGCCAGTCGGGAACAGTTTGCCGGTCTTGCTGCCAACTGCATCGAGGAAGGTCAGGTGCACCGGGGCGGCAGTGCCAGGTACACCATCAATCGCCGTACGGCCTTCATAACGCACGATGCCACCGGGCGTTTCAACCAGCGAGTTGACGAACGTTCCGGTGTTGAGGTTGCGAATACGCACCAGAGTCTTGCCTTCCTGGCCTTTGACCAGCCCTTGCTCGATGGCGAACGGGCCAACCGCGCACAGCATGTTGCCGCAGTTAGGCGCGGTGTCGACCCGGCGCTGGGCAACCATGACCTGGACGAACAGGTAGTCGACATCGGCGTCGGCATGCAGCGAAGGGCTGACAATCGCTACCTTGCTGGTCTGCGGGCTACCGCCACCAATACCGTCGATTTCCAGTTCATGCCCGGAACCCATCAGGTTGATCAGCAATTCGTCGCGTTCGACCACATTGGCAGGCAAATCCCATGCATGGAAAAAGGGCCCTTTGGAGGTACCACCGCGCATGAGTACGCAAGGAATTCGTTGCATGTTTTCGCACTCTTGTTGATCAATGGACATCATTGATGTTGTGGACACAAGATTGACAGGGACGAATAAATCAATCCAATGCAAATATCGTAGGTATTATTCCACTATAAGCATCAATAAAATCCCCAGGCCAAAGGGCACTCCAAGATGGAATACGAGCTACAAGACATTCGATCTTTCGTGAAAATCGCCGAACTTGGCAGCTTCCACGAAGCTGCAGAAGCGCTGCACTTGTCGCAACCCGCCCTCAGCCGGCGGATCAAGAAGCTTGAAGAAGGGTTGGGCACTTCCCTGCTGGAGCGCACCACCCGTCGTGTCAGCCTGACCAGTGTCGGGCGTGATTTCCTGCCCAAGGCCAGGCGCCTGCTGGATGACTTCGAGGACTCGATCCTGAGCATTCGCGAGCTGGCCGAGCGGCAGACCGGTCAAGTCACGCTCGCGTGCATCCCGACTGCAGCGTTCTATTTCCTGCCGTCGGTGATTCGCGACTACAACGAGCAATACCCGAAAATCCGTATTCGCCTGCTTGACCTCAGCGCCAACGATGGCCTCGAAGCCGTGCTGCGCGGTGAAGCCGATTTCGGTATCAACATGATGAGTGGCCAGCACCCGGACATCGAGTTCGTTTCCCTGGTCCAGGAGCATTTCGTGCTGGCCTGTCGCCGCGACCACAAGCTGGCCAAGCGTGACACGGTCACCTGGACAGAACTGACCGACTACCGGCTGATCGGCGTGGGCCGCCTGAGCGGCAACCGCATGCTGCTGGACCATGCCTTGTCCGGCCTCAACCTGCGGCCCAAGTGGTTCTATGAGGTTCAGCACCTGTCGACCTCGCTGGGCATGGTCGAGGCCGGGCTGGGCGTGTCGGCCATGCCCAGCCTGGCCATGCCCAACGCCGACCACCCGACGCTGGTCAGCGTGCCGCTGATCGAACCCCAGGTCACCCGCACCTTGGGCCTGGTCTACCGCCGAGGGGCCTCGCTGTCGCCAGCGGCGGAAAAATTCGTATCGATCCTGCTGGAGAAGTGGCCCAACCGTTAAACGGTATGGCCCTGGCCGGCATTGCCGCGGCGGCCTTCGTACTCGTACTGCTGGCGTTGCCCGAGACGCTCGCGCGCACCACACTATCACCACTGTCTACCCCTGTCGGAAACTGACCGTCTCATGCCTGTTAGCGAAAGCGCATCGATCATCTGGGCGGTAGCCGCCCTGGCCACCTGCGGCGTCATCCTGCGGCCATGGCGGGTACCGGAATACGTCTGGGCAATGGCAGGCGCGTTGCTGCTCGTCTGCCTTGGCCAGATAACGCCACGCAGCGCGTTGGCCGCAGTCGCCGAAGGCAGCGACGTCTACCTGTTCCTGATCGGCATGATGGTGCTGGCTGAACTCGCCCGCCAGGAAGGGTTGTTCGACTGGCTGGCACGCTATGCGGTCCAGCATGCCCGGGGCTCGGGGCAACGGCTGTTTGACCTGGTGTTCCTGGTGGGCACGCTGGTCACGGTATTCCTCTCCAACGATGCCACCGCCGTGGTGCTGACGCCGGCGGTGTATGCCGCCTGCAAGGCCGCCAGGGCCGAGCCGTTGCCCTACCTGTTCATCTGCGCCTTCATCGCCAATGCCGCCAGCTTCGTGCTGCCCATATCCAACCCGGCCAACCTGGTGGTGTTCGGCAGCCATATGCCGCCCCTGCTGGACTGGCTGAGGCAGTTCAGCCTGCCCTCGCTGGCGGCAATCGGCTTGACCTACCTGGTGCTGCGCCTGACCCAGCGCCGGCAGATCTGCCAGCCGCTTGCGCTGAGCGTAGACAGCCGGCCACTGAGCGCCGGCGCCCGCCTGTGCGCCGTGGGCATCGTTTTAACCGCTGGCTTGCTGCTGGGCGCTTCGGCCATGGACCGGGCGCTGGGCCTGCCGACGTTCTGTGCCGGCGTAGCGACCACCGCATTGATCCACCTGCGCCAGCGACGCAGCCCGATGCGGGTGCTGCGCCATGTGGCCTGGGGCGTGCTGCCTCTGGTAGGCGGTTTGTTCATACTGGTCGAAGCCGTAGGCCAGACCGGTGTGCTCATGCGTCTCGCCCAGGCGCTGGCCGCCCTGTCGGCACAGGCGCCGATCAGCGCCAGCTGGGTGGGCGGCGTGGGCGTGGCGATCGCCAGCAACTTGATGAACAATCTGCCGACCGGGCTGATTGCCGGCTCCATGGGTTCGCTGGTGGCGCTGCCGCAGCAGACGACCGCGGCATTGCTGATCGGCGTCGATTTAGGGCCGAACCTGTCAATTACCGGGTCGCTGGCTACCCTGTTGTGGCTGGTGGCGATTCGCCGGGAGGGTGAACATGTCAGCGCATGGCGCTTCCTTTGCCTCGGCATGCGGGTAATGCCACCGGCACTGGCGGCAGCCCTGCTGGCGTTGTGGGTATGAACGCGGAGAAAAAGAATGGTTGATACGTACCCCAAAGTGAACGGGCATTCGTCAGCGCCAGTTACCCTGCAACCAATTGGCTTGTACGAGGCCTTCCTGTTCTGGCTGAAATTAGGCTTCATCAGCTTTGGCGGACCCGCCGGGCAGATTTCGATCATGCACCAGGAACTGGTTGAGCGTCGGCGCTGGATCAGCGAAAAACGGTTTCTGCACGCACTCAACTACTGCATGTTGCTGCCTGGTCCCGAGGCTCAGCAGCTTGCCACCTACATCGGCTGGCTGATGCACCGCTCCTGGGGCGGCGTGATTGCCGGCGCCTTGTTCGTGCTGCCATCGCTGTTCATCCTGATCGGTCTGTCCTGGGTTTATCTGGCCTTTGGCGCGGTACCGGTCGTCGCGGGGATCTTTTACGGCATCAAGCCGGCGGTCACGGCCATCGTTGTCCATGCTGCCCATCGCATTGGCTCACGGGCCCTGAAGAACGGCTGGCTGTGGGCCCTCGCCGGCGCTTCATTCGTTGCCATCTTCGCCCTCAACGCGCCGTTTCCGCTGATCGTGCTGGTGGCCGCTGGTATCGGCTACGTGGGCGGGCGGGTCGCCCCGGGCACGTTTACGATCGGCGGCGCTCACGGCGCGGCAAAGAACAGCTACGGCCCTGCACTGATCGATGACGACACCCCTCCCCCTGCGCATGCGCGCTTCAGTGGGTGGCATCTGCTACGCCTGCTGCTGATCGCGGCCGGGCTCTGGGCCTTGCCCATGGGGTTGCTGACGGTCTCGTTTGGCTGGGATGGAACGCTGACGCAGATGGGCTGGTTCTTCACCAAGGCCGCACTGATGACGTTTGGCGGTGCATACGCTGTGCTGCCGTATGTCTACCAGGGCGCTGTCGGCCATTACGGGTGGTTGACGCCAGCCCAGATGATCGATGGCCTCGCCCTGGGGGAGACCACGCCAGGGCCATTGATCATGGTGGTAGCGTTCGTCAGCTTCGTCGGCGGCTATGTACATCCGATGTTCGGTGCGCAACACCCATTTCTTGCCGGCGCAGTCGCGGCAAGCCTCGTCACCTGGTTCACCTTCTTGCCTTCGTTCATCTTCATCCTTGCCGGTGGGCCGCTGGTGGAGACGACCCACAACGAGATGAAGTTCACTGCGCCACTGACTGCCATCACCGCTGCGGTGGTCGGGGTGATCCTCAACCTCGCCGTTTTCTTCGGCTACCACGTGCTTTGGCCAACGGGCTTCAGCGGGGCGTTCGACTGGCCTGGGGCAGTGATCGCAGTGGCAGCTGCAATTGCTTTGTTCCGCTTCAGGAAAGGGGTCATCCCGGTGCTGTTTGCCTGCGCGCTGGCTGGCCTGGGCGTTTTCATGCTACGTGCCTGACGGCGCCGTCAGGGCGGAAAGGTGAGTCAGCGTCGACACCGCAGACGGCGAGGTGTTCTCCCTGCCTTATGCAGCGCCTATTCGATCGAGCGCCGCCCGCGCGGCGCTTCGCGGCTAAAGCCGCTCCTACGTTTGTTTCGGGCCAATTATGCCTGTGGCATTTGCGCGCGAACGCCCTGGCGCACGCCTCGATATCGCGTCGTACAAACAAAGCGGTCGCGCGCACCTGGCACAGGATGCACTGGCCCGAAACAAACGTAGGAGCGGCTTTAGCCGCGAAGCGCCGCGCGGGCGGCGCTCGATCTAACAGGCAACCAAATCCCAAGGCAAGCGCCTGTCAGCCTTTACCGCTTAACTGACTGGTATTCAAATTTCCACTGCCCCGCTGATCAACCCATCAAGCACGCCTGCCACATCGCCATCCTGCAACCGCAACAACCGGATCGGCACGCCCCGCAGCTCCGCCGGGGTATCAACCAGGCCCTCACCTGTCACGGCCAACGGGCAGGCGACTTCCATCTGCAGTGCGCGCAGGGTTTTCAGCAGTTGCGGTTTCACCGGTAGCTGCAGCGCAATCACCAACGCCGCGGGCTGAATCGCGGCGCACAACAGCGCCAGTTCGTCCAGCGGCTGCCCGACGCCGAGCACATCAATGCGGTGCCGGTCGCTACAGAGCGCCAGGCCAATTGCCAGCAATTCCAGTTCCGCCACGCCGTCGACGCCGGCAAGCAGTACCCGCGGGACGTCTGGCTGGTTCATCTGCAGGCGCAACAGCAAGCGGGCGCGTAAAAAACTGTCCAAAAACAACCACTGGCTGTGCGCGCCAAACGCGGTTGTACCCTGCAGGCTGCGCCATACCGGCATCAATACCTCGCGCCACACGGTGGCCTTGGGTAACACCGTGAGCAGCTGCCCGTGTATGCCCTCCAGCGCCGGCATGTCAAAGGCGCGCGTGGCGCGCAGCACTGCCGCGCGCCACTGCGCCAAGGCATCGCCCTGCTGCGCAGGCACTTCATGCTGACTGGCGAGCATTTCGCCAACCTTGCTGATCGGCAGGCCGTTGGTCGTCCAGCCCAGGATGTCGCGGATAAGTTGCACGTCCGCGGCGGTGTACAGGCGGTGGCCGCCTTCGGTACGGTGCGGGCGGATCAAGCCGTGGCGCCGCTCCCAGGCACGCAGGGTGACCGGATTGATGCCAGTCAGGCTGACCACGTCGCGCATGGGAAGCAGATCGGGTGGGGTAGGCTCAGTCATTGCATGGGTCATCCGAGAGGTGGCCCATTCTAAACCCATACACCCCTTCTGCGGCGAGCCTGGCTGGGTCATCATGCAGCAAAGCCGGACGACGCCCTTCGCACAGGGCTAAACCCCGGCACATCACCGACTGCAACCTTCCGGGTGGGCCCACATGATCAATGCAAAACTGCTGCAACTGATGGTCGAGCACTCCAATGACGGCATCGTCGTCGCCGAGCAGGAGGGCAGCGACAGCATCCTCATCTACGCCAACCCCGCCTTTGAGCGCCTGACCGGCTACGGTGATGACGACATTCTTTACCGCGACTGCCGCTTTCTTCAGGGCACTGACCGTGATCAACCGGGCGTGGCCGCCATTCGCGAGGCGATCCGCCAGGGCCAGCCTTGCCGCCAGGTGCTGCGCAACTACCGCAAGGACGGCAGCCCGTTCTGGAACCAGTTATCGATCACCCCGGTGTACAACGAGGCTGACGAGCTCACGTATTACATCGGCATCCAGCACGATGTCACCGCGCAGGTCGAAGCCGAGGCCCGGGTACTTGAACTGGAAGCGGAAGTGGCGCGCTTGCGTGAGCAACTGGCGAAACATCGAGGCTGAATTAAAACTGTACAAGATTATTGTGCTTGTACAATTTTGAGCCTAGGATTCTGGTATATCTGTACAACAAGCCCAGCTTGTACAAGTCTGCCAGGAGCCCTCAATGTCAGCCTTTCTGCAGCAATTCGCCGAGCGCTTCGCGCGCCTTGAGGCGGACCACCTCGACGGCTTGCAAAACCTGTACAGCGACGACATCGTCTTCCGCGATCCTTTGCAGCAGATTCACGGGCTGCCAGCCCTGCAGGCCTACTTCGCCCAGTTGTACGCCAATGTGCAGGATATTCACTACACCTTCAGCGGCGCCGACGAAGTGCAACCGGGCCAGGGCTACCTGCGCTGGACCTTGCAGTTCCGCCACCCGCGCCTGGCGGCAGGCCGGCAGATCGACCTGCAAGGCTGCAGCCACCTGCAATGGCGTGACCGGGTGTACCGGCACCAGGACTACTTCGACGCCGGTGCGTTGCTTTATGAGCACATCCCGCTCATGGGCGGCGCCATTCGCTGGCTCAAAGGCCGCCTGGCATGAGCCGCTGCTGGCTGACCGGTGCGAGCAGCGGCATCGGCGCTGCCTTGGCACAATGCCTGCTCGAACAGGGCCACCAGGTTGCCCTGGGTGGGCGCAACGCCGAGCGCCTGCTGCCACTGACCGAGCGCTATGCCGGGCAGGCGCTGCTGGCCGTTGGTGACCTCGACGACCCGGCACAGGTGGCCCGGATCGCGGCGCACATCGAGCAAGCGTGGGGCGCGGTGGACCTGGTGATTCTTAATGCCGGTACCTGTGAGTACCTGGAACCCGGCCGCTTTGATCCAGCCTTGGTCGAACGGGTGCTGCGCACCAATGTGATCGCCCTGAGCTACTGCCTGGCAGCCGCCCTGCCCCTGCTGCGCCGCGGCCGCCAAGCACATCTGGTGGTGGTGGGCAGTTCAGTGAGCTGGCTGGCCTTGCCCCGTGCTGGTGCGTATGGCGCGTCCAAGGCGGCGGTGCGCTATCTGGTCGAGTCGCAGCGCATCGACCTGGACCGCGAGGGCATCGCCACCACCCTGGTCAGCCCAGGCTTCGTCGACACACCCCTGACCCGCCGCAACGATTTCCCCATGCCGCAACTGTGGACGGCCCAGCGTGCCGCCGCCTACATCGCCAGGCGTCTGCCCGGGCGCCCGCTGGAAATCAACTTCCCCGGCCTTTTCATCTTCGCCTTGCGCCTTCTCGGGGCCTTGCCGGTGCGCTTGCGCCTGGCCCTGGGAAAACGCCTGGCACGCCACGAACAGGACTGATCTCCATGCGTATCGCCATTATCGGCAGCGGCATCGCCGGCCTGACTTGTGCCCACCTGCTGTCACGGCAGCACACCGTGACGGTGTTCGAAGCCGAGCAGTGGGTCGGCGGCCACACCCACACGGTCGATGTGAACTGGCGTGGCCAGGCGTACGCCATCGACACTGGCTTCATCGTGTTCAATGACTGGACCTACCCCAACTTCATTCGCCTGCTGGGCCAGCTAGGGGTCGCCTCGCGGCCGACCGAAATGAGCTTCTCGGTGCACGACCCACTCAGCGGCCTGGAATACAACGGGCACAGCCTGAACACGCTGTTTGCCCAACGGCGCAACCTGCTGGCGCCCAGGTTCTGGGGTATGCTCGGTGACATCCTGCGCTTCAACCGCCAAGCCCTCGGCGACCTTGCGGCACAACGTATCGACCCGGACACCACGCTGGGCAGCTACCTCGAACACCATGGTTATGGGCAGCGCTTCGTCGCCCATTACATCGTGCCGATGGGCTCGGCGATCTGGTCGATGTCACGTCGCGACATGCTCGCCTTTCCGCTGCGATTCTTCGTCACGTTCTGCCGCAACCATGGCCTGCTGTCGGTCAACGATCGCCCCCAGTGGCGGGTAGTGGACGGCGGTTCGCGCAGCTACGTCGAGCCACTTTGCCGGCCATTCGCCAAAAACATCCGCCTGGGCTGCAAAGTGCAACAGGTGGACCGTGATGAAGCGGGCGTGAGTGTGCTCAGCAGCGCCGGCAACGAGCGCTTCGACAAGGTGGTGTTCGCCTGCCATAGCGACCAGGCGCTGGCCTTGCTCGCAGCCCCCAGCCCGCGCGAGCAGGCAGTGCTCGGCGCAATTGGCTACGCCGACAACGACGTGGTGCTGCACACCGATACCCGCCTGCTACCACGTCGCAAGCGCGCCTGGGCCAGTTGGAACTACCGCCTTGATGCCAGCGCCCAGGCGCCGGCAGCGGTCACCTACAACATGAATATCCTGCAGGGCCTGCAAGCGCCGGTAACGTTTTGCGTCAGCTTGAACCAGACCGCCCTGATCGACCCGTCGCAGATCCTTGCACGCTTTCGCTACGCTCACCCCCAATACAGCGTGGCTGGCGCTGCGGCGCAACTGCAACAGCCCCAGCTGCAGGGCCACGCTCACAGCTATTTCTGTGGTGCCTACTGGGGCAATGGCTTCCATGAAGACGGTGTGGTCAGCGCCCTGCAGGTCGCCAGCCATTTTGGTGAGCAACTGTGAAAAGCGCCCTGTGCCTGGGCTGGCTCAGCCATCGGCGGCTGACGCCGCGGCCCCACGCGTTTCGCTACCAGGTGGGCATGTTCGAACTGGATCTGGATGAGCAAGGCCAGTGGCTGGGCTTGTCTCGCTGGCTGGGGCGCTGGCGCCTGGCGCCGCTGTGCTGGCGAGAGACCGACTACCTGCCAGCCCTGACCGGCCAAGGCATGCCCCTGGCCCAAGCCGCACGGACCCTCGTCGCCCGGGCCACAGACCACAGCCCCGACGGGCCGGTGCGCCTGCTGACGCAGTTGCGCTGCTGGGGCCTGTCGTTCAACCCGGTGAGCTTCTACTTTTGCCACGATGCCAACGGGCAACTGGTGGCGATCCTGCTGGAAGTACGCAACACGCCCTGGCGCGAGCGCTTTCACTATGTGCTGCCGGTGCAGGGTAACCCGACGTCGCCGTTGCGCATGGCCAAGGCCTTCCATGTTTCGCCATTCATGCCTATCAACATGGACTACCGCCTGAGGTTCAACGTTGAGGCGACACACCTGCGCATCCAGATGCAGAACTGGCAGGGCAGGCAGAAAGTGTTCGAGGCCGACCTGGCCCTGCGTCGCCAGCCGCTCGATCGCCGCGGGTTGCATGGCTACATCCTGGCTTTCCCGTGGATGAGCCTGCGCACGGTCGTGGCTATCTATTGGCAAGCCCTGCGTCTGCTGCTGAAACGAACCCCCATCCACGACCACTGCAAAGGCCAGGGCGACCTGGCCCTTGGCCAACCCTGCGAGGAACCCGAACATGTCCAACCCGACCCTGAGCGTTAGCAAATTCGCCGGCCTGGCGCCATGGCTCGGTGCGCTGGCACGCGGCGCCGTGCTGGCCCAGCTGGGCAAGTTGCGCCATGGCCACCTGCGCCTGCTTAGCCATGGGCAGCAATGGAGCTTTGGCGATGCCGCCAGCCCGCTGCAGGCCGAGGTGGAGGTGCTTGATGACGCGGCGTGGGGGCTGATTGCCGGCAATGGCTCGATCGGCGCCGGCGAGGCCTACATCCACGGTTACTGGCGCAGCCCGGACCTGGCCCTGGTGACCCGCCTTTTCGTTGCCAACCTCGAGGTGCTCGATGCCCTCGAAGGCGGCCTGGCGCGGCTCGGGCGCCCGGCCCTGCGCCTGCTGCACCGGCTCAACCGCAACAGCCGGCGCGGCGCCCGGCGCAATATCCTGGCCCATTACGACTTGGGCAACACCCTGTTCGAGCAGTTGCTCGACCCCACCATGATGTATTCGGCTGCCCAGTTCGAGCACCCTGGGCAAGCGCTGGAGCACGCGCAGTTGCACAAGCTTACGCGTATCTGCCAGAAGCTCGAACTGAGCCCCGACGACCACTTGCTGGAGATCGGCTGCGGCTGGGGCAGCCTGGCCATTCATGCAGCCACCCATTATGGTTGCCGAGTCACCACCACCACGCTGTCCGAAGCGCAGTACAGCCACACCTGGCAACGGGTAAAGGCCTTGGGGCTGGAGCAGCGGGTGACGGTGCTGCGCGACGATTATCGCGACCTGCGCGGGTGCTATGACAAGCTGGTGTCGATCGAAATGATCGAAGCGGTGGGCCATCAGTACCTGCCGGACTACTTCCGACAATGTGCCACACTGCTCAAGCCCGACGGGCTGATGCTGCTGCAGGCGATCACCATCCGCGACCAGCGCTACGCCCAGGCGCGCCGCTCGGTGGATTTCATCCAGCGCTATATTTTCCCTGGCGGCGCGCTGCCATCTCTTAGCGTGATGCTTGAGGTCGCCAGCCGCCATACCGCGCTGAACCTGGTGCACCTGGAAGACTTCGGGGTGGATTACGCACGCACCCTGGGCCACTGGCGCGACAACCTGCGCCAGGCACGGCCTGTGCTGGCTGACTTGGGTTATGACGATACGTTCCAGCGGCTGTGGGAGTTCTACCTGTGTTACTGCCAAGGAGGCTTCGAGGAGCGCGCCATTGGCGTGGCCCAGCTCGTGTGGGCCGCTCCCCAGGCCCGGCGTGCACCGCTGCCGGCAGCCTGATGCGCCCTGGCCCGTGGCGGCTGCTCAACGCGCTGTGGCTACAAGCCGGCTGGTGGCTTTGCGTGCTCGGCGCCCAGCGGCCGTTATTGCTGTGTCTGGTGCCGGTCGGCCTCGCCGCGCACCTGTACCTGTGTTCGTCCCCTCGGGCAGAAGCCCGCGCGCTGTGCCGGGTGGCGCTGGCCGGCTGGCTGCTGGACAGCCTGCTGGGGGCCATCGGCGTATTCGACTTTACCGCCTGGCCCCTGCCGTTGTGGCTTGCACTGCTGTGGCTGGTACTGGCCTGCGGCTTGCGCCACAGCCTCGCCTGGGCTGGCCAACCGTTCTGGCTGGGGGCCGCGCTGGGGGCGTTATCCGGCCCGCTGGCCTACCTGGGGGGCGCCCGGCTGGCGGAGGTTACTCTGCCCTTGGGCCAACTGCAGACAGCGCTGCTATTGCTGCCGATCTGGGCCCTGGTCTTGCCGCTGCTGGTGCGCCTTGCCGCGCGACCGTGAGCGGCAAGGGCTGACCGGTGCTAGCCTTTAGAGGTTGGTTGCCTGTGAGAACGAGCGCCGCCCGCGCGGCGCTTCGCGGCACAAGGCCGCTCCCACATCTGTTTCGGGCCAATTAATCCTGTGCCTTCGCGCGCACCCAGGTGCATGGCTGGAGTTTGTTGAGAGCAGCGGCGCTGCCGATATCGAATGGAACAAACAAGGCGGCCAGCGATGACTTCACAGAAGTGATTGGCCCGAAACAAACTGTGGGAGCGGGCTTGTCCCGCGAAGCGCCGCGCGGGCGGCGCTCGATTTCACAGGCGCTGAAAATGTGATGACAAACCCCTATCAGCCCTCACCCAATCCCCCGCCCTGCCCCCGAAACCAACACTCCCTCCACCTGTAAGACATTTCCCCCACGCCCTCCAAGTGATGGCCGGCATCGAAGCAGGGTCGCGTCATGGCTGCCAGGTGTTCGCCAGCACATTTGCAGCGCCTGTGAAATCGAGCGCCGCCCGCGCGGCGCTTCGCGGCACAAGGCCGCTCCCACATCTGTTTCGGGCCAATTAATCCTGTACCTTCGGCGCGCGCACCCTGGGTGCATGCCTTGAAATCGATGAAAACTAGCGGCGCAGCCATTATCGAATGGAACAAACAAGGCGACCAGCAGTGAACTCACAGGAGTGATTGGCCTGAAACAGATGTGGGAGCGGCGGTGCGGCGATCCGACTTGCCCCGCGAAGCGCCGCGCGGACGGCGCTCGATCTCACAGGCGATGGTCGCCCAGCACCAGACCCAGGCGCGGCTACCACTGGCTAGCCAGGCTGACGGGCAGGCGCAACGGCGCGACCGGCCCTTCCCGCTGCCCGCACATCTCGTCATGCACCACTTGCTGGACGAGCACGCACGGCACGACGGGCAACTCGCCCAGCAAGTCGCGCAGTTCGGTGGTCGAGCGCAGGCGCAGGGGCTGGCCGTGGGCGTCGCTCAGGGTAATCGGGCCATTGCCGGTAAGCGCGCGCAGGAGGTAGAAACCACCCTCCAGCGACAGCAGTTCCAGTTCGTCGACATGGCCGTTGGCGATGTGTTCGCCGAACGCACTCAGTTGCATGACATACCCTCCGACAGGGGGCGGAAGAACAAGGTTATCTGGCCGATCTCCACGCCCAGCTTGCGCATGCTCGAGCGGTTGATCAGGGTGTCGTCGTCCATCAGGTACATCCAGTCGTCCAGGTCCACCTGCCAGTGCTGCCCATCGACCGGCAGGTCCAGCCGGTAGCGCCAGCGCAGTGCGTTGCCAGCCACTTCGCCGCGGGCTTCACCGATCACATCGCCCGCGCTGCCGCGCCAACGGCCAGGGCCGTCCGGTACCAGGGTCCAGACCCTTTGCTGGCGTTCGCCATCGCTGTAGACGAAGCGCTCGTCCAGAATCAGCCGCTGGCCTTCGCGGTGGCTGGCGATGCACACATGAAAGCGCCGGGCCACTTCCCCCGAGCGCTTCTGGAAAATGCCCCACGCCTGAACCGGGCGCGAGAAGAACGCCGCCAGGTCAAGTTTCGGTTGCTCTTGGGCGTAATGCTCGACGCCCACGTTTCCACAGCTACCCAGCAGCAGGCAGGTTACCAGCAGTAATGCTTTGTTCATGGTCGTGGCCCTCCGTCACCTGCCTGGCCCAGCAGGTGCAACCGTAATTGCGGGTCGCGCGCCCGCGGGTCCAGCCAGATGGCGAAAAACGCTTCGGCAAAAGCGGCATCGCGTACCTCTGCGCTCAACGTGCCGTCCACATAAAAGCGGCACCCGGCCCCAGGCAGATACAAGCCGGTGATTCGCATGCCGGGGCGCACATCGGTAAAGGCCGTTTGCATGATCTGCGCCCAGCTGGCCAGTTGCTCCGGGGTCACACCGCCATCCCCAAGGCGCCGCATTTCCTGCAAGCTGGCCTGCACCAGGCTGTCACGGGTCAGCGCACGGTGATAAAGCAGTTCGAGGGCAAATGGCCGCGCCCAATCCTGGCGGTGCCCGTCGGTCCACAGGCGGGCGGTGTAGAGCCGAAAACCCCACCATGTGAAGTCGCCACTGCCCTGTTGCTGCGCCGAGGGCAGCGCTGCTCGCCAATCGCCAGCCAGCAATGGCGCTGCCAGCATGACCGCACACAAGGCAGCCCATCGAAGCCTACGCATCATGTCATCGGACCTTGCTTCAAATTACTATACAAGGATAGCCATTTGTACAGATATTTACAGATATCTGTACAACTTTTAGGCGAGCTGACACGGCGCGCCCCGGAAGATAAGACGCGCGCCGAGCTGGACATGAAGCGTGGGTGAGTGGTCGGCCTAAACCGGCCAATGCATCAAAGAGAGGGCGACGCGGCCTCGGCGGGCTGGGCATCCTGCTGCACCTGGATCGGTGCAGCCTCGGCCGGTGGCGCTACAGGTTGGGACCCCTGTGTGTCATCCACCACCGGCGCCGCCGCTGCTTCACTGGTCGGGGCAACGGCCGCGGCTTCTGGCGCAACCGAAGGCGCTGGAGCAGGAGCCGGTGCCACTGGGTTCGCCGCCGCCTGCTCTGGCAGCCCAAGGTCAACCGCCGGTTTTTCCTCCTTGGGCGCCTCGACCTTGGCCTTGCTCACCTTCTTCGGCTTGGGCAGGTAGCTTTCCACCAAGGCAAAGTAACGGTCATAGAACTGCGCCGCCGTCACCGTCTCGCTGGCCACCTTGACCATCGAGTCGTCACTGGAGCCGATCGGCATCGACACCGAGCCCAGCACGCCCACGCCCAGGCTGGCGGAGGTGTTGGACTTCTTCAGTGCGTAACGGTCTTGCAAGGCGTTGGCGAACATGGTCGAACGTTGCTCGTCGCTCACGTCCGGCGCACAGGTGACGTTGAAGCTGATCTGCAGGTGATTCTCGCTGTTCTGCTGAAAGCTCTTGTTGCCCACCACCTGGTTGGCGCCGCTGTTGGTAATGATGTAGCCCTGGCTGAGCAAGGCGCGCCGGGCAGCCTCGCAGGAGCCGGCGTCGCTTACCGGGAAGCTGCGCGAAAAGGTGCCCGAGTCATCGAAGTTCTCGTGCTCGTAGACAGCCGCTTTTTTCGATGAACAACCGCTCACGCCCGCCAGCACCAGGGCCAGCCCGAGCGCACCAAAGACGGAAGATCTGGTCATTGCGAATTCCGGGTATGTCGAGAAGGTGCCTATTGTGCAACACAGCGGGCAGGCACAGGAACCACTGGTCGGTGAAGAACCTGTCAGGTAGGTGTAAAACTGGGTTAAGACAGGCAATTGCCAGGCGCCAGAACGAAAAAAGCGACCCGAAGGTCGCTTTGACGTTGCTTCAAGGCGTTCATGGGGCCTTGAGGCGAAGATGGCGCAGCGGACGGGACTCGAACCCGCGACCCCCGGCGTGACAGGCCGGTATTCTAACCGACTGAACTACCGCTGCGTATCATTCAGGCTTGCGCCCGATTGAAACCTGGGTCTACCCTTCCGGCGCGATGGCCTCAGGGCAGGCACAAAAAAAGCGATAACGTGATCGCTTCTCTTGTGTCTGCTTCAAGGTGTTCTAGGGACCTTGAAACGAAGATGGCGCAGCGGACGGGACTCGAACCCGCGACCCCCGGCGTGACAGGCCGGTATTCTAACCGACTGAACTACCGCTGCGTATCGTTCAGGCTTGCGCCCGATTGAAACTGGGATCAGCCCAAGGCGTTTGCCTTGTGGCTTCAGACCGGTGCCAGGCACCCATCTGTTACTTGAAAATGGCGCAGCGGACGGGACTCGAACCCGCGACCCCCGGCGTGACAGGCCGGTATTCTAACCGACTGAACTACCGCTGCGCAGTGCGTTCCTCTCTGGCTTTTGGTTTCTTTCAAAACCTGGAGCGGCAGGAACATCTCAGGAAGTGGTGGGTGATGACGGGATCGAACCGCCGACCCTCTGCTTGTAAGGCAGATGCTCTCCCGGCTGAGCTAATCACCCTCGCGATGTTGCTTGTTGCGTTTGCTTCGCTGAGGCCGCGAAATTTACGCAGGTGGCGGAGCTAAGTCAATAGCCCCATTGAATTTTTTTCAAAAAAGGCAAAATCTTGTGGCTGCCTGTGCGGGCCTCTTCGCGGCGGTTCGACGCATCGATGAACCCGCTCCTACAACGAGCGCATACCTTTGTAGGAGCGGGTTTACCCGCGAATAGGCCGCAACAGGATAAAACAAGGTGCTCAGGTGTAGATCATCTTGCGGGTCATGCCACCATCGACCACAAACTCCTGACCGGTCACGAACGCCGCCTGGCGTGACAGCAGCCACGCCACCATGGCCGCCACATCCTCCACCGTCCCTACCCTGCCCGTCGGGTGCTGGGCATGGTCGGCATCGGTCAATGGTTCGGCACGGCGCTGCGCGGGGTCGCGGGCATCGATCCAGCCCGGGCTTACCGCATTGACGCGGATCTCCGGGCCCAGGCTCATGGCCAGAGCATGGGTCAACGCCACCAGGCCACCCTTGCTCGCGGCGTAGGCCTCGGTATCCGGTTCGGATTGCCGCGCCCGGGTCGAGGTCAGGTTGACGATCGCGCCGTTGTGCGCACGCAGGTACGGCGCACAATGCTTGGCCAGCAACATCGGGCCGTTGAGGTTCACCGCCAGTACCCGGTTCCATTGCGCCAGGCTCAGGCTTTCCAGTGTCTGGTTGTGCGGGTTGGCGATGGCGGCATTGCACACCAGCGCATCCAGCCGGCCAAACTGCCCGAGCACCTCAGACACCCCGGCACTGACCTGGGCCTCGTCGGCAACGTCCATGGTGATGAACCACGCGTTGTCACCCAGGGCCTTGGCCACCTTGGCGCCACGCGGGCGGTCAAGGTCGCTGAGCACCACTTGCCAGCCCTCGCAGATCAGCCAGGCGGCAATGCCCAGGCCGATGCCGCGCGCGGCACCGGTTACCAGGGCAACCCGGCCATTGTGGCCCGGGGTACTGCCGCCAATCTGCATCACAGTGCGGCCAACCCACGCGCCAGGTCGGCTTGCAGGTCAGCCACGTCTTCCAGGCCCACGGCTACGCGGATCAGGCTGTCGCGGATACCTGCAGCTTCACGCTCCTGCGGCGACAGGCGGCCGTGGGAGGTGGTAGCCGGGTGGGCGATGGTGGTCTTGCTGTCGCCCAGGTTGGTGGTGATGGAAATCACCCGGGTGGCATCGATGAAGCGCCAGGCGCCCTCTTTGCCGCCCTTGACCTCGAAGCTGACCACCGCACCAAAGCCACTCATCTGGCGCTTGGCCAGTTCGTGCTGCGGGTGGCTCGGCAGGCCGGCGTAATGCACCTTCTCGATACCGTCCTGCTGCTCCAGCCACTCGGCCAGGGCTTGGGCGCTTTCGCAGTGCGCACGCATGCGCAGGCGCAGGGTTTCCAGGCCCTTGGTGAAGATCCAGGCGTTGAAGGGACTGAGGGTGGGGCCTGCAGTACGCAGGAAGCCCACCACTTCTTTCATCTGCTCGGCACGGCCGGCAACCACGCCGCCCATGCAGCGGCCCTGGCCATCGATGAACTTGGTGGCCGAGTGGAACACGATGTCGGCGCCCAGCTTCAGCGGCTGCTGCAACGCCGGGGTGCTGAAGCAGTTGTCCACCACCAGCATCGCGCCATGGGCATGGGCGATTTCGCTGAGGGCGGTGATATCGACCAGTTCGGCCAGCGGGTTGGATGGCGATTCGACGATCAGCAGCTTGGTGTTGGCCTTGATGGCCTTTTCCCAGCCAGCAAGGTCGACCAGTGGCACGTAGTCCACCTGTACGCCAAAGCGCTTGAAGTACTTCTCGAACAGGCTGATGGTCGAGCCGAACACGCTCTGCGACACCAGCACATGGTCCCCGGCGCTGCACAGCGACATGACCACGGCAAGAATCGCCGCCATGCCGGTGGAGGTACCCACGGCCTGCTCGGCACCTTCCATCGCCGCCAGGCGTTCCTCGAAGGCACGCACCGACGGGTTGGTGTAACGCGAATAGACGTTGCCCGGTGTTTCACCGGCAAAGCGCGCAGCGGCATCGGCCGCCGTGCGGAACACATAGCTGGAGGTCAGGAACAGCGCTTCGCTGTGCTCACCCTCTGGTGTACGGTTTTGACCGGCGCGCACCGCCAGGGTGTCGAAACCGACACCCTCGAGGTCGCTGTCCAGTCGCCCGGCATCCCATTGATCCGTCATGCCGTCGCTCCCTGAATCAGTTGTTGTAGAGGTCGATGATCGCGCTGACGGCCTGGTTCTTGACCTTGGCCAGGTCATTACGGGCCTGTTCAATACGCTCGAGATAGGCCTCGTCGATGTCGCCGGTGACGTACTCACCGTTGAACACCGCGCAATCGAAGTGATCGATCTTGATCTTGCCGCCACCGACCGAGTCGATCAGGTCTGGCAGGTCCTGATAGATCAGCCAGTCGGCGCCGATCAACTCGGCCACCTGTTCGGTGGTACGGTTGTGGGCGATCAGTTCGTGAACACTCGGCATGTCGATGCCGTAGACGTTGGGGTAGCGTACAGCCGGGGCTGCGGAGCAGAAGTAGACGTTCTTGGCGCCGGCTTCGCGGGCCATCTGAATGATCTGCTTGCAGGTGGTGCCGCGCACGATCGAGTCGTCTACCAGCATCACGTTCTTGCCACGGAACTCCAGTTCGATGGCGTTGAGCTTCTGGCGCACCGATTTCTTGCGCGCGGCCTGGCCAGGCATGATGAAGGTACGGCCGATGTAACGGTTTTTGACAAAGCCTTCGCGGAACTTCACGCCCAGGCGGTTGGCCAGTTCCAGCGCGGCGGTGCGGCTGGTGTCCGGGATCGGGATGACCACGTCGATATCATGCTCAGGGCGCTCGCGCATGATCTTGTCGGCGAGTTTTTCACCCATGCGCAGACGGGCCTTGTACACCGAGATACCGTCAATGATCGAGTCCGGGCGGGCCAGGTAGACGTGCTCGAAGATACACGGCTGCAGGTTCGGCGCTTCGGCGCACTGTTTGGTGAACAGCTGGCCTTCTTCGGTAATGTACACCGCTTCGCCCGGCGCCAGGTCGCGGATCAGGGTGAAGCCGAGGACGTCCAGGGCCACGCTTTCCGAGGCGATCATGTATTCCACGCCTTCGTCGGTGTGACGCTGGCCGAACACCACCGGGCGGATGCCGTGGGGGTCGCGGAAGCCGACAATGCCGTAGCCGGTGATCATGGCCACCACCGCATAACCGCCAACGCAGCGGCTGTGCACGTGGGATACGGCGGCAAACACGTCCTCTTCGGTCGGCTGCAGCTTGCCGCGTACTGCCAGCTCATGGGCAAACACGTTCAGCAGCACTTCCGAGTCGGAATTGGTGTTGACGTGACGCAGGTCGGACTCGTAGATCTCCTTGGCCAACTGCTCGACGTTGGTCAGGTTGCCGTTGTGCGCCAGGGTGATGCCATAGGGCGAGTTGACGTAGAACGGCTGGGCCTCGGCCGAGGTCGAGCTGCCCGCAGTCGGGTAGCGCACGTGGCCGATACCCATGTGGCCTACCAGGCGCTGCATGTGGCGCTGCTGGAACACGTCGCGCACCAGGCCATTATCCTTGCGCAGGAACAACCGGCCGTCATGGCTAGTCACGATACCGGCAGCGTCCTGGCCGCGGTGCTGGAGGACCGTAAGCGCGTCATACAGCGCCTGATTGACGTTCGACTTACCGACGATACCGACGATGCCACACATGCGACGCAACCCCTACTTTGACGAAACTTGAGTGAATAGCGCTCAGGGCTTTGCCGGCCCGAGCAACTGTTCCTTGAACGGCAGATCAGCCGGAGCGCTGATCAGCCCACCGGGCGACCACTGGCCGGTGAAACCCAGGATCAGGTTTTTCGACCAGTCGGCGACCAGGAGAAATTGTGGTATCAGGCGTGATTCCTGCCACCAGGTGTCTTGTTGAACCGGCCCCAGGCTGATCAGGCCGATGGCCACCACTACCAGCAAAGCCCCGCGCGCGGCGCCGAAGGCCATGCCGAGGAAACGATCGGTACCGGACAGCCCAGTCACGCGGATCAGCTCGCCGACAAGGAAGTTGACCATCGCCCCCACCAGCAAGGTGGCGACGAAAAGAATGGCGCAGCCGGCGATGACGCGCATCGATGGCGTCTGGATATAGCTTTCAAGATACACCGAGAGCGAACCGCCGAACATCCAGGCAACCGCACCGGCAATGATCCAGATGAGCAAGGACAAGGCTTCCTTGACGAAGCCGCGCTTGAGACTGATCAGTGTGGAGACGGCGATGATCGCGATGATCGCCCAATCAACCAGGGTAAATGCCACGGTGCTGCCTGCAGACGTTTGAGGCGGCGCATTTTACCAGAGCGGCGAGCTGGGAGTAAGCGGAATGTCAGTTGGATTGGCGACAGGCCCTTCGCGGGTAAACCCGCTCCCACAGGGACCGCGTTACTGCAAGATTCACGCGCTCCTTTGTAGGAGCGGGTTTACCCGCGAAGGGCGGCAAAGCCGCCCCAGGGATGTCAACTACGCTCAGGCTGAAAACGCACCACAAAGCCCTTTAGGCTGTTCTGGCGGTTGACCGCATCACGCACGCGCTCGGCCTCGGCGCGCTCGATCAATGGCCCTACGTACACCCGGTTCATGCCACCGGCCGAACGGATATAGGCGTTATAACCCTGGCTACGCAAGGTTTGCTGCAGCTTCTCGGCACCGGCCCGATTGGACAGGCTGGCCAACTGGATCGACCAGCTGACCGGCAGGCCATTGACGTCGATCTTCGATGGCGCGGTCGGCGCTGGCGTTGCGGCAGCTTTCGCCTCGACCTTGGGTGCTGGCGCTGGTGCCTGTGGCTTGGCCGGCAGGTTTTGAAGCTGAGCCTGAACCTGCGCCTGGGTCTGCGGCGACGGAGTAATCGGCTGGCTGGGTGTACTGGCCTGTGCAGTCGATTCGTTGACCACCACTGGCGCCTGCTGTGGCTCGTCCGCAATGACCTGCGGCTCCGGCACGGCGACCGGCTCCACCTTCACTTCCGGCAGGCTGGGCATGGCCGGTGCCTGCGGGGCTTCGACGTGCACCTGGCGCATCTCGTCCTCGCGGGTGAACAGCATCGGCAGGAAGATCACCGCCAGCGCCACCAGCACCAACGCACCCACCATGCGCTGTTTCATCCCTTTATCCAGCACTGCCATCTACTCCACCCTCCTGGGTGTGCCGCTCCAGCCACTCCAGCGCCTGGGCGACACAGAAAAACGAACCGAACAGCAAGACCTGGTCATCCGCCGTTGCCTGCGCGCATTGCGCCTCAAGGGCGGCGTCGACACTGGCATAAGACTTCACCGCCGCACCGAGGTTCGTCAAGGCTTCGGCCAGCTCCGCAGCCGGGCGGCTGCGCGGAGTGTCCAGCGGTGCCACTGCCCAGTCATCGACCAGCCCCTGCAGCGGCGCAACAACACCGTTCAGGTCCTTGTCGGCAAGCAGGCCGAATACCGCCAGACGGCGCCCTTTCAGCGGCCGGGCCGACAGGCGCCGCGCCAGGTAATCGGCGGCATGCGGGTTGTGCCCGACATCCAGCAGCAGCTCCACGGGCTTGCCCTGCCAGCTCAGCTGGCGGCGGTCGAGACGCCCGGTAATACGGGTATCCAGCAGTGCCTGGCGAACCTGTGCGGCCTCCCACGGCAGCCCCATCAGCAGGTAAGCCTGCAAGGCCAGCGTGGCGTTTTCCATCGGCAGGTCGAGCAACGGCAGGTCACGCAGTTCTACCGGAGTGCCATCCGCCGCAGTACCGCGCCAGGTCCAGCTGCCTTCCGCGCAGGCCAGGTCGAAGTCACGCCCGCGCAGGAACAGCGGCGCTGCCAGCTCGGCAGCTTTGTCCAGCAACGGTTGCGGCGGGTCGAGGTCGCCACACAACGCCGGCTTGCCCCCGCGGAAGATGCCGGCCTTTTCAAAGGCCACCCGCTCGCGGGTGTCGCCCAGGTAATCGACATGGTCGACACCGATACTGGTCACCAGGGCCAGATCGGCATCCACCACGTTGACGGTGTCCAGGCGGCCACCAAGGCCCACTTCCAGCACCACGGCATCCAGCTGCGACTGGTAGAACAACCAGAATGCGGCCAGCGTGCCCATCTCGAAGTAGGTCAGGGAAATATCGCCCCGCGCCGCCTCGACGGCAGCAAAGGCTTCGCACAGGCGCTCGTCGCTGGCCTCTTGGCCATTGATCAGCACCCGCTCGTTGTAACGCAACAGGTGCGGCGAGCTGTACACGCCGACCTTGAGCCCCTGGGCACGCAGCAACGAGGCCACGAAGGCGCAGGTCGACCCCTTGCCGTTAGTGCCGGTTACCGTTACCACGCGTGGCGCCAGCTTGCCCAGCGCCAGCCGGGCAAGCACCTTCTGCGACCGCTCCAGGCCCATGTCGATGGCCGAGGGGTGCAACTGCTCGAGGTAGGCGAGCCATTCGCCCAGGGATTTTTGTTTCATCACGCGACGGCAGCCGCCTCGCGCGCTTGCTCCGGGGTATCCTGGCCGGTCATCTGCGCCAGCAGGCGGGCCAGACGCGGGCGCAGTTCGCCACGGGAGATGATCAGGTCGATGGCGCCGTGTTCCAGCAGGAACTCGCTGCGCTGGAAGCCCTCTGGCAGCTTCTCGCGTACGGTTTGCTCGATCACGCGTGGGCCGGCGAAGCCGATCAGCGCCTTCGGCTCACCGACGATAACGTCACCGAGCATGGCCAGGCTGGCGGAAACACCACCGTACACCGGGTCGGTCAGTACCGAGATGAACGGGATGCCTTCTTCGCGCAGGCGCGCCAGCACGGCCGAGGTCTTGGCCATCTGCATCAGCGAAATCAGCGCTTCCTGCATGCGCGCACCGCCCGAGGCTGAGAAGCAGACCATCGGGCAACGGTGCTCCAGGGCATAGTTGGCCGCGCGCACGAAGCGCTCGCCGACGATGGCACCCATGGAGCCACCCATGAACGAGAACTCGAAGGCGCTGACCACGATTGGCATGCCCATCAGGGTGCCGCTCATGGAGATCAGCGCGTCTTTTTCGCCGGTCTGCTTCTGCGCGCCGGTCAGGCGGTCCTTGTACTTCTTGCCGTCACGGAACTTCAGGCGGTCGACCGGCTCGAGGTCGGCGCCCAGTTCGGCACGGCCTTCGGCGTCGAGGAAGATGTCGATGCGCGCACGTGCGCCGATGCGCATGTGGTGGTTGCACTTGGGGCAGACATCCAGGGTTTTTTCCAGCTCCGGACGATACAGCACGGCCTCGCAGGACGGGCACTTGTGCCACAGGCCTTCAGGCACCGAGCTCTTCTTCACCTCGGAACGCATGATCGAAGGGATCAGTTTGTCGACTAACCAGTTGCTCATGCTTTCTTTCTCCAGTATTGGCAGGCGGAGGCCGTTATCGCCGGCCCTGCCCTGCCCTTGAGCTCAAAATCTTTTATGAAACGATGATGGACCGGCCGCCGGGGCTTCCCGCGTGCCACTCCACCGTTAATGTGTTGTGTTGCCGCCACAGGTACAGGCGGCTGCCCCGCAGGGCTGCGAAAGCTATGGACGATGGCGCGCAGCCAGCCGTCACATCTGCTATCACGCCTGTTTCACCGCATGCATGAAGGCTTCGATTTTCGCCGCGTCCTTGATGCCCTTGGCCTGTTCGACGCCGCCGCTGACATCCACCGCATAAGGCCGTACCTGGGCAATGGCCTGGCCGACGTTATCGGCCGACAGCCCACCTGCGAGAATGATCGGCTTGCTCAGGCGCGCCGGCACCAGAGACCAGTCGAATGCCTCGCCGGTTCCGCCGGGCACGCCGGCCACGTAGGTGTCCAGCAAGATGCCGCGGGCACCGGCATAAAGCTGGCAGGCGGCCTCCAGGTCATCACCCGGGCGCACCCGCAGGGCCTTGATCCAGGGGCGGTGGTAACCTTCGCAGTCCTGCGGGGTTTCGTCGCCGTGGAACTGTAGCAGGTCCAGCGGAACCACTTCGAGGATCTCGTTCAGCTCGCAACGCGAGGCATTGACGAACAACCCGACCGTGGTCACGAAGGGCGGCAGCTCGGCGATGATGGCGCGCGCCTGGCGCACATCCACGGCCCGCGGGCTCTTGGCATAGAAGACGAAACCGATGGCGTCGGCACCCGCTTCGGCAGCGGCCAGTGCGTCTTCGATGCGGGTAATCCCGCAGATCTTGCTGCGAACATTGCTCATGGACAGCGAACCCTGCTTGTTACGGTGAGAGGCCGGATGTTAGCAAATGACTTTTCGCTCGTCAGTCGGCCAATGCCTCGTAGCCGGACAAAAAGTGTGGGCCGATGTAACGCTTGGGCAGGGCGAACTGCTCAGGGTACTCCACCTGCACCAGGTACAGCCCGTAGGGGTGTGCGGTAACCCCGCCTTCACTGCGGTTGCGCCCTTCCAGCACTTCACGCGCCCAGGTTACCGGGCGCTCGCCGGCACCGATGGCCATCAGCACCCCGGCAATGTTGCGCACCATGTGGTGCAGGAAGGCGGTGGCGCGTATGTCCAGCACGATCATCTGGCCGTGGCGGGTAACGCGCAGGTGGTAAATGTGCTTGATGGGCGACTTGGCCTGGCACTGGCTGGCGCGGAAGGCGCTGAAGTCGTGGGTACCGAGCAGGAACTGCGCGGCCTCGGCCATGCGCTCGACGTCCAGCGGGCGGTGGTTCCAGGTCACTTCCTCGGCCAGATGTGCCGGGCGGATCGGGTCGTTGTAGATGACATAACGGTAGCGCCGGGCACACGCCTTGAAGCGGGCATGGAAATCGGCCGGCATCGGCCGCGACCAGACCACGCTGATGTCGTGCGGCAGGTTGAAGTTGGTGCCCATGGTCCAGGCGCGCTCGTCGCGCACGGCACGGGTGTCGAAGTGCACGATCTGCCCGCAGCCGTGCACGCCGGCGTCGGTGCGGCCGGCACAGATGACCGAAATCGGCTCGTTGGCGACCGTGGAAAGGGCTTTTTCCAGGGCCTGCTGGACACTCGGTACGCCACTGGCCTGGCGCTGCCAGCCGCGGTAGCGCGCGCCCTTGTATTCCACACCCAGGGCGATGCGGGAGTAGCCTTCGGCCGCGGATTCGGTGGCGGCGGTGTCGATGATGTCCAAGAGCATGAAACCTGTGGGTGTACGGAATGGCGGGGATTATAACGACAACGGCAGCCTTGTTGGGCTGCCGCTGGATATGTGTCGTGCTAGCGGGCCTCTTCGCGGGTGAACCCGCTCCCACAGGGCCCCCACAAATTTCAGGCCTTGTGAGTACCCTGTAGGAGCGGGTTTACCCGCGAAAGGGTCGGTACAGGCTGCCTCAGACCAGCCGGGAGAGCATGTCCTCAGCTTCCTGGCGCTGGCTGTCGTCGCCGTCCTTGACGACTTCGTCGAGGATATCGCGTGCACCCTGGCTATCGCCCATGTCGATGTAGGCACGGGCCAGGTCGAGCTTGGTGGCCACTTCGTCACTGCCGGAGAAGAAGTCGAAGTCGAGGTCGTCCAGCGGCTCGGGCTCTGGCTGCGCAGCTGCGTCTTCGCTGGTGAAATGCGGCTCCAGCGACGGCGACTCAAGGCTTTGCGACAGCTTGTCGAGCTCGGCGTTGACGTCGTCGAGCTCCGAGGCAAAGCTTTTGGCTGCAGGCGAGTCGTCTTCCAGCGACAGCGACAGGTCGAAGTCCGACGGCAGGTCGAACTCGGAAACCGGGTCGAACTCCGGCACGCTGTCGAAGGCGGCCAGCTCGGCGGCGACATCGACTGAGGTTTCAGCTACTGCTTCCGGCGCAGCCGGGGCAACGGGCTCGCTGACATCAAGGTCGAAATCGGACAGGTCTACCGCAGGCTGGGGCTCGGCCTGGGCCAGCATGGCTTCGAAATCGGCGTCGGCGTCGGCTTGCAGTTCGGCATCCACGGCGAATGGCGCTTCTTCTGGCTGTGCTTCTTCCTGCCCCGGCTCGTCCAGCACAGGCTCGGCAATCACCAGCTCGTCGGGCACAGGCTCGTTCACCACAGCCTCGTTCACCAGACCCTCGTCCAGCGGGTCTTCCCCCGGCAGCTCTTCACCCAGACTCAGGTCGAAAGCGCTGTCCAGGTCCGGTTCGCCCAGATCCGGCTCGCCCAGGCCCTGGTCCTCAAGGCCCGAAACATCGAGGATCGGCACTTCATCGAGTGCATCCAGTTCAGCATCAGGCTCAAAGGCAACCTCTGGCTCAGCCTCGACTTGCGGCTCGAACTCAGGCGCTTCTTCGGGCACCACGTCGGCAGCCACCGGCGCCTCGGGCTCATCGTGCAGCAGTTCCTGCACGTACTGCTCGTCCATTTCGGCAGCCAGCGCTGCCGCACCCAGGCCGGCCGCGGCCAGGCCAAGCATCGCCGGGTAACGTTCTTTCAGCCCGACTACAGCAGCACTGTTGTGCTCGCTAGCCGGCAACTGACGCTCCTGGTCGACGAACGCGCTCTGATCACCTTGGCGGGCGTACACGTCCATCAGTTTCAGGCGCAGGTCATCACGTGCCGGGGCAGCGGCTACAGCAGGCTCCAGCAGCTCGCTCGCGCGGTTCAGGCGGCCTTCGGCCAGACACTGGTCGACTTGCGCCAGCAGTTCGGCATACGCGTCGGCTTGCGACCCCTGCGCCGGCGCTGCCTCAGCAGCAGGCTCAGCCACTTTTTCCGCTGCAACAGCCGCAGCGGCCGATGCGGCTACCACCGCAGGCGACAGGGTAACGCTTGGCTCCGAGACTTCGACGCCGTCGAGGCTCTCGGTATCGCTGTCGAAACCTGTGCCCTGCTCTTCTTCCAGCGCCCGCGCCATGCGCAGGTGCTTTTCTGCCTCCTGCTGGGCCTTGCGCTTGCGCGCCAGCAGCCAGAGCAGCAGCGCCAGCACCAGGATGCTGGAGCCGGCAATCAGCCACAGCAGCCATGGGTTACCGAGAACCTGCTGGAGTGCGCCATCCGCCTGACGGGCCGGGGCAGGCTTGGCATCCTCTGCTGGCTTGGCTGCGGTGGCCGCCTCGGCAGGTGCCGGCTCGGCCGACGGCTGGGCATCTGCCGCCGGGGCCGCAGCAGGCGTGGCGCCAGCTGCGGTCGGCGCGGCTGCGCCCTGCGCCTGAAGGCGCGCCAACTGGTCGTTTTTCAGGTCGATCAGACGCTGCAGCTTGTCCAGCTGGCTCTGCAGGTCGCTCATGCGGCTTTTGAGTTCGTCATTGTCACGACGGCTGGTGTCCAGGCTTTCCTGGGCCACTGCCAACTTGTCGTTGAGCGCTTTGGCGTGGCCGGCACCGGCCTGGTTGCCCGGGCTGACCAGGCGCAGGTTGTCGCCCTGGGCGACACGCGCCGGCGCCGCGTCGGCGGCACCACGGCGGGTGGCGTCGAGCTGGCGGGCACGCGGCCCCAGGCGACGGCCTTCACGCCAGGCAGCATACTGCTCGGCCACTTCGCTGTTGGCCTCGCCCTGTGGAATGCTCTGGACCTGCTGCTGGTCGGGCAGGCGCAATACCTGGCCAACCTTCAGCTGGTTGATGTTGTTGCCGATGAAGGCGTCCGGGTTCAATGCCTGGATGGCGATCATGGTCTGCTGGATCGAACCACCGCCCTGGGTGTTGCGCGCAGCAATCTGCCATAAGGTGTCGCGGCGCTGGGTGGTGTAGCGGCTGGCACCGGTGGTGGCCGGCGTGACATTGCCTGCCGCCGGCTTGTCGCCCTGGGCCTTGGCCTGGTCGAGCAGCACGCTGTAGTCACGCAGCAGGCGGCCTTGTGGCCACATCACCTGGACCAGGAACTTGACCACTGGCCCTGGCAGCGGCTGGCTGGAGGTAACCCGCAGCACACTCCTGCCGTTGGGGTTGATCACCGGTGTGAAGGTCAGGTCTTCGAGGTAGGTCGGAAACGCCACCCCGGCCTTGCTGAACTCTTCCGGCGGCGCCAGGCTTGGCGCCACTTCGGCGGCCTTGAGGTCGCGCACGTCGAGCAATTCGATCTCGGCGTCCAGCGGCTGATTCTGTGCCGACTTCAGGGTCAGCTCCCCCAGGCCCAGCGCATTCGCCATGCCAGACGACAGCGCCGATGCTGCAGCCATGGCCAGAACCAGTTTGCGAATTCGAAGCATGACCTCTTCCCTTGTATGAATCGTCCCGGAACCTGCAAGCGGAGCAGGACAAAAGTGCTCGCCAGTATCTTTTACGGCATGTGTTTAATCAACAATTGTGCCACTTGCACGGCATTGAGCGCGGCGCCTTTGCGTACGTTGTCGGTGGTCAGCCAGAGGTTGAGCTGCTGGTCTTCATCAACACCGTGACGTACACGACCAACATAGACCACGTCTTGGCCGACTGCGTCACCTACCGGGGTCGGATAATCATCGTTTTCCACCCACTCGACGCTATCGGCTGCTTCCAGGGCCTGGTTGACCGCTGCCAGGTCGACCGGGCGGCGGCTTTGCACAGCCACACTGAAGCTATCGCCGAAAAACACCGGGACTTGAATGCAGCTCACGGAAATCTTCAGTTCAGGCAGGCCCAGCAGCACGCGCAGTTCGCTGACCAGGCGGCGCTCCAGCGCAGTGTGGCCTTGCTCGTCGGCAGCACCCACCTGGGCCAGCAGGTTGAACGCCACCTGGCGGTCGAAGAAGCGCGGTTCCAGCGGCCGGGCGTTGAGCAGTTCAGCGGTTTGCCGGGCCAGTTCGCTGACCGCTTCACGGCCTTGCGCAGACACCGCCAGCGCGGCCATCACCTGCACCCGCTCGATATCCAGCAGGCCCTTGAGGGGCGCCAGCGCGACGGCCAGGGCGACCGCGGCCGAGCAGGGGCTGACAATGCGTGCGGGCAGTGCCAGGCCGGCCAGGCGTTCGGCGTTGGCTTCCGGCACCAGGGCCAGGGCATCGTCCAGGCCGCCGGAAAGGTCGATGACCGTGCAGCCGGCCTGCAGCGCCTTGCCGGCAAAGCTGCGGCTGACGGCAGCGCCGGTGGCGAAGAACGCCAGCTTGACCTGGGCGAAGTCGAAGCTGTCGACCTCACGCACCTTGAGCTTCTTGCCGGCGAACATCACGCTGCTGCCGGCTGATTCCATGCTGGCCAGCAGGTGCAAGGTGGCGACCGGGAAATCCAGTTCTTCAAGGATCTGTACCAAGGCTTCACCGACGCTGCCGGTGGCGCCGACAACGGCGATGTCCAATGGGTGTGTCATGGTAGGGATCCTCTTGCAGAAACGGCGGGGGCGGCACTTTACTCGTATTGTAGGGTTTTGTCTGTGATGACCTTGGCCTCGCCGGGTAAGGTTCTTCAGTAGGTTGTGTGATGGCAGCCAGGGGTGGTCGCAAGATTTGCAGCGCCTGCGAGATCGAGCGCCGCCCGCGCGGCGCTTCGCGGGACAAGCCCGCTCCCACATCTGTTTCAGGCCAATCACTCCTTTGAAGTCACCTCTGTCCGCCTTTTTCTGTTCCCTTCGATATTGAAGGTTGCCCCGCTGCACTTCATCAACCTCAAGCCATGCACAAAAGTGCAACCCACCTGGCACAGGAGAGACTGGCCCGAAACAGATGTGGGAGCGGGCTTGTCCCGCGAAGCGCCGCGCGGGCGGCGCTCGATCTCACAGGCGCTGAAAATGCTGTGGCAAACACAAAAAAAACCCGCACTGTCGCCAGCGCGGGTTTTCAGTCAAACCAGAACGATCAACGCTCCAGCAGGATCCGCAGCATGCGGCGCAGTGGCTCCGCAGCGCCCCATAGCAGCTGGTCACCCACAGTGAACGCGCCCAGGTACTGCGAACCCATGTTCAGCTTGCGCAGGCGGCCAACCGGGATGTTCAGGGTGCCGGTGACCTTGGTCGGTGCCAGCTCCTGCATGCTGATTTCACGCTGGTTCGGCACCAGTTTCACCCAAGGGTTGTGCTGGCTGATCATGCCTTCGATGTCGGCGATCGGCACGTCCTTGTTCAGCTTGATGGTCAGCGCCTGGCTGTGGCATCGCATGGCGCCGATGCGCACGCAGATGCCGTCGACCGGGATCGGGCTCTTGAAGCGGCCGAGGATCTTGTTGGTTTCGGCCTGGGCCTTCCACTCTTCGCGGCTCTGGCCGTTCGGCAGTTCCTTGTCGATCCACGGGATCAGGCTGCCCGCCAGTGGCACGCCGAAGTTCTCGGTCGGGTAGGCTTCGCTGCGCATGGCCTCGGCAACCTTGCGGTCGATGTCGAGGATGGCGCTGGCCGGGTTGGCCAGGTCATCGGCAACGGCTGCGTGGGTAGCGCCCATCTGCTTGATCAGCTCGCGCATGTTCTGTGCACCGGCACCCGAAGCTGCCTGGTAGGTCATGGCGCTCATCCACTCGACCAGGCCGGCTTCGAACAGGCCGCCCAGGCCCATCAGCATCAGGCTGACGGTGCAGTTGCCGCCGATGTAGTTCTTGGTACCGGCATCCAGCTGCTGGTCGATGACCTTGCGGTTGACCGGGTCGAGGATGATCACTGCGTCATCCTGCATGCGCAGGGACGAGGCGGCGTCAATCCAGTAACCCTGCCAGCCGGCTTCACGCAGCTTGGGGAAGACTTCGTTGGTATAGTCGCCGCCCTGACAGGTCAGGATCACGTCGAGGGTCTTGAGTTCTTCAATCGAATAAGCGTCCTTGAGCGGCGCTGTATCCTTGCCCACGTTCGGGCCTTGGCCGCCAACATTGGAGGTAGTGAAGAACACCGGCTCGATAAGGTCGAAATCCTGCTCCTCCAGCATCCGCTGCATGAGCACGGAACCGACCATACCGCGCCAACCGATCAGACCTACACGTTTCATCGCAACTACACCTTTGCTAAAAGTGGGCCGCCACCGGGAATGTGGGGTGGCGGGCCAGAGAGATTACAGATTCCGCAGCGCCGCGACTACTGCGTCGCCCATTTCCTGCGTACCCACTTTGCGGCAGCCTTCAGAGAAGATGTCGCCGGTGCGCAGGCCCTGGTCCAGTACCAGGCTCACGGCCTTCTCGATCGCCTCGGCGGCAGCCGACTGATTGAAGCTGTAACGCAGCATCATCGACACCGACAGGATGGTCGCCAGCGGGTTGGCGATGCCAAGGCCAGCGATGTCCGGTGCCGAGCCGTGGCACGGCTCGTACATGCCCTTGTTGTTGGCATCCAGCGACGCCGAAGGCAGCATGCCGATGGAACCGGTCAGCATGGAAGCTTCATCCGACAGAATGTCACCGAACATGTTGTCGGTCACCATCACGTCGAACTGCTTGGGTGCACGCACCAGCTGCATGGCGGCGTTGTCGACGTACATGTGGCTCAGTTCCACATCCGGGTAGTCCTTGGCCACGTCTTCGACCACTTCGCGCCACAGCTGGCTGGAGGCAAGGACGTTAGCCTTGTCCACCGAACACAGCTTCTTGCCACGGACACGGGCCATGTCGAAACCGACACGGGCAATGCGGCGCACTTCGCTTTCGCTGTACGGCAGGGTGTCGTAGGCCTGGCGCTCGCCGCCTTCCAGCTCGCGCTGGCCACGCGGGGCACCGAAATAGATACCGCCGGTCAGCTCACGGACGATGAGGATGTCCAGGCCGGAAACGATCTCTGGCTTGAGCGACGAGGCATCGGCCAGTTGCGGGTAGAGGATGGCCGGGCGCAGGTTGGCGAACAGGCCCAGTTGCGAACGGATCTTCAGCAGGCCGCGCTCCGGGCGAATGTCACGCTCGATCTTGTCCCACTTCGGCCCGCCCACGGCGCCCAGCAGCACGGCATCGGCCTTGCGCGCACGCTCCAGGGTTTCGTCGGCCAGCGGCACGCCGTGCTTGTCGATGGCCGCGCCGCCGATCACGTCGTGCGCCAGGCTAAAGTCGAGCTGGAACTTGTCGTTTGCCAGCTCCAGCACCTTGACCGCTTCGGCCATGATTTCCGGGCCGATACCGTCACCTGGGAGAATCAGAATCTGCTTGCTCATGCTTTCCTCTATTCATTCATGCGGTGCGGCCAAGCGGGCCCCACCGAAAAGTTCTTATCGCTCGGCCCACAACACCAGTACATCGGTGCTGAACGAGCCATCGGCCTCGATCTGGTAATACTGCCGTACTTCTTCGCCCATGGCTTGCTGCAATTGGCGTATCGCCACGCGCAACGGCTCGGGGGTGCGCATGCGCTCGACCCAGGTGTTCCACTCCAGGCGCAGTGCCTGGCGGGTGTGGCTGCGCACGTGCAGGCCGGCTTCGCTGACCTGGCGTTGCCATTCGGCGGCGGAATAGTCACGCACGTGGCTGGTGTCGCGCAGCACCTCGACGGTTTGCAGGTAGGTGTCGAGCAACGGGCTGCCTGGCGACATCACGTCGATGAACGCCGCCACGCCACCCGGCTTGAGCACTCGGCGCACTTCGCGCAGGGCCAGGCCCAGGTCGCTCCAGTGGTGGGCCGAGTAGCGGCTGAAGACGAAGTCGAACGAGGCATCGGCGAACGGCAGGCGTTCGGCGGCGCCGCGTTCGGTGGTGATATTGGCCAGGCCGCGCTCGGCGGCGGCGCTGGCGACCACGTCGAGCATGGACTGCGAGAGGTCGTAGGCGACCACTTCGGCAACCAGCGGGGCGACGTGGAAGCTGACATGACCGGCACCGCAACCCAGGTCCAGCACGCGGGCAGCGCCCTGCCCTGCCAGCTCGGCCTGCAGCAGGGCGAATTCACTGCCCTGGGCGTGCACGGCGCTGCTGAGGTAGGCGCTGGCCTGTTCGCCGAACTGGCGCTGGACCACGTCGGTGTGTTGGGTGCTGGTCATGGGTACATTCCTTTTGATTTTCATCACCTGTGCCGGCCTCTTCGCGGGGCAAGCCCGCTCCCACAGAGGCCAGCACTCACAACTACATCACTCAGGCATCACGGAACAACCAAGGCTGCCCGGCGCGGTGCTTGCCTTCGAAGGCCTTGATCGCATCGCTGTCCTGCAGGGTCAGGCCGATGTCGTCCAGGCCGTTGAGCAGGCAGTGCTTGCGGAATGCATCGATCTCGAAGTGCAGCACCTTGCCATCCGGGCGGGTCACCGCCTGCGCCTGCAGGTCGATGGTCAGCTGGTAGCCCGGGTTGGCTTCGACCTGCTTGAACAACTCGTCCACTTCTTCATCGCTGAGGATGATCGGCAGCAAGCCGTTCTTGAAGCTGTTGTTGAAGAAGATGTCGGCAAAGCTTGGCGCGATCACGCTGCGGAAGCCGTACTCGTCCAGCGCCCACGGGGCGTGCTCACGGCTGGAGCCGCAACCGAAGTTCTCCCGCGCCAGCAACACGCTGGCACCTTGGTAACGTTTGTGGTTAAGCACGAACTCTTCGTTGAGCGGGCGCTTGCTGTTGTCCTGGTAGGGCTGGCCAACGTCCAGGTAACGCCATTCGTCGAACAGGTTCGGACCAAAGCCGGTGCGCTTGATCGACTTCAAGAACTGCTTGGGGATGATCTGGTCGGTGTCGACGTTGGCTCGGTCCAACGGCGCGACGAGGCCAGTGTGCTGGGTAAAGGCTTTCATGCTGCGCTCCCTTGGATCAACTCGCGGACATCGATGAAGTGGCCGGCTACAGCAGCAGCGGCAGCCATGGCCGGGCTGACCAGGTGGGTACGGCCACCGGCGCCCTGACGGCCTTCGAAGTTGCGGTTGGAGGTGGACGCGCAGTGCTCGCCGCTCTCCAGGCGGTCCGGGTTCATCGCCAGGCACATCGAGCAGCCGGGTTCACGCCATTCGAAACCGGCTTCGAGGAAAATCTTGTCCAGGCCTTCACGCTCGGCCTGGGCCTTGACCAGGCCCGAACCCGGCACAACGATGGCTTGCTTGACGCTGGCGGCCACCTTGCGGCCCTTGGCGATTTCTGCCGCGGCACGCAGGTCTTCGATGCGCGAGTTGGTGCACGAGCCGATGAATACGCGGTCCAGCTTGATGTCGGTGATCGCCTGGTTGGCGGTCAGGCCCATGTACTTCAAGGCACGCTCGATCGAACCACGCTTGACCAGGTCGGCTTCGGCGGCCGGGTCCGGCACGCGCTGGTCGACGGCCAAGACCATTTCGGGCGAGGTGCCCCAGCTGACTTGCGGCTTGATCTGGCTGGCATCCAGCTCGACCACGGTATCGAACACGGCGTCGTCATCCGACACCAGGTCTTTCCACGACTCGACCGCTTGCTTCCACTGCTCGCCCTTCGGCGCATACGGGCGCCCTTCGACGTAGGCAACGGTGGTGGCGTCGGTGGCTACCAGGCCCACGCGGGCACCGGCCTCGATGGACATGTTGCAAATGGTCATGCGGCCTTCCATCGACAATTCGCGGATGGCGCTGCCGGCGAATTCCATGGCGTGGCCGTTGCCGCCAGCGGTGCCGATCTTGCCGATCACGGCCAGCACGATGTCCTTGGCGGTAACGCCGGCCGGCAATTGGCCTTCCACACGCACCAGCATGTTCTTCATCTTCTTGGCGACCAGGCACTGTGTGGCGAGCACGTGCTCGACTTCGGAAGTGCCGATGCCATGGGCCAGGGCACCGAAGGCGCCGTGGGTGGAGGTGTGCGAGTCACCGCAGACCACGGTCATGCCTGGCAAGGTGGCACCCTGCTCCGGGCTGATGACGTGGACGATGCCCTGGCGCTCGTCGTTCATCTTGAATTCGACGATGCCGTATTCGTCACAGTTCTCGTCGAGGGTCTGCACCTGCAGGCGCGACACCTGGTCGACGATGGCCTCGATACCGCCCTTGCGCTCTGGCGTGGTCGGCACGTTGTGGTCCGGGGTGGCGATATTGGTGTCGATGCGCCACGGTTTGCGGTTGGCCAGGCGCAGGCCTTCGAAGGCCTGGGGCGACGTCACTTCGTGGATGATGTGGCGGTCGATGTAGATCAAGGACGAGCCGTCATCACGGCGCTTGACCTCATGGGCTTCCCAGAGTTTGTCGTAGAGCGTTTTGCCAGCCATCAGACTGTTCCTCATCAGCGTCTTTCTATGCCAAAAACCCCTTGGCTTGTATGGACGATGCTATGGGGTTAGATTGAATAACTCAAATTCATAATTTTTATGCTTTGGATAACCCAAAGGAATACAACACCATGGACCTGGCCAACCTCAGCGCCTTTATTGCCATCGCCGAAACCGGCAGCTTCTCGGGGGCGGCCGAACGCCTGTTCCTGACCCAGCCGGCTATCAGCAAACGCATCGCGGGCCTTGAGCAGCAGTTGGACGTGCGCCTGTTCGACCGCCTGGGCCGCGAGGTGACCTTGACCGAGGCCGGGCGCGCCCTGCTGCCGCGGGCGTACCAGATCCTCAACGTCCTTGATGATACCCGCCGCGCACTGACCAACCTGAACGGGGCGGTGAGCGGTCGCCTGACCCTGGCCACCAGTCACCACATCGGCCTGCACCGCCTGCCGCCGTTGTTACGAGCGTTCACCCGCGAGTACCCGGCGGTGGCGCTGGATATTCAGTTCATGGATTCGGAACAGGCCTACGACGAGATTCTGCATGGCCGCGCCGAAATTGCCGTGATCACCCTGGCACCCGAGCCGCACCACCTGGTCAAGGCCGTGTCAGTGTGGGACGACGCCCTTGACTTCGTCGCCGCCCCCGAGCACCCGCTGGCCAGCAACCAGGCTGTCAGCCTGGCCGACGTGGCCCGCCACCCGGCGGTGTTCCCCGGTGGCAACACCTTTACCCACCATATTGTCCAGCGCCTGTTCGAAAGCCAGGGCCTGACGCCGAACATCGCCATGAGCACCAACTACCTGGAAACCATCAAGATGATGGTGTCGATCGGCCTGGCCTGGAGCGTATTGCCGCGCACCATGCTCGACGAACAGGTTGCACCCATCGCCTTGCCCGGCATACAGCTGTCGCGCCAGCTAGGCTACATTCTGCACACAGAGCGAACGCTGTCGAACGCGGCCAGGGCATTCATGGCCCTGCTCGACAGCCACGCAGGGTCCGCCTGACCGGCCGTCAGCCCGGCATTTCCACTTCATGGATGCGTCATAGCCAAAGGTCTGGTACCGATGCCCAAATCAGCAAACCGCTTTTTGCGCCTGCCGCGAATACCTGCGGCCGACCCCCAGGAGTCCGAACAGGCCTGGCAGAACGCCCCGCAGCTGCTGGCCGCGCTCAACGGCGCGCGCCTGGGCGCCTGGCTCTGGGATATCGAGAGTGGCCGGGTCAGCTGGTCGCGGGGCACCCAGGCCCTGTTCGGCTTCGACCCGCAGCGGCCACTGCCTGCCGATGTCGATTACCTCGACCTGCTGCCCGAGGAAGACCGCGCCCGCACGCGCCAGGTGTTCCAGGCCGTGTTCAACGGCGAACCGGTGGAACAGGCCATGCGCCACCGCATTCGCTGGCCGGACGGCAGCCTGCACTGGCTGGAGATCAACGGCAGCCTGACCCACGACCAGCACGGGCGGCCACAGATGATCGGGGTGATCCGTGAGATCACCCGCCAGCGCGAGCGGGAAACGGCGCTGATCAACTCGGAAAAGCGCTTCGCCACACTGTTTCACCTCAGCCCAAACGCCATTTTGCTCACCCGCCGCCACGACGGCATGATCTTCGAGGTCAACCAGCACTTCGAAGACATGTTTGGCTGGCCCGGCAGCCAAGTGATCGGCAAGACCAGCCTGGAGCTGGGCCTGTGGGTCAACCCCGAGCAGCGCCACCAGGTGATGGAGTCGACCCGCGCCAGCGGCGGCCCACTGATCCTGGAAGTGCAGTTCCGCGCCACCAGCGGCAAGGTTCACGACGGTATTTTGTGCACCCAGGGCATCGAACTGGAAGGCGTAACCTTCCTTATCAGCACCTTTGTCGACACCACCGAGCGCAAGCGCGCCGAGCAGGCCTTGAAGGACAGCCAGGAGCGTCTGGACCTGGCCCTGGACTCGGCGCAACTGGGCACCTGGGACTGGCACATTCCCAGCGGCATGCTTTACGGCTCGGCCCGCGCCGCACAGCTGCACGGCCTGCCGCCGATCCCCTTTCACGAATCGTTCGACGCGTTTTTCGAAGGCGTGCCCGAGCAAGAGCGCAACTCCATGCGACAGGCCTACCGCAGCCTGCGTGAAGGGCCTGCCGGCAACTACCAGATCACCTACCGGGTGCAGCTGGAAAACGGCATTTCGCGCTACATCGAAAGCCGCGCGCGACTGTACCGCGACGAACAGGGCAACCCGCTGCGCATGGCCGGCACCCTGCTCGACATCACCGACCAGGTGGAGCGCGAGCAGCGCCTGAGCGCTTCGGAAGAGAAATTCGCCAGCCTGTTCCAGGTCAGCCCCGACCCGATCTGCGTTACCCGCCAGGACACCGGCCAGTTCATCGAGATCAACCCGGCCTTCACCCAGACCTTCGGCTGGGGCAGCGACCAGGTACTTGGCCGCACAGCCGAGGAAATCGGCCTGTGGGCCGAATCCATCGAGCGCGCGCAACGCATCGAGCGGGTGATTCGCGAACAGGCCCTGAGCAACGTCGCCGTGGTGGTCAACCACCGCAACGGCGCGCCGCTGACCTGCGTGATTTCCAGCCGCCTGATCACTGTCGACGACCAGCCCTGCAGCGTCACCACCCTGCGCGACATCACCCAGCAGCAACGCGCCGAGGCCGCGCTCAAGTCCAGCGAAGAGAAGTTCGCCAAGGCTTTCCACTCCAGCCCCGACGCCATCACCATCACCGAGCGCCACAGCGGCCGCTACCTGGAAATCAACGACGGCTTCTGCCGCCTGACCGGGTACAGTGTCGCCGAAGTGGTCGGCCACACGGTGTACGAAATCGGCATCTGGGCCGACGACAAGCAACGCAGCGCGCTGCTGGCCGAACTGCGCGAGCGCGGTCGGGTGCACCACCGCGAGATGCTCGGGCGCAACAAGCGCGGCGACATCCTCACCGTGGAAGTATCGGTGGAGCCGATCACCCTCAACGAGGTGGAATGCCTGCTGCTCAATGCCCGCGACGTCAGCCAGTTGAAGAACGCCCAGGCGCAGATCCGCCACCTGGCCTATCACGACCCGCTGACCAACCTGCCCAACCGCGCCCTGCTGATGGACCGCCTGAGCCAGCAGATCGCCCTGCTCAAGCGCCACAACCTGCGTGGCGCCCTGTTGTTCCTCGACCTCGACCACTTCAAGCACATCAACGACTCGCTGGGCCACCCGGTGGGCGACACCGTGCTGAAAATCATCACCGCCCGCCTGGAAGCCAGCGTGCGCCTGGAGGACACCGTGGCACGCCTGGGTGGCGATGAGTTTGTGGTGCTGCTCAGCGGCCTGGAAGGCAGCCGCGAGCTGGTGGAAGAGAAAGTCCGCGAACTGGCCGACACCCTGCGCGAGTTGCTAGCCGAACCCATGTCGCTGGATGGCCAGCGCTTGCAGGTCACGCCGAGCATCGGCGTGGCGCTGATACCTGACCACGGTGCCACCCCCGCGGACCTGCTCAAGCGCGCCGATATTGCCCTGTATCGGGCCAAGGATTCCGGGCGCAACACCACACAGTTGTTCCACACCACCATGCAAAAGGCCGCCAGCGAGCGCCTGCGCATGGAAAACGACCTGCGCCTGGCCCTGGCCCGTGGCGAACTGGCGCTGCACTTCCAGCCGCAGGTGGATGCCCGCGACAACCGCATTGTCGGCGCCGAGGTGCTGCTGCGCTGGCACCACCCGCAACTGGGCCAGCAACCGCCGGCGCAATTCATCCAGGTACTGGAAGAAAGCGGCCTGATCCTTGAAGTTGGCAGCTGGATCCTTGACGAAGCCTGCGATGCCTGCGCGCGCATGCTGAGCGACGGGTTGATCGACGCCGACGATTTCAGCCTGTGCGTGAACATCAGCCCGCGGCAGTTCCGCCAGAACGACTTTGTCGGGCGGGTGCTGCGCAGCCTTGATGACTACCGCCTGCCGCGGCAGATGCTGAAGCTGGAGATTACCGAAGGCATCGTTATCCAGAACCTGGAAGACACCATCAGCAAGATGCGCGAACTGAAGCGTTACGGGGTAAGTTTTGCCATGGATGACTTTGGCACAGGCTATTCCTCGCTGACGTACCTCAAGCGCCTGCCGGTAGATGCGCTGAAGATCGACCAGACGTTCGTGCGCGATGCCCCGATCGACCCCAACGACGCGGAAATCGTCCGCGCCATTGTCGCCATGGCCCGCAGCCTGGACCTGGCGGTGATTGCCGAAGGGGTAGAGCTGACTGAACAGCTGGAGTTTCTGGAGCGGCTGGGGTGCCACTTGTACCAGGGGTACCTGCACAGCCGGCCGTTGCCGCTGCAGGCGTTTCGGCAGATGTTGCTGGAGGCGCCGGCGGATTACTGAAACTGACGCGGTCCTTGTAGGAGCGGCCTTGCGTCGCGATGGGCTGCGCAGCAGCCCCGGCAATCTGTGCTGGGGCTGAGATTTTGGGGCCGCTGCGCGCCCCATCCGACCGGTCCGGCGCTCCGGCAAGGCCGCTCCTACAGGGGGACCGTGTTTGATGGCCACAGACACAAAAAAGGGCACCCCGAGGGTGCCCTTCTTCACATCAACGCGATCAGTTCAGCGCTGGTTTGTCGCCATTGATCGGGATGCGCTTGGCCTTGGCTTCTTCAGGCACGATGCGCAGCAGGTCGATGCTGAGCAGGCCGTTGGCCAGGCCGGCGGCCTTGACCTCGATGTGGTCGGCCAGGCGGAACGACAGCTTGAAGGCGCGTTGCGCGATACCCTGGTGCAGGTAGGTCACTTCAGCGGCGCCATTGTCGCGCTTGCCACCGGTAACGGTCAGGACTCCTTTTTCGACCTGCAGGTCGAGATCCTCTTCCTGAAAACCGGCTGCAGCCACCACGATGCGGTAGTGGTCATCACCATGCTTTTCCACGTTGTAGGGCGGGTAGCTGCTACCGGCCTCGTTACGTGCCGCGGATTCGAACAGGTCGTTGAAACGGTCGAAACCAACGGAGTGGCGGAACAGTGGAGCAAGAGAGAAAGCGGTAGTCATGGTCATAAACTCCTGAGATTCAGCAAGTAAGTCATTACGCGACCCGACTTCGGCATCGCGTACTCAAGAGATATGGCCTAGGGAAATGCTTTCAAGGGGCGAGAATAAAAAATTTGGGTCATGTACTGGCTTTGATGGCCCTTTCGCGGGTGAACCCGCTCCTACATCGGTTGCGTAAGCGGCACATGCCTGTGTAGGAGCGGGTTCACCCGCGAAAGGGCCAGATCAGGCAACACAAGCCTCAAAGGAAACCGCATCAACCCCAAGCAACCGGCTGATCCGCGCACAATCATCCTCCCGGCGCAACTCGGCAAACAACACCACCGCCTCGGGATAACCGCGGGTCAGCATCGCCAGCCACTGTTTCAGCCGACCCGGCGCATAACGCGGCGACAGCTTGGCCTGGGCCTGGCGCCAGAACTCGCGCAGCAGCGGCAGCAGGTCCTCCCAGCTCATCGGCTGATACTCGCGGCCATCACGCGCCGCAGCAATCTGCAGGCCCAGGTCCGGGCGCGACACCAGCCCACGGCCGAGCATGATGTGTTCAGCGCCGCTGACCTCACGGCAGCGCCGCCAGTCATCCACGGTCCAGATCTCGCCATTGGCGAACACCGGCACCTTGACCACATCCTGCACCCGCGCCACCCACTCCCAATGCGCCGGCGGCTTGTAACCCTCGACTTTGGTGCGCGCATGCACCACCAGGTGCGCCGAACCGCCTTCGGCCAGTGACGTGGCACATTCCAGCGCACCCTCGGGGCTGTCGAAGCCCAGGCGCATCTTCGAGGTTACCGGGATATGCGCCGGCACCGCGCGGCGTACCTCACGCACGATGGCGTGCAGCAGTTCCGGCTCCTTGAGCAGCACCGCGCCACCGCGCGACTTGTTCACGGTCTTGGCCGGGCAACCAAAGTTCAGGTCGATCACCGGCGCACCCAACTCACAGGCCAGTGCCGCGTTTTCTGCCAGGCATACCGGGTCCGAGCCCAGCAGTTGCACGCGCATCGGCACCCCGGCAGCCGTCAGCGCGCCCTGGCGCAGTTCAGGCGCCAGCTTGTGGAACGAGGCAGGCGGCAACAGGCGGTCGCACACCCGAATGAACTCGGTGACGCACCAGTCGATACCGCCCACGCGGGTCAGCACGTCGCGCAGGATGTTGTCGACCAGCCCCTCCATGGGGGCCAGGGCAATTTGCATGTCGGGGTCTCGGCGGAAAAAGCCGGCAGTCTAGCAAAATTGCCGGTGTTTCAGGCGCCGATCAGCGCCGGGCCGTAACCATCGAGGAATTCTGCCGGCATGCGCCGCGGTTTGCCGCTGGACAGCTCGATGCAGGCAAAGGTGGTTTGCGCGCGCAGCAGGGTCACGCCGTCACGCGGGCGCCTGAGCTGGAAACGCCGGGTCATGCGCAGGCGCTGGTCCCAGTCGATGATCCAGGTGGCCAGTTGCAGTTCGTCGTCTTCGTAGGCGGCGGCCAGGTAGTCGATTTCGTGGCGCACCACGGCCATGGCCCGGTCCAGCCGACGGTACTCGGCCAGGTCCAGGCCCAGACGCTGGGAGTGGCGCCAGGCACAGCGCTCCAGCCAGGTGACGTAGACCGCGTTGTTGGCGTGGCCGAGGCCGTCGATGTCCTCGCTGCCGACGCGCAGGTCGATGACGAAGGGTGTTGCCAGGTCCCAGCTCATGTTCGCTTCCTTGGCACAAAAGGGGATTTAGCAGCGACCTGCGAGGCAATGTCCAGCCCTTGTGAGCCTGACACGGTCGGTGTAGGAGCGGCCTTGTGTCGCGATGGGCTGCGCAGCAGACCCGACAATCTGTGCCCAGGCTGAGATTTTGGGGCTGCTGCGCAGCCCATCGCGACACAAGGCCGCTCCTACACCGACCGCGTCAGGCCTGTAATCAGGCGCTTTGCCGCGCGGGCGCAGCAGCCCTGGCCAGTAATTCGAGCACGGCCTCACTCAACCGCGGGTCGGCCAGCACCCGCTGATGGCCGCCCTCTTCCAACACCATCAACCGGCTGTCGAACCAGGCCTTGTGAATAACCTGGGCCTCATCGGCCGGCACCAGTGCATCATCGGCGGCATGCACCACCAACCCCGGCAACTCCAACTGGTAACCGCTGACATCCAGCCGCGCAATCTGCATGCCCACATCGCGCTCCACCTGGCGAATGAACGCCGCCCGTGCCCGCGCCGGCATCCCCAGGCGATGGGCAAAACCACGCAGCACGCCCAGCAACCGCGCCGGGGCAGCTATGCTCACCGCCGCCTCCGTGCGCAGGCCCATCTGCAAGGCCAGCAACACACTGGCACCGCCCATCGAATGGCCAATCACCGCACGCAATGGCGGCAGTTCGGCCGCGGCCTCCAGCAGTGCCCGGGCAAACAGCACCACATGTGCCTGCTCACCCGGCGAACGGCCATGCGCCGGGCCTTCCAGCGAGACCACGGTGTGCCCCGCATGGACCAGGGTTTCGATCAAGGCCGCAAACTGGGTCGGGCGCCCTTCCCAACCGTGCATCAGCAACACAGTCGGCCCTTGGCCCCAGCGCAAGGCCGACAGGCCAAAACGCAGGGTGATGCGCTCGGCGCTGGCCAGCATGGGCAACTCCCACTGGCGCGGCGGCAGGTTGCGTGGGGTCATGAAAAAACGGCGCATCTTGCCCGCGACATGCTCGGGGGCCAGGCGGCCCAAGGTGCCATTGACACCGCGAATCCAGCTCAACGTGGTCATCGCCATGCTCCAGGTATTCATACCACCGCCGATTTGGCGGCGCGCAGAATACGGTCAGAAAGTTCGTTGCTACCCAAAGCACGCGCCAAGGCAATTCCACCGACCATCAGCGCCAGGTCAGCCAGCGCCTTGTCGGCATCTTCAGGGCGGTCAACCATGGCAGCGGTCATCAGTTCGATGTGCTCGGCCAGCACGTCACGGAATACCTCTGGCAGGCGCTGCATCTCGCCCAGCGAGTTGGGTAGCGGGCAGGCATGCACTTCGGCGTCACGGTGCTTGCGCGACAGGTAGAACGCGCCGACCAACGCACGTCGCTCAGCGCCATCAAGGTTCGGGTCGACTTGGGCAAGCAGCTCCCGACGCTCGCCCAGCAACTGGCGGAAGGCTTCGAGCATCAGTTCGTCCTTGCTGTCGAAGTGGGCATAGAAGCCGCCTACGGTCAGGCCTGCAGCTCCCATCACCTGGCTGACACTCGGCTCGGCCGGGCCATGCTGGATCAGCGCACTGCGCGCCGCCTGCAGGATGCGTTCGCGGGTTCTGCTCTTCTTGTCGCTCATAAGGCACTCGCCAAGCAAAAATATGATGATCGAAATATTATTCCTATCATATTTTTTGGCAAGCAGAATCTGCGTCCGTTGGTCGACGGCGGAGTTTTTTGAGGGGGTAGAAAAACAAAAGGCCCATTCAATAATCGAATGAGCCTTCAAAGTCCCGCAAAACGCGGGTAAAAATGGCGTCCCCTAGGGGACTCGAACCCCTGTTACCGCCGTGAAAGGGCGGTGTCCTAGGCCACTAGACGAAGGGGACGTAACCTTCGTGCCGATCCACTTACGCGAACCGCGGCAAAATTGGTGGAGCTAAGCGGGATCGAACCGCTGACCTCCTGCATGCCATGCAGGCGCTCTCCCAGCTGAGCTATAGCCCCGAAACAAAAGGCTCATCAATAATCGACGAGCCTTTTTAAGCCCTGCAAAACGCAGGAAAAAGTGGCGTCCCCTAGGGGACTCGAACCCCTGTTACCGCCGTGAAAGGGCGGTGTCCTAGGCCACTAGACGAAGGGGACGTAACCTTCGTGCCGATCCACTTACGC
>NZ_JBIVHY010000008.1:228108-253321 GCF_044749445.1 Pseudomonas sp. NPDC089408
CGCGAACCGCGGCAAAATTGGTGGAGCTAAGCGGGATCGAACCGCTGACCTCCTGCATGCCATGCAGGCGCTCTCCCAGCTGAGCTATAGCCCCGGATTTTTAGCCTCGCGGCCCAGCGACATAATGAAACATCGCTTGTGCAAAACTGGCGTCCCCTAGGGGACTCGAACCCCTGTTACCGCCGTGAAAGGGCGGTGTCCTAGGCCACTAGACGAAGGGGACGAACCTTCTTACCTTCAAGACCCGGTTGCTGGACCCGGTCTTGCTTACCAGCCATGGCTGCTAAGCGGAATTTGGTGGAGCTAAGCGGGATCGAACCGCTGACCTCCTGCATGCCATGCAGGCGCTCTCCCAGCTGAGCTATAGCCCCACAATGTCGCTTTGAACCGAATCGCTGGCTGGGTGCCTGGCGCTTCGTTCTCGTTCATCGCTGTGGACGGGGCGCATATTAAGATCGGATTGCAGGGCTGTCAAACGAATTTTCAAAAATAATCAAAAAATTTTTCACAGATAACAATCACTTACCGCCCTGCCCCCTCTAAAAGCGGAACAGTGAGCCCTGTGGGAGCGGGTTTACCCGCCCCTACAGGGTTTGGGGAATGCTGTCAGGCAATCGACGCCAGCAGCTTTTCCCACTCTTTGTTTTCTTTCTTCGACACGCCACCCAGCAGGTCCAGGGCCTGGCGCAGGCGGTAGCGGGTCAGGTCGGGGCCGAGGATTTCCATGGCGTCCAGTACCGATACCGAGCTCGCCTGGCCCGTGATGGCGGCGAACATCAGCGGCATGGCGTCACGCAGCTTAAGCTCCAGCGCCTCGACCACGGCCTGGATGCAACCGGTGATGCGCTCTTTTTCCCACTGGCGCAGGCTTTCGAGCTTCCACAGGATCAGCTGGATCACCTGGCGCACCTGGTCGGCCGACAGTTTCTTGCTTTCGAACAGCTTGGCATCCAGCTTCAGCGCGCCTTCGAAGAAGAACCCGCCCAGCGGCGCAACCTGGCTGAAGGTTTCCACCCGGCCCTGCACGTGCGGTGCGATCTTCATCATGTAGTCGCTGTTGAACGCCCACTTCTGCAGGCGCGTGGCGAATGCTTCGACGGGCAGCTCGCGCAGCCATTGGCCATTGAGCCAGGACAGTTTTTCGATGTCGAAGATCGGGCCACCCAGCGAGATACGCGACAGGTCGAAGTGCTCGACCATTTCCGCCAGCGAGAACTTCTCGCGCTCGTCCGGCATCGACCAGCCCATGCGGCCCAGGTAGTTGAGCATCGCTTCAGGCATGAAGCCCATGCGCTCGTAGAAGGTGACCGAGGTCGGGTTCTTGCGCTTGGACAGCTTGGACTTGTCCGGGTTACGCAGCAGCGGCATGTAGCACAGCTTGGGCTGCTCCCAGCCGAAGTACTCGTACAGCTTGATCAGCTTGGGCGCCGATGGCAGCCACTCTTCGCCACGCAGCACATGGGTGATGCCCATCAGGTGGTCGTCGACCACGTTGGCCAGGAAGTACGTCGGCAGGCCGTCGTTCTTCATCAGCACCTGCATGTCCATGCGGTCCCACGGGATTTCGACATCGCCACGCAGCATGTCCGGCACCACGCAGATACCTTCGCTCGGCACCTTCATGCGGATCACGTGCGGCTCGCCAGCGTCCAGGCGGCGCTGTACTTCTTCGGCGCTCAGCAACAGGGCACGGCCGTCGTAGCGTGGGGTTTCGCCACGGGCTTGCTGTTCGGCGCGCATCTGCTCCAGCTCTTCGGCGGTGCAGAAGCAGTAGAAGGCGTGGCCGGCGTCAACCAGCTCCTTGGCGTACTTGGCGTAGATCTCGCCACGCTCGCTCTGCCGGTACGGGCCGTGCGGGCCGCCGACGTCCGGGCCTTCGTTCCATTCGATGCCAAGCCAGCGCAGGGCGTCGAAGATCTGCTGCTCCGACTCGCGCGTGGAGCGCAACTGGTCGGTGTCTTCGATGCGCAGGATGAACTCACCGCCGTGCTGCTTGGCAAAGCAGTAGTTGAACAGGGCGATGTAGGCAGTGCCGACATGGGGGTCGCCGGTAGGCGATGGCGCGATACGCGTGCGTACGGTGGTCATGGAGAGTCTCGAACGAAAGATGAAACAAAGGCGGAATGGTAGCAGGTGGCGGGCACCGGGCTCCAGCAATGGCGCGAACGTCACTTGTCGACAGCCCCTGCGGCGCTGTTAAATTTATTTACATTTCTGGAACCCTAGCCCCCATGCCTGCCCAACTCAAACGCCGCCTGGCGATCTTCTTCACCCTGGTGGCCATCATCGCCCTCGCCTTCCTGGCCCACTGGTACTTCAAGGGCCGCTTCTACGAGAGCACCGACAACGCCTACGTGCAGGGCGAAATCACCCGCATTTCCAGCCAGCTCGGCGCCCGAATCGACAGCGTGCCGGTCGAGGACAACCAGCATGTCAACCAAGGCGACCTGCTGGTGCGCCTGGAGGCTGCCGATTTCGAGCTGGCGATCGAGCGCGCCCGTGCTGCCCTGGCCACCCGCGAAGCCGAGTACGCCCAGGCGCAAAGCCGCCTGACCCAGCAAGGCAGCCTGATCGCCGCCGGTCAGGCCCAGGTGGCGGCCAACCAGGCCACCTTCGACCGCTCACGGCTGGACCTGAGCCGTGCAGAAAAACTGCGCAAGCCGGGTTATGTTTCCGAAGAGCGGGTCACCACCCTTTCGGCCGACAGCCATGTCGCCGGCTCCCAGGTGGACAAAGCCCGCGCCGACCTGCAAAGCCAGCGCCAGCAAGTCAACGCGCTGAATGCCGACCTCAAGCGCCTCGATGCGCAAATCACCAACGCCCGCGCCGACCTGGCCCAGGCCGAACTTAACCTGACCCGCTGCGAAATCCGCGCGCCCATCAGCGGCACCATCGGCCAGCGCAATGCGCGCAATGGCCAGGTGGTGCAGGCCGGCGCCTACCTGCTGTCGATCGTGCCCGACGAAGACATCTGGGTGCAGGCTAACTTCAAGGAAACCCAAATTGGCCACATGCAGCCGGGCCAGCGCGCCGAACTGTTGTTCGACAGCTACCCCGACACCCCCATCGAAGCCCGCGTCGACAGCCTGTTCGCCGCCTCGGGCGCTCAGTTCAGCCTGCTGCCGCCGGACAACGCCACCGGCAACTTCACCAAGGTGGTACAGCGCATCCCGGTAAAGCTCACCTTCCGCGCCGACAACCCCCTGCACGGGCGCATCCGCCCGGGCATGTCGGTCACCGCCACTGTCGACCTGCGCAACCAGGACGAAGGCCACGATGGCCGGTGATCAGCTGCTGCGCCCCACGGCGGAGCCCACCCGTCGCGACTGGATCGCAGTGATGAGCGTGATGCTCGGCGCCTTCATGGCGGTACTGGACATCCAGATCACCAACGCCTCACTCAAGGACATCCAGGGCGCGCTGTCGGCCACCCTGGAAGAAGGCTCGTGGATTTCCACCTCGTACCTGGTGGCGGAAATCATCATGATCCCACTGACCGCCTGGCTGGTGCAGCTGCTGTCGGCGCGGCGGCTGGCGGTGTGGGTTTCCGCCGGTTTCCTGCTGTCGTCGTTGCTGTGTTCAATGGCCTGGAACCTGGAAAGCATGATCCTGTTCCGCGCCTTGCAGGGCTTTACCGGCGGCGCGCTGATCCCGCTGGCCTTCACCCTGACCCTGATCAAGCTGCCCGAACACCACCGTGCAAAGGGCATGGCGATGTTCGCCATGACCGCCACCTTCGCCCCGTCCATCGGCCCCACCCTGGGTGGCTGGCTAACCGAGAACTGGGGCTGGGAGTACATCTTCTACATCAACATCCCGCCGGGCCTGGTGATGATCGCTGGCTTGCTGTACGGGCTGGAAAAAAAGGAGGCGCACTGGGAGCTGCTGAAAAGCACGGACTACGCGGGCATCTTCACCTTGGGCGTGGGCCTGGGCTGCCTGCAGGTATTTCTGGAAGAAGGCCACCGCAAGGACTGGCTGGAATCGCAATTGATCGTCGGCCTGGGCAGTGTTGCGCTGGTCAGCCTGATCACCTTCGTCATCCTGCAGTTTTCCAAGCCACACCCGCTGATCAATTTGCGAATTCTCGGCAACCGCAACTTCGGCCTGTCGAGCATCGCCAGCCTGGGCATGGGCGTGGGGCTGTACGGGTCAATCTACCTGCTGCCGCTGTACCTGGCGCAGGTACAGGGCTACAACGCGCTGCAGATTGGCGAGGTAATCATGTGGATGGGGGTGCCGCAGCTGTTCCTGATCCCGCTGGTGCCGCAGCTGATGAAGGTGATTCCGCCCAAGGTGCTGTGCGCGCTGGGGTTCTGCCTGTTCGGCGCTGCCAGTTTCGGCTCGGGGGTGCTCAACCCGGACTTTGCCGGGCCACAGTTCAACCAGATCCAGATCATCCGCGCGCTTGGCCAGCCGATGATCATGGTGACCATTTCGCTGATTGCCACGGCGTATATCCAGCAACAGGATGCCGGGTCGGCGTCGAGCCTGTTCAATATCCTGCGTAACCTGGGCGGGGCAATTGGCATTGCCTTGCTGGCCACCCTGCTGGATGCGCGGACCAAGGTGTATTTCGATTACCTGCGCGAAGCGGTGGTGCCGAACAACCCGCAGGTGGCGGAGCGCCTGGCGCAACTGGCGGAGCGTTTAGGCAGTGACAATGCGGCGCTGGGCAAATTGAGTGAGATTACCCACCAGCAGGCGTTGATCATGGCTTACAACGATGCCTTCCATTTTGTCGGGATTGGCTTGGCGGTGAGCATGGTGGCGGTGCTGTTGACCCGCAAGTTGCCGCAGGGGTTGAAGGCTGGGGAAGCTCATTGAGTTAGCTTTTGTCTGCGCCGGCCTCTTCGCGGGTGAACCCGCTCCCACGGGGTTTTTGCACAGGTTTCAAGGCCTGCGCTGTACCTGTGGGAGCGGGTTTACCCGCGAAGAGGCCAGTACAAGCAATATAAAAATCAGCTGGTAATCAACCGCTCGCGCAACTGGGTAATCTCGTCGCGCAGCTGCGCCGCGGCCTCGAACTCCAGGTCGCGGGCGAACTGCATCATCTTCTCTTCCAGCTGCTTGATACGCTTGGTGATCTCGCCCGGCGTGCGCAGTTCGGCTTCGTAACGGGCGCTCTCTTCTGCCGCCTTGGCCATGCCCTTGCGCTTCTTGCTGCGCGCGCCGGGCACGGTGGCGCCTTCCATGATGTCGGTAATGTCCTTGACCACACCCTTGGGCACGATGCCGTTGGCTTCGTTGAAGGCGATCTGCTTCTCGCGGCGGCGCTCGGTTTCGTCTATCGCGCGCTGCATCGAGCCGGTGATGTTGTCGGCATACAGGATTGCCCGGCCATTGAGGTTACGCGCCGCACGGCCAATGGTCTGGATCAGCGAGCGCTCGGAACGCAGGAAGCCTTCCTTGTCGGCATCGAGAATGGCCACCAGCGACACTTCAGGCATGTCCAAACCTTCACGCAGCAAGTTGATCCCCACCAGCACGTCGAAGGTACCCAGGCGCAGGTCGCGGATGATCTCCACCCGCTCCACGGTGTCGATGTCCGAATGCAGGTAGCGCACCCGCACATCGTGATCGGCCAGGTAATCACTGAGGTCCTCGGCCATGCGCTTGGTCAGCGTGGTAGCCAGTACCCGCTCGCCCGCGGCGACACGCTTGCGGATCTCCGACAGCAAGTCGTCGACCTGGGTCAGCGCCGGGCGAATCTCGACCTGCGGGTCGACCAGCCCGGTCGGGCGCACCACCTGCTCCACCACGCGCCCGGCGTGCTCGGCCTCGTAGGGCCCCGGGGTGGCGGAGACGAAGATGGTCTGCGGGCTTACATCTTCCCATTCGTCGAAACGCATGGGCCGGTTATCCAGCGCCGACGGTAGGCGGAAGCCGTACTCGACCAGGGTTTCCTTGCGTGAGCGGTCGCCTTTGTACATGGCACCGACCTGCGGCACGCTGACGTGGGACTCGTCGATCACCAGCAGCGCATCGGGCGGCAGGTAGTCGTACAGCGTCGGCGGTGGAGCCCCGGCCGGGCGCCCGGACAGGTAGCGCGAGTAGTTTTCGATGCCGTTGCAGTAACCCAGCTCCATGATCATTTCCAGGTCGAAGCGGGTGCGCTGCTCCAGGCGCTGGGCTTCGACCAGCTTGTTGGCCTTGTGCAGGTACTCCAGGCGATCCTTGAGCTCTTCCTTGATGCCCTCCACCGCCTCCAGCAAGGTTTCCCGCGGGGTGACGTAGTGGCTCTTGGGATAGAAGGTGAACCGCGGCAGCTTGCGGAAAACTTCGCCGGTCAGCGGGTCGAAGGCGGCAATGTTCTCCACTTCGTCATCGAACAGTTCGATGCGGATCGCCTCCAGGTCAGACTCGGCCGGGAAGATGTCGATCACATCACCGCGCACGCGGAAGGTGGCACGGGCAAAGTCCATTTCGTTGCGGGTGTATTGCAGGTCGGCCAGGCGGCGCAGCAGCGCGCGCTGGTCGAGCTTGTCGCCGCGGTCGACGTGCAGGACCATTTTCAGGTAGGTCTCGGGGCTGCCCAGGCCATAGATGCACGACACGGTGGTGACGATGATCGCATCGCGCCGCTCCAGCAGCGCCTTGGTCGCCGAAAGGCGCATCTGCTCGATGTGGTCGTTGATCGAGGCATCCTTCTCGATGAAGGTGTCCGATGACGGCACGTAGGCTTCCGGCTGGTAGTAGTCGTAATAGGAAACGAAATACTCCACTGCGTTGTTGGGGAAGAATGCCTTGAACTCCCCGTACAACTGCGCGGCCAGGGTCTTGTTCGGTGCCAGCACCAGGGTTGGGCGCTGCACCTGCGCGATGACGTTGGCAATGCTGAAGGTCTTGCCCGAGCCGGTCACCCCGAGCAGCGTCTGGTGCGACAGCCCCGCCTCGATGCCTTCGACCATCTGGCGGATGGCCTCGGGCTGGTCGCCGGCCGGCTGGAAACGGGTGACGAGCTGGAACTCGGACATGACGGACCTCGCGGTGCTGCAGCAACTGTAAATTTAGCCAGTAGTCTATACCCAAATGCGCCCGCCAGGGGGCGCTTTCACCGCATACCTGTGAACGGGTATTACGGTGGACCGGGCAATTAGACCAATGGTCAAAAAATATTTGCGTAAATCGCCGGAAAAGCTGCGCCAGAGTGTCGCGGTGACCGGTCGGTATCACTATACTGACTCCCCGTTTGTGCACCGCTTCAGTGCATTCGGCTGGAGCGTGTACGCCCTATCACTCTCCAATCAGAGCCGAAGTAACAATGAGCCTGTTTTCCGCTGTCGAGCTGGCACCCCGCGACCCTATCCTGGGCCTCAACGAAGCATTCAACGCCGACCCACGTACCGACAAGGTCAACCTGGGCGTAGGCGTGTACTGCAATGAGGAAGGCCGCATTCCGCTGCTGCGCGCCGTGATCGAAGCCGAGACCCAGCGTGCCGCCCAGCACGCCTCGCGCGGCTACCTGCCGATCGACGGTATCGCGACCTACGACCAGGCCGTGCAAAAGCTGCTGTTCGGCGCCGAATCGCCACTGCTGGCCGCTGGCCGCGTGGTCACCGTGCAGGCCGTCGGGGGTACTGGCGCACTGAAGATCGGTGCCGACTTCCTCAAGCGTATCTCGCCGAACGCCGTGGTTGCCATCAGCGACCCGAGCTGGGAAAACCACCGCGCACTGTTCGAATCTGCTGGCTTCCCGGTGCAGACCTACCGCTACTACGACGCGCCGACCAACGACGTCAACCGCGCCGGCATGCTCGAAGACCTCAACGCCCTGCCATCCGGCTCGATCGTGGTACTGCACGCCTGCTGCCACAACCCGACTGGCGTCGACCTGACGCTGGAAGACTGGAAAAACGTGCTGGAAGTGGTCAAGGCCAAGGGCCACGTACCGTTCCTCGACATGGCCTACCAGGGCTTTGGTGACGGTATCGCCGAAGACGCCTTCGCCGTGCGCCTGTTCGCAGAATCCGGCCTGGAGTTCTTCGTTTCCAGCTCGTTCTCCAAGTCGTTCTCGCTGTACGGCGAGCGCGTGGGCGCACTGTCGGTGGTCACCGCCTCGAAAGACGAGAGCACCCGCGTGCTGTCGCAGGTCAAGCGCGTGATCCGCACCACTTACTCCAACCCGCCAACCCACGGCGCAACCATCGTTGCCACCGTGCTGAACAGCGCCGAACTGCGCCAGATGTGGGAAACCGAGCTGGCCGAAATGCGCGAGCGCATTCACGGCATGCGCAAGCAGATGGTTTCGCTGCTGGCCGAATACGGCGCCAACCGCGACTTCAGCTTCGTCGGTCGCCAGGTCGGCATGTTCTCCTACTCGGGCCTGACCGTAGAGCAGGTCGCCCGCCTGAAGAACGATTTCGGCATCTACGCCCTGGACACCGGCCGCATCGCCGTGGCCGCGCTGAACCAGAGCAACATTCACGTGGTCACCAAGGCCATCGTGGAAGTGCTGTAACTGCTTGATTTGTCAGGGGGTGGCTTGACTTCCCCCTGATAATCAGTAAGATACGCGCAGATTCCGCGATAGCTCAGTCGGTAGAGCAAATGACTGTTAATCATTGGGTCCCTGGTTCGAGTCCAGGTCGCGGAGCCAAATACTGAAACCTCCAGGTGCGTCAGCATCTGGAGGTTTTTTTGTAGGCTTCCTTTACCCGCACGAACGCTTGGTTACTGTATCGTCTAAACCTTTTGACGAGTACAAGCCTGCATGTCAGCCAACGATTTCGCCCTAGACGCCCAGCAAGCGGTGGCCATCAGCGCCCGGCAAGCCCTGTTCGCCGACCACCAGGGCACCTTTGCAGTGGGCGGCTGCATCATCGAAAACGCCACTGGCAAAATAGTGGTCGCCCTGCACAATCAGGTGCTCAAGCCCTTCGCGGGGAGCCAGGCACAACCACCCTACCGGCTCCATGACCCGACGGCACACGGCGAACGGCAACTGGTCGACTGGTATTATGACAATCAGCACGCACTTGGCCTTCCCCCCACCCATGAACTGACCGTCATTACGTCACTCGACCCCTGTGCAATGTGCGCGGGGGCGTTGATCACGGCCGGCTTCAACGTAGCGGTAAGTGCGCACGATAGCTTTGCCGGAATCAATTATAACGGCCGCTTCGATTTCCCAAGCCTGCCTGCAGGGCCGCGATTGCGCGCACAAGCCACGTGGGGTTACTACGCCGTTGGCACCCCCTGGGACCGTGGCTACGTGGGTTCAGTGAACGGGCCAGTCTATGCTGGCGAATGCATTGACGCAGCGACCCTGAGCCTTACCCGCTCCGTGTTCGAAGCCAGCGTCAACCTGGTGCACGACGAAAGCAGCAGCACGGGCTTGACCCCTTCTGCGTTGAAAGACCCCGCCACCCTGCCCGCCTTGAGCACAGTACGCCAAGCCCTAGAAAGCCTGAGCCGGTGGAGCCTGCGCGTAAAAAGCGAAAACCCGCGCATACCTGGCCTCGAACTGGCCGAACCGCTGCTGGACACTGCCCTGCAGAGCGTATCGGGTAATGCCGTAGCCATGCTGGACCCATTCGGCAATCTACTGGCGTGCCTGGCCGGGGCAGAACAGCACTCCCCCATACGTACTGCTTTCATGGAGACCACGCGCAGTTACGCTGCGTTGCGCTGGCGACTGATGAACAACGAAGAATCGGCTGTTCGAGACGAAGCGCTTCAATACCTGCCTCACCCACGTCACTGCACGTTCATCCTGTTGCGCTTTCCAAACCCCGCCGAGAGCGAAGCAGTCATGACGCTGGGCGCATATGGCTCAACGGTAGAACGACACACGCTACCGTCATTTCCTTCCAGCCTGCAGTACGTAATGCTCCCTGCCGGCTGCACCGCCAAGGCTGTAGCCCAACTGGCACAACGCCTACCGCCGTTCTATACCAGCAACGTTGAGGTTGCGCCTTGTCAGGTACACGATGAGGCTTTGATCGAGGCAGTATCCAGCGGCCTGGCTCAGGCTCAGCGTGCTGAACCTGTTGCCGAAAGGGGTATGGTGACTTCGCGCCCCTGATCGACCAGGCTCCAGACCAGCAGCTTGGCTGGCTGGGTCTTACTGGCGTTGCGCGACACACTGTGCACGGTGCCGGGTGCTTCGTACCAGTATTCTCCGGCCTTGTAGGTTTTCTCCGGCTCGTCATTCAGCTTCGATACCACCGCCCCTTCCAGTACGTAGGCCATGACGGCGCCTGGGTGCTGGTGGGCGGGCGATGCTTCACCGGGGGCGTAGCTGACAGTGAGCATGACGGCGGTTTTGCCCGGGGCGTTGGAGGGCTGTTGTTGCTGCAGGACCCTGACTTTGTCGGCGACATCGCCGTGGGCCCAAGCTGAGGTCTGGGCGGCGAGCAGGGCGAAAAGGATGATGACTAGGGGCTTCATGGGCTTTTTCCTGGAGGGCAGATGCCTGCAGGTTAGGCCCTGAGGGGCTGATGACAAATGGCCAATTCGGGGGAAAAGCAGGGGGCCGATTTTTCGCCTGTGCCGGCCTCTTCGCGGGTAAACCCGCTCCCACAAGCCCGGTACAACCCTTGAAATCTGTGAATACCCTGTGGGAGCGGGTTTACCCGCGAAGAGGCCGATACAGGCAACAACGAAGTCAGCTACTACGCCCGATCGGGTAAAATTCACCCTGGCTCCACACCCCAAGCCATTCCTCACCGTCGATCTCCCGCGGCACCGCCAGCTCCACCAACTGATAGAACACATTGCGATGTATCAGTGCCTCAAGGTTGCTGCGCATCAGCACATACGGCGATGGCTCCTGCGTCACCGGGTTGATCACTACCCGCAGCGGGTTGCCCGGCCCGGCCTCGACCTGGTCCTCGACATTGCTGGTAAAGCGCAGCACCTGCTGCTCGCCCCCCCCCTGCACCTCCAGCATCACCGCCACGAACGGCGCATCGTCGACACGAATGCCAACCTTCTCTACCGGGGTAATCAGGAAATAGTCATCGCCATCGCGGCGAATGATGGTGGAGAACAGCCGCACCATCGGCTTGCGCCCGATCGGCGTGCCCAGGTAGTACCAGGTACCGTCGCGGGCGATGCGCATGTCGATGTCGCCGCAAAAATCCGGGTTCCACAGATGCACCGGTGGCAGGCCCTTGGCCTTGGGGATCTGCGCCAGAAGGTCATTGGCCTTGCCGGAGTCGCTCATCACGCTTGCCTCATTCACTCATGCCCAGAAGGCTACGAGCGTACTCGCGCATTGGCGCACCAAGCAAATCCTCGGGGGTTTTGTCGTGGAACGTCAACAAACCGCCACGGCTCTTGATACGCGCGGTGTCGATCAGGTAGCGGGTATTGGTTTCGATCAGCATCATCTGCACCACCCCACTGTCCCAACCCAGGCGGTCGACGGCCTGTTCGTCATACCACTCGTCGCCGTTGCCGATGCGGTCGTCGGTGCGGGCGAAGCGGGTGTACAGCACGTAGTCGGCGCCCACCGAGCGGGCTTGGGCAACAGCCTCTTCCAGGCCCAACGGGCCTTGGGCGCGGCGTACCAGCGGGAAGTACTCGACAAAGCTCTTGAAGGCCTGCTCGGCCACGGCGTTCTGCCGCGGCACCGGCCCCTTGCCCGGCGGTACGAACGCGCCCTGGCCGATGAAGATGAACGAGTCCGGCTGCAGTCGGATCGACAGGGTGCGGCGGGTTTCGCTGTGGTCAAGCAGCCCCGCATCGCTCATGTGATAGCGGACACCCTCGCCCATATCGCTGACATTCATGCAGCCGCCCAGCGCCATCAGCGCCAGCAGCAAGACCAGGCTACGCATCTTTCCTCCAGTGACCGGCGACGAAAAACCGGCGAATAGCCGGCGGATGCAGCTTTTGCGCCAGCTTCAGCCGCCGATCACTTTCATGACCGTCACGCCACCCGAGAACGCCAGGTCCTGCTTGTCTGCCAAGGCCTTGACCAGCAACCGCTGCAAGGCCGGTAGTGCCTGATGACGCGGCTTTTCCAGCAGGTCGCCAATGAAGTGACGGTTGCTCGACGACAGGCAGCCATGCAGCCAGCCGGTGGACGACAGGCGCAGCCGTGAGCAGGTACGGCAAAACGGCACACTTTCGTTGGCAATGACGCCAAAGTGGCCTTTGCCGGGGATGTGGTACCGCATGGCCGTAGCATCCAGCGGCGCATCCACCTGGGCGTAGGCATGCTTGCTGCCGATCAGCGCCAAGAGTGGGTCGAGGCCGACAAACTGCTGCAGGAAGGCATTGCGGTCACCGGCCAGGTGGCCCATGCGCATCAATTCGATAAAGCGTAACTCGAAGCCGCGCTCCAGGCAGTAATCCAGCAGCGGCAGTACCTGGTCGAGGTTTTGCCCGCGCATCGGCACCATGTTCACCTTGACCTGCATGCCCAACGCACTGGCCTGCTCCATCCCGTCCAGCACACTGGCCAGGTCGCCGCCCCTGGCGATTTGGCGAAAAGCCTGCGGGTCGAGGGTATCGAGGGAAACATTCAGCCGACGAATACCAGCCGCCTGCAGTTGCGACAACTTGCGCGTTAGCAGTTGGCCATTGGTGGTCAGCGAGATGTCGTCGAGGTCGAGTTTGGCCACGGCGGCCAGAAAGGCATCCAGGCGCGGGGTGACCAGTGGTTCACCACCGGTGATACGCAGGCGCTCGATGCCGGCGGCTTCGATCAAGTAGGCCACGCCACGGGCCAAGGCGTCTGCCGACAGTTCATCCTGAGCTGCCACCAGGCGCTTGCCGTCGGGTACGCAGTAGGTGCAGGCGTAATTGCAGGCAGCCGTCAGGCTGACACGCAGGTTACGAAATCGCCTGCCTTGACGATCGACGATCATGGATGACTCCGGCATGGATGATGGGGGCTGGCAAAAGCTGACTCATAAATCAGGTTTTTGCAAGCCCTGCACACGTTACCGGTGTCAGTACCGCATTGCTGTTGTGGAAAGGGCGGTGGATGGCACCGGCTACGCCAGTGTTCGCGGCTAAAGCCGCTCCTACACCGACGGTTCCGGGTCGCGTTTGCGCTTGTTGCCCATACGCACGCCGATGTCCATCAGGAACTGGAAGAAGCCTTCCTGGTCCTCCAGCACATTGCTCCAGAACGGCGAGTGGTACAGCGCCACGGCGCCGTGCACCAGCGCCCAGGCGGCGCAGTAGTGGAAGTACGGTGGCACGTCTTCGAGTTTGCCTTCGCTGATACGGCCCTTGATCAGTTGGGTCAGGCGGTCGAAGTTGGAGGCGCGGATGCTGTGCAGTTGCTCGACCATCTCCGGTACCTGGTTGCCCTTGACCACCTTTTCTTCAAGGCGGTCGAACAGCCGGTAGCGTTGCGGGTCGCGCATGCGGAACTCGAAGTAGGCGCGCGACAGGGCTTCCTTGTCGCGGTCGACGTCGGCCGAGTGCAACAGCTCGTTCAGGTCGCGCTCGTAGTCGAGCATCAGGCGCAGGTAGATTTCCGCCTTGGACTTGAAGTGCTTGTAGATCGTGCCTTTGCCGATGCCCACGGCGTCGGCGATCATCTCGACGGTGACGCTGTCTTCACCCTGCTCGAGAAACAGCTTGAGCGCGGTATCGAGGATTTCCTGTTCGCGACGGCGAAACTCACGGACCTTACGAGGTTCTTTCTGCATGGGAAGGACTGGATGACAATCGAAGCGGTTTATTATGCCTAACTTGCGGGAAATTGCACGGATCATCCACGCATGTCTGTGTTTCACGATGCTTACGGCCATGCGTTGCGGGAGGAATGAAACGCTGTCGTATTCCAAATTTGTTTAAAAAACGACCAATATGCACTGGCACTGCGCCAAACCTGGCCAATACTTGAAGTGTTGGCGCGGCGCATCCCCCCCAAGTGGCGCGCCGATAAAGGTGCTCAGGGACCGCGTACCTTTGTTTTACTCCTAATGGTCTTAACCCGGATTCCTCCCCCAGAACCCGGGTTTTTTTTGTGTGTTTAAGGGGGATTTGCGCTGGGGTGGGGTTTTCGGGGGATGGTGAGAGGGCCGCAGGTGTTCACCGAAACATTTTCAGCGCCTATGAGATCGAGCGCCGCCCGCGCGGCGCTTCGCGGCTAAAGCCGCTCCTACGTTTGTTTCGGGCCAGTATCGCCTGTGCCAGGCGCGCGCGACCGCCTTGTTAGTACGACGCGATATCGAGGCGTGCGCCAAGGAGTACGCGCGCAAATGCCACAGGCATAACTGGCCAGAAACAAACGTAGGAGCGGCTTTAGCCGCGAAGCGCCGCGCGGGCGGCGCTCGATCTCCCAGGCGCTGCAAGGGTTGTGCCAGGCACCTGGCGGCCCTCACACAACGCCAAAGCCTAGAAAGTCAGGCCACCCGCGCCAACGGGAACAGGCGCTTGAAGTTCGCCGTAGTCTGCTCCGCCAACTGCTCATAACTGGCCCCGCGCAGCGAAGCCACATATTCCGCCACCTCCCGCACATACTGCGGCAAGTTCGGCTTGCCGCGGTACGGAATCGGCGCCAGGTACGGCGAATCGGTCTCTACCAGCAAGCGGTCGACCGGCACTTGCCGCGCCACTTCCCGCAGGGCATCGGCATTGCGGAAGGTAACGATGCCAGACAGCGATATGTAATAGCCCAGATCCAGCGCCGCCTTGGCCATGTCCCAGTCTTCGGTAAAGCAGTGCAGCACACCCGCCTGCGGCAGATTGGCCTCGCGCAACAACGCCAGGGTATCGGCGCGCGCCGCCCGGGTATGTACGATCACTGGCTTGCCGGTCTGCCGCGAAGCCTCCAGGTGCAGGCGGAACGAGGCCTGCTGCAATTCGGCAGCTTCAGGCTCGTAGTGGTAGTCCAGCCCGGTTTCGCCAATCGCCACCACATGGGGATGGGCCAGTTCGCGCAGCAGCCATTCCAGCGCCGGTGTTTCGCCCGGCGCCAGGTCCAGCGGGTGCACACCCACCGAACAGTCGACATCCGCGTACTGCTCGCTCAATGCCTTGACCGCACCGGCGTTTTCGGCACTGACGCCAATGCACAGGAAATGCCCCACCCCGCGATCACGCGCCGCCTGCAGCGCAGCATCGAGCGAGCCCTGATGGGCACTGAGGTCAAGACGGTCAAGGTGGCAATGGGAATCTACGAGCATGGGATAACGGCACACATGGAAAATGGGAAATCAGCGGGCGCCCGGCAGTTGCAGCCAGTGGGCCAGCAGCGATTCTAGCAACAGGGTTTGATTAAGGTTGGCCTTGCCCAGCACCTTCTGGCGTTGTTCGAGGATCCACGCCTGCACCTCCAATACCTTGGCCTGACGGCTCTTCTGCGCCAGGTATTGCACCACCTTGCGCATATCGGCCAAGCCTAACCCCTCCTCGTCCTGGGTCAACTGGTAGCGCAGAATGAGGTGCGCCCAATCGCAGAACCAGTCGAATACCCTCAACATCGGTACAGCCTTCCAGGCATCGGCCAGTTGGCTGGGCGATTGCTGTTGCTTGAGTAACTTCTTCACCCCGTCAGTCACCAGCGCACGCTGCTCGCGTACACCCTGCGCCTGCAGGCTGACCGCCATCAGCGGCGAACCGGCGGCCAGGGTCAGCAGTTCGTCGCGCTCGGCCTCGTCGCTGTCGGGCAGCGCACCCGCCAGCCAGGCCTGGCTCTGGGCCAGGCTCGGCTGCGGGCAGGCCACTTGCTGGCAGCGGCTTTTGACGGTCGGCAACAAGCGGCTGGGCTGGTGCGTGACCAGCAGCAGCACGGTATCGCCAGAAGGCTCTTCAAGGCTTTTAAGCAGTGCGTTGGAAGCGTTGACGTTCATCGCCTCCACCGGCTCGATCAACACCACCTTACGCCCGCCCAACTGGGCCGTCTGCACCACGAAAGCCACCAGCTCTCGCACCTGGTCAACCTTGATCGGCTTGTCGGCTTCTTCGGGCTCGAGGACGAAATTGTCCGGGTGGCTGCCGGCCTTCAGCAACAGGCACGACTTACACGTGCCGCAAGCGTCAAGGCCTTGGGGCTGTTGGCACAACAGGCGGGCCATCAGCCGCTCGGCCATGGCCCGCTTGCCGATGCCCTGCGGCCCGTGCAGCAGGTAGGCATGGGCATGCTGGCTACGCCCGGCCAATTGCTGCCAGAGCGCCTGCTGCCAGGGGTAGGCCTCAGCCACGGCAACGCTCCACGATGGCCGGCAACAGGGCGTCGATGGCACGCTGCACAGCCTCCAGGGATTGCGCAGCATCAAGCAGGCTGTAGCGCTGCGGTTCGCGTTGGGCACGCTGCAGGTAAGCCTGGCGCACAGCTTCAAAGAACGCTTGGCCTTCCTGCTCGAAACGGTCCAGGCGGCCACGCGCAGCAGCGCGGGCCAGGCCCACTTCGACCGGCAGGTCGAAGACCAGGGTCAGGTCCGGGCGCAGGTCGCCTTGGACAAATTGCTCCAGGGTGGCGATACGCTCGACCGACAGGCCGCGACCACCGCCCTGGTAGGCATAGGTAGCATCGGTAAAACGGTCGCACAAGACAACCGCGCCACGGGCCAGTGCCGGGCGGATCACCTGCGACAGGTGCTGGGCGCGCGCGGCGAACACCAGCAGCAGTTCGGTGTCGGCCGCCATGCTTTCGTCGCTGGGCGCCAGCAGCAGCTCACGCACCTTTTCAGCCAGCGGAGTACCACCGGGCTCTCGGGTCAGCACCACGTCCAGGCCGTGCTCGCGCAAACGCGCCGCCAGGTAGTCACGGTTGGTGCTTTTGCCCGCGCCTTCGGGGCCTTCCAAAGTAATAAACAAGCCGCTCACAGGCAGTCCTTAATATTGTTCGTCAGGCGTCGGCCGCTCAGCCGCTTGCGCACCACCCGCTGGGGCACCCTGGGCGGGCGGTTGAGCAGGGGCTGGCTGCGGGACCGGCTCATCCATAGCAGGCGACTCTTGTTGCTGCGCGTCGTCGTCGCTCGGCGGCTGACCGCTGTCATCGGCATCCGGCTGAGCCTGTTGCTGCGGTGCGGGGCTGGAACGGTAGCCAGCCCGGCGCTTGAGCTGGAACTCACGCACTGCCGAATTGTGGTCATCAAGATCGTCGGAGAACACATGGCTGCCATCGCCACGGGCGACGAAGTACAGGCTGGTACCCTCGGACGGGTTCAGCGCTGCGTGGATCGCCTCGCGGCCGACCATCGCGATCGGTGTCGGCGGCAGGCCGGTGATGGTGTATGTGTTGTACGGCGTAGGCTCGCGCAGGTCGGCGCGGGTGATCTTGCCGTTGTAGCGTTCCCCCATACCGTAGATGACCGTCGGGTCGGTCTGCAGCATCATGCCCAGGCGCAGGCGCCGCACGAACACGCCCGCAATCTGCCCACGCTCTTGCGCAATACCGGTTTCCTTTTCTACCAGCGACGCCATGATCAGCGCCTGGTACGGGTCGCGGTACGGCAGGTCGGTGGCGCGCGCCGCCCATTCCTTGGCCAGCACTTCGTCCAGGCGCATGTAGGCCTGCTGCAGCAACTCGACGTCGCTCATGCCGCGCACGAAGCGGTAGGTGTCCGGGAAGAAGCGGCCCTCGGGGAACACGCCGGTATGGCCGAGCTTGTCCATGACTTCGGCGTCCGACAGGCCCTCCAGGGTGTGCTTGAGCTTTTCATGCTTGGCCACGGCCGAGCGCACCTGGCGGAAGGTCCAACCCTCGACCAGGGTCAGGTTGTATTGCACCACGTCGCCGCGGCGCCAGGCATCGAACAGCTGCTCGACGGTCATGCCAGGGGTAAGGCGATACTCACCGGTGTGCAGGGGTGTGCCGGCCATGTTGAAGCGCCAGTACAAGCGCAACCAGACAGCGTCGTCGAGCAACCCTTCCGTTTGCATGCGGTAGAACATGCGGTTGGGGGTGGTGCCATTGGGCACGTCGAGCAGGCGCTCCTGCGTCACGTGCAAAGGCTGCTCCAGGACCGAGTTGATCTTCCAGGCCGACCAACCCAAGGCCAGGCCAGCGATGATCAGACCCATTTCCAGCAGCAGCAGGAATTTACGTCTCACGAATTCAGGTTTCCAGTAACGTACGGGCAACGGCCTGCAGTTTTCGGGTAAGCGGGCCCGGCGACCAGTTTAGCGCGGCTACGCCACGCACGGGCCAGACACCGTAGACGCTATTGCAAACAAATACTTCATCGGCCTGCTCCAGCGCGCTGTACGAGAGGTCGCAGACCTGCGCCGCAATGCCCGACAGCGCCGCCTGTTCCAGCAACGCGCCACGCATAACGCCGGCCACGCCGCAGCGGCTGAGGTCGGCGGTAAGCAGTGCACCATCGCGCACCAGGAACAGATTGCTGTACACCCCTTCGATCACCCTGCCCTGCCCGTCACGCATCAGGCCTTCGGCATGTTCGCTGTCCTGCCATTCGGCGCGGGCCAGCACCTGCTCCAGGCGGTTGAGGTGTTTGAGCCCGGCAAGCAACGGTTGTTCCCCAAGCCGGGTCTGGCAAGCGAACAAGCGCACGCCGTGCTCGGCATGCTCGACAGGATAGCTGGGTAATGGGCTGCCTTGCAGGATACGCCGCGGCGCGACACCGGCAACCGGCGCATAGCCGCGCAGGCTATCGCCACGGGTAAGGATGAGTTTGACCACGCCATCACCGAGCTGGCTGGCAAAGCGCAACAACTCGTCCTGCACCAGCGCCAGGTCGGCGCTGATTGCCAGGCGCTGGCAGCCCAGCGCCAGGCGTGCGAGATGGCCGTCCAGCAAGCTGGGGCGGCCGCCGCGCACGGCAATGGTCTCGAACAGGCCATCGCCGTAGGCCAGGCCGCGGTTCTGCAGGTTGACTGCAGTCGCCGGCTGGCCATCGATCCAGCTGTGCATCAACCGGCGAACCGGCGGAACACCAGCGAGCCGTTGGTGCCGCCAAAGCCGAACGAGTTGGACAACACCACGTCGATCGGCATGCTGCGCGCCTGGTGCGGCACAAAATCGAGGTCGCAACCTTCGTCCGGCTCATCCAGGTTGATGGTCGGCGGCGCCATCTGGCTGTTGATGGCCAGCACGCTGAAGATCGCCTCCACCGCGCCTGCGGCACCCAGCAGGTGGCCGGTCATCGACTTGGTCGAGCTGACGGCCAGCTTGTAGGCATGCTCGCCGAACACACGCTTGATCGCCGCCACTTCGGCCACGTCGCCCGCAGGGGTCGAGGTGCCGTGGGCGTTGATGTAGCTGACCTCTTCTGGCTGGATGCCAGCATCGCGCAGGGCGTTGGCCATGCAGCGGGCAGCGCCTTCGCCGGTCTCGGGTGGCGAGGTCATGTGGTAGGCGTCACCGCTCATGCCAAAGCCAACCAGCTCGGCATAGATGGTCGCACCACGGGCCTTGGCGTGTTCCAGCTCTTCGAGCACCAGGGCACCGGCGCCATCGGACAGCACGAAGCCGTCACGGCCTTTGTCCCAGGGGCGGCTGGCACGGGCTGGCTCATCGTTGCGGGTCGACAGCGCACGCGAGGCACCGAAACCGCCCATGCCCAGGCCGCAAGCGGCCATTTCGGCACCGCCGGCGATCATCACGTCAGCTTCACCGTAGGCAATATTGCGCGCGGCCATGCCGATGCAATGGGTGCCGGTGGTGCAGGCGGTGGCGATGGCGTAGTTCGGCCCTTGCAAGCCCAGGTGGATCGACAGGAAGCCCGAGATCATGTTGATGATCGAGCCCGGCACGAAGAACGGCGAAATACGGCGCGGCCCCGAGTCGTGCAGGGTACGGCTGGTTTCTTCGATGTTGGTCAAACCGCCGATACCCGAGCCCATGGCCACGCCAACCCGCTCGCGGTTGGCGTCGGTGACCTCCAGGCCGGCATTACGCACCGCCTGGAAACCGGCCGCCAGACCGTACTGGATGAACAGGTCGAGTTTGCGGGCCTCTTTGGCCGACAGGTACTGCTCAACCTCGAAGCCTTTCACCGAGCCGCCAAAACGGGTGGAGTAGGCAGACAGGTCCGTGTGTTCGATCGGACCAATGCCACTGCGGCCAGCCAGAATGCCCTGCCAGGTGCTCGGTACATCGGTACCCAGTGGCGACAGCATACCCATACCGGTGACCACGACGCGTCTACGCGACACAGTACTCTCCTTTTCTAATAACAGAGTCTCTTGCCATTGCATTCAAGCGCTGGAATGGAATGGCAACAGGCTCTTGGTGCGCGGTGAACGAAGCGGCCTGGAAAATGCGGGGCGCTCGCAAAGAAAAAACCGCACGCCGGCGAAGGCAGTGCGGTTTTCCCCGACAAGTAGCGTCGACTGGAGCGTCTTAGCCCTGGTGAGCTTGGACGTAGTCGATGGCAGCTTGAACGGTAGTGATCTTTTCGGCTTCTTCGTCAGGGATTTCGGTCTCGAATTCCTCTTCCAGAGCCATCACCAGTTCAACGGTGTCAAGCGAATCGGCACCCAGGTCATCGACGAAGGACTTGGAATTAGTCACTTCTTCTTCCTTGACGCCCAGTTGCTCGGCGACGATTTTCTTGACGCGTTCTTCGATGGTGCTCATACCTAGTTTTCACTCCTAATGGATATATGTCAGGCAGCTGGCCGGTGGCTAATTTTATAGAAAGACGTTCGCTTTTCAAGCGAAACGCACCTTCAGGCTAGTCACCGCACCCCCTGCCTGGAATCTGGTTGCAGCTTTATAACGGATTTTAGGCTCGCAGTATGACTCTTTTTTTACGAAATCCGTCACATTGAGTTGCAGTGTTACATGTACATCCCGCCGTTGACCGGCACGGTGGCGCCGGTCACGTAGGCTGCACCGTCGGAAGCCAGGAACGAAACCACCTTGGCGATTTCGTCGGCCTGGCCCAGGCGGCCCAGCGGAATCTGGGTCTGCAGGGCTTCGCGCTGCGCTTCTGGCAGCTCGCGGGTCATGTCGGTGTCGATGAAGCCTGGGGTCACCGAGTTGACGGTGATGCCACGCGAGCCCACTTCACGCGCCAGGGCGCGGCTGAAGCCTTCCAGGCCGGCCTTGGCAGCCGCATAGTTGGCCTGGCCAGCGTTACCCATGGCACCGACGACCGAGCCGATGCTGATGATACGACCCCAACGGGCCTTGGTCATGCCACGCAGCACGCCCTTGGACAGACGGTAGAGGCTGTTCAGGTTGGTGTCGATGACGTCGAACCACTCGTCGTCTTTCATGCGCAGCATGAGGTTGTCACGGGTGATGCCAGCGTTGTTGACCAGAATGGCCGGGGCGCCGAACTGCTCGCCAATGGCGGCCAGTACAGCTTCAACCGATTCGGCACTGGTCACATTCAGCTCCATGCCGGTGCCGGTGATGCCGTGTTCTTTCAGGGTGGCGGCGATGCGCTCGGCGCCGGACGCCGAAGTGGCGGTGCCGATCACGGTCGCGCCCTGGCGGCCCAGCTCGAGGGCAATGGCCTGGCCAATGCCACGGCTAGCGCCGGTGACCAGTGCAACTTTACCTTGCAGGCTCATGCAAGCTTCTCCAAATCAGGCCAGTGCCGCGCGGGTGGCGGCAACGGCGTCAGGGGTATTGAGGTTGTAGGTGGTCACGCCCTCGGCGCAACGCTTGTTCAGGCCAGCCAGGACCTTGCCCGGGCCGCACTCGACCAGGTTGACCGCACCATTGGCAGCCAGGGTCTGCACACACTCGACCCAGCGCACCGGCTGGTACAGCTGCGCCAGCAGGTCGTGCTTGAGGGTATCGAGGTCGGCAGCAACGGCGGCGGTGACGTTCTGCACCAACGGGATCTGCGGGGCCTTCCACTCGATGGCGTTGACCGCCTCGGCAAAGCGCTCGGCAGCCGGCTTCATCAGGGCGCAATGCGACGGCACGCTGACCGCCAGTGGCAGGGCGCGCTTGGCGCCCTTGGCCCTGCACAGTTCCATGGCGCGATCTACCGCAGCCTTGTTGCCGGCAATGACCACCTGGCCTGGCGAGTTGAAGTTGACGGCACTGACCACTTCATCTTCAGCCGCTTCGGCGCAGACTTCCACGACCACGGCGTCGTCCAGGCCGAGAATGGCGGCCATGGCGCCGTGACCGGCCGGTACTGCTTCCTGCATCAGCTGACCGCGGCGCTCGACCAGGCGAACGGCGTCTTTCAAGCTGATGCTGCCAGCAGCGACCAGGGCGCTGTATTCGCCCAGGCTGTGACCGGAAACGAAGGCCGGCTGTGCGCCGCCCTCCTCCAGCCACAGGCGCCACAGCGCGATGGACGCGGTGAGGATGGCCGGCTGGGTCTTGTCGGTCTGGTTAAGTTGCTCTTCCGGGCCTTCCTGAACCAGCTTCCACAGGTCGTAGCCGAGCGCTGCGGAGGCTTCCTTGAAGGTCTCGATGATCACTGGCTTCTCGGCGCCGAGCTCGGCGAGCATGCCCAGCGACTGGGAACCTTGACCGGGAAAGACGAATGCGAGAGATGCAGACATTGAACAAGCCCTTATGATCTTGTCGTCGGATAGGGTGCGCCAGGCCTTGGGCCGGGCGCGGAATCTGAAAGCTTGGATGAAGACGCAGACCAAGCGGTCACATTTAAGCACTTCATTGGCGATATGCCTAAGGTCTTTGTTCCTTCAGTGACGGCCCTTTCGCGGGTGAACCCGCTCCTACAACGACCGTACCGACCTTGAATCTTGCACAATTCCTGTGACAGGACTGCACCCTCCATGTGGGAGCGGGTTTACCCGCGAAGAGGCCGGTACAAGCTAAAGCAGAAGGTCCTCCAAGCGCCCATGCAAACGCTGCGGCAGATTCTCCTGAATCTCGATCAACGCCCGCTGAATGGCACTCTGGAACCCCTGCACCCCCGCCGAACCATGGCTCTTGATGACGATGCCCTGCAACCCCAGAAAGCTCGCCCCATTGTGCCGCGCCGGCGCCAGGTCGGCCTGCAGACGTTTGAGCAATGGCATGGCCACCGCCCCGGCAGCCCGCGACAACAGGCCGCCCTTGAACAACTGCTCGATACGCGCAGCAATCATGGTCGCAAGGCCTTCACTGGACTTAAGCAGGATATTGCCAACAAAGCCGTCGCACACCACCACGTCAGCCTCACCACGGTACAGCCCGTCACCCTCGACAAAGCCTACATAGTTGAGCCCACGGGCATTCTGCAACAGGCTGGCCGCCAGCTTGACCTGCTGGTTGCCCTTGATGTCCTCGGTGCCGATGTTCAACAGCGCCACGCGCGGTCGATGCACACCCAAGGCCTGGGCGGCCACCGAACCCATCACGGCAAACTGGTAAAGGTTCTCGGCACTGCAATCGACATTGGCACCCAGATCGAGCAGCTGGCAGTAACCGGCCTGGGTCGGGATCGCCGCCACCATGGCCGGCCGATCAATGCCCGGCAGTGTCTTGAGCACGAAACGTGACAGCGCCATCAGCGCCCCGGTATTGCCGGCACTGACACAGGCCTGGGCCTTGCCATCACGCACCAGCTCGAGGGCAATGCGCATCGACGAGTCCGGCTTGCCGCGCAACGCCTGGGAGGGCCGCTCGTCCATGCCGATCACCTCACTGGCGGCGACAATCTGCAGGCGCGCGCGATCCGCAGCCGCAAGGCCACTGACAAGATCTTCAAGGAGGGAGGGTTGACCGACGAGGGTCAGGTGCAGCGAGGGGGTAGCAGAAAGGCAGGCAATGCTAGCCTGAACAATGCTGCGGGGACCGAAGTCCCCGCCCATTGCGTCGATCGCGATGATCTGAGCGGACAAGGATTACTCGTCAGCGCCCTTGTCGACCACTTTGCGACCACGGTATACGCCTTCTGGCGAAACGTGGTGGCGCAGGTGAACTTCACCGGTGGTTTTCTCTACCGACAGCGCGTTTTCCGACAGGGCGTCGTGCGAACGGCGCATGTCACGGGCAGAGCGGGATTTTTTGTTCTGCTGAACAGCCATAATTGATTAACTCCTAAACGTTTGGGTCACGCTTTAACTGCGCCAAAACACTGAACGGGTTGGACCGCGATACCTCGTCCTTGCTCGAATCGGGCTCGTCTGCGCCCGCCGGCTGCTGGCATTCTTCCGGATGATGAGCAGGCACGATTGGCAAGGCGAGCAAAAGCTCCTCCTCGACCAGCGCCTGCAGATCCAAAGGATCTTCGCCCAGTTCCAGCACGTCATAGCCTTTCGGCAACGACTGGGTATTCGCACCCTCCTTCACCACGGCGTAAGTACATTCGCTGTGGATCGGCAGGGTGACCAGCTCAAGACAACGCTGGCAAACCATCTTGACTTCGACGTCCAGCTCGGAGTGGATAACCACCACGTGCTGTTCATCTCGTTCAAAATCGAACTTCGCCTGCACCGTACCGACATTGTCGGAAAGCGGGTCGCAGAGTCTTTCCAAATCAGCGAGTTGCAGCGAACCGTTAAGGGTTACGCCACGATCGGCTAATTTGCGCGGGTCAACGTGAGGTGGAATCGGGTCATTCAACATAGGCGCAGCATTCTAGGGATGCCCCCCGCCCCTGTCAAAGGAAATTAGGCGGCATCGTGCGTGATAGAATTTATTCAACTGATTCAGGAGTCTACCATGCTTCCTCTGCTACTGGCTTCCAGCTCTACCTATCGCCGCGAACTGCTCGCTCGCCTGCGCCTGCCTTTTACCTGGGCAAGCCCCGATATAGACGAGCAGCGCCTGACTGACGAGCCGGCCGTAGAGCTGGTGCGCCGGCTGGCCAGGCAAAAGGCCGAGGCACTGGCGGGCAGCCACCCCGGGCACCTGATCATCGGTTCGGACCAGGTGGCGGTGCTGGGTGAACAGGTGCTGGGCAAGCCGCATACGTTCGAACGGGCCTGCGAGCAGTTGCTGGAATGCAGCGGGCAGCAGGTGAGCTTCCTGACCGGGCTGGCACTGCTTAACAGCACCACCGGGCAATGCCAGGTGGATTGCGTGCCGTTTACCGTAACCCTGCGCGAGTTGAGCCGCGAGCGAGTGGAGCGCTATGTGACGGCGGAACAGCCGCTGGATTGCGCGGGCAGCTTCAAGGCGGAGGGGTTGGGGGTGAGTTTATTCCAGAGCACGCACGGGTGCGATGCGACCAGCCTGATCGGGCTGCCGTTGATTAGGTTGGTGGATATGTTGAGCAAGGAAGGGGTGGTGGTTCCTTGAGCCTGGCTTGAGGGTTGTGGCGCCTGGGAAATCGAGCGCCGCAGGTGTTCGCCGAAACATTTGCAGCGCCTGTGAGATCGAGCGCCGCCCGCGCGGCGCTTCGCGGCTAAAGCCGCTCCTACGTTTGTTTCGGGCCAGTCCATCCTGTGCCAGGCGCGCGCGACCGCC